>NZ_JAFLVR010000056.1 GCF_017315985.1 Candidatus Enterococcus murrayae | reverse complement strand
TAGGAAGGCAGGATTATAGAAATGAAAAAATATATTGTTGGACTATCTATGGTATTGCTTGGTTTAGGCTTGGTCGGCTGCGGCTCGACGGCTAATGAAGGAAGCAGCGATTCAACAGACAAAGCGGCAGCAAACAGCACTGTCAAAGACGAGACAATCGAGGTAAATGACTCAAACGGAAAGGTGACTGTGCCAAAAAATCCTAACAAGGTCGTGATTTTCGATAATGGTTCTTTAGATACCTTGGATGCTTTAGGTGTAGGCGATAAAATCGTAGGGGCGGCAACGGATAACCTGCCTGCTTATTTGAAGGACTATAAAAAGCTAGAGTCCGCAGGCGGGATTAAGGAGCCGGATTTGGAAAAAATCAATCAAATGAAGCCGGATCTGATCATTATTTCTGGTCGTCAAAGCGACTTTCTTGATCAGCTGAAAGCCATCGCTCCAACGATGTATTTAGCTGTCGATACTTCCGATACGTGGAATTCCATCAAACAAAATGTTGAAACCTTAGGACAAATCTTCGGCAAAGAAAAAGCGGCCAAAAAACAATTAGCCGCACTGAAAACCAGTATCAAAGAAACCAAAGCAAAAGCGGAAGCAAGTAAAGACAAAGCCTTGACTGTTCTCGTTAACGAAGGTCAATTATCAGCCTATGGGAAAGACTCACGTTTTGGAATCATTTATGACACCTTCGGCTTTGCAGAAGCAGATGATACCATCAAAGCCTCTACTCATGGTCAAAGTGTCTCATATGAATATGTCCTAGATAAAAATCCAGAAATCCTCTTTGTCGTCGATCGGACAAAGGCAATCGGCGGCGATGACAGCAACAATGCTGTTGCCGACAACGAGCTAGTTGCCCAAACAACCGCCGGCAAAGACAAAAAGGTTTTCTCACTTCAATCCGACGTTTGGTACCTTAGCGGCGGCGGACTGGAATCGACTAAGATGATGCTGGAAGATGTTAATAAAGCCTTCGAATAGGACAAAAAGCCTTGATTGAATCGATCAAGGCTTTTTTATTCCGCTCTTTAACGGTTTTCTCTAGACCATCTTAACCAGCAGCAGTACGCATCTTTTTTCATGATTGAGAAAGTGTCCCGAATGTGTCTATTCATTGATTGCTTCTATTCCCTGCTGCTTCATTTTTTCCACATGCTCCAGCATTTTTTGCAGCTGTTCCGCCGAATGACCTGTCCACTCCGTCACTTCACCGACAACTTTCAAGGGCTGTTGGGTCCGGTAAGATCGGGTTGGATTGCCGGGAAATTTCTTATCTGTCAAATTGGGATCATTCTCAAATTCACCCGTCGGTTCTACTTGATAGATCCGCTGCGGCGCATCTCCTAACGCCAGCTCTGCACCCCAGATTGCCGCGTCCATCGTCGCTGAGAAATAGACAAAATTGGCTTTTTCCTGTTTGCCGTAGTTGGAGCGTTTGCCTGCCTCAAGCAGGTCGCCTACCTTCAAATCAGCTTTTGTCCCATGATAGAACGGACCTTTATCCAATACATCATTCATCGAATCAACTCCATCACTATTTTTTCTGTAACCGAGCAGTATAGCAGGAAAATTAGCAGCTGTAAACTTAATCAGTCAGCTGCACCTGCGACAGCTGTTCAGCAAATTGCCACGTTTCGCCATTATCGGAGGAACGATACAAACAGGCAAACATTTTCCCCTGATCAATCCCGTTCGTTTTCAACAAATAGAATTTGGTCTCCAGCTGATTGGTACTGACTTGAGTCACTTCGTTAGGTGATTGGAAAAGATCCAATCCACCGGTTTGATAATCCGCTGGGATCGTCACTACCGCTTCTTTGAAGGAGCTGCCGCTATTGTTGGTGTAATACAGCTTTTCCCGTGTGGAGACAAATCCTAAAGCAGGATTAACAAAGCTGACATTTTGTACAGGCTGATTGATCGTCGTACCATTGCTCCTAGACCACGTCTGCCCTTGATCATTCGTCTGGTAGATCTCCAAGCCTTCTGAAGATACCTCTGGTGATATGTTGGAATAAACCAAGATGCCGCTGCCATCGGCGAAAAACTGAGCCTTGCGATAACGAATTCGTTGCGCGGCTTCAGACACAAGTGCTTTTTTCCACGTCTGTCCATTATCACTCGAGAATAAGAAAAACAGCTCCTTTTCGTTCTCCGAATAAATAAACCAGGAGAACGCCTTTGAAACATCGTACGTCTTGTCCATCCAATACCCCAGCGGAATCTCACCACTAGTCAGCAGATAGCTGCCTGTACGCAGCCATTCAGGCTTCAGCGGTACAAAAGACCAGTCTGTCCCGCCATTTGTCGTTAAATAAAGCTCCTGCGTCTGTTCATTCAAATCCAGTTGATTCATCTGATTCACTTTTTTAGTCGGCGCCGTTCCCTGCTGCGTCAGCAGCTCGTTGCTCGTCAAGGGCGCTGCTGCACTTGAAGCGGTCGACCTTGACGGCTCAGCGCTGTAAAGATTTTGATAGCGCGTAACTCCATAATAAGTAAACACGCCGGTCCCACTAACAAAGATGAAGCTGATTATCAGTAATAGCCACTTCTGATTGACTCCCTTAGCTTTTGGAAAAGTTGCCGGCAGCAAGGACGGTTCCCCATTTAAAACGAACAATTGAATTGATGAAAAGCCCCATAGCTCCTGACGGTTGCCTAAATAAATGACCGCATCATCAAAAGTAGTGGTTAACTCGATACAATCATCCTTTGCTAAGCGCAGCGTTGGCTTTCGATCGTCTTCTGCTAAATAATAGGCCTCGCGATCCTGATAAACCACTGGGTACTTCGCTGCTTCTTTTACATAGCGCTCCAGAAAACGTTGAAACGACTGCCGTAGTCTGATTTCTTGAATCACATTCACCAGGAAGAAGACGACTGTCGCCGCTGCACTGATTCCTCCCAGCACTAGTGAAAAATGATAAAAGCCCCGCAGCCAGTAGCCGCGATCAATCGAATGTACACGCATCCCCAAATACTGATAAACAAAACTTCCAATACCGAAAAACAGGACCGATGCACCAATTAGAAACAGAAAAGCCGAAATCAGATTCTTTTGGCGATTTTTTCGTACGCGCCGATAAATTGGTTCTCCCGCAGACAGCAAGTCGATGATTAATGATTCCTGATCCATAATTTCTCCTATCAGTTAACTTGTTTCGTCTATTATCTGTCAGAAGCTGGCGGTTGAACAGAGAATTTTCTCTAAAAGTTTGTAAAGAATTCCGACGAAAACCTAATCATTCAGCAATAGCCGCAAGCAATAATTTCGCTACTGAACGGACCGAAAAAGGATTTTGTTTTTACAACTAATACCTTTCGTATGATCAAAAAAAAGCCTTAGAGATTTCTCTAAGACTTTTTCAAATTGCCGGCAAATTCATGCATTCCCTTACGGATGTAAGTGAAACCTGAATAAAGAACAACGACGATCACGATCCAGGTTAATACGGTCATATTCAATCCGGTAACAAAACGCGTCGCGATAATCACTCCGATGATCCCGCCGATCGTAATTCCCAGACTGACTTTACGGGAGTAATCACCTGATTTAATAAAGTTTGTGCCGGCAACAGGCATTAGCCCTGCGCAAGAAGCCATCATGATGGGAAAAGCGACTAGCGGGCTCAAGCCTAGCATGTAAACCATCGCCATACACGGAGCATATAAGCCAACGCCGATCGTCATCAATGCGCCCAAGATGAAGTTTCCAACAATACCGATCACCAATTTCACTCCGGTCAAACTGGTCAAATGATTGCCCGTTCCTAATAAATCAAGCAAACCTAATTGTTTTAACGCCATCAATGCCGCAGTGATGATCAACGCGATGCCCATATAAAACTGCACCTTTTTTTCAGGAAGCTTACTAACGGTTTTTGAGCCGACATAAGAACCGACGATCGCTGCGATAACTAATGAAAATAAGGTCAACGGTGCCACTTTTACTACTGTAATAAAAATGAACGCTTCAATAATTACCGGAACCGTATGAGAAACATTTAACGTTCCTGGCAGTTGCCGATCATTGTCTAATTGTTTCGTCGTTTCCAAAAGCATGGTCGTCGGTGCAAAGCTGCCGATCCCCAAGGTATCCATCGCGTCGGTAATAAAGCCGATCACACCAGAAACAAAGATGTTTCCGCCGCCCCAGTTTCCGCGCTCTGCGATCAAATCGCGAATAAAATAAAAAAGATAATAAACCAATAGGACACCCAACAGTCCCAACAAAATTTGTACCATCATTCTCTCCTCTAAATAAAATAATCAATGAAAGCTCTTTTTCCTCTTAAGATAATACAACAATTCACAAGGATTTTGACTTAAATCAACTAACAGTTTGATGATAGTCGTCCAAGAAATCTTAAAGGATTCCATGAGTTCAGATAAGAGAAAAACAACATTTCCTAAAAAAATTATTTTTCAAAAAAACGAAAAATGAATGTATTTTCGTACGCATATCATCACGCTAAACTTATTGAGCATAAATTAGCTTCACACTAGTAATGACGTTCTCTCCTTAGGGTCTGCAAAAAGCGTGACTGACAGCTAACTCTTCCTAGAGGAATCATTTTTCAAAAAAAACGAAAAATGAATGTATTTTCGTACGCATATCATCACGCTAAACTTATTGAGCATAAATTAGCTTTACACTAGTAATGAACGTTCTCTCCTTAGGGGCTGCAAAAAGCGTGACTGACAGCTAGCTCTTCCTAGAGGAATCATTTTTCAAAAAAAATGAAAAATGAATGTATTTTCGTACGCATATCATCACGCTAAACTTATTGAGCATAAATTAGCTTCACACTAGTAATGCATGTTCTCTTCTTAGGGACTGCAAAAAGCGTGACTGACAAAAAAATGACCTTCAATTTCTTGAAGGTCATTCACTCAACACAAAATAATTATTTTCCGGATCGGCAAAATTGAACAGCCGTTTCCCACCCTGCTCCACAATAGGATTTACCTTAGGACTAAGCTTTTGCAGGCGATCGTGGCAGGCATCAAGGTCCGACACCTTCATTAGTAACGAAGGAAAATTGTCCGCGACTTCGGGAGAAACCTTTTCAATAAATTGGCGATCAAACAGAACCAGCTCCACTGATTCAAACAACTCTAGCGTGATTTGCAGGGAGCCATCCGGCATTGGCTGCTGCGAGGTGATCTTCCCGCCCACTCCTTCTTGCCAGAAAGCCGCTGAACCGGCAACATCCTTGACGTACAACATGATTTCGATTCCATTAAGCATTTTTCTCCACCACTTCCTTCAGACGAAAACGCACCATCTCTGTAATCATCTCTGATGGCAATTCTTGTTTATAAGGAATCTGCAATGCCCCCTTTGAGGTTTTATAGTCCTTCAGTCGTTCTTCAAAGGCAGTCATCGCACTTGGTGTCGGATAAAATCCCAAATGCTTTTTCATCGCGCCAAAGTGAACTAAGTTCTCTGTTAAATAAAACGTTGGCATTCCGTAAGAAATTTTTTCAGTGGTTTCCTCCGGGACTATTTCTTTGATCAGTTGATAGATTTCTTGAAGCATCGGCTGCTGATCCGTTTCAGCAGCGTGAATGTATTCTTCAATCGGTGACATCGCTTCACGCCCTTTTTTCTTTTTAGTCTAGCGGAAATCATTGAAAAGGTATACAAACTTGCTCTAATCGTCCTTTAGCAAATCCCCCAAAGAAAAGCCGTCAAAAGTCTCACCATCGTAATACTTCAATAATTGATCCGCTGTTAATAACGAAGAGGTCATCTCTTCATCCTTATCCTCGACTTGATTCAATGCCGCGTATTCCTGATACTGCTCCGCCAATTGGCGATACAGCTCTTTCTTTGAAGGACCTGCGCCTGTAATAAAAGGCAATTCCTTGATATGTCCTCGATAAAGAGGTCGCTCATTCACCCACTCGATCGGCTGCTCAACGACGGTCAATTGAACCTCGGCAAAAATATCTTCATACATTATTTTTCCTCCTCTCGCATTTTTCGATACTGACGCGGTGTGATTCCTTCGATCTGCTTAAACCGTTTATAGAAAAAGGCCTTGTCTTTATAGCCTAAGCGCTCCACGATTGTTTGGATTGTCAGATCCGTTTGTTCCAGATAGCTTTTACAGCGCTCAATTCTTCTTAATAAGACGATTTCCGTAAATGACTGCCCCGTCTTCTCCTTCAATAAACTCGATAAATAATTCGGGTGAAAATGAAATTTTTGTGCGACCTCCTCTAGCGTCACCTGCTCCAAACGAGCATCGATATACGCCAATAGCTCTTCCGTCAGCTGTCCATTGGAGATAAATCTGTCCTTGGCAATCAACCGCTCGGGCTTGCCCTGGCTAATCTCGACAATCAACAGGACAAAGGCCGATTTTGTCACTTTATTGTTGAAGTACGCCATTTTAACTACTTGCTTTAGTAAAAGCAGGGCGTAAAAATGCACATCGGTCTCCTCCGCAAAATCATAGACCAAAAAGCGCGGGATACTAGCAAACTCATTACTCAAAGCCTCCACAAAGAAACGATACAGCAGCGGCTCTTCAAAAAATTGGCCCAGCAGCGATTCTGTAAAATAGCTCGATTTAAAATAAAAGGCGATCACTTCCGTCTCTAAATCTCCGCAATAGGAAAGCTGTGTTGCCCCATTGACTATGATCAATCCGCCCGCGTTCAGCTCCTTTTCCACATCGTTGATCTGAACAGCCACTGTTCCCTTCATCACATACAGCATTCGAATAAAATCGGCCGGAACCGCGATCTGAGCCCTTGTTTCCTTCGTCACGAAAGCCGCAATTTCTCGCCGCGCATTTGCAGCAAAACGCTGGACCTCGCCAATCATTTGACCATCATCGCCTAAGTAGCAATCCAAGGTTGCCAAAAATTGATAAAAGCTGTTATACTCCGTTGCCGTTACATCCATTTACCCACCACCTTAGAATCAAACACTTTCTTCTTTATCTACACTATTTTCAATATGTATCGATAGGCATATAATTTCTTTATTGATTGTACCATGTTTATGAATTTTAGACATTTGATTCAAACACTTTGCAAGTTCCACAAATCGGATGAATACGCATGCGTGAATTTGCTCAATACAATAGCCAAAAAAAGGAGAATTCACTATGAAAATCGGTTTTATCGGTGCCGGCAATATGGCATCTGCAATTGTTGAAGGCATTGTCCAAAAAGGGTTCAGCCAACCAGAGGACATTTACTTGTATGATATCTCAACAGAAAAAGTCCAAGCTTTCGCGAAAAAAATTGGTGCACATGCGGTAAATGATCCGCAGGAAGTTATCAAAACGGTCGATACCTTGATCTTGGCAGTCAAGCCGAATGTCATTAAGGGCGTATTACTGGAGGCAAAGGATGCGATTCTGCAAAATGATCCATTAATCGTCTCGATCGCCGCTGGAACAAGTACCGAAGCGATCTATGATGTATTCGAAACAGATCAGCCGATCCGAATCGTTCGAGTAATGCCGAATATGAATGCGATGGTTGGCGAAGGTGCGGCGGCTGTTTGCGGAAATGCGAGCGCTGCAGAAGAAGATGTCACAACGATTATCGATCTGTTTAACGCAGTCGGCAAAGCTTGGCCGCTAGAAGAAAAATACTTCTCGATCTTCACAGCCATCGCTGGAAGCTCGCCGGCTTATACCTTCTTGTTCATCGACTCAATCGCTCGTGCAGCAGTGAAGAATGGGCTGCCGAAGGATATCGCGCTAGAAATGGCGACACAGGCAGTTTTAGGCAGTGCGGAAACCTTGGCTCACAGCAAGGAAAATCCATGGACACTGATCGATCGAGTAAGCTCTCCAGGAGGAACAACTGTCGCTGGGATCGTGGAATTAGAAGACAACGCCTTTATCTCAACCGTTATTAAAGGAATCGATGCAACGATCCGTAAAGACGAGGAATTAGGGAAAAAATAGCGCTGGTAAGAACAATTTTTCGAACGCCTTCCGCTGATTGCCGAAATAGTCGTTTGACATACTGCGCCTATCTTAAAAAATTCTATAAAAGGACTTGGCAGATGATTTCGCCAAGTCCTTTTTGCTGCACCTTTATTTCGCTTGAAACAACTTTATCAATGTATCGTAAATGTAATTTTCAGTATTTGTATAATTGTTTTTCTTCAGCCGGCAGATCATGACCTTCCAGACAATCGGCTCATTCATCTGGCGCGCAACAAAATCTTCCGACGCATATTGATCCGCCATCGGCAATGGTAAAATCGTTAGCAGCTCTTCATTGATTTTTACTGAGTTCAGCAGAAAATCCCAAGAGCTGGATTTCAAAATAATGTTCGTATACACGTTCTTGCGTTCGCAAGCATCCTTGAATAAATGATGGATCATGAAGCTCTCATCAAACAGTGCGATTTTCTCATTGTGCAAATCTTTCCAATCGATTCGTTTCTTTTCCGCCAGATGATGCTTAGGCGACAGAAATACAGACAGCTCCGAGCTCTGAATCTCAAATGAATCAATGATATTCTGAGAAATGCCTTCCGGTGAAAGTAAAACAGCAATATCGACCGTTTCTAAAAGCAGCTCCCCTTTTAGACGATGGGCGCCCTGTTCTTTAAGCGTAAAATTGATCGTAGGATTGTCTAAAATCAATTTCGGCATAATGGTCGAAAAAATAAGAGACAATATTAACGGCGGAATACCAATCGTGATGCTGCCAGCCATCGTATCGGCCGCTTCATGAAGATTCATCTGCATTTCATTATATTTTTTTATAACCTCTTGAGCATCAGCATAATACTTTTCACCAATATAAGTCAGACCGACGATCTTTCCATTGTTCCGTTTAAACAAACTCGTTCCTTCACGACTTTCGAAATCATTGATCATAATACTCAGAGTTGGCTGTGAAATATAGAGATTCTGGGCGGTTCGGCTCAAATTAAAATCGTTATTCACAATTGATATAAAATAACGAAGATGCTTAATATCCATGTTTACCCTCCTGCATTTCTTTCCTCATGCTCTTAGGATAGGCAGGCTTTTGCGAAATGTCAAAGCAATCCTCTATAAAAAAAATTAATACCTTGCTAAAAATTTGCTATTTTGCTTCTGCGCATATTCTTGTTATGCTTTCCATGGAATTGATTGAAAGCGCTTTTAATCCACTAAAATTATTTTAAGGAGTATTTGCATGAGAGAAATCGTCATTACCTCTGCTTTACGAACACCTATCGGCTCGTTCGGCGGAACATTAAAAAATATTTCAGCCATTGATTTGGGTCAGCAGGTTGTCAAGGAGCTTCTAGCACAAGCGGGAATCGCCCCTGACGAAATAGATGAAGTCATCTTCGGAAATGTCCTGCATGGCGGACTTGGACAAAATGTCGCTAGACAAATCGCCGTCAATGCCGGGATACCGGTTGAAAAAACGGCCTTTACCTTAGATATGGTCTGCGGCTCCGGCTTAAAATCAGTCGAGCTGGCGATCCAAGCAATTGCTTGCGGGGATGCTGAGGTTATTATTGCCGGCGGTACCGAAAATATGAGCCAAGCACCCTATGTGTTAAAGGATCATCGCTGGGGCGGTCGGTTAGGTGATGGGAAAATCATCGACACCTTGACCAATGACGGATTGACCGACGCCTTTAACCACTATCACATGGGAATTACGGCTGAGAACATCGCGGAAAAATACCAAATATCACGTGAAGAACAAGATCAATTTGCGGCGAACAGTCAAAAGAAAGCAGTCGCAGCGTTGGAACAGGAGCGATTCGCTGAAGAGATCGTGCCGATCACCATCCCTCAACGCCGCGGCGAAGATCTACTTTTCACTAAGGATGAATACCCTAAATCCAACAGCTCCTTTGAAAAGCTGCAAAAATTGCGCCCTGCCTTTACCAAAGATGGCAGCGTGACCGCTGGGAATGCTTCTGGTATCAATGACGGTGCGGCGGCGGTTCTAATTATGAGCCGCGAAAAAGCAGAGGCGTTGAATCTGCCCATTTTAGCCGAAATCGTTAGCTATGCGAGTGCAGGAGTAGCCCCTGAAATAATGGGCACCGGCCCTATTCCGGCCACTAAGAAAGCATTAAGCAAAGCGGCATTAACCATGTCGGCTATTGATTTGATCGAAGCTAACGAAGCATTTGCTTCACAGGCGATTAGTGTTATGCGAGCACTTGAGATGGACCCTGACAAGGTGAATGTCAACGGAGGAGCGATTGCATTAGGCCATCCAATTGGTGCCAGCGGCGCTCGAATCTTGGTTTCTTTAGTACATGAAATGAAACGCAGAGAGGTCACTTATGGTCTGGCAACGCTTTGTATCGGCGGCGGACAAGGAACTTCTTTAATCGTTAAGAACGGAAACGAGGAATAATAGGATGAAGACAATTGATATAAGCAAAGCCGCAGAAATGGTCAATGATGGCGACGTCCTGATGGTCGGCGGTTTTATGGCAAATGGAACACCAGAAGCATTGATTGATGCTTTGGTTGAAAAAGGCGTTAAAAATCTAACGTTGATCTGCAACGATGCAGGATTCATTGATAAGGGTGTCGGGAAAATGGTTGTGAATAAGCAATTCGCTAAAATCATTGCCTCTCATATCGGCTTAAATCGTGAAGCCGGCCGACAAATGAATGAAGGGGAAACAATCATTGATTTGGTACCGCAGGGAACGCTGATCGAACAAATCCGTTCTGGCGCTTACGGCTTGGGCGGCTTCTTGACACCAACTGGCGTTGGGACCCTTGTCGCAGAAGGAAAGACTGTCTTAAACATCGATGATCGTGACTATCTGCTTGAAAAACCTTTGAAAGCAGATGTCGCTTTGATCCTTGCTGATGTGGCCGACGAATCCGGCAACCTTCAGTACGCAGGTTCCGAAAACAACTTTAACCATCTTATGGCTGCTAACGCGACAACGACTATTGTGGAAGCACGCAAAGTCGTTCCGGTTGGCACGATCGATCCAATTTTTGTTCATACACCAAATATCTTTGTTGATTATCTCGTGGAAGGAGGTGCAGCATGCTAACAAAAGATCAAATGCAAGAGCGTATCGCTAGACGAGTCGCCCAAGAACTAACGGATCATTCATTAGTCAATTTAGGAATTGGACTCCCAACTAAAGTCGCTAACTACATTCCTGATGGTATTCATGTAACCTTACAATCTGAAAATGGTTTCATTGGTCTCGGTCCAGTACCAGAAGAAATTGATCCAACGATCGTCAATGCGGGCGGACAGCCGGTGTCGATCCAGCCTGGCGGTGCTTTTTTTGACAGCAGTACCTCGTTTGGCATCATTCGCGGTGGTCATGTAGATGTCACGGTTTTGGGTGCTTTGCAGGTGGATCAAAATGGCAACATCGCCAATTACTTGATTCCTGGGAAAATGGTTCCCGGCATGGGCGGTGCGATGGATTTACTGACTGGAGCAAAAAAAGTCATTGTTGCCATGGAGCATACAAGTAAAGGAACACCAAAAATTTTGAAGAACTGCACACTTCCTTTAACAGCAAAAGGAATCGTTGACCTGATTATCACCGAGATGGGAGTCTTCCGAGTTACCCCAGAAGGTGTTGAAGTCACAGAGATTTATCCAGATTTTACATTCGAAGAAATTCAAGCGGCAACAGAAGTGCCGTTAATAAAAAACATTCAAGAGGAGAAGATGCAAAATGTCTAAAGAAGTCGTATTCGTAACAGGAGCCGCTAGCGGTATTGGAAAACAAATCGGAGAAACGTTTTTAAATGAAGGAAAGATCGTCGTCTTTTCAGATATCAATAAAGAGAAGCTGGATGAACAAGTAGCCAACTACAATAAGCAAGGGCATGAGTCATTCGGAATCGTCTGTGATGTAACAAAAGAGGAGGCGATCAATGCCGCGATCGACCAAACGGTTGAAAAATATGGCCGCTTAGATATTCTAGTGAACAATGCCGGTCTGCAGCACGTAGCGATGATCGAGGATTTCCCAACAGAAAAATTCGAATTCATGCTAAAAGTTATGCTGGTTGCTCCTTTTATCGCAATCAAACGGGCTTTCCCAACAATGAAAAAACAAAAACATGGCCGGGTGATCAATATGGCCTCCATCAATGGCGTGATCGGTTTTGCTGGAAAATCTGCCTATAATTCCGCAAAGCACGGCATCATCGGCTTAACCAAAGTTGCTGCTTTAGAGGCTGCTGATTCAGGGATTACTGTAAATGCTATTTGTCCCGGTTACGTAGATACGCCGCTCGTTCGCGGGCAATTTGAAGATCTTTCTAAGACTCGGGGAATTCCGTTGGAAAATGTCTTAGAGGAGGTTCTGTACCCGCTCGTACCGCAAAAACGTTTGATCGATGTCCAAGAAATTGCTGATTATGTTTCCTTCTTAGCAAGTGATAAAGCAAAAGGCGTTACTGGACAAGCTGTATTACTTGATGGCGGTTACACCGCTCAATAAATCTCAAACGGGCGAAAGCATGCTTCCAAAATGTTTTCGCTCGTTCTATGAAGGAGGAAAATCATGAGTTTGCTTGGTTCGATCGGTGTCCTGCTGGGTGTCGCTGCAATCATCTATTTTTCACTAAAAGAAATCAACATTATTATCGCAGCTCCTTTGGCCACGTTGATCGTTGTACTTTTGAATCGAATGGATGTTGTCACTTCTCTATTAGGAAATCAACCCAACAACTATATGGGGGCGCTGTCCACCTATATTTTGAATTATTTCGCGATCTTTTTGCTCGGCTCGATTTTGGCTAAATTGATGGAAGCCAGCAATGCCACCGTTTCGATTGCTGATTTTATTTTACAAAAGGTCGGGTATGATAACCCTTATCGCGTACTCGTTGCTATTTTTATCATCAGTGCGATCCTAACCTATGGCGGGATCAGCTTATTCGTTGTAATGTTTGCAGTCTTGCCGCTAGCTAAGTCACTTTTCAAAAAAATGGATCTTGCTTGGAATTTGATCCAAATCCCATTGTGGCTGGGGATAGCGACTGTCACGATGACGGTCTTGCCTGGAACACCGGCAATTCAAAATGTCATCCCAATCCAATACTTGGATACTTCTCTGACCGCGGCAGCTGTCCCTAGTATCTTAGGCAGTATTGGCTGTGTCATTTTTGGCTTGTTTTACATGAAACGTACGTTGAACAAAAGCTTAGCCAAGGGAGAAAATTTTTCTACCTACACTTCGGGGGCTCAAACGGAAACCTCTGATCGGAAACAGCCGGCCTTCATTGCCAGCATTATGCCGTTAACAGTATTAGTCGTTATCGCAATCTCCGGCAGTGTATTAGGAAATGATTTCATCAAAAAAAATATTATCTATGTAGCTCTGCTCGTCGGGATCGTATTAGCGCTGGTTCTTTTTTACGGTTATATCCCTGACAAAATCGGTTCACTGAGTGTTGGGGCTACCGGCTCTGTCGGTCCAATCTTTGCAACGGCATCAGCTGTGGCCTTTGGGGCGGTAGTGATGATTGCACCCGGCTTCAAAATTTTCTCTGACTTGATCCTGAATATCCCAGGCAGCCCGCTGATTAGTTTAACTGTACTAACCTCAGCTATGTCTGCTATCACGGGTTCCTCTTCTGGTGCGTTGGGAATCGTCATGCCCAACTTCTCAGAATACTACCTTTCAACTGGATTAAATCCCGAGATGATCCACCGGGTCGCCGCCGTTGCTTCAAATATTTTAACGATTGTTCCGCAAAGCGGTGTGCTGCTGACCTTCTTAAGCCTAACGGGTTTAAACCATAAGAATGGATTTAAGCAAACTTTCACTACCGTATTTATGGGGACTTTGATTGCTGAAATCATCATCATTATCGTTGGCTCTGTAATGTATTAAAAATAGACCTCATAAAACCGAACAACTCGTTCGTCTTTATGAGGTCTATTTATTTACATATGAATCGGCAATCCTAATCCAACTTCACAAGCATCCATCACCATTTCAGATAATGTCGGATGCCCATGAATCGTCAGAGAGATATCCTCCAGGGTCAGATAGGATTCAATTGCCAACGTGATCTCAGCCACTAGATCACTGGCATTGACTCCGACGATTTGAGCTCCTAAAATAAGTTCGGTCTCTGCTTCAAAGACTAAGCGGACAAATCCTTCCGTCGCATTTAATGATAATGCTCGCCCATTGGCTTGCATCGGGAAGTTCGCTGTCTGCGCTTTGATTCCTTCTGCTTTCGCTTCCGCTAATGTATATCCGACAGTGGCAACTTCTGGATCCGTGAAGCAGATTGCCGGGATCGCACGATAATCTTTCGCTACGTTCTTCCCGCTAATCACTTCTGCCGCGACCTTTGCTTCATAGCTGGCTTTATGAGCAAGCGCCAAGCCTTCTACGATATCACCAATCGCAAAAATTGTTTTCTGCGAAGTCCGATACTGCTCATCCACCTTGATCAAGTTTCTTTCCGTAAGAGTGACTCCAGCTTTTTCCAAGCCTAAGTTTTCTGTATTCGGTCTGCGGCCGACTGTTACCATTACATAATCGGCTTCGATGGTTTGGGTCTTGCCTTTTACTTCGAACTCTACCGCAACACCATCGGTCGTCTCCGTCGCCTTTTTCGCTTTCGCATTCGTATAAATTTCCACGCCATTTTGTTTGAACTTATTTGCGACCAGCTGTTGAATGTCGCTTTCAAAATTCGGAACGATATTTTCCGCCCCTTCAATAATCGTTACCTCAGAACCAAGATTGCGATACGCACCGCCAAGCTCCGAACCAACAATCCCGCCGCCGATAATAATCAGCTTCTTAGGAATCTCCTTCAGGTTCAACCCACCAGTAGAATCTACTATGCGGCCGCCAAAAGCAAAACCAGGAATTTCGATAGGCCGGCTGCCAGTCGCTACGATCGCATGCTTGAACTCTAGTTTTTCTTCCCCTGTTTTGGTTGTGATCGTCAGACTTTGCGGTCCAGTAAATTTGGCACGCCCCATGATGACGTCCACGCCATTTTTCTTTAAAAGCATCCCTACACCTGAGGTCAATGTTTTAACAACTTGCTGATCTTTCCATTGCTGTGTTTTGGTGAAATCCAAAGCAGCCTCCTTCACACGTAACCCTAGAAAGTCAGAATGCTGTGCCTCTTGATAACGATGGCCTGCTGTGATCAATGCTTTAGATGGAATACATCCGACATTCAAGCATACACCGCCGATATGTTCCGCCTCTACCACCGTCACCTTTTGACCTAACTGTGCGGCTCGAATTGCTGCCACATAACCGCCAGGACCTGCGCCGATTACGACTGTTTCTGTTTTTTTTGTCATCTCCACGCCCCCTACAGCAACAAGCTCATTGGATTTTCCAGCAGGTCAACAATCATACTTAAGAATGCTGCGGCAGGTGCGCCGTCAGCGACCCGATGATCAAAGGACAAGCATAGATTCAACGCTGTGATTGTCGCCACCTGTGGTCCCTCTGGTGTGTCTTCAACCACTAATTTATCGTAGCTTCCGCCAACTCCTAAGATCGCTACTTCCGGTAAATTGATGATTGGATTGAAGGTTTGGACTTTGCTGCGGCCTAATGAACTAATGGTAAAGGTTCCGCCGCTCATTTCTGCCGGCATCAATTGACCATCTCGGGCTTTTTTCGTCACAGCTTTCACTGCTGCTGTCAAATCGCTCAAGCCTTTTTGATCTGCCTGCTCAACGACCGGGACAATTAAACCGTCGGAAACGGCAACGGCCACCCCAAGATTAACCTGTTCAAACTGCTTAATTCCCTCAGCATAAGCATGGGCATTAAATTCTGGATACGCCTTTAATGCTACCATCGCTGCTTTGGCGATAATTTCTAAGAAAGATAACCGTTCGTCTGTACGCTCTTCCACCATCGGCAGCAGCTGTTTCCGCAACTCGATGACTTTCGTCAAATCAACCTCAGCATTCATTGTGACATGCGGAATCGTGTGCTTGCTCTCTGACATCTTATCTGCAATTACTTTACGCATGCCGCTCCAAGGAATCAGCTCACCTTCAGCAGCTTTTGCTGTTGACGCTACAACTGCTGCCGGTTCTTGGTATTCCTTCACATCGAGTGCTTGGATGCGGCCTTTCGGTCCAGAGCCCTGAACCTTTTGCAAATCGATCCCCTTTTCTCGTGCAATCCGACGCGCCGCTGGTGTTGCGCGAACTTTTGTTGTTACGATCGTTGTTTCTTTCGCTGGTTCCGTTGTTTCTGCTGCTTCGGCTTTTGTTTCTTCAGCAGTCTCAGAGCCAGCACCCGGCATCTCCGCAGGAACGTCTTCCCCGGCTTCACCAATGTAGGCGATCACTGAATTTACTGGTGCACTTTCACCGTCGCCGATATATTTTTTGAGTAAAATCCCTTCATCGTAGGCTTCCACTTCGATCGCGATTTTATCGGTCATCACTTCAAAAATCGCTTCCCCGATCTCTACAGAATCCCCTTCGTTTTTTAGCCAAGTCGTGATCGTTCCCACATCCATTGTGGAACTCAACTTCGGCATCAATACTTCGTTCGCCATCTTTATCCCCCTCTATGCCATCAATCCACGACAAGCGTCAACAATATCCTCCACTTGAGGAACCGCTTTCTTCTCAAGCTCTGGATGATAAGGCATTGGAATTTCCTTACCGGCCAAACGAATGATTGGCGCGTCTAAGAAATCAAAGCATTCTTCCTCAGCAATCACACTAGCTAATTCAGCACTGAATCCACTACGCTTGACTGCTTCAGTGACCACGACCGCTTTACCTGTTTTCACAACAGAATCAATAATCGTCTGCTTATCTAACGGGACCAATGTTCGCGGATCAACAACTTCGACTTGAATGCCTTCTTCTGCTAAAATATCCGCCGCTTCTAACGCTTTATGAACCATGATGCCTGTTGCTACAACGGAAATATCTGTGCCTTCTCGTTTAACATCCGCCACGCCGATCGGGATTGTGTATTTTCCTTCTGGCACATCCGAGCTCGTCCGGTAGCAAAGCTTGTGTTCATAAAACATAACGGGATTGTTATCTTCGATCGCCGCATGCAGCAGCCCTTTTGCATCATAAGCAGTTGCTGGCTGGATGACCTTCAATCCAGGAACATGAGCTGTCCAGTTCTCTAAACTTTGTGAATGCTGCGCCGCGGCTCCAGTTCCGGAACCTCCGGGAGTTCTCATTACCAACGGAATCTTCGCTTTTCCGCCATACATGTAGCGAATTTTCGCCGCTTGGTTAACAATTTGATCCAAGGCGATTGTAATGAAATCCGAAAACTGGATTTCAAAAATCGGACGCATCCCAGTCATGGCTGATCCAACAGCAGCTCCAGCGATCACTGATTCTGAGATTGGCGTTGAACGAATCCGTTCTTCACCAAATTCTTCCACCATGCCGCGGCTCACACCGAAAGCGCCACCATAAACACCGATGTCTTCACCTAACATGAAAATATCTTCATCTTCTCGCATCGCTTCAGACATTGCTTCTCTGACTGCTTCCGCGTACGTGATTTCTCTCATTTTCTGCTTCCTCCTACTTCGTTTTAAAGTAATTATTTTTCAAAAACCGAAAAATAAATTTGATTCTCTGCTCGTATATCATCCTATTTCTGCTCTAGTCTGAATAAACGTCTTCGTACATGCTTTCGAGCGCTGGCATTGGGCTTTCTTCCGCAAAGGTAACTGCATCTTCAATTGCCTGTTTGGCTGCTAATCTGATTTCTTCCGCTTCTTCTGTAAAAATTCCTGCCGCTACAAATTTTTCACGGGCCAATTTGATTGGATCGTGATTCTTGCGCCAGTCCTCTTCTTCTTCCTTCGTGCGGTATTTCTTCGCATCTGATTTTGAATGGCCCTTCCATCGATAGGTCATTGCTTCAATCAAGGTTGGACCCTCGCCGCGTCGTGCTTTCTCTACCGCATCATAAGTCGTATTGATTACTTCGATGACGTCATTTCCTTCGATCGTAATCCCTTCGATACCATAAGCTTTTGCCCGCTCAGATAAACGATCGACATTCATCATCGTTTTAAATGGGCCGCTCATTCCGTATTGATTGTTCTCAATAAAGAAGACAACCGGCAAATTCCAAATAGAAGCTAGGTTCAATGATTCATGGAAGCTGCCTTCATTTGTCGAACCATCTCCGGCATAGGCCAACGCGACCGTATCATTTTTTTTCAATTTTGAGGTTAGTGCCGCACCAGTTGCGATTGGAAAGCCTCCGCCTACGATTCCATTAGCGCCAAGATTTCCCGTATCAAGGTCGGCAATGTGCATCGAACCGCCTTTTCCGTTGTTCGTTCCCGTCGTACGACCAAATAATTCCGCCATCATTTCATTGATATTCGTCCCTTTAGCAATCGTTTGACCATGACCTCGGTGTGTGGCAGTGATCCAATCTGTTTTACGTAAAACAGCTCCGCTGCCTGCCGCTGTCGCCTCTTGTCCCACCGCTAAGTGAGTCGTTCCATGGATCAAGCCCTTCGCAAATAACTGATCCACCTTCTCATCGAAGAATCGAATCTCCCACATTCTGCGATAAAGCTCTACCAAATTCTCATCCGTCAAACCTGCTCGATTCGGAATCGAGATGTTTTTCGTTGCTGCCATCATTTATGCGCCTCCATTTTTATTTATCTTCATCTAATAACGTTTTAGCTGTCTCTTCATCAGTAATCAAAACATTGACCAATTTTCCTTTTAATGCGGCACGTATTCCGCTGACTTTCTCTTTGCCTCCGGATACTCCGATACGCTTTGGTATCTGTTTGAGCTCCGCCAAACTAATCGCCAAAACTTGATCATTCCAAGTACATTCTGTTAATTCGCCCTCCTCGTCGATAAAGTTGTAACAAATATCTCCTGACACATTGCCAGCAGTTAATTCCTTTCTTAGTGGAACCTCTTCATTCGGCAAATAGGCTTTGGTCATTGTGGAATAGGCTGGCAAGCCGCCGATTCCGACTAATGCAATATCGGCTTTCTTCCCCTTATCAAAAACATTTTTGATAAAGGATTGTGCCATAAAGACTTTTTTGGCTTCTGCGGAATCCACCGTGATCGGTGCATGCAGTTCTAATACAGAGCCGCCGCTTTTGCGGGCAAAAATCTCACAGACCACATTGGCCTGCAGCGCCGTATGCTCTTGTCCTAAGCCGCCGACTAGCGGAATGAACCGGACATTCTCCATTTGATTTTTCGGTAAAAAATTTTGTGCTGCTTCGTGGACGACCATCCCTGCCGATACGCCTACTGTTTCATCACCCTTCAAAATTCGAGTCAAGTACTTTCCCGTCGCAATGCCGATTCGTTTATTCAGCATTTCAGCGGCTGCTGGTGCAATACAGATCACCTCAGTCAATCCATATTTCTCCACCAGTTTTTCTTCTAATAACCGATAAGGATGAACTAGATCATCATGAATGATAATTTCCACTAATCCCAAGGAACGTGCTTTGGCTAAATACTTAGAAACTAACGAACGGCTAATATTGAATTTTTTTGCTACTTCTGATTGTTTGGCGCCTTCTTCGTAGTACATTGAAGCAATCTCCGTCAGTAATCGTGCATCGTCGGAATAACTCATCTCATTTCCTCCCAGTTCGATCTTAACTACACATACCGTTTCACTAACCTGCTGTCGCATTTAATAAAACGAACATCCTACAGCGAATTTTTGGACTAAACGCGTCTTTTACCATATGTTCTTATATTTAACATATGTTACACTGTCATCATAAGAGGGTTCGATGGAAGTGTCAACGCTTTCTCTAAATGATTTTTTTCACAAGCTCATCTTTATCGGATGTTCCAACGACGCGATTTTCGTAACAAATGTTACTGGAATTCACATTCTCGTACTGTCAGTGATCATTCAAGCAAAAAAAACGTCATAGTAAAAATCAGTTATTATTGGGCTCTCACGAATAAACCAATAAGGAGGATTTTCACTATGACTTTTCCAATTTCATTCTCATTCACGATAGAAGCCGGAGCATAACTAACTTTTCGTTCATTGAACGCATTATCGATGCAGTACGGCTGACTTTCAGCTAGTTTTCCGGCAAACAATCAGTGTTTACTAAAAGCTTTACGCCACAGCGCCTCCCTACTTCTCATCTTCATCATAATAAATTCCACTACCCGTTTAAAGACATCCTTTTTTCATCATTAATCATGAAAGAACAAAGTGAACACAGCTGTCGTCCTTCAAATTGCTTTTTACAGTTGCTCCATTAGTTGCTGACAGCAGCTGTCCATATTGAACTTCGTGATAAAAGGAGTCCCATCAATGATTGGGACAGTCGTATGAAATTGGGGCTGACCAATGGCGACGATTGCTGAAATGTCTGCCGCTATTTCTGTTACATCATAAATACTTTCTCCAGCAACCTCGACGTCCATTCCTTTATCTTGCATAAACTCGCTAATGTAGTTCACCGCAAAGTTTCGTTTATTATCGGACGTTCCGGCAACGACTAAAATTTTTTTCATATGCTCTCCTTTAATAGGTTCTTCCACCATCTGCTAACATAATTTGCCCATGAATATAAGAACTTTCTGGACTTGCTAAAAACAATGCCAGGTTCGCGATATCTTCTGGTTGGCCAATTCGCCGAAGCGGGATCTTTTTCAGCAGCTCCTCTCGACTGGCATCGTCAGGATAAAGAGTATCTAATATATCCGTCTGAATTACCCGCGGAGCGATCGCATTGACGTTGATCCCTCTAGGTCCGAATTCTTTCGAAGCTGCCCGCATCAAGCCGTGTTGACCCGCTTTTGAAGAGGCATAGTGCATACCGCCGCCGGTTCCTGTAATCGCTGAGCCGGAAGTGATAAAGATCACTTTTCCGACATTATCTACAAAATGATCGCAAAATGCCTTCAACGTATAGAAAGAACCGTCTAAATTGATGCGCAGTACACGTTGCCACTCTTCAATCGAAATTTCATCAATTGAATGCAGGTAGCTGATTCCCGCATTGATCACCAAAATATCTACCCGCTTAAAATACGCCAATACTTGATCGCTGGCTTTCCTTAACGACTCTGGATCAGAAACATCTGTTTTAATAAAGAGTGATTCTGAATAGTCGCGAGAAAATTCCGCCGCAGTCTCTTCCCCATTGTTCTGATCAAAATCCAAAATTACTGTATGTGCACCAGCTTCTGCAAACTTGCGTGCAATGGCTTTTCCGATTCCTTTAGCGGCTCCAGTGACTACCGCAACTTTTCCCTTCATGTGCCCGCTCCTTTTTCCTTTTAGTGCTTTTATTTTTTCTCTGTAGAAAATAAACCCGTTCTTCAAATCGACTGATTTATTTCCTCGCAATAAAACTGCAAAAATGGAACTGACTTCCTTTAGCTTAAAATATCAATAATCTTTTGCACATCCGCTTCAATACCGACACCTGTTAAAAACGATAGTGCTCGGATTACCGGAATATCCTCGCTTTCATAAGCGGTCGTAGTCACCACCAGATCAGCACCGCTGATTTTCGAAGGTAATTCAGCAACCTTACATTGTTCAACGGTTGCCGGGATATTGTTTTTCTCCAGCTCTTCTTTTACCCGCATACAAACGACGGTTGAGGTCGCCACTCCTGTACCGCAGGCGATCAAAATATGCTTTTTATTCATTCGTTCCAGCTCCCTTGACTGTATTATTTGGATCATCTTTTCCAGTTGGTAATCCATATTGTTTTTTGATGTCATTTCGTGTCCAGAACCACAATGCGCCATACATCACTAAAGCTATGACTCCTGCCATGAAGGCTGGCAGGTTCGATGGATCAATCAATTTCAGCATGATCCATAAGGTGATGTGAGAGCTCATATCAATTCCTGAGATCATCGTCGCCCCTTCTGGGAAAGCAAAGCCTACTGCATGCGCCATCGTTGTAGTCAATGCGCCTAAGTTCGTCGCAATGAAGAATACGATACAAATCGATACGATCGAGTTTAACAAGCCTCTGAAAATATTGCCCTTCGATGCTGCGACTGACCAAATAACCGTGAACGGCAGCACCGCTAAATCAGCAAAAGGCAGCAGACGGTTAAATGGCAAGACAGCTGCCAGCAGGATCGTAATTGGGACCATCAACAAGGCTACTGTGATAATGGCTGGATGTGCCGTTACAACAGCCGCGTCTAATCCGATGTACACTTCTTTTCCAGGGAAACGTTTTTGAATAAACGCCTTGGCTCCTTCTGCAATTGGTGACAGCCCTTCCATCAATAAGGCCACCATTCTCGGCATTAAAATCATGACCGCTGAGGTTTGAACACCTAATTGAATAATTGCCTGAGAATCATAGCCTGCCAATAAGCCCATTCCAACTCCTAAAACCAGCCCGATCATCATTGGTTCGCCAAAAATCCCCAAGCGCTCCTTTAGATTTTTTGCATTGATATCAATTTTGTTAATACCTGGAATTTTATCCCACACACGATTCAACGCGTAGGTCAGTGGCGCAAAGTTCACTGTCTCTCCATGGGGCAGTGAAATCCCCGGCAGTCCAAAGAAATGCTCGACTGCTGGAGCCGTCCAATCGGCTAGCTTGAAAATAACGAACGTATTGATCAGAGAACAAATAATAGCGATCCAAATTGAGTTTGTCGCATAATAAATCATTGCCCCCGGGAAAATCAGATGCCAATAATTCCATAAATCCACATCCATCGTTTTTGTTAAATTAAATCGCAGCAAGATCATATTAAAAATAAAAATGACTGGAATCAAAATAACTGCGATCGGCGTTGCGAATGTGATTGCGGCTCCAATCGGCCACCCCACATCTAAAATATCCAATTGTAACCCTAACCGTTCGATCATCGCTTGGGAGGATGCCCCGATAGAATCCGAAAGCAATCCAATCACTAGATTCAACCCAGTAAAACCGATCCCGACAGTTAAACCGGCACGAAAAGATTTACTCAGCTTTTGCCCTAAAACCAAGCCAAAGACAGTCAAAATGATGGGCAGCATCGCCGCTGCACCTAAATCTAAGATATAATTTACCCCTGCTTTAAGTATATCTAACATAGTTTTTTCTCCTTCTCCTTTGAATGAATCGCTTTTCCATAAAATGGAAAAGCTTTTGCAGTCAAGCCATACAGCGTTTTACTAATCTGCTGAAGCAAAAAGTAAAACTAGCAAACGAACACCATTACTGGATCGTTTTCAATAATCGCTCAACCTCAACAACCTGCTCTTTTGATTTTAGTAGCTGTAGATTTTTTTCATCCTGACACAACAACATGAGCTTTTGCAGCATCACCAATTGATCTTCCGGCTGTTTGATCGCCAACATAAAAATAAGTTCTACCTCTAGATAAACATCCTTGCTTGCCATCATTTCAAACGTGACTGGCTGCTCTAACACGCCTACTAAAAAACCTTCCTTTTTTACATGGATCGAATCTGTATGAGGAATAGCCACATTGATCCCCTGCGTTGGTAATCCTGTGGGAAAGACCCGTTCCCGCTCAATCACAGCCTCTTTGTAGCTCTCATGTACAAAGCCTGCATCAATCAAAACCTCACTCATATTAGCAAGCAGTGCCTCCTGCTCCTTTTCATCAAATGCATAGTACAGAAACTTCTGATTTTCATTACTTAATAGTTTATTCATAAGGAAACCCCATCACTTTATCTTCTAGTTTTCTTAACTGGACCATTACCTCTTGTTCACAACGACACTGATCCATTATTTCCAAAAAATTCTCCGTTGCTAAGATTTCAGTAAAATAATAAAGACAGGTTCCGATGGAAACACCTTCCGGCAAAGAGAAAGCGATTACATATTTTACTGGATCATTTTTCTGATGATTAAAGTTTATCGGCTCCTTTAAACGAACAAAGCTTGCGCCGATCTTCTTTGCCCCATGAGAAAATTCTGCATGCGGGATAGCGACTCCCGGAGAAATAACGATGTATGAATCATTTTCGACGACCATTTGAATCATCCCTTGAATGTAATCCGCTGTAATCAAGTCATCTGCCAGCAATAATTGCCCCGCTGCTTCGATCGCTGATTGCCAATCGTCACATGGACAGTCCAGTTTAATTCGCTCGATAGTCACTATCGATGTCAAACGGCTAACCTCTTGTGTCTCTGCTGACAAGCGCTCATTCAGGCGATTAAAGGATTCAATATCACTTAAAAAATTTTGATATTCGCCCACATCAATGTATTTCTGAATGATCGGCAAGAAATTTTCAATCATCGCCTCTTCTTTGGTAATCAAGTAATCTTGATCAATGAAATGACGTGGCTTGATCTTATACAATGCTTTTTGAATTCGAACAATATCCTGCTCTGTCAGAATCGGATTCACTAAAACAACTGGTGATTGGTCAAAATTTAAAGGAACCGTACTGACGATTAAGTCTTGATCATCCGGCCGAATCTTTTGCAGCGCATGAGAAGAGTCAACAGAGATTACCGAAATCTGCGGAAATGCCGAAAGCAGCTTTACTTTAATCAATTGGGCTGTCCCACTGCCGGAGTTACAAACAATGCGTAATCGTATCTGACCTTTTGAATGAGTATTATTACTATTTTCTAGAATGGCCATTGCATACATAACGATAAAAGACAGCTCGTTCTGTTGGATATCAACCTCCAAATAGCTTTCGATCTTTCGCAAGTTTCGTTTTACAATTTCAAACATCTCCGGATAAGACTGATAAATTTCATCAAACAACACATTTACCACGCTATCCTTTAGAGAAAGTCGATAAATCAACAGCTTTAAATGATTTTCCAGCAGATCAAACAGATCGCTGTTCAAGTAATATTTGATATCCATCTCCTTCGCTAAATTAAAGATAAACTCATTGATCAAGATTTGAATTTCAATCGAATCGATTTTACGTCCATTATTTTTGATATAACTTTTCCTGCGTAAAATGGAGATCAGATAACCCAATTCTCCCTCCGCAGCTACAATGGAGTAGGCTTCCTCGATTTTTTTGATGATCGTCTTGGCAAAGCTGGATTTGGAGCTCTCAAGCATTTCATCTAGGTCTTCAGAGGCTTCAATATAATGACTAAACTTGATGCGCTCAATCAAAATGATCAAGTAGCAGATCATCTCCTGATAAGAAAAATCGGACAATTGCAAGTGTTCTTCCTTTTCAGCCTCCATCAGCAGCTGACTGACTGTTTGGTAGCGATTATCTGAATCAATAATATCCAGCAGCAAATTTTGAAAGATATTATTTTCCCATCCTAAGGCATAATCATAACCGTAATCAAACAACCCGTTGAAAATAATTAGCTTAGTCATTGCCTTTCGAATCCTTATTTCATCTCCGGCAACTTTGTACCCTTTCCCAATGTGGGATAACAGAATCAGATCGTTCTTCGCAAACCACTTTTTTAACGCCTCGATATCACTAACCAATGTATTACGGCTGACTAAGAGGTATTCAGAGAGATAGTAGGTTGTCACATAATCATGACTAGTTATCAGAAGTAAAGCGAGAATGGTTCGGCGTTCGTCGAGGGTTAAATGATAGTGTTGAAATGATGCATAGGTTTTAAACAGTTCCTTTAGATCGACCTCCTTCGGTATTTGTAAATACCCATCTTCTAGATAGATGCCTTTATTTCCGTCACTGCTTTCCAATTGAAAGTTGATTTCTTTGACGTCATTACGAATCGTTTGTTCGGAGACCTTAAACAATTTTGCATAATTGGCCAATGAATCTTCTTTTTCATGCAAAATATCCAATAAAATTTTATTGATCCTTCTGTTCATCACTATCACCTCTACACATTTAATTGTATCTCCCCTCTATTATTTCACAAGACCAATCCTTTTTGTTCATTTCTCAAAAGAATTGTGATAGATAGTCAGGAAGCTTCTATGCTACGCTTGGCATACTAAAAAAACTCTATTTTTTAATAACAAATTTAATAAAGGGATTGATTAAGGAGGGTATTACATTGAAAGCACTAAGAAAAATGAAGGACGGTTTTGGCAATATGGAATTATGTGATTTTGATAAGCCATCACCTAAAAATGATGACGTATTAATCAAAGTCGTGTTCAGCGGTATTTGCGGGTCTGATATTCATGCCTTTAAGGGAGAATATAACAAAAAAATACCATTGACACTTGGTCATGAGTTCATTGGTATAGTTCATGAAATAGGGGATAAAGTAACAACTCTCACTGTCGGAGATCGAGTTGTTAGTGAAACAACCTATGAAGTTTGTGAAAAATGCGTCCACTGTTCCGCACAGGAATTCAACCTATGCAGCCAACGAAAAGGGCTGGGCACTCAGGTCGATGGAAGCTTCGCAACCTTTGTTTTAGCCAAAGCAGAACGCTGTCATAAGCTGCCAGAAAGGATTTCAAATGAGACTGCTGCTTTGATCGAACCCCTTGCTTGCTGTGTCCACGCCGTAATGGAAAAGACACATATCCATCCCAACGAAAAAATCGCGGTATTTGGTCCTGGTCCGATTGGTGTTTTACTGGCGTTAGTCGCAAAATCATTGAAGGCAGATGTAACACTTATTGGTATATCAAAAGATGCCTATCGTTTAGCCAAGGCCAAAGAACTCGGTCTCTCTCTCACCGTCGACAGCCAAACAATTGATTGGGACTCTTTCCTCGCTGAGCGGACGGAACAATTGGGCTTCGATCAAGTTTTTGAATGCTCCGGCAGTCCGCAAGCGCTGCAGCAAGCACTAGAGATTGTTAAAAAGAAGGGAACTGTTATTCAGGAAGGTTTATTCGCAAAAAATCCTGTTCCTGTTGATATGAGCCTGCTCCTAAACAAAGAGATCCAGCTCATCGGATCGCGAACTCAAAAAACCAGCTCATGGCTTAAAACGATCGAATGGCTGCAAACCTCTAATATCGACTTATCTCCTGTAATCACAAACATTCTTCCGTTAACTCAGTGGGAGGAAGCCTTCCGCTTAGCAATGAGCGGTGAAGAGCTGAAAGTCCTGCTGAAACCGGAATAATCGGCGTACAACCCTTTCTTCAACACTGCAAAATAAAAACTGTCTGCCTAAAAATGGCAGACAGTTAAGTCACACGCTCGCTTCGCTTGTCACAGAAACTATTCGTAAGTTGAACTTACTTCAATGCTGGCTCTGTCCATAATCCTTGAATACTTCAACAGCAGTTTGAATCTGCTCATCACTTAGTTTAGCGATCTCACCGCCATAGGAATGAGCGACAAATAATGTTTTAGCAGCCTCTTCTAGATAAACAGCAGCATACAATGCTTCTTTTAGATTTTTACCCACCGTTACGACACCATGGTTTTTTAATACGACTGCTAATTGATTGCCAATATGGTCAACGACTGCATAGCCCATGTCGATGCTGGCTGCTGAGCTGTATGGAGCTACATTGACCGGTCCCTTTGCCGTATTAGCAAGTGTGGTAACATCACAATCGATCCGATCAGTCACCAAACCAATCCCTGTGGCATATGGCTGATGGGTATGAATGACTGCGTTAACAGTTGGTAACTGCTGAAAAATATAACGAATCGCGATCGTATCAACACTTGGACGACGTGTACCTTCGATTATTTTTCCTTCAAGAGTCATCACGAGGACATCCTCTAGAACCATTTCTTCATACATCATTCCGCTGGGAGTGACCAGTATTGTCTCCTGATCCACTCGCATGCTCACATTTCCGCCGGACAATGAGATTAATCCATAGCGATCCAGTTTTATTCCCGCTGCGATTATTTCTGCTTTTTCTTTTTCTAACATCCGCTGGCCTCTTTTTTCTTTTTTGCACGAGCATTATACTCAGTGTTCACTCTTCTAGCACGAGCCTTCAGTGATTCCGGATGCTTTTCATATTCCAGATCCAGCAACAACCGGAACAGCTCTTGACCATCATTATAATTTTTTGTATTCAACCAATAGCGGCCTTTTAATATCCCGCCGCCATCCATCCGCAGATACATTTTTCCTGCGGTCGGAAATTCCCGGATCTTAAAGCTTTTTAATTGCGTGAGACTATAATCATCGGTCCGCTTAAAAGAACGTAAACGCAACCTATCTCCTGTTACATCTACTTCCTTTGGTGTGACTCTTGCAACAAGGGCATTCCAAAAACTATAGAAAGCAACGATGCTAACTAAGCCCATCAAGGCAGGCATCCAATTAGCTATAATTGAACTGATCGCAATGAGGAAAACGATCAATGAGACTACTCCTGTAACTAGGACATCCATAAAATACAATGTATTATCGTATTCGAACCGTTTCATTCGTTCTTCCTCCTCTATAACAATTAAGCAACTTCTCCTTCGTCATGAAGCTGAGCGGCTTCCTTTTTAATCCGGTTGCGATTCCAAATCGCCATGGCTACAGCGACAACGGCTCCAATTCCAGTACCGATATAGCCAAAGCCATTCAATCGGACGATTGCCCATGTTAGTGGATTCGCACCATCACAAATCGATGAAATCTGCGATGCACCTTCCGGCATTTGGAAGTTTACATTGTTGGCAGCTGTAGTGATCATCGGTGCCAAGTCCGTTGCGATCCACAGACCGAAAACTAAGACGATTAAACCGACAATCAGACCTCTGAAGCCATTCTCTTTTACGATCGGCGTAATCAGTACGAACATCCACGGAATAACTGCTAAATCAGCAAACGGCATTACTGTGTTCCCCGGCAACACCACTGCCAAGAAAATCAATAATGGAACTAAGATGAAGGAAATAGCCAAAGTAACTGGATGTCCCACACCTACGGCAGAATCTAGCCCAATATAGATTTTCCCACGATTTTGGAACCTCTTTTGAATAAAATCACTGGCAGCGTCGCTTATCGGGATCAGTCCTTCCATCAACAGCGCGGCCATTTTAGGAATCAAGACTAAAACAGCTCCCAGAGAAACGCCCAGCGTCAATACTTCTGTCACGTTGTATCCCGCGATAATCCCAATGATAACCCCTAAAAACGTACCTACTAAGATCGGTTCGCCAAAGACACCAAACCTTTTCTGAACAGTATCCATGTTGATATCGATGTCTCTTACACCTGGAATCATATCGATCAGCTTATTAATCACCATCGCGATCGGCGCATAGGCCGTTGTAAAGCCGTGCGGGAGTGAGACTCCCGGTAAATCCAGCGATTTTTCCACCTCTGGCGCTGTAACATCACCTAGAACCATAATAATGATCATATTCACAACTGCAGCAACAATTCCTAACCATAAGGTATCCGTAACAATCGCTACCAAAGCACCCGTAAAAGCAAAGTGCCAATAATCCCAAATATCGACATCAACTGTTTGTGTCGTATTTGTCAGCAGCATCAAAATGTTTACTAATAAGCCTAACGGGATGATGATCAAGCCGACTGTTGATCCCATAGCGATCGCCGCTGAAGCCGGCCAGCCCACATCGATCGTCGACAAGCTTAAGCCATAACGATCAACCATCGCCTGTACCGCTGGTGAAAGACTCGTTCCCAATAGCGAGTTGATAACTAAGTTCAAACCAATAAAGCCTACCCCTACTGTCAATCCTGCCCGAAGACTTTTCCCAACGCCTGTTCGGAATGCGCAACCAAGGATAAAAATAACAATTGGCATTACAACGGATACACCCAATCCCTGAATAAATTGAAACACTTTAATAATAGTATCCATGCTTAATCCCTCTCTTTACTCATTTTTTTAATAGCTTATTTCTCCATCAGCTCTAAGATTCGATCGATCGTCGGTTTTGTGTTCACGCCTGTCAAAAAGCACACACCCGATACAGATTCACAGTCTAAATCTTTAGGTATCACTGTTGTAGAGATCAAAAAATCATAATTGGATGCTTTGTTGGGCGCCTCGGAAATCTTGCATTGGGTAATTTTATATTTTCCCTTATACCCATTTTCATCCAATAATTTAGAGATTTTTCCATTGACTGCTGTTGAAGTCGCGATTCCTGAACCACATGCTAGTAAAATATTTTTCATTTTCTCCACGTCCTTAATTTAGATTCTGTTTTATTTTTTTCACGGCCTCCGCCGCCGTTTTTGCTTGAATAATAGCTAAGACCTTTTCATCTGTTTGAAACATATCGATCAGCGCCTGTAAAAATTCCAATTGCTTTTTCGGCTCCTTGATCGCCAGCATAAACATGATTTTTACCGGAACTAGAACCTCTGGTGAACCCATCATCTCAAACATTACTGGCTCCTTTAAAATACCGATCGCCATTGATTGCCTGAAAACATATTCTGAATCTGTGTGCGGGATCGCAACGCCTATGTGCTCCAAGGGCAAGCCGGTCGCAAATTCCTTTTCCCGCTCTTGAATCGCCAGGCCAAACGCTTCATTCACACACTGATTATTTTCAAGACGATCCGCTAATGTAGCCAGTGCTGAAAAATTATCAGGCTCATCCATTTCCAAATCTACCAAATGTTCATCTAAATACATTTCATCCCAAAAATCAGCCACCTAAATTGCACTCCCTTCCCCCATCACTAACTCCAAAAGTGTCTGTTTATCCGTTACTTGAATCAGCTTTTCCACGTTCTCCTCCTTCTCGATAAATTCAAGTAATCCCGTAATTTTGCTTTTTGCTGCATCGATATCCGTATCTGAAATAGCGAAAAATAGTATCACATTTACGTTATTGATCCCCCAATTTATTTTTTTATCCAAGGTCATGATCCCAATCGACGTTTGATTAACCTCACTTGGATCCGCATGGGGAATCGCAACACTGACAGAAAAGCTGGTATCTCCCAACTTCTCCCGAACCCAAACAGATTCACCAAAATTTTCTTTTGCGATTCCTAGCCGCTGGTACTGGTCAATCATGAAATTTAAACACGCCTCTTTATTTTCCACATGCTGCTGAAGAAAAATAAGGTCTGGATTGATCCACTGATGCTGGACCTGCGTTTTTTCTTTTACCGTTGCGTTGTAGCGTTTGTAATAGGTATGAACAATGCGGCTGATTTCTTCATCCTTGATCATTGGAGAGATATACACGACATTTCTTGCCTTCAAATTAGCATCTGTAGTCACTACGACATCTCGCGAGTTCAGTGTCACCTGCTCAAACTCTTTTGTTGTTAACTGAATAACCTTATCTGTATGAGGAATGATTCGACGAATTTTGGTAAAAATCAAATCACTCGTGATCAGCCCTCGGGAAAGAACCACGTAAATATTGCGGAAGCTCACGCCATATTTTCGTTCCAAAGAAACTTGAAAATAAATCACTAAAAAAGAAATCTCATCCCCTGTAATTTCGATCGAAAAACGTTGTGCAATGCTGCTTGTCGCATAACACATCATGGAATAAAGCAATAGATAGCGGTTCTTGATTTCCTCCATAAAGGGATTTTTGATCAAGATATTCCGCCGCAGACGATAGATCATCGGAACGATATGGCTCATCAGAGAATCATGCAGCTCCTGATCGCCAGAGAAATCAATATTTAACAAGTTGCCTAAATCAGCCATCAATTCTTCAACAGCTTCCTGATAACAATTGCTATAGCTTTTTGTTGATTTGTAATACGGCTTTACGTTCATGGCATACAGCGTTTCGGATAAATGATAAATATCGGGATACCAAAGCTCAATCGAACTATTCGCAGAAATGAAGGCGCAGATTTCATATGTTTGGGTGTAAAGGGCTAGATCTTCTAGTTCGTTTTTCTTCTTTTCCTCGATCGTCATATGACAGCCCTGTTCTGCGCGAGTAATCAAACATAAAAAGGTAAGAAAAATTGCTGAAAAATACTTGTTTGAAATATCGCTGTAAAACATGTCTGAAAACTTCTCCAGTGTATCCTTAACTAGCTGGATTCGTGTTTCTGGAAAATAATTGCTCAATTGCACCAGCAGCTCATCATTATTGACAAGCAGGGCATCGGGAAATTTTGTCATCAAGAAATTTTGATAGGACTGTTGAATGTCAGCCTCTGTTCCCTTGAGTGTCACCTTGCGCCGGCTTTGGCAAATCTTAACTTCAAAACGACGCAGATACCGCTGCAGATAATCTAAATCTTTTTTTAGGGTCGAATCAGAAATGAAAAAGTCCCGTTCCAATGCTTCTAGCAATTGCCCTTCAGGATTTATGAATAATTGTCGAAAAACGGCTTCTCTTCGTCCCAAGACATCATAAATATCCGTGTCGCTCTCCACTGAGAAATCCGTGATTTGACTGACATTCCCCTCAGTTCCAACTAATTTGATCCCATGCCGCGGGACCTTGACGATCTCTATCTCTTTCTTTACCAATTCCTTATTCAAAAAATTGACATCATTCAAAATGGTTCTTGTTGAGACCTCTAGCTTCTCACTGAAATAATTCGTTGTTTTGTAATCGTTTTCAGAAACCAATAGTGAAAGTAATTGATTTCGGCGCCGCATACTCTTATCCATTTTCACACCTCCTTATTCATTTTGCCGGGCTGACCGCCTCACTATCTCTTATATTCATCATAGTCAATTTTCTTGTTAGTTAAAAGGCATCCTTTTTTCATCATTAATCATGAAAGAACTAATGAATAGGAACGATTCTTTTTTGAAAATATTCATCTTTCAATAGTTAAGCGCAGTTCGTTCGATCTAAGATAGTTTTCGTATGGATACGATTTTGCTGGATGAAGAGGAAAAAAACTGCAAAAAAATTGCTGACCACCGAGGTCAGCAATTTTCTACTTAGTTTATTTCTTCCACTCATCAACTTCTTTTTGATGGTCCTTGATCCAGTCTTTTGCTGCTTGAGAAGGATCCTTTCCTTCATTGATGGCCAGCATGACACTTTCCATATCTTTTTGGTTCCAATGGAAATTATCTAAGACTTTATACGCTTCAGGCTGATCCTTTTTCAGACCCTTACGTGTCATCGTATGAATAGCTTCTTCAGCTCCCATCGCACCCTTCGGATCTTCCAAATACTTCAAACCATATTTAGCAAACATCCAATGCGGCGACCAGCCAGTGATTACGATCGGCTGTTTCTTTTTAATTGCTTGACCCAAAGCTACAGTCATAGCACCAGAAGATGAGGTAGAAACCTTCCAATCTGCTAAGTTCGGATAGGCTTTTAAGGTGTTCTCTGCTGCATTCACAACACCGGCACCAGGTTCAATTCCGGTAATTGTTTTGCCGGCCTGATCAGTCAAGTCCTCGATGGAATTAACATCCATATAATCTGGAACAACAATCCCAACTCTGGCGCCTTTTAAATTAACGCCTAGATCATTTACTTGATCTTTATATTGAGCAAATTGCGACTTATGGGTATTCGGCAGCCATGCAGCAACCATTGCATCCGATTCACCTTTTGCCACAGATTCCCACATGATCGCATTATCCAACGGTGTCAGGTTGACATTGTAGCCCATTTCTTTTAGAACCTCACCGATTACATGGGTTGAAGCAACTTCAGTATCCCATTCTACGTAAGTCAGGTTGATTGTTCCTTTGTTCTCGTTAGAGGATCCTCCAAAACCAAACGAAGCAAGTAATACAACAGCGGCGACAACGCCGGCTGCGATTCCAACTTTTTTCTTTTTCGTTTTCGGCATTTTTTCAGCTGCTTGTTGCTTCGGTTTATTGATATTTTGAGTGAAGCGGTCAATGATGATGGCTAAAATAACCAATGCCAGCCCATTCACAAAACCATTACCAACCTGTGCTCGCTGCAAGGCAGATAGCACACCCCGCCCAAGACCAGGTGCTCCAATCATTGATGCGATCACAACCATTGATAAAGCCAACATCGTTGTTTGGTTGATTCCGGCTAAGATCGTACTTTTCGCTAACGGCAATTCCAATTTAAACAGCTTTTGTTTACCCGTTCCGCCGAATGAATCAGAGGCTTCTACCAATTCTTTGGGAATTTGACGAATCCCTAGATTGGTAAAGCGTACGGTTGGCGGCAAAGCAAAAATTACTGAAGCAAAAACACCGGGAACCATACCGATTCCAAAGAAAGCGACAGCTGGGATCAAATACACAAATCCAGGCATCGTCTGCATGAAATCTAAGATCGGCGTAATGATTTTTTTCGCCGTCTCATTTTTCGCCATCAAAATCCCTAATGGCACTCCAATAATAATCGATAATAGACTAGATAAAAGTACTAAGGTAACTGTACTCATCAAATCAATCCATAAGCCTTGATTGTAAATAAAGAGCAACCCAATTAAGGTAAAGCTCGTCAGACCCCATTTTCTATTTGAAATAAAAAATGCGGCAACAGTTAAAATAAGAATCAATAATAAGGGCGGAATTATCGTTAATAGATTTGTCATGCCGTCCATCAAAAACTGTCCTGCATGCTGCAGGGCCGAGAACAATCCTGAAAATGTTCCCGTTAGCCAATCTGTAAATCCTTCGACCCAATCTGCGACGGGCAAAGCTTGCTGTAAGAAATTAAACATTCATTTTCACCTCTTCTGTTTCCGTATCTGCCAACGCTTCTAACACACTGCCGCGAATGACGACACCGACTAAACGATCGCCTTCCACTACAGCCAGCGGTGCCGGCGAATCAAAAATCAGATTGAAAATGTCAGTTACCAGCATATCTTTAGGGATTCGGCGGACATTTTTATCAATGACTTCTTTTAATGTTAAATTATTTTTTCGTGCCTCTAGAGCTTTGTCAGCTGTCAAGCTGCCTTTTAGCTTACGTTTACGGTCCACAGCTAAGAGCATGCTGACTTCCTCTTTACGCATCCGGTTCAAAGCAACATTTGGTCCATCAACTTCGATGTTCGTAGTTAATGCAGGAACCATGATATTTTGGGCAGTCAAGACTTTCGAACGATCCACGTCCTCAACAAAGTCCCGCACATATTGATTCGCTGGATGTGTCAGAATTTCTTCTCCTGTACCGATTTGCATAATTTGACCATCTTTCATCAATGCGATTCGATCTCCGATACGTAATGCTTCATTCAAATCATGAGTGATGAAAATAATCGTCTTTTGCACATTTGACTGCAAATCCAATAATTCATCCTGCATTTCACGACGAATCAATGGATCTAATGCGGAGAAGGCTTCATCCATCAATAAAATCTCCGGATCATTAGCTAAAGCCCGCGCTAATCCAACCCGCTGCTGCATCCCACCGGATAATTGATTTGGATATTGATCTTTAAAGGTCAATAAACCAGAGTTTTCCAATGCTTTTTCTGCTTTAGCCTGACGTTCGGCTTTGGGTACTCCGCGTACTTCAAGGCCATATTCTGTATTTTCTAAAATCGTCCGATGAGGAAACAATCCAAAATTTTGGAAAACCATGTTGATTTTATGACGACGCACTTCTCGTAGTGCTTCCTTATCCATTTTGGCAATATCCTCTCCATCTATGTAAATCTCACCAGAAGTTGGATCAATCAACCGATTTAATAAACGAATCATTGTGGATTTTCCGCTGCCGGAAAGTCCCATAATAACAAAAATTTCTCCTTCATTGACTTCAAAACTTGCATCATATACACCGACAGTTGCACCTGTTTGCTCTAAAATTTCATTCTTGTCGCGATTCTCTTGAATCATCGTAAGGGCTTGTTGCTGTTTCTTGCCAAAAATTTTAGTCAGATGTTCTACCTTAACTTTACTCAAAAATATATCCTCCTCTTAAAAAGTGACCATACTACCTTAACATCATGTGGTCACTTTTGTCAAAAAAGATGTTGAAAATTTTCAGCAAACAAAAAAAAGAAAGCGGACGCTTTCTTTTTTGTTTAAATTATTTATCTGGGTAAAACAAATGCTGCATTCGTTGCAATACTAACTCATTACCAACAAAAAACAGGGTATCTCCAGCACAAATCTTCGCATATGGCCCAGGGGACAGCAATAATTCATTTTTTTGCTGAATCGCAATAACAGTCGCACCCGTCTCGTGCCAAATGTTTAACTCATTAACGGTACTTTCTAAGTGAGCCGCTTCTTCAGTCAATGTCAATTCATAAGGAACAAAGGGCGCACCATTATGGACGCGCTTCGTTTGGGATAATAGCTGATTCAATAGTCCGCTGACATTGTCCAGCTCCTGCTTCTGTTTTTCAACACTGGCTTGGATCTCGTTCTTAATTTCTTGGATAGACTGCACATCTTGATATTTTTCGAAATAGGCCTGCGCTTTTTCTCGCGAAAGCACATATGCTCCGCTGCCATGACGGACTTCCATAATGCCTAGATCCACCAAAACATTGATCGCTTTACGAGCAGTTTCAGGAGAAACATTGAAATTGCTGGCTAAAGTTGAGCGTGCATGAATTTTTTCTCCTACTTGATATCGTTTGTCAGCGATCCGTTCAGCGATCTCTACCGCTACTTGCTGATAGCGCGGCAGCAAGATTCGCTTTTTGTTTTCCCCTTCCATTCCAATCCCTCTTTTTCTGCAGAATTCTTTTCAAGCATAGCATATTTTTTTTGGAAAAGCTTTAATCATTGCAAGCGGACAAAATGAATTTGTTAGTGTTTTCGAATTTAGAATTTCTTCATAGAGGACTGTTTTTCATCGCTATCCTTCGCAATTTCAGCAAAAAAAGGCTAAGCTGATTCAGATTATTTTTTAAAGAAAAATACTATCAATAGAAACTAGGAGTGGTTGTTTGCATTTTTTTACAGGTATTATTGGGTTGCTTATTGTTTTAGCACTGAGTTTTTTGATCAGCAGCGATCGAAAGAATATTCGGTATTCTCCGATTTTGGTTATGCTGCTGCTGCAATTTTTATTAGGCTTTATCTTATTGCGAACGACTGTAGGAACGTCTCTCGTCAACGGTTTAGCAGCTGTTTTTGATGCCTTGCTGAGTTTCGCAGGCGCTGGTGTTGATTTCGTTTTTGGAGGAATCGCTAATAAGGACAGCTTTCCGTTTTTCTTAAACGTCCTAATGCCGATCATCTTCATCTCTGCGATCATTGGAATCTTGCGCTACATTAGACTGTTGCCTTTGTTTATGAAAGGTGTTGGACTTGCACTCAGCAAAATCAATGGTATGGGCAAATTGGAATCCTACAACGGAATTGCTTCAGCGATCCTTGGTCAATCGGAAGTATTCATCTCTATCAAAAAGGAGCTGCCTACTTTGTCTGAACAGCGCCTGACTACCATGAGTATCTCAGCGATGTCCACCGTTTCCATGTCCATCGTTGGTTCCTATATGGCGCTGATCCAACCGCGTTATGTGATTACTGCACTCGTACTGAATCTATTCGGCGGATTCATTATTGCTTCAATCGTTAATCCCTACCAATTGGAAAATGATGAATTGATGATCGCTGAGGACAAAGAGCAAACCTTCTTCCAAATGCTGGGAGAATATATTTTAGACGGCTTCCACGTGGCAGTCACTGTAGCAGCAATGCTGATCGGTTTTGTCGCATTGATCGCGATGATCAACTTCCTTTTTGCTAAACTCACGGGGCTGACCTTCCAAGAAATCCTAGGATATATTTTTGCTCCATTAGCTTTTATCACAGGCATCCCCTGGAAAGAAGCTGTGAATGCAGGAAGCTTGATGGCTACCAAACTAGTAACCAATGAATTCGTTGCTATGACGGAGCTGGCCAAAAGCAACTGGGATTTTTCAACTCGGACTACGGCAATTCTCTCTGTTTTTCTAGTTTCTTTTGCCAACTTCTCCTCCATTGGAATCATTTCTGGTGCGATGAAGGGCTTAAACGAGGAAAAAGGCAATCTGGTTGCCAAACACGGATTAAAAATTCTATTGTGTGCTAGTTTGGTCAGCTTTCTAAGCGCAATTATTACTGGTCTGATTTTTTAACTATCCAAAAACAACCGCTAAGGCTCATTTTTACTGAGACTTAGCGGTTGTTTTATTCATGCTGAAGTTGCGTATTCTTCTTTACTTTACGCTTGATCGCGATTACGAAACAAAAAAACTGTAATCATCATCCATAAAATGGACTTTGTCTACAGTCTGAGAGCCGCACACTTGTGCGACTCCTTATTAAACGGTTTTTATTAATTTTAACTTGATAAAGTGCCCTTCGGCAGATTCGACAACTTGCTCTATTTTATAGTGAGGAACAAACTTAGGTTCATCCACTTCCAACAGCGTTACTTCTTTTCCGAAGCCAGGAACTCCTACAACGAGGTTTTTTGTTTCTAAATGCAGCTGCATCACATTTTGCAATTGACCTGAAACCTCTAACAAAGCTTTCCTATCCTTGCTTTGACGCCAAGTACTTTGATGCAACAGCCGCAGTCCGCTTCGTAAAATAGTATTATGAACTGTCTTCTGTCGAATGACTTCTTTCCACATAAACGGCTCCTTAAGCAGCCGTTTCTTCAACTGTAACAGTTACTCGGACACCTAAATTACGACCAGCCTCGACCAGCTGTTCCGCTATTTCTGAGGAACTATCTAAATAAAAGACAAAAGCAGTATATTCCTTTGCGAATTTATTTAAGAAGCGTTCTCCTTCTTCTAATAAAGCCTTTCCAGTCAGACTTTCATAAAAAATAACTTGCTTATTACGTAAGAAGGTTTGCGGCAATTGCTTTTGAACTCCGACAACTGCGACTTTTTCCCCCTGGTAGTGACGTTTGATATGATTCCAGATTTGTTGCTCTGGTTCCGCTTTCTTTTCAAGAATGAACAATATATTAACTCCCTTTCAGTTTAAATTCATTGCCTGCAGGAAATAGCCCTGCCACTAGTAAATCATGCAAGACCATCACCCCCCATTCTTGCTAAAAAAATAACAAACCATATTATATCCATCATACCAGCTTCTTTTTTTAAAGCAAGCTTAAAAAAAGACTTTCAAGTTTTCTAAACCTGAAAGTCTTTAGGATCATAGCTGTTCTTCATCAGCAACTTCATATTCGTAAGGCGAATCTTCATAGAAAAATTGAGTGGATACTGTCGCCTCATTGTCCATAGCAATCAATTCTTTGCGAAAAGGAAATCTGACCGTATTGCCTTTGATCGTATATTCGCCAGGCAGGATATAATATAATTTGTCATCCGGCGTCGGCTTATTTAATTGGGTCATTACTTTATCGATCACCTGCTCCGGATCGATGGCTGTTGCTTTTACGACCTTTTCATAATCCTTTAAAAATGCTGTCTGTCCTTCAAAATAGGTTCTATCCATTTTACTCACCCTTTCCTATTTACTTTACCAGTTGCCTTCATTTTCTTAAACAAACTCGCTTACTCAGTCAAATCCAACGTTCCTGCTTCTGTTTGAAATACAGGCCAGCTACCCGCAACATCGATTCGAATCAAATTTAACTCGGGATACTTTTGGAGCTCTGTTCTTACAGCGTGAATCAATTGGGCTTGTTTCGCTAAGTGCTCCTCCAGCGGCAAAAGCTTGTCTTGATCAAGAATTTCCCGATACTCTTGATTCTTTTGAATGATCTCGCGGAAAGCCGCTTTGAATGACCGTTCGATTTTTCGCGCGAACTTTGCTTCATTATCAGTCGTATAAGCTACTTGCTCTTTTTCTGCCAGAAAAGTCACATAAATCAAAGGGACCGTCGAGACAGGCTTCATCGGCGACACATAATAAAATGCCTGTTCCAAAAGATCTAATGACAATGTCAGCTTCATAACTTCTCCTTCTTCCTAATCGCTAGAAATTTCTCGAAAAAACGAAAATCCTTCTAATAGTTCCGCCTGAATCCTTTTTTATAACTTCAGTGTAAGAAATAGGACTAGCCTCGTCTTTTCCTGTATTGATTATAGCACTGACAAGAAAAATTTTACTTGGATTTATCTTAAACAAAAAAAGCTGTCAGAAATCGACAGCTTTAGATCGTTACCGTTAATGCCGCTGCAGCTAGAATCAGTAACAGCCCAATGATGGTAATCGTCATTTCTTTTTTGGTTTTCTTTTGTCCCAAGAACCAAATACCGGTTAATGTGGCTAGTACAACCGAGGTTTGAGATAAAATGAAGCCAGTTGCTAATCCGTTCATATTAGGCTGTGCTGAGATCAAGTAGGTCAATGCAGCAAAGGCAAAAAAGAAGCCGGAGAAAATATGCTTATACGATACTGCTTCTACTAATGCAGATTTTTCTTTGTCCTTCATACGTAAAATCACGGAATAAACAAGCGCAACTAAAAACATACCGATCGCCTGCGGCAGGAATGCGTGCATCCCATCGATAGTGCTTGCTTGCGGTGCAGCGGAATAAGCCCAATAACCAATTTCACCGACTGCTAACAATAATACTGCTTTTTTCAAGATATTAGCTTTTTCTTGTGTTTTTTCTTCCGTCCAAACGGTCATCCAAGCACCTAAAACAATTAATACTAACGCAAAGCCGCCTAATAATTTCGCGCTAGTCCCTGGCCAATCGCCTAAAGCAAAGACTCCCCATAAGGATGCACCAAGTAACTGGAAGGCCGTCGTAATAGGCATCGCCCGAGACGAACCAATCAGGGTAAATGATTGAAAGGTGATAATTTGGGCAGTTGCCCACCCCACACCTGAGAGGATCGAAAAGACCAAGTTCATTCCTATTGGAAAACTCATTCCATTGACTATTGCAAAAACTAGGGCAAAAATCAATGTACCTAAAGTTGAACCTACTATTTGATTGACCGGACGTCCACCAATTTTTGACGCGATGGTGGGATAAAGCCCCCATCCAAGTAATGGCCCTAGTCCAATCAAGATTGCTGTTGTATTCATACTGTCTCCTCCTTGATTTTCTCTTTTAAACTGACCTATCTAGTTTAAAAGACAACACCGCTTTCTAGCAAAATATTTGCATAAGGAGTCATTTCTCCAGTACGAATAAATGCTTTACTATCGTGCAAAGCAGCCTTCATCTCAGCATGAGTAATGAACGTTACAGGTGTTTCAGGTAATCGCTCTTGAATTTTTTTCAACATTTCTGGGTTCTCCGTTTTGATTTCCTCTGCCAGATAGATCCGTTGAACAGCTAATTCCTCTAGTACATTGTTCAAAACATCCATAAAGCTTGGAATACCTTTATCTACGGCTAAATCAATTTTTTCTGTCGTCATTGGAACCGGCATCCCGGCATCACCGATACTTAATTGATCAAAATGTCCCATTTGTGCGATCACACGTGAAATATCTGAGTTGATGACTTTACTTTTTTTCATGATAAAAATCCTTTCGTTACTTCAATTCATTTTTGTATGGAATAGATGGTTGAGCACCAAAGCGTTGAACTGTCAGCGATGAGGCCTTATTTCCATATTCAATCGCTTCTTCCAAGTTACTAAAATCCTTCATTAATACACTGCTCATAGCACCAATGAACGTATCCCCAGCCGCGGTAGTATCTACTGCGTTGACCTTGAAAGCTGGAACGATACCGTTACGCCCCTGAACGTCGTAAAATGCACCTTTACTGCCGATCGTGATAATCACTGCTTCAATTCCTAATTGATGTAAATAATCTGCAGCTGCTTTTAAGCTCGCCTCATCCGTAACGTGGATCCCGGTCAAAATTTCCGTCTCAGTTTCATTTGGAATGATCATATCTGTAACGCGCAAAAGTGCTTCTGGAACATTTTCCAAAGCGGGGGCAGGATTTAAAATTGTTTTTACACCTGCTTCACGGGCAATCGAAAAAGCTTCAATCGTACTTTCTAAAGTGCTTTCAAATTGAGCAATAACAAAATCACTGGCCTTGATCACATCCGCATACTCTTGGACCTGCTGCGGGGTGAAAGCATTATTAGCCCCCGAATGAATCATGATGCTATTTTCACCGTGATCATCAACAATAATATAAGCCTGACCAGTTGCTTGCTTCTCTAGGGTTTGGACACCAGTTAAATCAATTCCTTCTTCAGATAAAAGCTCCCGCATCATTTCGCCTGCTTCATCATTACCGATTGCTCCGATAAAATGTGTAGCTGCTTCAGAACGTTTGGCTGCCACTGCTTGGTTTGCTCCCTTGCCGCCGCCCGCAGAAAAAATTTCTTTCGTATGCATCGTTTCACCAGGTTTTGGCATTTGCTTCACACGGATCGTCCGGTCAAGATTGATACTTCCAATAACTGTAATCGTATTCATTTTGTTCACTCCATTTCCTATTCTTTCGAGTTCCTCAATTCGAATTAAATTAAAACGTTTTATTAAAACGTTTTAATTCGACACCAAAAATATAGCACAGCTTGAAAGCTATTTCAAGTGTGCTGTTGAAAAACGTTTTATTAATTGAACCGGCAAGGTTTTTTCTTCCCATTCTTTCTCAGGCTGCTCGATTCTTTCCAATAATAAGCGAGCTGTTGTTTGTCCCAGCTCATGGATAGGCTGGGCGATCGTTGTCAGCTGCGGCGTGACGTATTCGCACATATCGATATTATCATACCCAATTACACTGTAATCCTGCGGAATTTTTTTCTTTGCAGCGGCTAAGCCCAAGTATAAACCAAAAGCCAATTCATCATTGATAGCAAAAACTGCCGTTGCATCTGTCTTAATGATTTCCCTAGCTGCTTGACGTCCGCCATCTTTCGTTAACTCCCCGTAAACCAAGATAGCCTTAGGATAAATTTCTTGAAAACCCGTTAGCCGTGTTTTGATATTTTCTGTCGCATCTTCAGGCAGCACTACTGCTACCTTTTCATGACCCAATTGGCTCAAATGTTCGCCAGCAAGTCTTCCCCCGGAAAAATCATCAGTCAAAACTGCGTCGCTGAAGCCCTCTGCTTTCTTTTGATCCAAAACAATATAAGGGAGATTCTTTTTCCTCAGCGTTTCATTGATAGCCTGGTTGGAGATTGCTGAACTGGCTATGATATAGCCATCAACTCCGCGACGACTTAATTCTTCTAAATAATCCGTCTCTTTTTTCGTATCTAAATCAGCATTACAAAGCATCGTTATAAAGTTTTCGCGATAGAGAACACCTTCAACCCCACGGACCAATGTGCTAAAAAAAGGATTGGTGATATCAGGGACCAATACTCCAATCGTCTTGCTTTTTTTCATGACCATCCGACGGGCAAAATAATCTGGCTCATAATTCAAAGCTGCTTTGGCTGCCAGTACTTTTTCGACTGTTTTCGGACTGAATTTTTGATCGTTACCGTTTAAAATCTGAGAGACCGTTGCAATCGAGACTCCTGATTGTTTGGCGACATCTTTGATGGTGATTTTTTTATTTTTCATCTGACCGCTCCTCGCTCGTCGTAAGGTAATGATTTTTTAACAAAAATCAGTTTTATGTTCGTTCTGCTTCAAGCTCTGCTACATTTTCTCATGAATGGATGCACCTGTAAATACATCCGCTAATGAACTTGCTATAGTCTTTATTTTTTTCTATACTTCTTATGATATGCTCGCTCCTTGAATTTGTTTCGAAGCTCCGCAACAAAGGGTGCGCACATAAAATTTTTATAGCCTTGGTAAATGGTTTCGCAGCTTACCATGGAAAAGAAAGGAAACAAATGAATAAAACAACAAAAATCATTCTAGGCATTATCCTAGTCTTAGCGATTGTATTAATCGCAGCAGGGAATTATTTTTACTCCTATGCCATTGTTCCTGCTAAAAAGGATTTTCTAGCGGATAGTTCAAAAAAGAAATCTGCGGAATTAATTTCTGCCGAAAATTGGTTCAATAATGAAAACAATCGCAGCGACTGGAATCTTTCCTCAAAAGACGGACTAAAATTATCCGCTTATTATCTGCCGGCAGAAAAGGATCAACATAAAACAGCGATTATTGCACATGGTTACATGGGGCAAGCTTCTGATATGCCGCAATATGCTAAAATCTATCACGATCTCGGCTACAATGTTTTGATGCCTGACGCTCGCGGGCATGGAAAAAGCGAAGGCGATTATATAGGCTTTGGCTGGCACGAGCGGAAAGACTACCTCCAGTGGATCGATCGCATCATCAAAAAAGACCCGCAGTCTGAAATCGTTCTTCATGGAGTGAGCATGGGCGCCGCGACTGTCATGATGACCAGTGGTGAAAAGCTGCCAGATAATGTCAAAGCCTTTGTAGAAGACTGCGGCTACAGCTCGGTCAAGGGTGAGTTGAATTACCAGTTGAAGCAAATGTTCAATCTGCCCTCATTTCCATTGATCCCTGTTACCAGCCTCGTTACGAAAATCCGTGCAGGTTACTTTTTTGGTGAAGCAGATACGATCAAACAATTAAATAAAAACGAACGTCCGATGCTTTTTATCCACGGTGATAAAGATGATTTTGTTCCTTATTCGATGTTAGCTCAAGTTTACGCAGCGACTAAAGGACCAAAAGAAAAATATGTGGTTCACGGTGCCAAACATGCCGAGGCACTAAGCAGCGACCCTAAACTGTATCAGAAAAAAGTGACGGAGTTTATCCAGAAATATATTCCTTGATCCAAGTAGATAGAACGCTGAGTTAACAAAAAAACGAGCACTCATTGCGAGGACTGCTCTAACTAGGACTTCCTTTGTTCTTTGTCCTAGTTAGAGCTAGCCTCTATCAATGCGTCTCGTTTTTTGCTTGCTCCAACAAATATTCAGCTAAACTATCTGTAATTGCAATGTGAGTAAAAATTTTCGTTTTCGTGCCCACATACAGCACATCCTTTTTACTTTCCTCGTAACAGGCAACTGCCACACTGGAAATTTTGCGTACATCATCAACACCTAGCCCAATAACATTTTCGTTAATCTCACAAGCGACTTCCTGTCCCGCCTGATCAATAAATTTCGAATTCACATCTCCGATCACATCAAGCTTCTCCAGTTCATTGATATCTTGCTGATTCACATAGCCGATTTCTGTCATTGTATTGTTTTGAGAGAAAGGGCTGGCGATTCCGACCAACGCGAAGTCGACATTTTTCCCTGCTTCCAACACATCGTGGATGCCATCATTTTCGATTAAGCTTCTCTTGATAAAATCATTGTCTACTAATGCTGGAGCATACAAATATTTGCATTTAGCGCGCAATTTTTTGGCTAGATCATAGGCCAATTGATTGGAATGGACATCTACCATCTCTGACCCTAACCCGCCAATCAGAGGTATGATCGTCGCATCTGAATGATTTTCATAGGGATATTCGTCAACGATCCCTCTTAACATTTTCCCCCACGAAAGACCAATCGTTTCAGCCTTCGCGACCTCCCTTTGAAAGGCCGTGATTGCGGTTTGAACTAACAAACGCTCAATCTCATCCTTTCGCAAACTGCTGGTATCTAATACTGCCGCCTTTTTTAACCCGAATGTTTCTTCCAATGCTAGTTCCAGCTCAACGGAATAAGCGCTTTCGCTTTTAATGAAAATATCAACAATGCCTTCATTTTTTGCGTCATTCAAATATTTTGAAACCAATGAACGAGAGATTCCCATATGCTTAGCGATCTCCGATTGTTTCAAATTCTTTTTGTAATACATCGTAGCCACTTTTACGATGTCGCGATTATGTTTTATAGCCATTTTAATCCCATCCCTCTAAACAACTTTTGATTTTCAAACACCATGCGATTAATCCTACGAATGCGCGAGTAGAACTAGTGGGGGGTAAAATTCATTTTTCGCAGTTAATGTAAATCAACAAAAGAATTTTCCTGTCGCAAAAAAACACTTGTTTTCCTACTTAACATTCTACTAATCTAACGGACTGATTCTATCAATAAATTGACAGCTGACCCCCTTTAGACAGCCTTTTTCTAAACCAAAGAAAAAGGCTGTTACGTTCATTTTGCCTATTATTTTTTGAAAAGCAGAACGGACAAATGAGGATGTACCCGATCGGCACATCCTCAACAACTTTTGTTCTAAATAATCTCGATCACATCGCCAATTTCAAAGCTTGGAAAAACTCCTGGGCTGACAATAATCGCTCCCGGCAAGATTTCCCCGATCTCATTTCGGAAATAAACCGAAATATGTCCTAACTCTTCAAAATTAGCATTTGCTTGCGACCCTACTTCTTCGATCGTAAATTCTTGATCACCAAATTTTATTTTCCCGCCGATCTTCAAGGCATCTTTCGGCTGATCCTCAAATTCATGAATCACACAAATATCTCTCAACTCTGCAGTCGCAGAAGGTCCAAACAAAATAATCAATCGTTCTTCTTCAAAAGCTGGTACCATGCTGCCAATTTCAATAATTTTAGATTTTACCATCCATCCATTCGCTCCATTCAAACAATTTTTAATACATTCCGAAACTAGCCAACCAAGCCAAAATTACAGCCGTAAAACCGGTTAGCATCCGTCCATATAAAATCGCGGGCACCCCGATGGCTACTGTTTCTGGTTTTGCTTCTCCTAAGGATAAACCAACTGGAATAAAGTCACAACCCACATGAGCATTTATCGCAAACAATGCTGGCAATGCGTATTGCACAGGAATGGAACCGTTAGCAATTTGTGTACCGATCAATACACCAATAACCTGTGAAATTACGGCACCTGGTCCCAAGATAGGCGACAAAATCGGAATACTACAGATTAAGGCTAAAGCGATCATCCCTGGTAGTGAGCCTGCTAGTGGAGAGAGTACCTTCGCTAACCAGTCACCGACACCAGTATAATTGATAATCCCAACGATCATACTGATAAATGCCATAAATGGAATGATATTTTTTAATAGCATATCCAGCGCATCACGTCCCGATTGATAGAACGTTCCCATTACACCACCAATGCCGCGTGAGAAACGAACTAAAAACCCGTCTTTTTTCGCTTGGACTTCTTTATGATCTTCTTTGATTTTTGAATATCGCTCTCTAAACTCTTCCTCAGATTCACGACCTTCAGTTATCATTTTTTCAGTTGCTGCCGCAGATTCTGCATCTTCAGCATGTGCATGATTAACTGCTGCCATTTGCCGCTCTTCTAGATTCGCATCCTCCATCAACGCTACATCTTCTGGACGTACTCCCGAAACGAAGATATCTTCTGTAATGTGCTTTGATAGCGGTCCAGATGGAGAAGATGGCAATACATCTACGGTTGGGATACGCTTCATTGGATAAACACCGATACGCGCTGTTCCCCCGCAGTCGATAACGGCACATACTGTCTCCTCTTCAGGAATTTGATTCTTAAATCCATCACAGGCAATCCCGCCGGTCAAATCAGCAATTTGCTGCGCTACTGGATGGATACCGCCGCCAGTAACAGAAACAACTTTATTTTTCTTCTCTGTTGGTGTCAAGGTCAATCCAACACCCCAGCCCTTATTTCCAGGTTTTACAAATACTGTTTTGTACATTACGATTTCCCCCTTACGCAGTCGCTTTCTTCGCTTCTCTAGCCATCATGAATTTAGTCAGTCTTTCAGTTACGATCCCACGAATCAAAATAACAACAATCCCTACTAAAAAGTAGCGAACAGCTAAACTAGACTGGTTAAATCCTGCTTTGGTCACACCATTGGCAATTCCCAAATAAACAAATAATTCGCCTGCATTAGCATATGGGAACAATCCAGTTACCGGGTGAACGAATGATACAGCTGCATCATAAAATGCTGGTTTTTCTTCTTCCTTAACGAACTTGCCGAATGTATAAGCCATTGGGTTCGTCAACATTAAAACCGCCAAAATCGGCATCAACGAGTAACGTAAAATCATATATTTTGAACAATAGCGGATAGCTCTGTCGACACGTTCTTCACCGATAAATGCAATAACTGAGTAAGTAAACGTTAGTAGTACAATTAACAATGGTACGATCCCGGTCATGTATCCCATGAATTGCTCGCCGCCGGCTTCAAACATACCAATAAAGTTTTTCCCTGCCCATTCGATATATTTCATTATAAAATCCTCCTTTTAGGTAACCGCTTCCAATTTCCGTGTGTAAATCTGTGATAAGGCCCGCTCAATGTGGGGCGCCTTTTTTTCTTTTTTTAATGTACTGTAGCTGACTAGCTGCACACCTCTATATGACTGTTCTTCTTTGAATCGTGCAAAAATCGTTAAACCTTTGCAAATATAGCACTGAATCACTTTTCCATCAGTATCAACGACAACTGCGACGATCGTCCGCAATACTTTCCCTTTAACAACTTCAGTATAAAATTCATATTCTGTTCCAGCCTGTTCAGTGGTGATTCTTTTTATGAAACTTTGATAATACTTCACCTGAACGATACTTAGCAGACTTTGACTAAGCATTAAAACGATCAAAATAATCATCAAGCCGTTCATAAGCTACATCCTCTCTAAAAGCAGATGAGGAAAATCCCCATCTGCCTAAAATTCACCTTACTCGCCAAACGTAGAATCTTGAAGTTTCCGCAAACGATAAACGGTCGTTGATTCATCAATTTCAATATCATCATAAGTCAAGAATGTACCGTCTTTAATGTCGCGTTTTGCAACAGATGAGCCGCCAACTAGGCCGATTGGTACATTATTATTTTTCACTAGATCTTCGTGTGTTTCTAGTACACCACGAACACAATAACCGCCGATACCATCGATTTTTTCTCCTGCCTTGATATCTTTCTTAGCTACGGCAACAGTTTCCGAAATCGGAGCGCCTAATGGAACGATCGCGTGATCATGATTTAAAACTGCTTTGGCAATCGTGATCGGTGTTTCTAAACTCGCTAAATGGTACGGACGATACAAGATATGGTGATCGCGATCCCCCTTCTTCATCAAGTAGCTCAATTCATGTCGAGCACCTTCATTTTGTCCTTTAACAATGACGAATACCCCAGGTGCCAATCCATCCACATATTCAACTACACCATATTTGTCTAAGACCCCGCCATTTTCTTTCAAATCCAAGTCCTTGATTACTGAATCAACATCGCCGCTGATCCCGTGCATCCCAACTTTATCAGGAATAAAGCCGATCGCATTAGATAATAAGTTCATTTCAGCCATAGTCTTCGTGCCGTCTTGGAAGGCTGCTAACATGTGGCTGGACATTTGTTTGGAATCTGCCTCTGCTTGAGCTGTATCTGGATTAGCGCCAACTTTCAGCTTATTGTTCTTTCCTTTACCAGCGACTAAAACTTCCATCCCCATGCTTTTCGCGAATTCAAATAATTCTGTTGTCGCAGCTGGCTCATCACCGTCTGACCCTGTATAAACTAAGTTTGCTGAATCATACATTTTCTTCATCAATGGTCCGATCGTGATATCTACTTCTACATTCAGCAGAACAATATGCTTCTTCGCTAACAATGTTTCTAACGAAATTTGTGCCCCTACTTCTGGAACTCCAGTCGCATCAACAATTACTTCTACCTTATCCGAATGAATGATTTCTTTAAAATCTGAACTGACTAGAATGTCCACTTTTTTTTCTGCACTTGCATTGTAAGCATCCGCTGCGCGCTGTGCAGCATCCTTATTGATGTCACTGATACCTGTCACTGCCATCCCCGGAATCGTCGAAATCTGAGCGATCATCCCAAATCCCATTTGACCTGCACCAATTACCCCGACTTTGATTGGTGCGCCATTTCTTTCTCTTTCCAAAAGCTTCCCATAAAGTGTCATTATTACCCCTCCATACTTTTTTGACATATGACAAAGCTCTTGACATATGCCTTAAGACACCTTTAGTATAACATCGAACAAAATCATGTCAACGCTTTCTTTTCACAAACTATCATTTTCCATCAATCGGAACATATGTTAAATAAGTATTAAATACCGTAAAAAACGTGATGCAACAACAATTACAATGTAGCACTCATTATATTCAATTCATTTCAAATAGAAACGAATCACAATTTCACATCTTTAAAATAACTAATAATTATTTCGGCGTAATTTATCTTATTCTGCTAATCACAAAAAAATAGAATCTATTTGATTAATGATTCACAATGCTGCAAAGTTCAAATATCCTAAAAAATGGGTTTCCTAACTATGGTAAATTTTTTTCGCCTTCTAATAATGTGATTTATCTCATTTTATTGTGAATGAACAAACTATACTATTTTTTGTCATTTCCTGATTGATTATTGAAGAGAAAAAAACAAAAACCGTAATTTTGACAGACGTCAAAATTACGGTTTTATTATTGCTGTCCGTAGGTCTCGAATTTCTCCAAAACCTCTTTCATTTGTTCTTGATTCAAAAGTTTAGGTGTACCGATACAACGAGCATGATAATCAAGCTTTGCTAAAAACTCAATATCCTTAGCAACACCAAAGGCACTCGCCAGGTCCGGTCCAATCGTTAGGACACCGTGATTCCCCAATAAAATACCATTATCCTGCTGGATAAAATTGAAGGCTTCTTCGGCTAATTCCCGCGTACCAAAAGTCTTATACTCACAACAACGAATTTTCTCACCAACAGAACCAATGATATAATGCAGCGGTTCGATTTCTTGCTGTAAACACGCAAACGTTGTCGCATATTCTGAATGTGTATGAACGACGGATCTTACATCTGGGCGATTCGCATAAAAGATACTGTGAAGATCATACTCACTTGATGGTTTACGATTTCCTTCCAGTACATTTTCCTGGAGATCCATCAAAACGATGTCTTCCGGCTCGGTTTCAAAATAAGGAATCCCGCTTGGACTGATCAGCATCGCTTCTTCTTCTGGAAAATAAATGCTAATATTCCCACCGGTACCAGTAGTTAATTTTTCGGTGATAAGTTTCTTGCCGTATTCGACAATCAACTCGCGTTCTTTTAGATGTCTCATCTTCTACTCCAATCAATAAAAATTATTTTCGGGTTGCTCCGTTAAATAGCGGTTTAAATCATAAGGCGAAAAAATTCCGCGGTCAGTTACAACCGCACCGATTAATTCCGGTGGCGTGATGTCAAAGGATGGATAAATCGCTTTGACTCCCGCTAATGTATGTTTGATACCATTCAATTCCATCACCTGCTCAGGATCACGCATCTCGATCTTGATACTTTCATGACTGATTTTATCCGTATCTGGAATCCCCGTAACAAAGTACGGAATACCAAAACGTTGCGCTAAAATAGCCATTTGATACGTTCCAACTTTATTGGCGATATAGCCGTCCTGTGCAATCGTATCTGCGGCAGAAGTGAACAAATCGATTGTTTCATGTGCCATCAGATAGGCAATCATATTATCAGAAATGACCGTCGTATCAAAGCCCATTTCCGCACAGCAGCTCGCAGTCAAACGAGCGCCTTGTAAATAGGGTCGGGTTTCTGCACAAAAGAAGCGCAATGTCTTTTTCTGTTCAATGGCTTCTCGCAGAAGCATCCCAATAATCGTCTCTCCGAAGCACTGCGTTAAGACCGTACCATTATTTGGAATTTTTTCAATCAAATATTTTGCGACTTGATCCATCGTGTAATAGCGGCGGTTTAAAGAATCAATCGTATTTTGTTTAATTGCTTCAGCTGGTTCTTCGCCCTTTTTTAATGCTGCTTCTGCAACTGCTACACATTTTTCAGTGATCAGCGTCATTCGATTAGCGGTCGTGGGTCGTGCATTGGCAATCGTATGGGCGGCTTTTTTTAAATAAGCGATTTGATCTATCGGACCTAACCCCTTACTTTCTTCAGCAGCTAAGGCCATTCCCATTCCTGCTGCGGTGTAGGGACCTGCACTTTGAGTCACCATGTCCGTGATAGCTTGCGCAACTGCTTGATGTGTCTCGCATTCAACAAATTCTACCCTAGTCGGATAAATTCGGCGATCTAAGATCCGGACCTTTCCCTCTTCGTACCATGCCACATTTTCATATTGCAATAATGTCGGCATCGTATAATCTTGTCTTTCCAACTACATTCACCTTCTACTTCATAAATAATGGAATCCTCTTATAAATTGAAAAACGCAGAACTGACACACTCATTGACTCCATCAACTAACTGACTGCCGCTAGTAATCTGTTGCCGATTGATAATTAATTGAATGCCTATTTTTAAAAGCAGCTGTTCTGCCGCAACTTTTTTCTCAGAAGGAATCAAAGATAACTCCTTCACCTTTGAATCTCCTACGACTCGCCGAATGATCTCCGTGCCGGCATACCCTACTGCATCAGTCATGATTCCTTGCAGCACGGTGTCTTTAAATGCATGATTACGATACAAGGAAACAGTCACTGCTTCATCGTAGCACCTATCCAGCTTCGCTTGAACCTGATCATAAACAGCGGCAATCATCTCCACACTCCATTGGTGGAAAGTTTGATCAATTTTCGGATCAAATAGGTTTTTGATCATTGGAAAATAGAGATGAGCCAAAACATTTCCTATGTCATATCCCGCTGGACCATAAAAGGCAAACTCGGGATCTATTATTTTTAAGCCTGCTTGATTGATAAAAATAGAGCCAGTATGAAGGTCCCCATGCAATAATGACTGGGCATTATTCATAAAATTATTACGCAGCATCGCAACCTCTACCTGCAGTGGTACATTTTCATACAAATTTTCTCTAATAAAGTCTTCGTTGCCAGGAGTCAAAATATTTCGCTGCTTGTAATCATTATACGGCTCTGTGAACACTAAATCCTCGCTGATATCACACATTTCCGGATTGATAAAGTCCCTAACATGCTGTTTTTTTACCGCCCGATCCAAAACAAGATCACTTGTTAAAAGCAATGTCCGTGCTAAATATTCTGAAATTTCCTCACTAAAGTCAGGAAATAGTTTCTTATCAATCAACTCATAGCGCATGTTTTGATAGTCTGAAACGTCTTCCATCGTCAAAGCATACATCTTTTGATCATAATAATAAACCTCTGGTACGAATTGTGGAGTTAGATTATTTTGCAAGCGTAAAATTTCTGCTTCGATTCGATTACGATCAATAGCTAATGGGCGGCCAGATGAACGCAGCAGCACATCTGCTTGCTTAATAATCAGACTTTCTTGTGTTGCCTCATTCACCACACGAAAGACATAGTTGATATTCCCATCGCCAATTTCAGTAACAGTCAGTGGTGCATCCTCTGGAAAAGCGCCTAGCTTCTCTACGACATAGCGTTTGATTATTTGCGTATCCATTAGAAAATGTTGCTGATACGCAGTCGATTCTTTTGGTGTAAGCTTCATATTATCGCCTCATTCATTTATTTTCGCTACCAGTTCAATAAGAGCTTCCTTTTTCTAAAACATGGAAAATGATTCTGTCTCTCGTCACACGATCATCTAATTAAACAGCTCAAACATTTTTTATGCTTAAACCCTCTATCTAAATCTCCCCTGATAAAACTGCAAAAAGTGTGACTGACAAAAAAACACTCATCTAAAAGTGTACATTTAAACCAGTTAAATGCAACTCTTAGATGAATGTTCTTAACTAATCGCAATTTTCGTTCCCACAGTAATCACTGGCATCGCTTTATCTTCCACATAAAGGGTGCCTGGAAGCTCTGCCGTTTTCGAACCATCAAACCGTAGCGTGATATGGCCTAAATCATCAAGATTCTTCTTTACCACATCCCCTACCGCCGTGATTTCATACACTTGATCATCGAAGGAAAAATTCATTCCTGCTATAATCTCAGCTGTGGATGGTGTCAATTGGATGTTATAACAATAATCTGCTAATGTCTCTGGTGCATCATCGCCAAAGAAAATCAACATCTTTTCTTGTTGAAACATCTCTGCTTCTGGGCCAATGTTGGTAACTTGCGTCTCAAAAATCATCTTTCATCTCTCCAAACATTTTAACTATATAATCCAAAACTTGCTAACCAAGCAACAACCACTCGGGGAACCCCATTTAGAAAACGTGAATACAAAACGGATGGTACACCAACTTCTACTGTCTCTGCTTCAGCTTCTTCCAATCCCAAACCAACCGGGATAAAGTCGCAAGCATTTTGTGTATTGATCGCAAATAAAGCAGGCAAAGCTAATTGCGGCGGAATGTTTCCTTTACCGATTTCCACCCCGATCAAGGTCCCTAAGATTTGGCTGATAACCGCCCCAGGTCCTAACAGTGGAGATAAGAATGGCAGTGAGCAGATAAAGCCAATAATGATCAAGCCAAAAACATTTCCTGCCAAAGGTTTCATCAGATTAGCAAAAACCGTCCCAATTCCTGAACCCTGAATGATCCCGATCAACAAGGACACGAAGGCCATAAAAGGAATGACTGTATTGATCATTGTCTGCACACCTTCACGAGCCGACTGATTGAATGTCGCTACGACTTTCCCGGCACCCATCCCGATTTTAGCGATAAAGCTTTTCTGTTCTGCTCTTTGTTCAGTAATTTTCTTATCTGTTGAATATTTGAACTCCCGCTCGGGCTTTTCTTCGGTGATAAAGGTCGGGCCGTTCGCTGCTTCTGATCCATCGGCCAGCATGATTTGATTTTCACCGACGGCAGACACGTAGATTTCCTCATTAATGTATTGGGCTAATGGACCACTTTTTCCTGTCGGTACAATGTTCACTGTTGGAATGTTCTTTTTAGGATAGATTCCACAGCGCAATGTTCCGCCGCAGTCAATGATCGCTAGGGCGATTTCATTGTCTGGTATTGATGTTTTGAAGCCATTAACTGATTCCATACCAGTCAATTCTTCGATTTTATTCACAATACTCGGTTTGTCTCCGCCGCCGGTTACATAAACAAATTTATGTTTTTCATCTGTTGGTGTAATTACTAATGGTCCGCCATACCCACCCGAACCTTTTACGATTTTGATACTATTATAAGCCATTTTCGCTCCTCCTAATTCATTTCAGTGTAATTATTCCTCTAAACTACTCAATTTAACTTCATATAAACTGGAAACTATGGATCGGACACGCTATTCTGTCACTGCGACTTCATCCACTTTTTTACTTAACTGGATGCCTTGTTGTTTGCAGACAAATGCAGTAGTAAAGTCTGTTGTCCAGCCACCAATAAAATTCATGACCAAACCAACAAACATATAGCGAATCGCTAATTCCATCGAATTTAATCCTAATTGAGTAATTCCTTGGGCAATCCCCATCCAAACAAACAGCTCCCCAGGATTGATGTGAGGGAAAACACCATTACTTGTATGACAGAATTGCGCATTTGACGCATAGTAACTTGGCTTATAAAATTCGGGTAAAAAGCGTGCCATCGTAAATGACATTGGATTTCCCAACATAAAAGCAGAAACAAATGGCAATACTAGATAACGGGTAAAAGGATTTTTGGAAGAAACCTTCGCAACTTTTGTTACTCTCTCTTCACCTAAAAAAGCAATCAGTGTATTCATTGCCACCATCAACATCAAAACAACTGGTACGATCCCTGTCATCCAACTAATAAATGTTTCAGCACCCGTTTGGAAAAGGCTCATGAAGCCTTCCGCAAATTTTGTAATATAATCCATTGTTACACACTCCTTTTTCATATTTATGATTTACTTATTCGTAATAAAAGCTGTAGAGACTGGAACTAACATCCTTTTTTGGTTAATTTATCTTGAATGGAAAGTTTCATTAATGATAATTGATTGCCTACATTAAAGATTGGGGATACAGGTGCTTCATCTCGATGGTTGCCGCTTTCAACCTCCACATAGACTTTTTGGGCATTCGCCGCCGCTTGACGCGTTAATTTATTTTCCTCAGACAGCATTGGAGCGTCCATCAATTGGTGGATATCTATTCCAATAAATTGCGGACGCGGTTTGAAGCGAGCCAAGATCGAAGTTCCCTGCATCATTTCAGCATCTTGAATGACCCCAGCAGCATCGACCCCCAGTAACAAGATCGTCCCTGAAGCAATTTTTCCCGGACGACGACCGATCGCAACTTTTCCTTTGCGCTTCATTCGAATATAGACAGAATTAAAATTTTTGATCTGCTTCATCCCTAAAAAAATTTGAAGAATGTAAGCAATAATTGCAATAGTTCCTAAAACAAAAATATTCATACAATACCCGCTCCTTTCTGATGCAAAGAGAAGACTCTCCGTCTCCCTTCACTAAGACCCGTTAACTAGTAGCTGCCGATATTCTTCTTTACTATTGATCTGCTTGACCTGTTCACGTAACATCTCATTGGAAGAGATGACAAAAATTGTGTCATAAAAACTGAGCAGCTCGTCTTCCATTGCCAGCGTCAGGTTTTCTGGAATTGCTACCAAAAAAATCAGTTCAATGTCCTCAAGGGATTGACCCTCTGGGTATATCCCAATAGTGACAAGAATTTCCTCACTTTTATGATTGATTCCGTGCGGAAAAGCGATTCCATTATCGATCACCGCAGATTCTTCTTGTGCTTTCGTTAGGATATACTCCTTAAACGAATCATCAATCAGCTTTTCGTTTCGTAATTTATCCAGCAAAACAATCAAATTCTTCTCATAGGGCAGATGCTTGTCTAAATGTTCAAAAGAAAACTGAATATGCTCGAACGACGCAGCCTTTGAAGCAACGATTCTCTTCCACTCGCTCAAGAGCCAATTTTCATTGAAAAGATCGGTTAACTTGATGACAGCAGTAGTGGCTTTCACATGTTTCAAGGGAATCGTCGTAAATACAGCAAAATAGCGTTCCAAATCCGTCGTTTCGTATTCTTCCTCTGAATAATGAACAATTCGAATGTTTGGTCCTAAAACGGTTGCCAACTGACGCTTAATCATTAAAGCTGTTCCTTTGCCGGTATTGCACACCACCGCAATCTCTTTCATTTTTGGCTGAGCATCGGATTTCAATGCCAACTCAAAATAAATAGCTAGGTAAGAAAGCTCAGACTGTTGAATCGGTTTTTGTAAAAAATCAGCCAGCGCTGTAATGCCTATTTCCGCCAGTTCATGGGCAAAGGCATGCTTTTGCTTGAACTCCTCACGAAATATGTCGTAGGTTTCAACTTGAAAAATGATCCGGTTAATCAAAAACATAAAATGGGCACGAATATTCTGGAACAGCACTTCTTGATCTAAGTGAATGATTACCGCCGCATTAATTTGATCCATCATGGATTGAAACAATGTTTTTACTTCTGGATTATCCGCCTGCTCCTCGGCAACCAAATTGTTGTTAAAAATATTCAATGGGAAACAAAGGAAATCAAAATCAAATTTACTAACCGTCAAACTGTAATCTGTTGCCAAGCTGACAAACAGCTCCTCCAATAATTGATCCTCCGAAAAATAATTAACATAATACGGAACCGCTTGTGTTAGAGGGTTTCCGCCTTGGATCCGTTGAATCGTTAAAATGATCGTCTTTTGCAATAACCCCAATGTACGGAAATCCATTTTCTTACTTAATGCGATTTCATCAATGCGCTTCAATAGCTCATCGCTTAACGTCGGCTGTTCCAAATAATCATACGCATGCTGCAAATAGAGCAATCGCAGCTGGGATTCGGCACCAGAGATTCGCAAGCCTTTATTCGGAGTACCAATCAAGGAAATTTGATACCGTGTCATCAGCTGCTTTAAATTCCGTAAATCCTTATTGACCGTTGAACGACTGACCCCTAACACCTCTGACAGATCATCGATTACGATATAGCCTTGCTGCTTCATAAAGCAATCAATCAAAACCGCAATTCGCTTTGTACTTGAATTGAAATCTGTCTGCTGCTTTAAACTGCCGTTCATAATTTCTGAGAACTGTTGAGGATCAATAACCTTTAATGAATAAATGGCCTCTTTTTCTTCAATTACTGCAATTCGTTCCATTTGATCATTCAATAGCTGTATCGCTTTTTTGGTGGTTTGTGCACTTGTATCAGTTATTTTCTGCAGCTCATTCAAACGCAAGCGATCATGAGTAATAAAATGCTGTAATAATTGATACCAGCGATTGATTAATGCCATCTTATTACCCCCACCTTCTTTTATCCTCGTGTCTTTCCTCCAGCAACGTTAGTCGTAACACCTGTAATATAGCTAGAACGATTAGATAAATAATAGCACACCAAATCAGCGACTTCACTGAGCTTTCCGCTCCGTCCTAATGGAATCGTAGTGGTTTTATCATAGTTTTTACGAAGCTCCTCAACAGTGATTCCGCGTGTGTAAGCTAGTGCTGTCTCGTAGGCTTCTGTTCTCAGGCCTGTTTCCTCCATGATTCCTGGTGCTACTCCTACCACTCGAATTCCTTGCTTGCCCAACTCTTTGGACCACGACCGCGTAAAGCTGTTGACTGCTGCTTTCGTTGCCGCATACGGACTTTGCCCTTCTGAGCCTTCCAAACCGCATTCCGAAGACATATTGATGATTACCCCTTCGTGACTTTTCATCATCGTCCGAGCGACTGCTTGTGTCATTAGAAAGAGACCTTTTTGATTAATTGCCATCATTTTGTCGAATACCTCATCTGATAATTCAAACTGACCGTGAGGATTTTCCTTATCCACTAATAAACGCGGAACATTGATCCCAGCGTTATTCACTAATCCGTCGATCCGATCGAATTCCTCAACGACCTTCGATACATTTTCCTCCACTTGCTGGCGATCTGAAATATCCGTCTGAAAATAGTAAAGATTATCATGCGTTACCTTACCAGGTTGAAGATCAAAGTTTACGACGATCACTCCTTGATCCAGCAATTCATCGATAATACTTGCTCCAATTCCTGAAGAGCCGCCTGTTACGATCACTTTTTTTCCTGCAACATCTAACCAATCTGACATTCTGTATTCCCTCCTCTTAATTACAAGCTCAGTATAAAGCGCTTTCCGAAAATGATTAATACGCTCTTTTTTTTGAGATTAGAAAAAAAAGTACACTAATTTGTGAAAAGGTATCAAAGACTTCACAAACTCATTCAACTTTTTAGCACTAATTACACATCAGCTCTCCAAAGCAATCACTGTGTCTCTCAGCAAATAATACTGAAAAGATCATACCTTCTTACAGAGGGCAAAAAAAGCTTAAGTAGGCGAACTACTTAAGCTTTTGCAATACTTTATTCATTTCGGTTTGTAGTAATTGTGGAGAACGCTCAATCGCATCGATCGTATCTCCAGCAATATGTGAAGTAATCACAACATTGTCCAGCTCTAATAAAGGCTCATTTGGATTGATCGGCTCTTCCCACAATACATCAATACCAGCACCAGCAATCCTTTTTTTCGTTAAGCATTCGATCAAATCGGCTCGATCAATAATATCCGGCCGAGCAGTATTAATCAAATATGCACTTGGCTTCATCAAACTCAATAATGAATGATCAACCAACTTTATCGTCTCAGGCACTACTCGTAAATGCAAGGACACTACGTCTGAGTCACTAAAGATTTCTTTCAAGCTTTTCAGCTGAACCCGATAGCCTTCCTGATCTAACGTTGCTTGATCCATAAACGCATCATAGGCGCTGACTTCTAATCCTAAAGCGGTTAATTGTTTCGCTACGATTTTTCCAATATGTCCTAATCCCACCAAACCAACTTTTAGATTGGAGAAGGAGGTTTTGTACGCATCATTCGGAAAATTTTGCGGCCACCTGCCATTTTTTACTTGAATCGCGGACGTCGCAATATTGCGAACAGTCGCATACATCAAGCCAATCGTAAAATCTGCTACTGGTTCTGCGTTTCGAATGACATTGATTACCGACAAATTCTTTGATTCTTTCACTGCTGTTAAATCAATATGTTCCAAACCGCCTCGGCAGGTTCCGATCATCTTTAACTTTTTTGCATGAGCAAGTAATTTTTGTGAAACAGGTGCTAAATGAACTAATAGGTATTCAGCTGTCGAAACAGCTTCTAGTATTTCTAACGGCCATTCAAAATTGTTCGGACCATCCCGTTCCAATATTTTGATGGTCTCGCGAAATTCTGAACGCGATTGGCCAGCTCGCCATTCAAACCGTTGAATGTTGATTGGCGCTTCAAGCATCAATCCTTTTGCCGCGGAAGCCAAATTATTCGCTGGAACAAACGGGTCACCAATCACGACTACATTAGTCATCTTGCTGTCCTTCTTCCCTCAATAGCCCAGCCTTCGGTTTCACGTGAAACTTTTCTGCTAAATCTAAAAGCTGCTGATCACTGATTTGCTGCTTAATCTCTTGTCTTGTCGAACAAATTTGCAAATAGATTTGTGCGGCCTTTTCTGCTGTTTCGACTAGACCAAAAGCATCATCCATCGTTTGTCCCGCACCCATGATGCCATGATGCGGCCAAATGACGATCCTAGAATCATGCATTTTTTCTGCCGAAGCAGCACCTAATTCACTCGTTCCAGCAACCATCCACGGTAGAACGGACACTCCATCAGGAAAAACAACTAAACACTCTGTAATCATTTGCCATAGTGTTTTTGTAAATTTTCTCTCGTCTAAATCATGAATAAAGGTCATTGCCGATATCGCTGTTGCATGGGTGTGCAAAATTACTCGATGTTCTGGATCCTGCTTGAGACGAACTGCATGACATTGAAGATGCGAAGCTAACTCGCTTGTTGGCAAATCGCCGCCTTCTAGACCCCACAGTAGTTCGTACTTGTCCCCTTCTGTACTTATGCGAATGATCGCTAAACTATCCGCGGGATTCTTCTGAATATTTTTAAAATACTTGCCAGAACCCGAAACAAGAAATAGCTCCCCTGCTAAATTTTTAACAGCAAACTCTAGCTCAACCGTTCTCTTAACCTGATCGACATCAAGATAATATTGAACTTCCTCCTGTGGCAACCGATAGCTAATATTTCCGCCATTCCGCTCTGCCCAGCCATACGCCCATAATTGACTAGTTGCCTCACACATTTCTCGGATAAAAGGAGCTTGACTGATCTCATGGATCTTCATTTCATCATCCTCCAGCTTTTAATTAATTAGAGGAGGATCGTAATTAGTCGAGCTACGATCATAAAAGCCACACCCAACACGCCGTGAATCCAATAAGTTCTACTTTTTACGACATCCCCATTGGCGCCAACGACTAGTTTTTTCGCCCCATCAAAAAAGATTTTGATAAAAAAAGCTAAACCGATCAAAACAAACAAATCGCTAATCATCGTAATCCTCCTCCATTTTAATAATTATTTTTGTCCGTAATAAGCATTTGCCCCATGCTTTCGCAAATAGTGTTTATCTAACACGCGCTGCGGCAATTTTTCTGCAAACGAATTTAATTGTCGAGTCAGCAAGTTCATCTTGCAAACTTCTTCCAATACAACTGCGTTCATCACTGCACTTTGGGCATCTTTCCCCCAAGTAAATGGTCCATGTCCATGCAGCAGCACTCCTGGAACTTCCAATGGTTTGATTTCACGCTGCTTGAATGTCTCAATAATGACATTTCCTGTCTCGTGTTCATACCCTTCATCGATTTCATTTTGTGTCAAAAAGCGCGCACATGGAACGGAGCCATAAAACGTATCCGCATGGGTCGTTCCCATCGCTGGTACATCTAAACCTGATTGTGCCCAGGCTGCTGCCCATGTTGAATGGGTATGAACGATACCGCCAATTTCTGGAAACTCTTTATATAATACTGCATGAGTCGGCGTATCTGATGAAGGGTTTAGTTTCCCTTCGATCACATTATTGTCTAAATCGACTACGACCATATCCGAAGCGGTCATTTCTTCGTAGCTGACACCGCTGGGTTTAATAACGAAATAGTTTGTCTCAGGATCGTAAGCACTGACATTTCCCCATGTATATTTGATTAATCCTTGTTTAGGTAATGCTAAATTCGCTTGAAATACTTCTTCTTTTAATTGTTCTAACATCGATTCGGTCCCCTCTTACTCTGGATTGACTGCAACAACGATTTTGTTATAAGCAAGCTCTCGATTGAACATCTTAGGCAGCACATCCGGCAAATCTGTTAACGTGATTTCATTGCTCACCATTTCTTTGAACTTGATTCTGCGCTTAGACATTTCCTCTAGCGTTGCCTCCCATGCGCGGCCTGGATAAGGTGCTGTATAGGAATTCCATGAGCCTGTAATCGTCAATTCTGCACGCATGATGCGCTCTGCCTCATGTTCAGATAATGGTAGGTCTTGATGTGAGATTCCCACTAATACCACAGTTCCATGTTTGCGAGTGATTAAAAGCGCTTGTTTTTGAGTGAATTTGCTTCCAGCAGTTTCAATCACTACGTGTACACCTAAACCCGTTTCGGCCTTGATTGCTTCTTCTAGATCCTGTTCTTTACTGTTGATCGTCACATCTGCGCCAAGTTGTTTTGCCAAGTCCAATTTTTCATCAAAAATGTCGACTGCGATCACTTTTTTTGCCCCGAAAATTTTCGCAATTTGAATCGCAAATTGTCCGATTGGGCCACAACCAAGAACCGCCACTGTATCGCCGACCTTCATATTTGAGCGCTGCATTGCATGCCAACTGATCGTCGCTGGCTCTACCCCAGCCGCTGACAATAGATCCAAATCTTCCGGCATTACTACACAGTGCTCTTCAGGAACTTTCACGTATTCGGCAAAGGCACCGTTACTGCCAGTACCGATTATGTTATAATTATCACTGAGACCATAGGATCCTTCTTTTGTATATTCAGAATTTGGATCGGGAATCAGTGGTGCAACGGCGATCTTGTCTCCGACCTGAACTTTAGTGACCTGTGATCCTACCCGATCAACAGTTCCGCTGAATTCATGTCCTAAAATGAGCGGATACATTCTTGCACCATCTTCTAAGTTTGCGCGGGGTACATCTGAGCCACAGATCCCCGCGTAAGCGACTTTGACTAATACTTCATCTTCACCAATAGCGGGAACATCCACCTCTTGAACTTCCAATACACCAGGTTTTATCAATACACTTGCTTTCATCTTTTTTGTCATGGTCATTTTCATCCTTCTCTATCTCTATTAAGCTACTTTGGTTTTAGCATCTGGGATTTCAACGCTGTTTTTTGCTGCAGCCCGTTCAACATATCCATAGAAAGCTTCTTTGTTTTTGCGGAACAAGAAGTAAACGACAAAGTATGCGACGATCGTCAAGCCAATCAGTAATGGATTTTGACTTAAAAAGGCTAAGAAGATCAAACCAAAAATTGGTTTCCCTAAAATATTGAAGCTTGTTACCATCAACGCACCTGCTGGTAAAGTAACACCGACTGTTTGCGCGATTTCTGTAAACATTGGTGCAGTATACGAACACATATACAATCCCAAACTGAACCAAATCACACCATTGAGCAATGTCTTCGCAATATTCCCATTCGATAAACATACCAACGCTTGTACCATATAAGGAATTGCCAACAAGTCAACGACTGGCAACGTTTGATTACCAGGTAAGATCATTGCGATAAATACCATGATCGGAATCAAAAGAATTCCTGAAATCAATGTCGCAGGTTCACCATAGCCCGTTGCATCATTTACACCTAGATACCATTCACGTCCTTCATTGTTGCCGCGAACGTTTTTACTAGCAGCTTGTGAAATTGGGTTGAAGGCTTGTGAGAAGATTCCTGCTACTTTCGGGAAGATCGCCATTACGGCACTGGTTGCGATCGCTACTTCTGTGATTTGCCCCCAAGCAGATAGTTCTGCTAGGTTGCTGAGATTTCCTAAAATTCCTAAAAACAGACCTAAGAATAAGCCTAGTGAGATCGGTTCACCCAAGAAACCTAATTTTTTCTGTAAGCCTTGCGGATTCAATCGAACTTTGTGCAGGCCAAGCATATTCCAAATCGGGTCCATCAATAATGCAAAGATACCTGGTTCGATATTGTGCATTGCAATGATCGTACAATTGGGATAATGATAATAGCTAGACCAGCGTCGAGCCAGCATTTCTGACAATAGTAAGCTGTACATATTTAGTAAACACATCAATACAACTGCTAAGATCATATTTTTCGTAGCCAGATAAACCATTGAGCCCCAAACCATATAAGAATAGTTATTCCATAAATCTGAAGGCTGGAATACATTGGTCCACTTCACTAGGAAAAGAACTGTTTGTAAAACTAGAGCGATCACTAAATAGATCATGCCCGCTTCTGTTGAATAGGCAACTAATGCAGTCGCCTGCCACCCCACATCAAATGCCGGAAGATTGATCCCTGTTTGGTCAACCATCTGTTGAACAACTTTAGAAATGATTGGGGTATATGAGTTCAAAATCAAGGTGAAGCCCATCAATCCTACACCTGCATATAATCCAGATAAAAATGCCTTTTGAGTCTTCACTTTTAATACTTTGGCAACCACAAAAATCATTACAGGGACAAAAACTGCTGATCCAAACGTATCAAAAACGCTCTTTAATGTTTCTAACATTTCATTACTCCTTTTTCATTTTAATGTATTTATTTTTCCTGTTGAAAAATAAGGCCGATTTTCAAGCCGTATACCATTTTACTAACTTGCTAAAGCAAGAAGGAAAACTGGCATCCTTTTTCATTTTAATGTATTTATTTTTCCTGCTGAAAAATAAGGCCGATTTTCAAGCCGTATACCATTTTACTAACTTGCTAAAGTAAGAAGGAAAACTGGCATCCTTTTTCATTTTAATGTATTTATTTTTCCTGCTGAAAAATAAGGCTGATTTTCAAGCCGCATACCTTTTTACTAACTAATGCATTTAGCCTTTGCTGAAGAGAATCAGCAAAAGCAAATTCTCTGTTACCATTCGCAAGAAACCAAAACAACCTAGTTAAAATTTATTTTTCCAACGCCGACAAAACGCCATCCACTTCTTCTAAAAATTCATCTTCACCAAAGCCTGTTAAGAAACCGATCGCATTTACTACTGGAATCCCATAGTCTCCGTCAGGTAGTGGACTCGTATAAGTAATAAAATCAAACTTGCCTGTCTTCGCTAAAGATAAAGCTTCGTTAGGATTTGCCTCTGTCGTATCAACGATATATCCTTTTTCCTCCAACGTCTCTCTTAATTTTTCCGCCACCATTGATGATGTAACTGTTCCTGATCCGCAAACGGACAATACATTGTATCTTTTCATTATTGCTCCCCCTATTTCTTTTTATTATTTTTTTGAACTTTTTACTCGTTTTTTTTCAGGCAATCTGCTAAATAGCTGGTCTGACATCCTTTTGCTTTACGCGATCTCCAATTCCATTTCTGTCACGATGTTATACATTTCTTCTGTAGATGCTGCTTTTTCTAGGCGCTTCAATGTTTCGACGTCCTGAAAAAGTCTCATCAATTTGCTCAACATTTTGACTTGACCATCCGGGTCCTCCACTGCCATTAAGATGACTAATGACACACGGACTTTTTCTTTCGGATTGATCATCGAGCAAACCTCGATGGGTTCTGCCAAAGTCGCAATGGCTAAAGCGGATTGATGTACATGCTCACGATCCGTATGGGGAATCGCAATTCCATAATCTCCCATCTGCAATCCTGTAGGAAATCCCTTTTCTCTTTCTAATACTGCCGGAACATAGGTTGGTTTAACATAACCTAGTTCTTCCATTTTCTGCCCCAAGAATGTAATCATCTCTTCATAATCCTGCGGCTTCATTTTGCTAAAAAGCAATTCTCGTTTGATCACTCGATCCCTCCTGTTCTGTTTTTTTTGCTTCTTGCTTAATCAAAAGATAGCACGGAAACGCTTTCTTTCAAATTTCTTTTGAACTCATTTTTTACTGAACCTATTCCGTAATATTTGTATGACTTGCGGAAAACGTTGATTTCACAAGCATTTTTTATCATCAACTATTTGTAGAATTATCAGAGAATACAAAAAATCCCGTTCTCCAAAAGAACGAGATCACTATTTTATTACTTTTTGAAATCTTGAATGATGGCTAAAAGCGACTCCTTATCCTGCGCCTGATCCAGCCGTTGAATCACCTTAGGGTCACTAGCTATTTTTAGCAGCTGCATCATAGGTTGAATGTGCATTTTTTTATCGATCGGAGAAATAACCACGACATAACGATAACTCTGACCTTGACTGGTAAACCCTTGTTGTACCTTAGCTAGGCACATTCCCAGCTCACGAGCTCCATTTTCAGGAACTGTGTGAGGGATGACAATTTGATTTCCCAACACGATACTCGGGGTGACCTCTGGAAACTGTTCTTCAAGATGGCGTAAATATTTAGGCTCGACAATCTCACGGTCAATCAGATTTTTGGTCGCTGCTTGTAGAACAGCTTGCCAATTCAGATCATCCGGCAAAATGATGATACTTTCTTTTGTAATCAGATCACTCAAGTTTAGCTTTGTTTCATTCGTCAAAATCTCTTGGTCTTGTATTTGAAAAATTGAATTATACGAGATCATCAATTCTTTACGTATCTTCCCTTCTATCTCGTCATTCATCGGAAGATGTTTTTTGACAATCGATAAAATATGGTCTGGTTGCAATTTATAACTATCGATCTTGTAAATCAGCTGGATCACTTCGTTGACGATCAGGGTTTTGTTCATCGCGGACAAGTCATTTCCAACAACAATCACGGGTAACTCAGTAGTTAAGGGTGTAGTTGAAAAAATCAATTGGACTTCTAAACTGTCTTCCTTTTCATAAAACTCGCGAATCGAAAAAGAGCTGACAAAATGAATCATAGGAAACCAATTGTCTAACGTCTTTTCCAACAATTTTGAGCTGATGATGCCATTCGGGCACACGACTGCTGCTTTAACAATCGTATGATCGAGATTGATTGGTTTTTCTTTTTGCATATAGGCCCCAATGAACATGGTAATCAAATAAATCTCATCATTCGGAATGCGCTCTTCAAAAAACTCCTCCAGAGGGGCAATCGATGACTTCACAATAAAAAATAAAGGATCTAACTGATTTTTTACTATATCCGTAAGTGTATAGTCTGAAGTCAAACCATAACGAATCCGATAATACGCTGGTGTCAGATGCAGCGTTAGGTTCTCGATCAATTGTGCCTTGTCATTTAACTGTATGATTGTGTTTTTCTCCAGCATCGCGATAAACAGCTCGATATGGGTTCGCAAAGCTTCTTTGTTTAGAGAAAAAATATTGCTTAAATCGGTAATTTTCAAAGAAAGGATATAAAGGCAGAGATAAAGGTGCTCTGTATAGGATTTTGGCAATATCCCCTGTCCAGCTAATACTTTTACGATTGCAGCATATTCATTCGTGTCCATAATTTCTTTGGCCAGCAGTCCAAATCGCTGCTCAATTGTGTGTCCGTTTTTCACTCTACGATCCAGCAATACCAAAAAATAAGGCGCCGTTTGTATCCGATTGTCGGTATACTGAACCTGCAGCTCCTCTTCGACTAAGCGGAGCATCTTCCGCTGATCGTCAATTTCGGCCACTTGAATGTCTAAGTATTTTTCAAAAATGAGCTGATTATAGATGGAATCCATCACTTGGTCCGTCACTACAAGAATCAATCCGCGAATCGCTTCTTCATCCCCTCGAAAATAATAGCCACCCTTCCGAGAATAATCGATCGTTAGCTTGTGTCTTTTCAGCTGTTCTTTGAGTTTCTTGATATCTGAAACTATGGTGTTTTTACTAACCTCTAAACTTTCTGAAAAGTGATAGAGCGAAAGATAGTCTGCAGAGAAAATCAATAATAAAATAACCAACAATCGATGATACTCATCTAAAAAGCTGTTTTGATTTGCCTGTAGCTGGCTTTCGCTGTTCATGATTCCCGAGAAAGCATCGACCACTTTCGTATCAACTACAAAGCTGCCGTTACGTGATCGAATGATCTTTCGGTAGTTATTTTCTTCCAGATAGTCGTTTATTTTTTTTACTGCGTAATCTAACTGGTTGCGGGTAAGACTGTATTTTTCCATGATTTCTTTGGAAGAAATTTTCATTGTAGACGCGACTGTCTGAAGAACTTGAACGCTTCGATTGTCAAGATCCATCTATTTCCCTCCTGTCTTTATTTTTTCCTTTAGTCTAGCCTGAACAGCAAAAATAGTAAACGGTTTCTTTGTGAAATTATTTTAAAATAACATCATTATTTTTTTATCACTCTTTTATTTCTAGTTGTCTTTTCCTGTAATCGATTGCTGATAAGCACTTATTTTTCAACGTGCCACCCCTAATGGAATCTGTACAAAGGGCTCGTTCACCGTTCCCATCCGCTTTGTGAAAAATAATTCTAAAATACAAAAAAAGCTGTACCAAAAAATCTGGTACAGCTTCCTTTGCTTAATTAAAATTCACCTGGATTAGACTCGATCATTACTTTGATCTCATGACCTTCCATCACTTTATCGAAAGCTTCACGCCATTCCGTCAATGGGTATTTTTTTGTGATCATCTCATTGATATTGATCGCGCCTTTGGCTAGTAGATGAATCGCGATGGGCCAGTCATAAGGATTCTGTGAACGACTGCCGATGTATTCGATCTCTCGCTGAATGATTGATTCAGTATCCAAATCCACCATTTGATTGGCGAATAAACCTACTTGAATAAACTGTCCCTGTTTGCGAATCAATGGCAAGCTGGCATTGACAGCTGGTACAGCACCCGATGCGTCGTATACTTTGTCCACACCATAGCCATTCGTTACTTCGTCAACGATTTTAGCCAAATCTTCTTTCATTGTATCTACGATCACATCCGCGCCAAGTTTTTTCGCTAATTCTAAGCGATGACTATCCTTCGTGATCCCTGTCATAATGACAAATGCCCCAATTTCTTTGGCAATCTGAAGTAAGAACAACCCAATCGGTCCAGGCCCCATGATAATGATGGTATCTTTTAGTTCCAATCGGCTCTTTTGATACATCGCATGCACACAGCAAGCCAATGGTTCGCTCATCGCTGCCCCCTCATAACTCAGATGATCTGGCAATAGATGGATACTCTCTTCCCGTGCCAGCACATAATTGGCCATCGAGCCGTTTTGCTGGGTACCGATTCCTTTACGATGTGGACATAAATTGTATTGTTTTTCCTGACAATACTTACACTCACCGCAGACATAGAATGTGGTCTCACTGGTCACGCGATCGCCAATTTTGACCTTTGTGACACTGTCTCCGACTGCAACGACTTGTCCAGAAAATTCGTGTCCTAGCACGACTGGCGTAGTTGGATTTTTATATTCACCTTTAAAAGTATGGATATCTGACCCACAGATACCGGTATAAGCGACTTTGATCAATACCTTATCATCCGTTGCTTCAGGTACCGCAAGGTCGATAAATGCCATTTGATCATAGCCGGGGGCTTGTTTTGAAACACCCTTCATTGTTTTCGTCATTTCTATATTCCTCCTACATCACTTGTGCAACTAATTCAGACAGCTTCAAGAATATCCATTTCAGGAAGTTCCCACCAGTATCTAAATTCGTGATTTCTGCCGCGCCTTCTGGGAATTTGACGATTCCTTGTGCCATCTCAGTAATAACAGGTGCAAAGTTTGTCGCCATCAATAACGCCACTGCCATAACAACAGTTAAAGAGATGACTGAATGTAAAATATTTCCCTTACGACTAGGCACAACTAATGCCGCGAAAAATGGAATTGTCGCTAAATCGCCAAATGGCAATACTCGGTTGCCCGGTAAAATAACTGCTAAGAACAATGTGATTGGTACCATCAAGAGACCTGTTGATAGCGCTGCTGGTGAGCCCGTTGCTAACGCCGCATCCATCCCTAAATAAATCTCGCGATCACCATAACGACTTTGCAGTAATTTTTGCGCTCCTTCTTGAATCGGGATCAATCCTTCCATCAGGATTTTTACCATCCGCGGCATCAGGAACATTACTCCGCCCATGTTCATCCCAATTTGCAAAATACCGATGAAATCATAGCCGCCCAGCAAACCGAGAAACATCCCGATGATGATCCCCATGATCATTGGTTCGCCAAAAATACCAAAGCGCTTTTGAATTGTTTCTGGTTTTACATCTAATTTATTGATGCCAGGAATCTTATCGACTAACCAGCCAATTGGCAATGCTAGAACAGCATACCCTTGAGCAGAGCCTGTTGTGATACTGATACCTTCAAGTCCATAATATTCTTGGACTTTAGGAGCAGTTTTATCTGCAATAATTTGGATGATGATTGTAAACAAAATCCCGCATAGGATGCCAAAGAAAAAACTTTTTGTTACAATATAACCAGTTGCTGCCACAGAACTAACATGCCAGTAGTTCCAGATGTCAATATTCAGTGTCTTCGTTCGATTTAATGCCAGCATAATTAAATTCACGATTAAAATCACTGGAATCATCACAGCCGCGATTGGTTGCGCCCATGTCCCGGCTGAGACTGCTGGCCATCCAGCATCGATGATCGTCAAGTTTAAACCAAATCGTTCAACCATCGCTTGTGCTGCTGGACCGACGTTTGTAGTTAATACGTTGATCACCAAATTGATCCCGATCATCCCGATCCCTACAGTTATCCCCGATATAATTGCTTTTTTTACTGGAACCCTAAAAATAATCCCAACAATGAAAATAATGATCGGCAGCATGACACTTGCGCCAGCACCTAAAATACTCTGCACCACATTCATTAAACCATCCATTGATACGTTCCTCCTAAATCGTTTTTTTAATGTATTTACTTTTTTCCTTTAAAAAAATAAATCGTTTTCTTATCATGTATGCCGTCCCGCTAGTCTTCTCTATCTCGAAAGTCTGCAAAAGGCGGAACTGACACACATGAGTCTAAAATTATTGAATTTCCTTAGCTGCCTCGATGATCTGATTCTCCACTTTTTCCGTACCGATCCCTGTTAAGAAAGCCATGGCTGTAATCGCCGGAATTTTGTATTGCGTTGGCAGCATTGTTGTCGAAATCAACATGTCTGCTTCATCTTGCTTTCCTGCTGCTTCAGCTATTTTAATTTGCGTGATCTCTACTGGCATCTCATTTCTAGCAAATAAATCCTCAACCTTTTTCATAACTACCGTTGATGTTGCGATTCCTGCTCCACATGCTACTAATACACGAATTGTTTTCATAATGTTTCTCTCCCTTTTCATATTTTATAATTGATTTTTTTTGATAGTACGGATCAGTTCAGTTTCCGTTGTCGCTAACAATAACTCTGATAGAACGGTCTCGTTTTGTAATAATCCCATTAAAGACTGCAACATTTCTAACTGCGCATGGGGTTGATTCAATCCTAAAACAAAGATAATCTGTGCTTTAACTTGCTTATTGTTGTCTTCCATATTGTGAAATACCACGGATTCTTGCATCGTGATTACCGCCACGAACTCTTCCAACACACATTCGGCATCTGTATGAGGAATTGCCGCACCCACATTCATCAATTGAATTCCAGTTGGGAAGGTTTCTTCCCTTTTTCGAATGCGGTCCAAGAAGTCTTCTCGTACCCAGCCTAAATCTAAAGCCTTTTGAGCAACTTGCTCAAACAACTCTGCTTGAGAAGAAAAATTCTCCTGTGCAAAGACTAACGGTTCTTTCACATAAGCACTTAGTGTCGCTTCTGTCATTATTTTGCCCTCCAATACTCATCGTTGAACTGGATCAACGCCTCTCGAATCTCTTCTTCCGAGGTTGCTTTTTCTAATTGTGTCAGCTCTTTTGCTCCTGCTAAACTCATCATTTCAAAAATCAAATCCAGATGCTCCTCCTTATCATTGGAGCCCAGTAAAATTACGGTATGGATTTTTCTGCCGTCTTCTGCAAAAACACCCTTTTTTACAAGACCTAAACTGATTCCTACTCCAATCGCGCCCGCCTCGGCCACTGTATGAGGCAACGCAATTTTATGTCGCAAAACAGTATAGGCAGGCAAGACCGGCATCTCTTTTTTCAATGCTTTGACGTAATCTGTTGTAATGACCTGCTGTCGTTCTAATGGCCGTGCCAACGCCTCTAAAACCTCTGGCCAGCTGATCGTCTCTTCAAATAGTTGGATCGTCTCCCCTTTTAAGAGATCAACCAAATGCGGTCGTTTCTTTTCTAGGATCATCGATTCCTTCGGTGCAAACAAGCTAAGCAGTTCTTCATAAAGACTTGCTTCATCCACGACCTGAGCATGTTTTTTCACCACCGTTAAGATTTTCTCTGGTGTAACAATCTCTGTTTGGATGATTGCAGTAGATCGCAACACTCGTTCTCGTAATTGACGTTTTTCCTGATCAGATAAAAAGTTGTTGACTACAAATAGCTTCTTATCAGTTTTCAGCGGAACCGCGGAAAAAATGAAATCTACCTCATTGTTTGTCCGGTAAAATTCCCGAGCGGACATCGATCGAACAAAATCAATTTCTGGAAGCAAGTTCTTCAATGTATTCTCCAACAAAGCAGCGATTGAAATACCATTAGGGCAAACAATGATCGCCCGTTTCCGATTTTCCGGGTGAACAATTTCCGTACTCTCGACTATATGACTGCCGATAAACAGCGAAATGAAAAATAGCTCTGCGTCTGGAACCGGCTGACCAAAATAGTTTTCTAATGGACCGCTGGCTTCTTTCACTAAGTAAAACAATGAAAACAGGTTTGCATCCTTGTTTTCTTGATAAAAACGAGTCTGCAGATTAAGGTGATATTTGATTCGATAATAGGCAGGCCGCATATGTACCAGCAGCCGTTCCAGTAATTTTTCCTTTTCCTCCAAATTAACTCCTGCGATTCGTTCAAAATTCGCAATGACCTTCTCCAAGGCCTCCTTCATCTTGTTGATCTCTTTTACTGATAAAATATCCCCTCGAGAAAGATTAGTCGTCAGCAACAGCATTGTTACATAAACCCGTTCATTTTCACTTAAGCCATCGACATCCCAAATGACTCGATCGGCAGCTAAATACTCCTTCGTATCCGCAAGCTCCCGATAATTTACCTTGAAACTATAGGAGATCAATTTTCCTTTTTGCGCTCGCCTGATCATCAGAATAATCAATAGAGGTAACGTTCTTAAGCGTTCATCTGTAAATTGAACCTCTAGTTCTTCCTCCACCAATTCCACTCGTTTGCGAAAGACGTCAATCTGTTGCGGATCGATATTGGCAAATTGGATAATGAAGTTTATTCCGTTATACATCACTGCCAAATTGTTTAATAAATCAGAAAGCACATTGCGCTTATTCCATTCGTCGCCTTGGATAAAATAACCCTTTTGGCGGGTATACTTCAACGCTAACTCATTTTGTTGAAGCTCTTGATCCACTTCCTTTAGATCTCGCAGTACCGTATTGCGACTGACCTTCAACTCATCAATGAAATGATTCAGTGATAAATAGTCTTCCTTACTCAATAACATCAATTCAATTATGGCTGCTCGTTCTTTACCAGAAAACACATAGCTTTCAGTTGGCACCCCGAGCTGCTCATCACCACCCTTATAGTTTGAAAGAATCTCATTTGCGATCAGAAAATGACCATTTTTTGTCCGTTTAATCTCACTTAACTTTTCGTCTAATAAAGAATCATTGATTTTTTTCAACGCATAATTTAATTGCCCTCGCGTCAAATCAAATTTCTCACACAACGATTTACTAGTGATTTGCGGATTGTTAACCAACTCAACAAAAATCTGATTCGTTCGTTCTTCTAAATTCATTCTCATCCCTCTTTACATCTTCAATTTATACAAAAAACGCTTACATTTCTATCTTCTTTGTTCCCCAATAATTCAGTGTTCTTTATGCAACTTGGTGCCTACAAATGCTTTTTTTCACAAAAAAAAATGATTAAAGACAAGAAAGCCCTAAATAAAGGTGATTATCGATCCTAGCATTCCTGTTTTTAACTACGTATTATGCAACTTGGTACTCTTGTTCTTCCCTCATTTTAGCAAGAGTCTCATTCTTTGTCTGTTCTTTATGTAAGCTAGACTTTGCAAATTCAATGATAAAACTCTTGGACTAAATGACTCATCTCAATCTTTTTAGTTGATGCTCTCTCTAGTTTTTGCTTCATTTATCAAATCTCAAAAAAAAATCCTAGATTTTCCTAGGATTTACATGACTGCTATTTTGATTTCATAAGGTTCTACTTTAAACAATTGAACCAAAATTTCATTAACCTGCTTAAATAATTCTTCCTTGTCTTCGAAAATACATTTTGTTTGAATCCGCTGATCCTTATTTTGATAAAGAATTTGATCACCAAGATATCTCGGTTTGATCACATCGTTTTCTTTTTTCAAAACAATCTCTTCCTCGCTAATCCCTATAGGAATTACGGTCTCCCGCCATCCGTTCTTTTGCGCAATTGTTTGAACAAGTGAAGGAACATCAAAGTTGTCTAACACATCGGAGCGTTGATCTTCAAAGTGAATAGTGAAGGTCTCAGTATTTTGCAGACCGCAGGCATTGCATCCGCCTTCAATCAAAAAAGCTTTACTGGAAATAGCTGCTTTAGGCATGGTGCTTCCTCACTTCTTGATAAATTTTAACGAGAGACTCAGCATCTAATTCAGAAAAAGTTGAAACGACGGTATCGGCAAAAGCCAAATCTTGCTTTGGAAACGCTGGGTTCGCAAAACCGACACAAACCATTCCTGCATTTCGAACAGCGCCTGTTCCATTTTTTGTATCTTCAATCCCCAAACAATTTTCAGGATTCACACCTAATCGTTCCGCTGCAGCTAAATAAACATCGGGCGCAGGTTTTGAATGCGTTACTTCTTCCGTACTTACTACTTCTGAAAAATAATCAGACAAGCCGATTTCTGCTAGGTTCACTTTGATTTCTGCTAATGAAGAGGAGGAGGCTACCGCCAGCTTCAATCCTGCTTCAGATAATCCTTTAACAAAAGCTTGGACATGGGGAATCACTTTGATTCCATCCCGTTTAATCATTGCTTGGCGTAAATCAGTCATCTGCTGGATATACTCTGGTACTGACAAAGGCAGTGAAAACTCTTGCTTCATTTGTTCCCACATATACTCGCCAGTCGTCCCCATGAACTGAAAATGATAGCTCTCTTCTACTTCATGTCCCGCTTCCCTTAAGATCTGTGATTTACTTTGGAAATACGTATATTCTGAATCAACTAATACGCCATCCATATCAAAAATAATCGCTTCTAACATAAATGCCTCCTTGAATTTTGATTGAAGAAACCATCCTTAAAGTAGTGTAACATACGATATTTACTAAGGGGAATTTGTTTCAAATGGATCAGAACAAAATACCAAAGAGAAAAGAAGCAAAGAAATCAGGATCAAGGATCTGATTCAATTGCTTCTTTGAGTTAAATATTTACACTTTTACACAATTCTATTTTTGTAATTGTATATAAGCTGTTACTCCTTTTGGCTTTCATAGTTTAATATGGTACGCTTCCATACGATAAAGATGTGCTATTATTATAGAAAGAAGGGGAGTTGCTCCAACAACTCCTCAAATATCGATTAAACAGATTGTTTAATTGTTATCGTTTCTCTGATCATCAACTATAAAATAGTTGATGATCATTTTTTTTCATCTCTAACGTAAGTTAAAACTAGCACCATTAACGTTAATGATGAAAGCATCAGTGATAGTGCAGATTCAACAGGCATAGAAGATTCCCCCTTACTTTTGTCATAATAATATACCTAATCATTCTTTTCTCTACTTCTGCTTAAAATCGCTGCTTCCTTCTTTCCATAGAATAACTTTATCACTGTTTCAACTATTCAGGTGTTTTGCTCCCGGTTCATAAGTTGAGGTCTTCACCTTTGAAGAATAGAATTGCTTCAGTGATAATTTTAATTCTATATTAAGAATAAAACATAAAAAAAATAATGCCAATTTGGGGACAAATACAGCTCTACTTGACAACCGATTTTGATTATGACAAATAAGAAGAGCACTAGTGAATTTCCTAGCGCTCTCCATTTCAAATCTAAGCTTCGACCATCAATATCTTTAACTTCTTGAATAATTTATCACTATAGCTAAATAGGGAAATAGATATATAGGGATATGAGTTAGCTATCTAATTTTAATTTGATACTCAAAACAATATAAATTTAGAAGACAATTAATAGATAGTGAGTATCAAGAATTTATGCTATTATGTTAATAGAAAAGGAGAGTTGCTCCAACAACTCTCCTGGCACCGACTTTGACGGTTGGTGATTTAATGCTTACTTATTTTCAGGAATGATCGTCTACCGGACGATCATTTTTTTAATCATTTTTCGAGAAAGTCAAAATCCCAAAAATAATACTAACAATCAAAAGCGAAAATTCAATCATGAGGCTTAATGCCGATTCTACGGACAACTGTCGTAACCTCTAAATAAGGGAGTCATCATAAATATATGCACCACTTTCAAATAGATTCCAACTCGTCATCGATGCCATATAAGAATCTTAGCATAAGTAAAAAAATAAATCAGAAAAATAAGTACTTCATACTATCTTTTTTTCACCCTATTTTTAATGGTTTCTCAAATTTGAAAAAAGAGGAGAGGAGACACATTAATTTCTGAATAAAACGACTAACTTAATATTTTTCTGATCAAAGACAGTTTTAAACGAAAGATATTATACTTATTGAGAATTTTGATTTCATTGATCATTTTTTTAGATTCAAAAATTAGTGCATTATCCAAAAAATACAACTGTTATGCATTTATTTAATAATGAAATGGTTACATTTAAATCGACAATGCTTCTTGCTAGTCTATCGATTTTAGTAACTAACACTTGATCGTTATATTGTACCGTGGAAAATAATTGCTCTAATTCAGTTCTTTCTGAATTTTTGATATAACACGAAAAGCGAGTATCAATCGGATACTCGCTTTTCGTGCTATTTATTATGTTCTAAGAAGTTCTCAGCGTATAGCAGGCTAAGAAAGAAGGCCTTCATGATGAAATACAAGGAGATCAACTGGAGCCCGTTTAATACGATAGATCGCTTAACTAACCAGCCAAAGTTATATAGCGATCTATTTTTTATAGTTTTGACTAAAAGTCTCCTTCTGAATAACCAACCACACCGTCAACATGTCAACCAAGTAAATACTTTTGGATACCATTTCTTTGAACTCTATATCCTAATCTCTTTTTAGACAATGCCACTAGTCCTTTTCAAATAGTCAGTGATCACGGAATATATCAACTGTAAGTCACTTTTTCAATTCATCGTTCTTTAGTCAATAACTGTAAGCGTCAGATAATAAACAGTTGATTGCTTAAAAAAGACCAAAAAACCTCTTACTGCTGTCCAAACAGCACATCATCCACAACATCCACCAGAATCTGCTCATTCACCGTCTCATGCAGCCGATACCCTCGGCCCCAACAGGTTTCAATGA
>NZ_JAFLVR010000055.1 GCF_017315985.1 Candidatus Enterococcus murrayae | reverse complement strand
CCCCAACAGGTTTCAATGATCGGACCAGTAATGCCTTTACTTGCGAGCTTGGCTTTTAAGTGTTTCACCATCACTGAGAGCTGGGACATGCTGGAGTTGCTTTTGCCTCTATTCCACATCCGCAGGCAGAGTTCTTCGCGAGGGATGGTTTGGTTTTTCTGCTCATAAAGAATGACGAACAGTTTTAATTCGCCGCTGCTTAGCGCCAGTCTGGCTAGGGAAAGCTTTTCCTTGGTCTTTGGTAAAAAGACGATCTTGCTTTCGTTGGTTAGTTTGTCGCAGCTGAGTTTTTCTCTTAGTGATTCAACACTCGGGCGGCTTTCGATCCATTCGGTGATGCCGAGCTTCTGCCATTCTTCCAGTTGGGCTTCATCGACGGGCTCATCGGATTTGCGGAAGATCGGGATCGTATAGTTGTTCAGCGTTTTCACGAGTTCTTTTACTTCGACATTGGCGATGGTCTCGCTGAGAATGATTTGGTGGAAGATTTGGATAAAGTCGTGATTGGCAGTATCCAACAGGCACAGCTCCACCAGCTCTTTCGTCGTGAACACTTCATGTCCCAGTTGTCTTAGGCGGTCTTCAAATACTTGTTCGTTCAAGGGGTTTTTGGTAAATAATAGAATCTGACTCATTCATATTCCTACTCTCTGATTTTTTTAGTGCTGCTGGTTTTGATATTCACCCTTCATTAGGCAGTTGTAAAAGTACGTATTCAGCTGATAGCCTTCGCCCCAAAGGGTATGGATCGCATCCTCTATTCCATAGGCATCGGCGACTTTTTTGCGGATTCTCGTGATCGCTGAGGATAGCTGGCTCAGCTTGGAGTTTTGATTTTTCGAGCGCCAGCCGTGACAGAGCGCATCCCGGGCCAAGGATAGATTGTCCGCTTCCATCAGGTGCTGGATGATCTCTTTCTCCATCTTTGTAAAATGTATATCTGAAAAATATAAGGGAAAGGCTTTTTTCTGATAGTCAGAAAAACGAGGGCTAGAGCTCAGTGGATCAACGCTAAAATCGACCCGCTGCAACAGTGCCTTATAGAGCAGCTTCTCTCTCAGCCTTTCCAATGAGGTGTCCGCTTCGACCCAATCAAACACATGCCAGCTGCGCCAGTTGGCTAAAGCCGCCTCATCAGGTTCTTCTCCAACAATCCGCACCAGACAATCAGTGGTGACTTGTTCTCCAAACTCCTTTGCTTCGTTATCTGTGAGCGTCTCGCTCAAAAAGATCCACTGAAAGGACTTCATCAAATGATCCACCCGCCGCGCGTTCGCCCACAACTCCCAAATCGACACCGAAACCAGCACTTCGTAATTCAGTTTTTGGAGCTGCAGCTGCAGGGCTGTTTCTACCGAAATATTTTTTGTTAAGATCAATATGCGCGTCATTTTCCACCTCTTCCCCCTTGTTCTTGCATTTCTATGTACAAGCCGCTCGATAGAACTCGAGCGGCCTTTTTTTAAGCAGTTAACTGGTTCTGTATCAGAACATATAAGCTGTTTCCCAGACCAATCCAGACGATCGCTTAGAGGAACATCCCCCATTTCGCCAGCAGATAGGTCAGCTTCTTCTGTTGCGTCCGCTC
>NZ_JAFLVR010000054.1 GCF_017315985.1 Candidatus Enterococcus murrayae | reverse complement strand
ATCCATAAGACTCAATAAATACAAAACCAGTATTTCTATATACTTGGATAATAAAATTAAAAACAATTAATGTACTATTCAAATCAGATAGTAAAAAATCGGGACCTAGCCATAACTTGATAAATGGGTTCAGAACATTTAACAAAACTACTGAAGAGAAAAAAATCAATGTATGATTTACAAAAAGATGCCTCTTGAAAAGTTCAAATCCCTTATCCTTAGAGGTTGTCGCAGCAAAATTACCAATACTAGCAGTTATTGAGTTAGTCACTTGCTTACACAAATTTTGAACACTGTTAACTAATAGTAGATAGTTTGAATAAATTCCGACAGCCGTAAGACTAACAAAAGTAGAAATTAGAATATTATCTGTCCCCATTACCACTACGCCACCAATTTTTGATGAAACATTGCCTATGACGTTCTTCTTGATTTCACTAATTGTCTCAGGTTCTAATTTTTCATGTATGTCTTCTTTGAGATAAGGGTAATCCTTATCAGTTTTCCTTGAAATATTCAAGTTAGTCAAAAAAGTGAAAAATATTTGAATGCTTAGATAGACAATAAAGTTTGGGTACAGATATAGAACAGCTATTTGAATTATGTTTGTGATTAACAAAAAAATAAAATCGTTTAATGAGACTATATATGATCTTTGATCCGCAATGATTAATGATCTTTTGTAAGTAAAAAAATAACTGACAACAGAATTGAGTAAAAAGAGAATATAAATAATATAAATCTCATTTATAGAAAGATCACTTTTGATCATATATTTTAAAAATGGGATGATGCATATTCCAATCAATCCGACCAATAAACCAATATAATTATAGGCCTTTTTATAAAGTTGCATCAGTGACCTGATCTTCTGTCTGTTTTCATCTGCTAAGGGTTTATACATTGAATAAACTATTGAAGTACCGATCCCTAACTCTGCTAATGACAAAATACTCAAGATATTTGTAAACAAACCATTCAAACCCAAATACTCAGCACCTAAGAACTTTATAAAATAAGTTCTAACTACAAATTGCAGTATTAAGCGAAAGACATAAATTATAGTTGAAATCGAGGAATTTAGTAATGAATACTGTAATCTATTTTTCTTCAATAAAACCACTACTTTTCTTATTTAATATAATATCTTTTTTTGTCAAACTTATTGCACCCCAGAACAACCAAAAGAGTAATGATCCGAATTTATTATAAAAAATTAAATCTGGAGCCAATAATCCACTAATCAAAACTGCCAAAACAATTAAAGCATCTGTAAGATACTGTGAATAGTTAATTTCTATAGCATTCCAAAGGTTCTTTAAGGTTCTAAATATACTTAATAATAGGAATAAAAATAACGGGATTGTCCCTAATAAACCAATAGATGCTAGCGAATAAAAGAACATATTATGTGGTGTCTGACCTTTATGAGCTATCCATGTATGAGGTAGGTTTTTTTGAGCATAAGGAACTAATCCTCTTGGTGAAGTGCCGAATATTGGAGTATCTTTAAAAATTTCATATGCACTTCCCCACAGCTTAAATCTGCTATTCGAAATATCAGAGTTATCTTCAACATCTTTTCTATCTAATGAAACCGCTTTATCAACCTTATTATCATTTAGCTTTTTCTTATCAAAAGAACTAGTAATCGATGGTACCTCATACTGATTAGCAATAGTTATGCAAGCTTTTTGAATTACTGATAAACCGAATAAAAACGTCGCAGTAAGTATCAATGAGGTACAAATGCCTTTCATTATGCTAGTCATTTGTTTCGATCTTTTTATAGTTAAAAAGAAACAACCAATGAATGTACAAGCAATAATTTCAATTAGAACTGTTCTTGAACCCGATAAGGAAATAAAGATTATTTGAAAAATAATATTTACTATTGGAAATATTCTGCTGATAGTAGTTTCATTTTTTTTTATTGTAGAGAGAGAAAGTAACACTACAACAAATGACACAGTAGCAGCTAAGTTAGGCTCAACAAAGACACCAAAAAGTCGATTTTCAACAAAACCAATACGTAATCCATAATAGAGCTTTTCAAGAGGAGCAACAAAACTAAATTTTAAGAAGAACATAATTATTGAAATAAATATTAATATGAACCAACTTACTTTAAGGATTGAAGAAAAAATGCTAAACACTTTTTTTCTATTTTCTTTTCCTATTTCAAAAACTACAAGACAGTATAACGATTGCCAGATCAATATTTTGAAATTTCCTAGAATATTACTCGGCCCATTTATGAAAGTGGACATTAAACTTGCACATAAAAATAAGAAAAGGTATAAATTTATACTTCTCTCATGTTTTACCCATTGAATCAAGTTTTTCAGTAATAGAATGATTCCGAAAAAACTTATAATTGTAAACAATAATGTGTCTAAGTTGTAAGGTAATAATGAATATACACTAATCATCCTAATGATTAAAAGTATTTCCCAAGAAATTAGGAACACGATTTCCAAATTCTTTATAAATTTACCATTTAATTTTTCCATTAACATTTTCTCCTAAATCTTAACAAAATATACTATTTCAAATAAAATTTGTAAGGATGATGTGTAAAACGTTCGTTTTCTGGTGGTAAACACATATAATTTCCATACCGCAATTTAAGAAAAGAATCTCTCTGTTTTATTGCCATTATTTTATGTCCTTCAAAAAGAACATCTTCATATTCTTCAAACCATTTAACAGGGAAAACTCCCCAATTTATATGTATCCATTCTAGGAACCCACAATATTCCGATTTTTCTAATGGATATTGTACAGTCTCAATTTCATACATATTTCTCCAATAATCGTAATTTCCAATTTTCATCAGAGTCCTACGATGAGGAAATCGAACTATCAACTTAATAATTGCTTTCCATTTTGAGTATGATCTAGCATATGATAATCCAATCGTATCCATCATATTTAGCCTAAAGCTTTCACATTTCTCTTGAAATAACTCTCGTTCTTCAGAACTACTTGGAATTCCATCGATTGGAAAAATATCAACAAATACACCGAAATCCTTATCTTCACCAGAAAATAATTGCTTTGTTTTAGCATAAGTATGTTTATCAACCAGTTTAGCAAACGTATATCTATAGTTTTTTCTAGTTTTTCCACTTAACAATAAATACTCAGTCTTTTTGCTTAAAATATCGATTAGCTGATTATAGTCTCTTCTTCTCATAACAATATCAATGTCATCATCCCAAGGAATAAAACCTTTGTGTCGTTCGACTCCAATCAGTGAACCATAAAAAATAGAGTATTTCAAATTATTTTCTCTACATACTTCATCTATATATAATAATATCTTAGTGCTAATTTTTTGGATCTCTTCTATAGTTAATTCTCTTTTCATGTATTCACCTTTAACTTGTTTTTAGTGTAGTAACTAATTTATACATTTTAACACTAAACATTAACAAGGACATAGATACTTTTCTTTGAACTGTAAAAATAGAATTTCTGATGATGAAGAAATAGTTTCTTCGAAGAAAACTTACAATTTTTTTTGTCTCTGCAATGTTATTCTCACTATTACTCTTTATAATTTTATCCAAAACTAAAAAATAAGCAAAACACACCCTCTGATGTGCAGCAATGTCTAATTCGTTATTCCGACCAATTACTTTTTTCTCATTTTTAGTCCATGCTTCAATGAAATCGAATTGTCTTTCTGAAAATTTTTCCGTATTTATACTTCCTACACGATGATAGTAATAATAACTCTGAGTGGAGTCTATGACTATTTTGTTACACAAATCAATAATATCTACTATTATAAAAGAATCTTCGTGATACTTGCCTAAAGGATATCTGATAGAAGAAAACAAATGACTTCTGTATAATTTATTGACCGCATGAACAGAAATATTATTTCCATGAAAAATAAGAATCATGGTTTCAATTGAATCTAAAACTTTATAAAATAATTCTTTCTTTTTAAGAGTTTTTCCTGGATATACATCATATATTCCACAAATCGATAGATCTGCATCTTCCTTTATAATATTTCTGTAAAGTAGCTCATACATATCTTCAGCTATATAATCATCACTATCTACAAAACCAATATACTTCCCCTTTGCAACGTCAATCCCAGCATTTCTAGCATCACTTAATCCGCCATTCTCCTTATGTATGACTCTGACGCGAGAATCTTGTTCAGCATATTCGTCACAAATCATGCCGGAATTATCTGGTGATCCATCATCTACTAGGATTAGCTCAAAGTCTTTAAATGTTTGATTTAAAATCGAATCTACACATTTTTTTAAGTATTTCTCTACATTATATACTGGAACAATAATACTTATCTCACACATTACACTCGCTCATTTCTGATTAACTCAACAGTACTCTTTAACGCTTCTTCTAAAGAGAACAATGGTTGCCAACCAATTCCAGCAATTTTTCTATAATCCAAGATAGCTTGGCTTGCAGTTGAAAAACCTTTTCGTTCTTCTTCATCAGGAAGATCAAAAATAACCTCTTTTTGGTTCAAACTGGCTAATGCTTGAGCTAGATCTCTTAGATGCAAATCAAATTCTGAAACAGCAATATTATAGGCCTCACCGTTTTCTCCAGTCGCTAACAGATAAAGTAATGCATAAACCACATCTCCTACGTAAGCATAAGAAAAATATTGAGTCCCTTCACTTTTTAATACGATATCCTCATTATTAACAGCATTCAAAATGAACTGCGAAGAGGCTTTGGAATCATTTAACAGCATAGTAGGTCCAAAGGTACGGCAAATTCTTGGAATGACGACATCTAAATTATGCTTTGAAATATAGGCTTGGCAGAGACTCTCACTAGCTCGTTTTCCTTCAGAATAACCAGCTCTTAAGGTATTGCAATCGATATAACCACAATAACTTTCATCATATTTCTCTACATCTCCACGATTTTCACCATAGATTTCAACTGTTGATAAAAAGACTGTACGTTTAGATTCATTGGTCACAGCAAAATCTAACACCTGTTGTGTCCCCATTAAATTTGTCATAATCGTACCAATTGGATCCGTTGAATAGGCTCTTGGATGAGTATTACTAGCTCCATGAAAAATATAATCGATTTTTTTCTCAAATAGAATCGGTTGTGTAACATCTCCCTCTACTACCTGGAAAAACTCTGAAGACAAGTACTTAGAAAACCGTTTTTCTAAACGATCAAGACTTCTTCCCATTGCATAAACGTGGATATTGGATTGATATTTTTTATTTCTCATCATTAAAACATCGATCATATAAGAACCAATCATTCCAGTCGCACCGATAACTAAAATAGAATGATTATCGATCTTATCCCAGTCATTCTTAGCTTGATTGACTTTGATTAATTCTGCAAGATACGTTTCATTTTCTAGTAACACATTTCCACCTCTAATCCTTCATTTTCAAATAAGCTTTGAAAAGTTCTAAATCATCTTGTGTCGTCAACTTGATATTTTTGTCAGATCCTGCTGCGAAATACAACGTTTCTCCCAGTTCCACCATCATAGTATTGGTATAAGAAGAATCAGTCATGCCAATGTCTTCTTTGATTGCTTTGTCATATGCCCAACTTAGTTTTCCAAACTGATAAGCCTGTGGTGTAGAAACACGACGTAATGTATTACGATCAATGTATTGCTTCGTTGTTTCTTCAGTTTCTTTTAAGAATATTTGTTCATTATAAGGTAATGAGGTCACGCCATTGCCGTGTTCTTGACACTTTACAATAACATCAGACAAGACGATTTCATCTACTAAGGGACGGATACCATCATGAATAATGATCGTATCATCTTCTTCAGAGTAATCTTTTAAGAATTGAACACCATTATTGATTGACTCTTGGCCTTTTGATCCGCCTGGAATGATCCATTGAACTTTTTTCAATCCATACTCTCTAATGTATCCCCAAAGAGTTTCTTCCCAACCAGATTTACACACTACTAAAACTCGATCAACTAATGGGTGCTGCTCAAAAGATTCTAGTGTATAAATAATAATTGGTTTTCCTTCTATTGTAATAAATTGTTTTGGAATATCCTGCCCCATTCTTTTTCCGACACCGCCGGCAATAATCACTGCTGTAATCATTTAATTATCCTCCTTGTTGGTTAAATAGTAGATGCCTTTGTATTTTTTATAAGAATTATCTGGATCAATAAATACTGAGTCGTGGATAGATACTTGTTTATCCTTAGGTGGCCGTTCCATGTAATTTCCAAATACTTTTTTCAAATAACGGTCATAGCCGATTGGCAAAGGCATAACTGTATTTTCAAAAGGTTTTTCAACACTTACTGAGAAATCCTCTGCATGATAGATATTCCCCATATATCTAGGACCTACGCATAACTCAGTAACAAAAGATGTGGGGGTCTCATTATATCTTTTCATTTGCTTTTCAGCGTAACTCCAAATACGATATCGTGCCCTTGATCCGGGAACAAGTTTTAGCAAAATTCTACTTCCCGTAGCAATCAATCCTCCGTGATTTTTCGGAACGATTTGGTTACAGTATAAAGAATAAATCAATGCCCAAATTTTTTGAATCTTTTGTTTAAATGTCGACTCAGGCGCGACATCCAAAGGAAAAATATCTATTGCGATTCCATGCGGAATGTCTAAGTCTGACTGATACGTCTTAATAAAGGTCGTTTCACTGTCACGGATCGTTGTAAACAAATTATGATCCACATAAGTTTCCGTAGTCCGTAATATTGGATAGCGCTCATTCCAGAAGCTCTTTTTCCAAAGCTGATAAAAGCGATCATAGTCTTTTCTTGGCATAAAAAAATCCAAATCATCGTCCCACGGTACAAATCCACCTTCTCGAATCGCCCCAATAACACCACCACCACAAAAATAGCACAACAGATGATGTTCTTGACAAAAATCATAGATAATTTGGGACATCTGCAACGTTGTTTGCTGAATCTTTCTGAGTTTCTCATCATTACTGTACATATATGCTCTCTCTCTCGATGATTAATTTCTTAATTTTTTTTCATACAACTTTCCTCGGAGACTGTTCGGCAAAAGACTTACAACAATGTGTGCAGAGCAAGAAATCAAATAGTCGAAAAATGATCCGAGGCCTGCTTTATATATCGCCTTACGTCCCTTAAGTCCATTTACAAAGTATTTTTTTCCTCCACGGCGCGCATACATGCCCTCTCCAGTTCTCGCATGAACCAAAGATTCTTGAATATTTTTCCCTTTATAGCCTGCTTTTAATAACCTTACCCAAAGATAGTAATCTTCAAACCCCATCATAGGTTGATAATTACCTACATCTAAAATCGCTGACTTTTTAAACATTACAGTCATATGATTGAAAGGATTACGTTTCTTTGAAAAATTGCATATCTCTTCATAAGATTCAGGAACGATTCTTCTACCAACAATTTCACTAGGAGTATCATAAAACTCATCAATATTTGAACCAACAATGGTTAGGCCAGGATTCTCCTTGAACTCAGCATACTGTTTCTCAATTCTAGTCGGCAACATAATATCATCTGTATCCATCCGGGCAATCAAACCATAACTACACGCTTCAACCCCGACAGCTAGAGCCTTCCCTAGCCCAACATTTTCACTTAGCGGTACTAATTTAATAATACTGTGATTGATCCTTTGATAGTCATCAATCACAGCCTGTAAGTCAGGGGTAATTGGTCCATCTAAAACTAGAACAATCTCCTTCACGGAAGTCGTTTGATTAAAGACACTTTTCAAAGACTTTCTAAAATATTCTGACCGTTCTTTTATATATACTGACATCAATACACTTACATCTACACTAACCAAAAAAGACACTCCTTTTATTTGAAGATCTTCTCTTTCGGAAAATCCATTTTATCTAACGATGTACATATTTCATCTTCTTCCAGGCCTTGAGAAGAAACCTTATCAAATAAAATCTTGATCGTTTGCAACAAGATTTTCAAATCCAACATGAAGGAATACTTTTTGATGTACAGCAAATCAAATTTCAACTTACTGTTATAGTCTGAAGCATATTTCCCATAAACTTGCGCATAACCAGTGATACCCGCACGTACATTATGGCGTAAATAATAGTAAGGATTCTCCTGATTGAATTGCTCAACAAAGAAAGGTCGCTCCGGACGTGGACCAATGATCGACATATCTCCTTTTAAAACATTAATTAATTGAGGCAATTCATCAAAACGAACCGCACGAATAAATTTACCTACAGGTGTCACTCGTGCATCATTGCTTTTAGCCAGAACGGGACCTGACTTAGACTCCGCTGTTGCACTCATTGAACGGAATTTATAAATTGGAAATTCTTTTTGATCTTGTGTGATTCGTACTTGCTTATAAATAATAGGACCTGGTGAAGTTGCTTTTACTAGAATCGCAGTAATCAACATAAATGGAGACGCAATGATTAATAAAATAAACGAAACTAAGATATCAAATACTCGCTTAAGCATTGCATCTTCAGAAGGAATTTTAAATCCTGATGATTCAATAATGCTTTCATCTTCAAAATTCATGATATTAGGATTGATCGTCACCAAATTTTCGAAAGTGGTATTTAGAAATAGTTTTTTTTCTTTTTTGGTAACAAGTTGATACACTTTAATCTTCTCAGCTTCTTCAATTTCCGATGCTAAGTAAACAATATCTACGTCATCAATAATCTTAACTAAATTATCATAAAAATGATCCAGTACAACTGACTGTACTTTATGTTTGTTATTCTTTTGTGAACTGAAGTTTTGGATTGCCGGTGCAACTTCTTTCTCAAAACCAAGGATTGTTACCTTTTTATCTGAACTCAATCTCATGTACAATTTGTAGATAATCGTACGATAAATAATCAGTAAAATCGTCCCTAGAAGGAATGACATCAAAATTACTGTTCGTGGAAAAGCAAACCAGCGACCAGCGAAGGTGATGATCATAATCCCCAAAGACATTAGAAATTGCCCAATGACGGTCACAAAAACAATATCACTAACAATTCGATTATAAAAAACGTATGTTCCTAGTAGTACATTTAATATGATAAAGAAAATCGAAATAAATAATGCGGAACTTTCAAATGTTTGAAAGTTTCTTTCCGGAATGGTTCCACCAAATTTTAGCCAAAAACTAAAAAAGACAGAGAAATTGTAAACCACCACGTCCATCAAAATGATAAAAATACGACGGGCGGCACTCCATTCGCCACTTTTATTCATAAAAACACTCCTAATCCACGAAATAATCCATTACACATCTTACCATACAGGCCGAAAAAAGAGTAGTATTCCTAAAAAAAGTAATAAAAAAGAAAAGAACAAAAAGCTGTAA
>NZ_JAFLVR010000053.1 GCF_017315985.1 Candidatus Enterococcus murrayae | reverse complement strand
CCTTGTATATTTAAATTACTCAATTAATCAGCTATTCCGTTTTAATTAGCTGTTATTTTATCTATAATTGAGTTAGATGCTGTGGACTAGTATATTCACCACCAGATTCCTTTGGAATACTGTTTAATAGAGGCTCTAGCCACAGCTCTTTGTCAAATTGTTAATAAGTTTGTTAGCGCATGACATCAGTTCGTGACGCTTGATTGATCACAAGGTTACATAGGCAAAGAGTAAGTGGAGCACAGCGTAAATTTAATCTGTCAGGAGTGGTACTTATGTTGTACGTTGGAATAGATGTTGCCAAGCACAAACATGATTTAGCGGTCATTGATACTGAAGGAACGATTTTTGTCCGTCATCTTCAGATTGAAAACAACCGTGAAGGATTTACAAAACTTCAAATGACGCTTGCCAATCTGCAGAAAACAACTGGTGAAGACATCCAAATCGCCTTAGAAGATACCGGTCATTATTGCTTCAATATCCTACGCTTCCTTCGGACGCAGGGGTACCCAACCTACAGCTATAATCCGTACTTAATCAAAGAATTTGCCAAAAATCAAAGCTTGCGAAAAACCAAAACCGATAAAAAAGACGCCATGACGATCGCTCGAAAACTACGAACAGATTTTGATAAACAATCATTTAGTGCTAACCCTTCAATGATTGAGTTGAAGTATTTAACTCGACATACAGCCAGATTGAAAGAGGATTGTACTCGAAAAAAAGTAAACTACACACGCATTCTAGATATTCTCTTTCCAGAACTAGCACCTTCTTTGGGTTCTTCTTCTGCGAAACACCAATCCTATATATATGCAATCTTAAAAGAATATCCCTCTGCTAAAAAGCTAGGAAATGCACATTTAACGAAGCTGACTAATCTTATTTCAGCGCACTCAAAGGGCCACTTTGGAAAAGAACAGGCGGTCAAGCTCAAAGCGCTCGCGCAAGCCTCTATTGGTCAAGAGTCCCCCGCATTAGAATTTGAACTCCTTCAAACGATTGATGCCATCCAGTATCTTACAACTATGCGAGACAAAGCAGAGAAGGAAGTTGCTCGATTAATGAGTGAAATCGATTCGCCTATTTTAACGATCCCTGGCATTGGTTTTAAATTAGGGAGTGTCATTCTCGCCGAAATTCGGGATATTAAGAATTTTCGTTCGCCGAATCAGCTGCTTGCTTATGCAGGTGCAGAACCTTCCGTCTCCACTTCTGGAATGAATCAAACGGAAACTGGACGAATGGTCAAACGCGGATCTTCGCAATTACGCTGGGCATTGCATGAGTCCGCCAGGCTCATGTCTATTTGGTCGCCGTCTATGCGTGTCTACTTCCAGAAAAAACTAGCAGAAGGAAAACACTACAATGTCGCTATTAGCCATGTCGTAAGAAAACTGGTACGGATCATTTATCAACTACTGAAAGACAATAAACCCTATGAGGAGCAGAAAATGATTATTAACTGATCTTTTCAAAAATTCCCTTTGCCTAGGGTTTCTTTGTCATGCCTTCAAACC
>NZ_JAFLVR010000052.1 GCF_017315985.1 Candidatus Enterococcus murrayae | reverse complement strand
TTTACAATAACTACAAATAAAAAATTAACGAACAAGCGTTTAAAAATAAGATTGGTTATCATATAGATATAAAGAAAAATAGTTAAAAAATTGGGTTTTTCTAACAAGCAAATAATACGAAAGGGCGGTTTTTAATTTTTTAGCAGCAATCTTCTTTCAAAAAATTAAATACATAGGTTTATCAGGGCAAATGATTTGACGTATTCATAAATGGAAGAGAGAGGTTATCCAAAATTTTAAGAAATCAAAAAATGATTCTAAAGAGGCAACGCTTCTTAATAGAAGAAATTCCTCTTATGAATTTGCTATGAGGTGAGGGGCATCTCAGGCAATCGATAAATGAGAGGACGCAGTTGGTAGGAAAAAATTAGTTCGGTGCATTCATTATGTGTTGATACTAATGCTTTTTTTAGCTTATGAAGACAAAACGCTAGTTATCAAAGGGAGTACGAAGGAAAAGGGGATGAGGAAATGGATTTTAGAGAGGTTTTAGGAACAAGCAGTTTGCGACGTCTGCGCTTTGTTGAACTACTCTATGCAAGTCAAGTCGGCTTGCCAAGCGATCAGCTGCTTGAGGAACTAGAGTGTTCATTGCCTATCCTGTTGAAGGACGTCAAGATAATCAATGATGAGCAAAATGACTTCCATATTGAAAAATTCAAAGGGCTTTATCAGGTTCAAGTCAAACCACATGTAAGTATCAATCGGCTGTATGCAGATGTGCTTCAACAATCACCAGAGTTCCAGATCATTGAGGAATTGCTTTATGAGAATTGTTCCAGTATCAGCGATCTGGCTGACAAGCTTTATTTGAGTGCTTCGAACACACAACGGTATTTAAAGAAGATCGAAATGGCTTGTAAAAAGGCTGGTATCAAATTGGATTACCGCCCATTACGTATCGAAGGAAAAGAAAGTGTCATCCGGCATTTTTACTATCGTTACTTCTTGGAAAAATCCGATCGGTTAGAATCTTTGTTCATTGATATGAAGGATTATCAGATCAAAGCGATCACTGATTTGGTGGATCAATTTATCCAAGTCAACCATTTAGAAAATCGTCATATTTTTAGAAAGCGTCTCAGCTACAACATCTACATCAGCTTGTGGCGTATCAAAAATGGCCGGCATTTCCCAGAAAATGAGCTGATCAGTCCATTAAGTCTGCCAGATGAAGAAACCTTGGAAGCTTTTGAGCGTATGGTATTGGAGGTTTTTAGAGTTCGGCTGACAGAAGATGAGATCAAGGACTGTCTATGGCTGTCTTATGCAGACATGCTGATCTTTAGTGAAGACCAATGGAAATCTGCTATGAAGCAAAGTAGGAGCTATCGCGATCTTTATCAGAAGCATCACGAATTAGTAGAAGAATTTAATCGTTTGATCGGTCGTTCACTTGATGATCTAGAACGAAGTGAATTGACGATTGTTTTAGTCAATGATCAGCGGATGTATTCACCTAAAGGAAAGTTCATTGACATTTTGTATCGTCAACGAGGGATTTTCTTGGAAAAAATGATGGAGACTCATTTTCAAGCTGTGAAGAAGGTCTTGCAAATTGCCGAAACCTTCGTCAAGAAATATCGAATCTATCAAGAGAATGATTTTGTTTGGAATTACGCCTACCTATTGATCACGATGGTACCGCAAAGCTTGAATCTGCTGGCAACCAACGATCAGCCGCTAAAGATTTTATTACTTTCTGAACTGTCGCCTACAGAAGAAACCTTCTTGGCTGAACAGATCGAAGAACGAATCTACGGCAATTTTAAGATTCATTTTGTCGAAGAACGGTCACGAGATACTCGAATCGATATGCATGAGCTGGCAAAATACGATGCATTGATCACATCCAGCAGTGTGGAAGAGGTCCCATACGATTACCCAACTGTGATCATCGATCCTTTCCTGACTAGTCAAAATATCGTTCAGCTGCAGCAGCTGATCAGTGATCTTTCTGGTTGATTTGAGATTTGAAAAGATTGGAATAAATAAGGATAGATTAGGTGCAAACAGCTCGCAAACGTTAATGTTTGTGGGTTGTTTTTATGGATAGATCGCCTTGTAGTCAAATGATATATATTTTTTTAAGCAAATGAGTATTAGATAATGAAATATAATATAAAGAAAATGGATTGGATAACTGATAGCTCGAATATAGTGTGAAAATAGCAGGTTTTAAACTACATTTAATAACTAAAATAATTCAAAATTAGAAAAAACAAAGAAAAATAATTTCGGCTATTATTGTCTATAGAGGAAGACAGCAAGAAAAAATGAAGGGAGGGGAAAAAATGAAAAAGTTAAATCTGTTCATGTTTTTTTTAATGCTTCTTTCCTTGGTTGCTAGTTTAACTCCGCTAGTAACAACGGTACATGCCGAAACAATAAAAAATGAGCTGATCGATGAGAAGTATTTAAAACTTTCTTATAGTAGTGAAACAAAAAAAGACACGAATGAGTGGCAGTTGAACTTTAAACGAATCAGTGAAGCAGCTAATACCGAGCAGCGTTTGAAAGTTAAACTTACTGATGATAAAGATCAGGTAGTTACTTATCCAAATGTAAAAAACATGGAGGAAAAGGGAGATTGGCTCATTGAAAAGGGGTTTTCAACGAGTGGGGAGGATCAGGTAACGATCGAATTATCCAAATCCATTAAGAAATTGAAGCTATATGTTCAAGTGGATCAAAAAAAGGATGATGAAGTTGAAGAAAGTATCCTCGAACGGAAAGAGCCGTTTACTTTAGTTTTAGAAGATTCAGCTGAAAAGCAGACGAATACTTCTTCTACTACTGAACCACATAAAGCGGCAACAGAACAGACACTAGAATCAAAGGAGTTTATTGGACCAAGGCAGACAAAGGCGAGTGCTCAACAAACAAGAGCCAACCTGATGTACAGACCTATATATACAAATAAACAACCACAGTACAAACAAGATGGAAGCGGAGAGTATCCAATATATGCTTGGCAGCCAGAAGGTCAAACAAATGTCAAAAACCATCAAGGCGGTATCGAAGGAACCCCAATAACTTCTTGGGATGGAGAAAAAAGTTGGGATGTTACTAAGGAAAATTACACTAACTCCTATATAAAGTATGGGGAGGAATCAAATCCTAATTTATGGATGCGCAAATACGCTCAACAAACAAATGAGAAAGATGAGTTTAAGGTTAAGCTGAATGTTCGTGGGAATACAATCTTTAAACCAGGAGTTGATGTGGTATTTCTATTAGATAATACCGGATCAATGACGGACTATGGTAGGAAAAAAGCAAGTGTAGCAGCCGTTGAGAAAATTGTTAGTGAATTAAAAAAGGTGGCAGATCCTTCGTCAAATGCAATTCGTGTCGGTGCTCATGTCTTCGCTAGTTACGATAAGTCATTAGAAGAGCCTGCATATGGTTGGAAAAGAGAAAATACACATTTCAAATTATCTAATAATCCAAATGATTGGGACAAAATAGCCAAATCTTATAATGAAGTCAATCCGTTAGGTCCAACGTTTACACAACGTGGATTGCAAGAGGCTGCAGATATTTTCAATGATCCAGCATCGGATATCGGAGAAGAACGACACAAACTCTTGTTTATGCTGACAGATGGTGCACCGAACTCCAGTTGGGCACCGTTAACGGCTGAATATAATAGTTCTATGTATTTTGATCGAACGTTAGTGACTAGTTTTGATTCTGGTGTAGCTCCAAATTATTCAAAGGGACTTAGCTTGGGAGCTACGGGGATTTACACGAGATTCAACTGGAGCTCGCAAACGGTTGATGGACAAAAAATCAGCAGCCATTTAACTACAACAAATTCGACTGCTTATAAGCTGAAAAGTGAAGGGATTGAGATTCACAGTATCGCACTGCAGATTTCTTCTCCTAATGATGGGAAAGAGCATAGTATCTATGAATTGTTAGAAGGAATGTATAAGACAGCGACTAAAAAGGCTAATGCTACCGGAGATGAACAAAAGGATTACTTTTTCTACCATTCTAAAGATACTAGTGAGCTGACTAAAACATTTAAAGATTGGTATGAAACAATCATTCGAACGGCTGATAAGGGAAAAATAGTCGATCCACTAGGTGATATGGTTGAGCTTGTGGGAGAACCGAAAGTTAAACAAGTAAGTAACGGGGCACCGCTATTTGAAGAGGTAGATCGTCCCAAGATTACTGCGACGAATAATAATCGTCAAATTGAAGTAGAAAATATTAATTTAACTGGCGGACAAGAAATTGAAGTAGAATACACCGTTCGCCTAAAACCAACAGATGTATCGAATCGCTGGTATCCCGTGAATAAGACGACAACATTAGCACCAACACCTGAACGAACAACCGATTTATTAGAGTTTGGCTCACCTTCAGTACGGGTGCAGTTAGAGGATTTTGTGATTCCAGTCGAGAAGATCTGGGCAGGAGATGACAATGATTATTGGGGACTACGGCCAAATAGCGTCAATGCTGTATTGCAAAAATGGGATGGATCTACTTGGACAGATGTTGAAACAAAGGCATTAAACACCGGGAATAATTGGAAAGCTGAATTTTCAGCAGTTCAAGGCGGCGCAGAACATAAATACCGAGTTTTGGAAACACTGCGTAAGAAAGGGTATAAGCAGGCGCGGGTCAATCAGGAAAGCTTTACTTCAGAGGATCTAGTTGCTGGTGGCATAAAAATTACGAATGAAATGCTGAAAGGCGAATACAAATTCTTCAAGTTTTTAGAAGATAGGGCTACGCCATTTACGAATGATCCACCGAAATTCACAGTGAGACAAAAAGGAACGAACAAGATTCTTGCACAAGACTTAGAACCAAATTCTGCAGGTCAAGTAACTGTTAGCGGATTGCCGTTGGGAGATTTTATTGTAGAAGAGACTTATGTACCTGCCGGGTTTCAAAAGATGCCATTCTTCGAAATAAAAGTTACTGAGAATGACCCTCCTACGTCACTAGTCGCCAAAGTCTCAGATAGTACAGCTCCTTATAAAGCTGTCAATCTATTGAAAGATTTTTCTTTACAAATAGAAAAGCAAGATGCTGATGGCAACTCCCTCAGCGGAGCGAATTTCAGATTAAAAGGGACAGGTTATGAAAAGACAAGTGTAACTGGACCGATATTCAATTTTACTGGGCTGCGTCCGGGAAGCTATGAGTTAACCGAAACACAGGCACCAGATGAATACAGTATTATTCAAGAGCCGATCCGCTTTACTATCGCGCAAGATGGAAAAGTAGAGATTACGCCACACTCAAATGTTTCTGGATCGGGTGGAATAAATGGCGGAGCGAACACGATAAATCTAAAAGTCACGAATAATAAGGCTAAAGCAGGAATACTTCCAAGTACAGGAGGCGGAACCTCTAAAGTTTTATTATTAGTAGCGACGGGACTCGTTGTTACAGGTACCTGTTTAGGCAGCTTCTATTTAATCCGCAGTAGAAGGGAGGGCTAGGAATGAAAAAAATATTCTTACTCTTTCTAGTTCTGCTTCTAGGAACTTGTTCTTTGGGCTCAATAGCCAGGGCAACGGAGAAGCAAGTAGATTTATGGATTCATACATGGTCAGAAGATGGGAAAAAGATAGAAGGTACGGAACAACTAGATTTTGATGTGTATGATTTGACCAAATGGCGAACAAATCGAAAGGGGGACGAAAAGCAAGACAAAGAATTTTTATTAAACACATATTCTACAAAGGAAGAGTTGCAGTCATTTGTAAAACAGGAACAATTAGTCAAATTGAATCAAATGCCTTATCCAGCTGATGGCAGCGGAAATGTTTCATTCAGTGTTCCTCGATATCACGAGGAGCAAGACGCAGCATATTTAATTTTAGCAAATGGCGAGACAGGAAAATATCATATGCTGCCAATTATATTGTACTTACCGCAAACACATCCTGAAACAAAGGATGAGGCACAACGTTTATTAATTTATGCAAAGTATCAAGATACCACCCAAGAGCCTGAAAAGCCGGAGGAATCGACTGAACCGGAGCCTGAGAATACGTTAAAGAATCCGGGAATGGAAAAAGGACTGTCCTCATCGAGTAAAGCGTACCCTGCCACAAATGATTTGGTTCGGGATTACACTGTTCTTGGTTTGATACTTATGAGTATTGGTTTTATTGGATTCAAAACTATAAAAGGAAGAAAAAAACAAGGGGGATAAGAAATATGAAAAGCAGGGGATTTTTAGTCAGATTGTTGATGGCGCTAGTATGTTTATTACCAGTCGGAATAGGAATGTTTAGTTTAGGCGATTCCGCCTTTGCAGCAGATTCAGTTAATGTTACCTTACACAAGAAAAAGATGGATGCATTTCCAACGGATTTAACGGAAAATACTGGTAAGGAAGATAAACGCTTTGATCGGTATGAACCGTTAAAAGATGTTACTTTTACGGTCTGGAATGTAACTGATGATTTTTATAAGCAGTTAAATGCGAAGTTGACTGGTTCTGAAACTGACAGTGAGTACCAAGCAAAAGTAAAAGAATTTATGATAGAGCAAGATCAAAGTAAAGGGTTTAATTTTGTTAAATCGGAGGCAAAAGAAGTTGCTACACAAACTACAGGAGACGATGGAACTGCCCAATTTACTGGATTACCAATGCGCAATAGCAAAGGACTCTATAATGTGTATTACTTTGAAGAACATAAAAATCCAAAAGTAGATGCCTCTCTTCCAGTCATTTTAACATTGCCAGCAATTGATACTGATGATGGCACTCACATGGAAAATATCCATCTTTATCCAAAAAATGTAGTTATTGGTGGAGAAGTAGAAAAGGAAGTTATGGATGGTGACCAACCTGCGACACCAAATGTTGACGGAGCCTATGATTATGATATCGGGAAGGAAATTCAATTCCGTGCTAGCTATAAGATTCCATCTCAAATTGGGGAAGTTTTAACCAATCCAAACACAACTGCTGAAAGTACTCGATATACTAGACTAGTGTTCAAAGATGAGGTTGATAAGTTTGGTGTTCAATTTGAAAGAATCGACAGAATTGTGGTTGATAATAAAGATATCACAAAAGACTTCTTAGGAGTTCATACTGCAGAGCCAACTTATAAAGGTAAACCAGCTAAGGCAGATGAAAAAGCAGGTTTTGAGATTAAAACCAATCTAAATGCTTCGACAAGCAGCATGCCTGGTCAGAACTTTGCTAAATCAAAAGCTGCGGCAAAATATTTAGAACAATATGCTGGTAGAAAAATGGAAATCTACTACACTGTTTCGTTAACTGAATTAACACCAGTCGATGAAGAAATCAGGAATAAATTCCAAGTAACACTTGATCATGATGGGATTAAAGATGAAAACAAAACACATCCAGAGCTTCCAGTGATTACAACTGGTGGTAGAAAAGTCTTCAAATATGAAGATCCTAATGGACAAGGGTTAGGCGGAGCGAAATTCGTCGTTATTAAGAAAGATAGCAACAATAATGATTTATACCTGAAAATTGACGGCGGTAAAGCGACTTGGTTACCAGTTGGTTCAAATGAAAAATATGATAATGCAACTCAATACATTTCTGATGATAATGGTAATTTTGAAATCAAAGGTCTTGAATACGGAGAGTACTACTTACGAGAAATCAAAGCACCAGATGGTTTCCAAAAACTAGACCAAGACAAAGATTTTACGATTGCAAAGGGTTCTTATGGAATCAAACCAGTAGAAATTGGAAACGTGACTAAAGACGGCTTCTTACCATCAACTGGTGGAGCAGGGATCATCGCATTCTTGATCATCGGTGGTGCATTGATGGGAGCAGCAATGATTCGCTATCGCAAAATTAACGCAAAAGCATAAAAAATAGAATAATGATCTACTAAATGGAGTAAAAAGGAAATCATCCTTTTTGCTCCATTTTTTTGTTTGAGACGCAGTTAAGATTGATAGAACAGCGAATTTATCTTGAATAAATAAGCAGCAATTTAACGATAAATAGATTTTTAAGGTGAAATCTAAGCTGTTGTTTAGAAATATACTCTTCAAAAAAGCCAAAATGGACTTCGTTTTGGCTTTTTTGTGTTTTTTTGACGAATAATTCAATTGGTGAATTTTTTTTGCGACAATCAAACTTTATTATTCTTTAATTAAAATAAAATAATTGAGTCCAATAACTATTAAGATGAACGAAATGTTCATTAAGACTAATTATATTTGATTTAGAATAACATTCATTTGTAAAAGTGTTAAAAAAGCGCAATAAAATTACATAAGATATCATATTGTTACGTGGAAGGACAGTGGATGAAAAAAGAAGGAAGGGAGGAATTTATGGAATGAAGAAAAAGCACTTGCTCATGTTAGTTGTTCTGCTTTTTTCTTTTATCGTTGAGTCCGTTCCATCACTGACAAAAGTGTATGCCGAAACAACCAAAACAGAATTGATAGATGAGAAATATCTGCAAATGTCCTATGATACAGCATCAAAGGACGATCAAATCCACTGGCGTATCTCCTTCAAGAGGCAAAGCGAAGACAGTGACACACAACAACGGCTCAAACTGAAAGTGACTAACGAGGAAGGGGAAGTGATAAGTTATCCAAAAATCGAGCAAATGACGCAGGAAAAAGATTGGCTGATAGAAAACACGTTTTCGTCATCTATGGAAGGCCAGCTCTCTTTTGAGCTGCCTAAGTCTGACCAGAAGCTCTATTTGGATGTGCAAATGGATCAACAAACGCCATCGAAGGATGGAAAAGAACCAGAAACTCAAGAGAATGTTTTATCTATTAAAAAGCCGTTTGAGTTGCAGGCAAAGAAGGAAACAGGAAGCAAAGCCAAAAGCAAAGCGGCAGCAGCGCCTGCGGGAGCAGATGTTGTCTATGAGGATCCAGAGGATATCGTTGGACCGAAAGAAGATGAGAAAGTAGTACCGGCGACGGCAGTACCAATGAACGGATTATTGCGAATGGATCCGGCAAAATATACCAATAAGGCCCCAGTCTATACGAATAATGGCGGCATCTATCCGACTTGCTATTGGACACCGACTGGACAATCTGATGTTCGAAATCACCAAGGTGGTTATGAAAAAGATTCTGGTTGGGATGGAGTGACTAGTTGGGATGTATCATCCGATGATTACACAAAATCCTACATCAAGTATGGGGTCGAAAAAACAAAACCGAATATTTCTTTGAGAAAGTATGCGAGTGAAACGGCTGAAGAAGATGCATTCAATGTTCGTTTGAATGTTCGAGGAAGTACGATCGCCAAACCGGGTGTGGATGTTTGTTTTGTTTTGGATAATTCTACTTCTATGGAAGTATCCAGTGGGAATATTGGCGGGATGACGAGAAAAACGTTAGCGGTCAATTCTCTGCAAAAATTAATCAATAAGTTTAAGGATGCCGAGCCAGAAACAGACAGCTTAAGAATCGGGGGAGTCATCTATTCTTCTTCTGAAAAAAGCGGTTATTCCAATATCACGGTACCAATGTCTAGCAATGAAACGAATTGGCAAAACTTAGCGACTACTTATCGAAATGCCACTGCTTATGGGAACACCTATACACAAAAGGCGATGATGAATGCCCAAACAATGCTGAATAGCGCAGGTGGAACGAATCGCCGGAAAGTCATTTTCCTATTGACTGATGGTGCGCCCAACTATAGTGCGGTGCCGACTGCGGCAGTGTCAGATTCCAACATCTATTATGATGGCTTGCGGATTACTAACTATAGTAACGTAGCTACTGGTTCCAATTTAGGGTCAACACTAACTTCTGGAAATACTTCACCGACTAAAATAAAGAAAGGCTACAGTGTAACAAAGTATGGGCCTTGTATCTATAGTCATTTGACACCTGCGAACTCAACTGCAGCCGATATTAAGGATCAAGGAATGGAAATCTATTCTATTGCCATTAATATCAAAAGTCCTTACTCCTATACAGAGGAACATTCGACTTCTGAGCTGGTTAGAGGGCTGTATAAAATGGCGACCAAAAAAGCCAATGCTACAGGAGATACAGAACAAGATTACCAATTCTTCCATGCGAATACGACGGGTGATTTTGATATTTCTTTTGAAGATTGGTTTACCTCCGTTATTCAAACGGTGGATAAAGGCGTCATTGAAGATCCGATTGGCGACATGTATGAGCTAGTAGGGAAACCGACTGTTAAGGAAATTAAGAAGAGTGGCGTACCTGCAATTGAAGCCAGCAAATTGCCTAATGAGGCGAAGGTCGTTAACAACAAGATCACTGTTGATAACATCAACTTATACGGCAATCAGGAAATTCAAATGGACTACAAGCTTCGATTGAAAACAGATGATTCAGACTATGAGGGTGGAAAATGGTACCAGACAAATGGGAAAACTACGCTCACACCAACACCGGAACGAACAAGCGATGTACTGGAGTTTGGGGTACCATCGGCACGTGGAAAAATTAAGACATTCAAGATTCCGGTCGAAAAGAAATGGTCAGATTCACACCTTAATACTGAGAACTATTGGGGACTGCGGCCAAACAGTGTCAAAGTCGTTCTACAAAGAAAAAGTGGGAGTTCATGGGTAGATGTAGAAACGAAGACACTTTATGCGGCCAATGGCTGGAGCGATTATTTCACAGCAGATGGCGGCACGAAGAATACTTATAGAGTCATAGAAGAATCTAGGACGACAGGGTATGAGAAGTCAACCTCCAATGTGGATGAGTTTACAGCAAAAGATATGCCGAGCAAAGGAGTACAGCTTACGAATAAATTGCTGAAGGGGAAGGCAGTTATTTGCAAGTACAAAGAGGATGGCAAGACGCCATTTAGCGGAGAGAAACCGAAATTCTCTGTAAGACGCAAATCAGATGGCAAGCTGCTAGCAGCCGACCTTGAACCAGATGCGAATGGTCAAGTGACGATTTCTGATATTCCATTGGGTGATTTCATCGTGGAAGAATCCTATGTGCCAAAAGGCTACACGAAGATGGATGATATCGATCTTAAAGCGGTGGAAAACGGCGCAGGAACAGACTTGAACATTACATTGAACGGGCAGAAGTCACCTTATAAGGTGGTCAATAAATTAGCCAAGGACCTAGTGATTCCCGTAGAAAAAATCTGGTCTGATAAGTTTCAAGGGACCGATAATTATTGGGGGCTTCGAACGAGCTATGTCAGAGTGAACTTGCAAAAGAGAAGCGGGACTACTTGGGAGGATATCGAGACATTAACTCTAACGCCGATCGATCAATGGAAAGGGGTATTCCAGGGAGTCGAGGGTGGAAGCAGTGTCTATCGTGTCGTAGAGGAAGCACGAACGACCGGATATGCCAAACCAACCTATAATTATAGCACCAGTTTTACCGCAGCAAGTGTGCCGAAAGAGGGCGTCAAGCTAACGAACAAATTATTGACTGGTCAGGCGGTCATCTGTAAATACACCGATGACGGGAAGACACCTTTTAGTAAGGACAAACCGAAATTTACGGTGAAACGTAAATCAGATGGCAAGGTCTTAGCGACGAATTTAGAACCGGATACCAATGGTCAGGTAACGATCACAGATATTCCGCTGGGTGAGTTCATTGTTGAGGAAAGTTATGTGCCGGCCGGGTATGAAAAGATGGCAGATATCGAACTGAAGGCAGTGGAGAATTCCGCAGGCGATGCCTTGGTCATTACGCTGAATGGAAAAAATTCACCGTATAAGGTCACCAATAAAATGGCTGATTTTAACTTAAAGATCAAGAAAGTCGATCAGGATGGCAATGAGCTTCGCGGCGCAAGCTTCCGATTAGTCGGGGCAGGCTATGATCAAACAAGAACTGGTGGACCGAACTTTGAATTTACTGGCTTGCGGCCTGGAGAATACAGCCTATCTGAAGTAGCCGTTCCAAATGGCTACCAAGGGATGGACGGTACAGTCAGAATCAGTATTTCATCAATAGGAAATGTCACAGTTCAACCAAATTCAAGTGTCAGCGGATCAGGCGGATTGGGGAATCCGAACCTTATTCAATTGACTGTCACAAATAGGAAACGAGGACAAGGACCGCTGCCTAGAACAGGTGGTTCAGGGACAGCGCTGTTCTTCAAAGTAGCAATTGGGGTTATTTCAACAGCAGGAGGACTGCTAGGCAGCCTCTACTGGCTTCACACTAAGAGGAGGGGATCGTAATGAAAAAAATGATTCTTCTCTTGGGACTAATTCTGGGGATTTGTAACTTGGGGGTTACTGCTTTTGCAGAGGAAAGTCAGATAGAAATACAGATAGATACTCGGCCGGAAGGAAAAGTCATCGAAGGGACCGAGGCGCTTACCTTGGATGTCTATGATTTGACCGAGTGGCGTGCCAAACAATCGGGGAACGAGAAGCGTGATAAGGAATTCATCTTGAACACCTATTCAACAAAAGAGAAATTGGCTGACTTTGTTAAGGCTGAAAATTTAGCAAGGATAAACCAAGCACCGCTTTTATTGGATGACGCGGGAAAGACTTCTGTTATGTTGCCTCGTTATCAAAATGGAAAAGATGCGGCATACTTGATTCTCTCGTCAGGAGAAAAAGGGAAGTATTTTATGCTGCCGATTGTAGCTTATCTGCCGCAGCTGATGGCTGATTCAGCTAGGGAATACACCAGCTTATTATTTAATTGCAAATACGATGAAATTCCGGTAATACCGCCGTCATCATCGACAGAACCGACAACTACACCAACTAAATCGACAGAACCGCCGATAACAGATAGCTCAGGACCAAGGAAAATTGAACCACCAAATAATGGAGGGAGGGATCCGAAAAGTTATCCAGTAAAGGAACTTCCTTCAACCAATGAGTTGATACGTAATTATTGTTTTCTAGGGTTGTTGCTTATGTCTGTTGGTTTAATTGGAATGCACAAAAACAAGGGGGAAAAAAATTATGAAAAATAAGAGAAAATGGGTTGCGTTATTAACCACGCTGCTCTGCATGATTCCACTGCTAGCAGGGGTGCTAGGTGGAGGAGAAAAAGCGTACGCAATTGATTCAGTGAATGTAACATTGCACAAGAAAAAAATGGACGAGTTTCCATCTGATAGTATTAATAATAGCGGTTTGGAAAATCCAGACTTTGATCGCTATGAAGGACTGCCGGGGATTACCTTTACTGCTTGGGACATTACAGAAGATTTCTATGATGCTTTAGATCAAATCTTAACTGGAAATGAAACAGATGCGGAATACAACACTAAAGCAAAACAGATCATGGATGCCTTTGATTTGAACAATGCACCAAATGCTGTTGATGTTGGTGATCAAACAACAGATGCCAATGGGGAAGCAAATTTTGCGAACTTGCCTGCTAAAAACGCAGATGGTTCTTACAAAGTATACTTCTTTGAAGAGCATGCTTCGCCAGGCGTTGAGATCGGTTCATACAAATTGATCCTAATGCTGCCTTTGAAAGACGGCAATACAGAACTTAAAGATATTCATCTATATCCTAAGAACAAAGTAGAAGGCGAAGATCCTGAAAAGGAACTAGTTGACGAAAATGGCAATCCTTTGCCACCACGTCCGGCTGGCGCTTACGATTTTGAAGTAGGTCAGCAAATTCACTACCGTGCAAGCTTCATGATTCCTAACCAAATCGGTGAACTAGTGAATGGCGCTCCACGTTACAGTAAATTAGAATTTAACGATGCGGTAGACCAAACAGGGGTGAAGTTTGAAGGGATTGATCGGATCCTTGTGAATGGCAACCAAGTCAATGCATCTGATTTCTTACAAACGCATGGTACCTATACACCAGAAAATGAAAATTCTCCATGGGCTGGTTATGCAGGATTTAACCTGGCTATGAACTTAACTGGTGCAGCAGGACCTGCAACAGCGAACTTCTTAAGTCAATATGCGGGTCAAACAATTGAGTTCTTCTACACGGTGTCGTTCACTGAAAACACACCAGTTGATCTAGACATCAACAACGAGTTCACCGTGACAATGAATCATGATGGTGGACAAGATGATTCAAAAGTAAATCCGCCAATTGATCCAATCAAAACTGGTGGTAAGAAATTCTTCAAATATGCTCTAGAAGGAAGCAATAAAGAAGCATTGGGCGGAGCTGAGTTTGTTGTCATCAGACAAATCAATGGTGTGGATAACTATCTAACTGCCGGAGCAGATTCAATGACTTGGACTCCAGTTGGCGCAAATGAAGACTATGCAACTGCAACAAAATATACTTCTGATGCTAATGGATTGTTCGAAGTTACTGGTTTAGAATATGGAACCTACTACTTGCGTGAAACGAAAGCACCAAGTGGTTTCCAAAAATTAGCAAACGATGTTCAATTTGAAGTTGACGAAGGTACTTATACAGGTGCAGCAGCACAAGAAATCGAAAATACTTCTAAAGGCGGGACATTACCATCAACGGGTGGTATGGGAATCATTGCCTTTATCGTAATCGGTCTTGGCTTGATGGCAGCAGCGATCGTTCGCTACCGCCGCGTACAATTTGAAGTATAATCAACGCGAAAGCACGAGCAATAGGCTTAATAGCCTTTTGCTCGTGCTTTTTTGTCAGATATTGAGAAAAGTTACCCTTTCTGTCTAATAGGCATGAGTCCAAATCGTTTAGTAATCAGTAAATAAATAAAGGCAATCAATGTACCCAGAAATCCAAAATAAGCATCAACAATATCCGGAGTGTTCAAGAAGGTCATCAAGGTTTCGCATAATAAATTACCAATCACGTATACAATGCCTAAAAATACGATAGAACGGAATTTTACACCCTCCATTAGCCACATAAAGCCAATTCCGAGATAAGATATCAAGCTTAGAGAGAAGTTGGATATGTGGGAGTTGATGTAAGAATTAACAATGACAAAATCAGTTGATTGACTATACCATCTTCCAATAGTGAGAGCTAATCCTAGAAAGAGTAGCAATGAATAGACTACTAAAAAGGGTTTGCGAACTTCAAATTTATAAATTGTTTTGAACACGATAAAATAATCTCCTCAAAATTTTAATGTATTTTAATCTTACAAGAGCCAACGGAAAATATCAATGTGCGAATATAGTGAGAATTACAGGCTATATCGGTCTACCAAAGACTTTCTCTCTTCCAAAGCCCCTGTGGCATAATCTCCCAATAGTACAACTGCAGTCTGAGTATCCGGCGAAGGTCCTAAAAGCGTTGGAATCATTATTCTGCTAGCAATCAAAGTTATTGGATAGTGATGATTTCTTCATTGAGATTGGCAGCGGCTTTTCTTTTAAACCATGATTTTTCGTCTTGATATATTAACGTTTGATCATTGTTGGGGATAAATTATCTACTATAAGCCGAATTTTTGAGCTTTGTTTTTATCCGTGTTACGGTACTTTATGTACTAACGGAACGTTTGAAGATCAGAAGGCACCATGATCTTCAACCAAAACCATAGCTTAGGAGGAAATTAGACATATGGGAAAACAGCAAGAGTTACCAGCAGTCGAAACACGTCTCTATATTAATGGTAAATGGGTGGAAGGCTCGGAAGGCACAAAATCGGTGATGAATCCTGCGACAGGAGAGGCATTGGCAAGCGTTCATGTTGGAGGAAAAAAAGAAGTCGTTTCTGCGATTGAAGCAGCGAACAGAGCATTTCCTGACTGGTCGCAAACATCTGCAGCGGAACGGGCAAAATTAATGAATAAAATGGCTGATCTTGTGGAAGAAGATGCCGATCGTTTAGCAACAATCATGACGATGGAGCAAGGCAAGCCTTTGACACAAGCAAAGAGTGAGATTCAGACGAATGTGGAGAACCTGCGCTGGAATGCAGCTGAGGGACAACGTTTACTAGGAGAGATCGTACCGTCACCAGCAACGAATCAATGGCAGGTAAGAAAGCAAGCTGTCGGGGTAGTGGGCGCGATCACACCATGGAATTTTCCTTCGAATATGATTATACGGAAGATTTCACCAGCAATCGCAGCCGGCTGTACCGTGATTTTGAAGCCATCGAAGGAAACACCACTTTCTGCGTTGGCACTGATGGAATTGTTTGATAAAGCAGGGTTTCCTGATGGAGTGGTAAATATCGTGCTGGGTGATTCCTCAACGATTGGATCGATCCTTTCAGAATCAGAGGATGTTCAAAAAATCACCTTCACTGGTTCAACAAAAGTCGGTCAAACGCTGAATGAACAGGCTGCACCGACTTTGAAAAATGTCTCGATGGAATTAGGCGGGCATGCGCCATACATTATCTTTCCAGATGCCGACATTGACCGCGCAGTAAAAACCTTGATTCAAACGAAATTTATCAACAACGGGCAGGTCTGCACGTCGCCAAATCGGATCTTTATCCATAAAGATATCAAAGAAAAAGTGACCGATCGAATCGTGGAAGCAATCAAAGATGTAACGGTAGGAAATGGTCTGGATGATCCGACAACTGGTCCGCTGATTAATCAAGCTGGTGTGGACAAAGTGACCGAGCAACTGAAGGATGCGACAAGCAAAGGCGCGAAAATTTTGGCTGGCGGTCATAAGCTGGAATCTGGCGAGTATGCGAATGGTAATTTCTTTGAGCCGACGGTATTAGACGGCGTAACGAAAGAAATGGACATTTTCTATCAAGAAACCTTTGGTCCGGTGATCCCGCTGATTACCTTCGAAGATGAGGAAAAAGTCATTGAGGACGCAAATGATACAGAATTTGGGTTAGCCTCTTATTTCTTTTCCACCAATATCCATACGGTTGAAAATGTCAGCAGTAAATTACAATATGGCATGGTCGGCGTGAACGATACAGCTATTTCGAACTCAGCAACACCATTTGGCGGAGTCAAGCACTCTGGTTTTGGACGTGAGAATGGGACGTATGGGGTAGAGGAATATGTAGATGTCAAATTCGTCAATATTCGTACGGAAAAATAGATCAATAGATAGAGCAAAGAGCGATCCTGTGAAAAAGGATCGCTCTTTTTTATGATTAAATCAGTGAATAAAAAGATGAAAAGAGAAATGTTCGATGTGTTTTCGGAAAATAGAAGTGCTTGTTTTTATTCATTATCATTCAAAAATATCATTTATTCAAAAGGGACAAAAAAAATTTAACTATTAGTTTCTAAAAAAATTTATTTTAAATTTAAAAAGTGAATTAAATAACTAGTGTGTTTCGTGAGATGTCATATGTGACTTGGCGAATATGACTTTCTATAACGGTTTTTATTTTTCTATGGGTAAAAGCAAAGAAGCTTCATATCAGTTACCATTATTATATAGCAGAACAACGGATAAACCGAAGCAATAATCCGTTTCAATATTATTGCTTGGCTTTTTCTTTTGTCAAACTAAAACAAAAGGAGGAGGGAAGTGTACCATTTTGATTGCTTCAAAGGAGTAGTGATAAAGGATTCAGTATGAAACAAAAGGGGTTTTGATTCATACACATATGACTACTAGCCTACTAGAGTCAACTGTTGGTGGGGATTAGCATAGGAGTTAGTGAAGAGGGTGAGGATATGAATTTTAGAGAAATTTTAGGGGTGAGCAATTTACGGCATCTGCGCTTAGTTGAATTGCTGTATGCATGTCGAACGGGGCTATCAAGTGATCAGCTATTAGAGGAACTGGAATGCTCGCTCTCTGTTTTATTAAAGGATGTCAAACTGATTAATAGTCAGCAGGACGCCTTTCGAATTATGAAGTACAAAGGACTTTACCAGCTGCAGATCAAGTCTCATGTCAGTATTAATCGACTGTACGCTGATACAATCCAACAATCGCCGGAGTTCCAAATTATCGAGGAGCTGCTTTATGAAAAATGTGAAAACATTATTGATCTGTCGAAAAAGCTTTTTTTGAGTCCGTCAAAAACACAGCGAAATCTGAAAAAGATCGAGAGTGTATTGCTGAAAACAGGCATTAATTTGCACTATCGGCCGTTGCGTCTAGAGGGAAATGAAAGTGTCATCCGGCATATGTATTACCGCTATTTCATTGAGAAGTCGGATCGCTTGGATTCGTTGTATCGTGATTTGAAGGAGTTTCAAATCAAAGCCATCACGGAGCTGGTGAATCAATTTATTCAGGTGAATAAATTGGAGGACAATTATATTTCCCGTAAACGATTGGGGTACAACATGTATATTAGTTTGTGGCGGATCAAAAATGGCCACTATTACCCGAAATCAGAGCTGGATAGCGATTTGATGCTGCCGGAAAAGCAAAGCTTAGATGCTTTTAAACGAATGGCGATGGAGGTCTTTCGAGTGAAGCTGTCTTCGGACAAAATCAAGGATTGTCTCTGGTTGACCTATTCAGATGTGGTCGTTGCAAGTAAAGGGCAATTGCACAGTGCGTTAAGAAAAGAAGACGAGTACGCGGATTGCTATTATCGCCACTTAGAGCTTGTTGAGGAGTTCGACAGTCTTTTGAACTTCTCATTAGGCAACGAAAAGAAACAGGAATTGGCGATCGTTTTGCTGAATGAGCATCGTATCTATGAGCCAGATGGACAGCTGATCGATATTCTATTTCTTCAGCGAAAAATCTTCCTTGAAAAATTATCGGAGACCCATGATCAAGCCGTCAAAAAGGTAAAGAAAATCGTTGATCACTTTGTCCGACGCTATCAAATCTATCAAGAGGAAGATTTTGTTTGGAACTATGTCTATATCCTGATTACGATGGTTCCGCAGAGCTTGTCGCTATTAGCGAGCTGCGATCGGCCATTGAAGCTGTTGTTACTGTCTGAGCTGTCACCGACAGAAGAATTTTTCTTAGGCAGCCAAATTGAAAACCAGATTTACGGGAACTTTGAGGTTCATTATGTGGAAAAGAAATTGACCAACGTGAATATCCATCGTTCTGAATTGGAAAAATATGATGCACTGATCACTTCGAGCAGTGTGGAAGAAGTACCGGAGGAATACCCGACTGTTGTGATCGATCCATTCTTAACGAATCAGGATGTGTTTCAGCTGCAGCAGCTAGTTAGTAAGCTAGCCGGCTGAAAGGGTACGTTTCCACCCAATAGAAGGGACGATGCAGACAAGCGCACGTCTTCAAGAAAAAAAGGCAGCGAGGAAATCGAGTGATTTCCTTGCTGTCTCTTTGTTTGCCCTCGTATTTAGATGATTTTTCCATTTTTGTTATAGACTTTTGTTTCTTGGGAATGCTGGGGAACGGTATCCAATAATTGATCTAAGAGTTTGTAAGCATGGGGAAAATTCTTTGCATCAACTTTATCAAAGAATTGGCGGCCTAATTTTTCAAATTCTTTGGCTAACAGCTTTTCATTTGTTGGAATATCATATTTTGAGACCATATCAATCTCCCCCTTTAACTATGAACATCCTGTACTTTTAGTTTAACATGTGGGGTTCCGGCGTCTATCCCTAAATAAAAAAATCGTTAAAGAAGGATCCCCCTTCCTTAACGATCATTTTTTAGCGCTTTATTCTAGTTGGTTGTGCCGTAGTCCGAAACGGTTTTTTGAAGCGCTTTGGTAAAACGAGTGAGATTAATTCAAAGGGTGTGGCTAAGACTGTCCATGCGACTTGCCGAGCACTTGGATGGAAGTAATAAACCTGCATCAATACAAAATGCAATAGCAGTAGACCTGGTAATAACTCAAGACCAATCTGCCATGGCGCTTCCCAGTGAGTGAAGTAGCGCAGCAAACTCAATCCTAATGGGTACAGGTAAAACAATGAGGTTACAAGGTTTACCCGCCAGCTTTTCGTCAATAAACGAATATTAAATAAGAAGAAAAGTGCTGAAAGAACGATTCCGATTGGTGGAAATAAACTGACTAGGAATGAGTAAACGACACCAAAAAGTAAGATCCCCGGTCCTTTGATCAATGCTGCAACGAGAATCAATAGTCCGATCAATAATAATTGCTGCTTAATTGTTGCGATACATAAAAGGGCAAATAGTCCCAATGTCGCCCAATGCCAAAAACTGCTTAAAGGCTCCTTATCTGGATACCTTTGTTTTAAGTAGCGTGCGGCATTTGGAAAATCCTTTTGAAAATTAGGCATAAAATCATCTCTTTCTGATTGTACTTATTTATACTGCGCTAATTTAGCAAGCAGCACATCATGTTCTGTTTTTGAAATACATCGTCGTATTAAAGATCAAACGTTAATACATAGTATAGAGAGAATGCTTGCCAGAAACATCCGACTTTCGACGGATTTTCACTTGACTTGGAAAGCGTTCCAGAAATTATGATGGATGTAATCAAATAAAAGGACTGTTTTAAATGGAAAAAATAAGAAGATTAGGCGGTTCTCTGTTACCAGCAATTTCAGTTTTACCGGTGGCCTCCTTAATGCTGGGGATTGGTCAATGGGTAAATTCTTTTCAAAGTGATAGTTTCTTAGCCAATCTGTTAATCGTTACAGGCAATTTCATTTTAGGCAATATTTCAATTCTATTTGCTCTGTCTGTATCGATGGGACTAGCTAAAGGGGGCGATGTTTGTCTGCCAATCAGTGCGACACTGGCGTTTTTAATGATCACAAATTTATTAAAAGGGACCTTTTTAACTAAAATGGGGATAACAAATTTTGCTGATCGGATAGACGCATTAGAAAAGCTGAATAACCAGTTTATCGGGATTATCATTGGCGTACTTGTCGCCTACTTGTATAACCGCTTTTCAGAGACTAAGCTCCCAAAATATTTGGCCTTTTTCGATGGGCCGAGAATTGTACCGATCTTGACTGTTTTAGCAACGCTGATACTCGGGGGGATTCTATATTTTATTTGGCCATATCTTTTTTCACTACTTGTCGATTTTGGCAAAATGATCAGTGGATTAGGGAGTGTCGGAGCGGGGCTTTTTGGCTTTTTCAACCGGCTATTGGTTCCAACGGGGCTGCATAATGCGTTGAACTCGGTTTTTTGGTTTGATTTAGCAGGAATAAACGATATTGCCAATTTTTGGTCCTCTAAAGGGGAAAAAGGAATCGTAGGAATGTATCAAGCCGGCTTTTTTCCTGTAACGATGTTTGGTTTGCCAGGAGCTGCATTAGCAATGTATCGGCATGCGTCAAACAGGAGTGAAAAATTGAAGTCGCTTCTAATTGCAAACGCCTTTACAGCTTTTTTGATGGGGGTATCTGAACCGATCGAGCTGCTGTTTATGTTCAGCTTTCCCCCACTTTTTCTGGTCCATGCGTGTTTAACCGGTCTGTCTTTGTTTGTATGTTCGTTTTTCAGATGGACCGCTGGATTTGGATTTAGTTCTGGCTTGATGGATTATGTATTGAGTTTAAGAATACCGATAGCCAATCAGCCATACATGCTGCTAATAGTTGGTGCAGCAGCGTTCTTATTGTACTATGTATTATTTTCATTTTTCATTAATAAATTTCAACCAGAGCTATTCACCGATGAGATCGGAAATAGTATAGAATAAAGAAAAAAAGGAGAGCAAAAGATGAGTATTAAAATGATTGCAGTAGATATGGATGGGACCTTTTTAAATGATCAAAAGGAGTACAATCGAGAGCGCTTTGAAAAACTTTTTCAACAGCTGAAAGAAAATAGCATCAGGTTTGTTGTCGCTAGCGGCAATCAATACGATCAATTAAAAAGCTTTTTTCCTGAGAATCATACCGAAATGTCGTTTATTTCTGAAAATGGCGCCAATATTGTTGTTGAAGGCAATGATTACTATAATGCGCAGCTAGCGATGGATCAGGTATTGGAAACGTTAAAAGGAATCCATGCACTGGAGCCGACAGCCATCGTAATATGTGGCAAGAGGAGTGCGTATGTCTCAGAGACAATGCCTGATGATGTTTTCGAAAGCGTACGGTTCTATTATCCGAGTATTAAAAAACTTGAGAGACTGGAAGACATCGCAGAAGAAAATGATGAAGTCTTCAAGTTTGCCCTGTCGTTTCCTAATGTCGGTATTGATGCAAAATTGGCAGCTTTAGAAGAAATTTTAGCGGGAGAAATGATTCCTGTTTCCAGCGGACATGGCGATATCGATCTAATTATCCCGGGAGTTCATAAAGCCTATGGTTTAGAAAAGTTAAGCAAAGAGTGGGGAATCGATCCATCTGAAATAGCTGCTTTTGGTGATAGCGGCAATGATGTTGAAATGCTGTCGTATGTGGGTTCAAGTTTTGCCATGGAAAATGCTCAGGAAAGAGTCAAGCAGGTTGCAAATGGACTTATTGGTTCGAACAATCAGGAAAGCGTGCTGGACACAATAGAAATTTTGTTAAATTCTTAACCTGTTTTTTGTTAAAGTAAGGGATGTGAAGTGAAGTGGTGAATATCCGTGATATAGCACAGATGGCAGATGTCTCTTTATCTACAGTATCAAGAGTAATCAATAAGAATAAGTATGTTTCAGAAAAGACTAGAAATCATGTACAGAGTATTATTGATGAAACTGGTTATATAAAGAACGGCGTTGCTGTAAAGTTAAGCACTGGAAAAAGCGGCGTTATCGGGGTGCAGATTCCCTACAATAATACCTGTTACGATCAATTGATCGATAGTATTTTACTGACCGCCAAAGAAAAATGTTATCAAGTCCAACTACTCCCAACATATTATGAACAAGAAACAGAAAACTATTACTATGCTATGTTGGAGCAGAAAGTGATTGATGGCTTGATTCTAACATCGCGGTCAGACTGTACGACCGATTTGGATCAGATGCTGCTAAGAGGAAGAGTCATTTCGACTGAAAAATTAGAAAATGTAGGCGTGCCGATGATTTATGCGGATCGAGAACAAGCCTATGAGAAGGTGTTCGCTCATTTATTTGAGCAGAAAGCGCAAGATGTCGTTTTTATAGCCAAAAGATCTTCCGAGCAAAGCATCACTACTAGAAACAAAATCAAAGCCTATGAAAAATATTTTGGTAAAGCGAAAGAAAATAAGAATTTCTTTATTGGCATCGATCAGTATGAGAGTGGGTATTCCTGGGCGCTAAACCAAGTCAAAGAGCAAAGAATCCCAGCATATATTTATGTCAATGGAGATAATACGGCTGCTGGAATTTTACAAGCTTTTCAAGAAAATGGCTGGGAGCATAATAAAGATTTCACGCTAATAGGCGAAGGCAATCTATCCTATAGCCGGATTTTCAATTTTTCCACAATTGATTTTGCTTCAGAGGAAATCGGCAAGGAGTGTGTCGAATTTCTTTTATCAGATAAGAAAACCATCAAGTGTGGAAAAGAACCAACATTTATTCTGCGCAAATGAGAATTGGAGCTGTAAGGCGTTAATCGCTTTAAAGCTCTAATTTTTTTTATTTTTATCAATCAAGCGATTCTTCTTCATGGCAAAACGATAAGTCGATTACTAGTGTTTAGTCTGTTTGCAGGCAGTATGTTAAAATAAGTTGATTCTAAATGGATTCAGAAGATAAATAGGGAACAGTATTAGGAGGACTAGCAATGATTTTTGATTCTCACACGCATTTGAATGCGGAGCAGTTTGAAAATGACATCCCGGAAACGGTCGAACGAGCACGTGAGCTTGGTGTGACGGAAATGGCAGTTGTGGGGTTTGATACACCAACGATTGAAAAAAGCTTGGAGCTGAGCCAACAGTATAATGGCATTTATTCGATCATCGGCTGGCACCCGACAGAAGCAGGGAGCTACACAAAAGCGATCGAAGAAGACTTGATCAATAAATTAACGTTGCCAAAAGTGGTGGCATTGGGAGAAATCGGACTGGATTACTATTGGATGGAAGATCCAAAAGAGGTTCAGGACAAGGTTTTTCGTCGCCAAATCGCGATCGCTAAAGAAATGAATCTGCCTATCAGCATCCATACTCGTGATGCGTTGGAGGACACATATAAGATTTTGAAGGAAGAGGACATTCGTGACATCGGCGGGATCATGCACAGCTTCAGCGGTAGTGGAGAATGGGCGGAACGCTTCTTAGATTTAGGGATGCATGTGTCTTTTTCTGGTGTCGTGACGTTTAAGAAGGCACTAGATGTTCAAGAAGCAGCAACCATCGTTCCAATGGACAAATTATTAGTGGAGACAGACGCGCCTTATTTAGCGCCTATGCCTTATCGCGGAAAACGCAACGAACCGGGCTACACCAGCTATGTTGTCGAAAAAATCGCAGAATTACGAAATCTGCCGATGGAAGAAGTTGCGCGCCAGACAACGGAAAATGCGCATCGTTTATTTAGGATCAATGCCCATGACTAAAGAAAAAATCGAAGAGGTCATCGTTGTTGAAGGCAAGGACGATACCAAACGCTTGAAGGAAGTCTTTGATGTTGATACGATCGAGACTCGCGGGTCAGCGATCAACGAATCGATCCTCGAACAAATCGAGCATGCCCAAGAGACTCGCGGGGTGATCGTTTTTACCGATCCTGATTTTTCTGGGGAGAAAATCCGTAAAACTATTATGGAGACTATCCCTGATGCTCAGCATGCCTTTTTGTCTAGACGAATGGCGGCTCCGCAAAAACGCGGCGCAAGTCTAGGTGTGGAACACGCCAGCGATGAAGCGATCATTGAAGCCCTGCGCAAAGTTGTGACTCCGGCAGAAACGAATGAGGCAAAAATAGCTAGACAAACGCTGTTGGATTATGGTTTAATAGCGGGAGCTCAGGCTCGCGAACGCCGCGAGCGCCTAGGTGATGAGCTGAAGATCGGCTATACGAACGCCAAGCAATTAGAAAAACGATTGACGATGTTTCGAATCACCGAAGCACAGCTGCATGAGGCAATGAGGAAAGTAGAGGAAACTTTGTGAACAAAGATATAGCAACCCCTTCACGAACAAGAGAGATTCTGCAAAAGCACGGATTCTCCTTCAAGAAGAGCCTTGGTCAAAATTTTTTGACCGAACCAAACATTTTACAAAAAATTGTCGCTACCGCTGAGATCGATGAACATACCAACGTGATCGAAGTCGGCCCGGGAATCGGTGCTTTGACGGAACATTTGGCCCGCGCGGCGCATCAAGTTTTGGCTTTTGAGATCGATGATCGTTTGATCCCTGTTTTAGCCGATACTTTGAGCCCTTATGAGAATATCAAAGTCGTCCATAACGACATTCTGAAAGTTGATTTAAAAAAGGAAACTGAGTATTTTGATCAAGCAGGGTCAATCAAGGTCGTAGCGAATCTCCCGTATTACATCACCACACCGATCATGATGCATATCTTGGAATCAGAACTCGCCATTGATGAGATGGTAGTGATGATGCAGCGGGAAGTGGCTGATCGAATTTCGGCTAAGCCGGGAACCAAGGCATACGGTTCATTGTCGATCGCCGTTCAATACTACATGGAGGCGACGACCGCGTTTATCGTACCAAAGACGGTTTTTATCCCGCAACCGAATGTGGATTCTGCCATTTTACGGCTAGTCCGGCGTGAAACGCCCGCAGTCGAAGTAACCAATGAGACGGAATTTTTCAAATTGACGAAAGCGGCTTTTAATATGCGTCGTAAGACTTTATGGAATAATTTGTTGAGCAGCTACGGCAAAGAAGAGGCCAAAAAAGCTTGGTTGGAAACCAGCTTGAAACAAGCGGAGATTGATCCGAAGCGTCGTGGTGAAACCTTGTCGTTGGAGGAATTTGCTCGGTTATCGAATGCATTAGAGGCGAATAAGCAATCATAAAAAGAGCGCAGGCTCTTTTTATTTTTTCATTAAATCCCAACGAAATTTGTCAATTAAAACCGAACTCACCTATAATAGGAAGGTATATAAATTTTTTACTTGGAGGACACGATGAAAAAATTCCTAATTGGATTAGTAATAATAGCTGTATTAGCTACAGGCGGATATTATGCCTATACAACATTTTTCAGCAAAGAGGACACACCTAAACAAGAAACACGCAAGACAACAATAAAAAAAGCAAAAGAACCAGAAAAATCTGGAGAAACGATCAAAGCCAGTGATTATAGCGACTCTGGCAACTGGTTGGCCAAGCCATCAGAAATTACCAGCCAAGCAGATGTTTTCATGCTGTATCCAACAGCCTATGCTCAAAAAAATAAAGAGTCATCACCAGTAGCGAAAATTGATGACGCAACGATGCGTGCAGGTGCACAAGTATTCTTAGCGACTCAAGGCTCTGCCTTTGATACCAGCGGAAATATTTACGCTCCGTACTACCGTCAGCTAGACGCAAACTGGCTGTATTCAAAATCAAAAACGGAACAAAATGAATATGTCGATGGTGTACCAAAAGCAGATGTTTATGCCGCTTTTGACTATTACATCAAGCACGAAAACAATAATCGACCATTTATTCTAGTCGGTCACTCGCAAGGTGCTCGTATGATCAAAGCAATCATGTATGATTATTTCAAAAATAATCCCGGTGTCAGCGATCGCATGATTGCAGCCTATGTACTTGGGCAATCTGTGACACAACAAGAAATGAATGACAATCCGCAGGTGAAATTTGCGACTGGTCCAGATGATACAGGCGTGGTAGTTTCGTATAATACGGTTGCTCCAGATTTTACAGGAGAATTACCGACATGGGATGAAGGGGCATTAGCCATTAATCCGATCAACTGGAAAACAGATGGTACACCAGCACCAGCCGAAGAGAATCTGGGGTCTTATGTCCGAAATGATGATGGAGACTACACGAAAGTCATGAACCTTGCCGATGCTACGGTTGATGGAACAAGAGGTCTGGTCGTGTCTTCAACTGTTGATAAAGCGAAATACGAAATGCCGGAAAGCACACGAAAACTTTATCCCGCTGGTTCGTATTTAAACAATGATATCAGCTTCTATTACTATAATCTGCAGCAAAATGCAGAAAATCGTGAAGCACAGTACTTTGCGACACATCCACAGACAGAGAGCTCCGAGCAACCAGCACAGGGAGACGGACAAGTTACTGATGCGGTTCAATAAGAGGTAAATGACTATCAAATAGAGACAGGTTTTTAAATACAGTAGACAAAATCCATTTTTATGGAGGATGTCTACTGTTTTTTAGTAAGCGGACGTAAAGGGTTCAACGAATTTTCATTGATTATGATTTCAAAAGGAGTATCTATATTGTCGCGTACAGCCACAGTTTTATGCGGACTATCCGTGCTGATCAACGCCATTATTATTTCACTATTTGTGTTTTTGGACCTTTCCTTGTTTGCTATCGGGAATCATTTTTTCTCTGAAAAGTAAAAAGCAGTGAGTGAAGTCTATTTACAGATAAAGCTATGTGTAATTAGAGAACTGGTTTTCATTTCATTCAATTTTTTTGTAGCTTTTCTTATATATTTTTGTATAAATTTTTCCGTTATTATAATTCTGGATTCTTTGTGTTATACTTTTTATTCGGCATAAATAATTTTTTAAGGAGGTCTTATATGAAAAAAACGAATTTCGTAGTTGTTTTTTGGTTACTATTAACACTTATATCTTTCGTTATCTTTCTATTCAATTTTCACTCATTCTGGGACGCTATTTCTAGTCTGATTTTTACATCTCCAGATGCTTACCGGAGTAAAAATGATCTTTATCGTGAGATTTTTACGGTTTCTCCAATGATGATCGCGACATCTATAAGTTTTTATATCGGTCTAAAACAAGGATTGAAAGTTTATAACCAAAGTTAAAAATATATCGCTCATTTGAGAGTTACCTAGTGAAACTATTTTACTTAGCACCTGCAAACAAGCGTGCTGAGGTATTATTGAGCAAAAAAATATGTAAATAAGTGATCCAGTTCAATCAGCAGTACAATAAGTGAAACTGTCTATCAATGAATGATAGGCAGTTTTTTTGCATGTACAAAAGATTTTTAGTTCCTTGCACTGATTTTTCTAAGAAGTGGAATATAGTTCTGAGATCACCCATAGATACAATTCGTGATTATATGTTAGTTATAACGGAGTATCTTTGAATTATATAATAGATATTATTGCTTTGTTTGAGCTTGTAATGTATACTTTTTAAAAGTAAATAACAAAATAATAATATTTGTTGGTTAATTTCTTGTTGTGCAGTATTCAAAATATCAGAGTGGCGTAAACACTTGATATAAATAAGCGTGAAAGGGTTTTGTGATGAAAAAAATAGTGTCGTTTTATTAAGCAATGAAGAACTGGGGGATGGATGATGCGGCTTTTTAAGGTATTAAGGATTATTGAGAAAAATAATTTTGCTAAAAATTTTGAGGGAAATACGGTTTAATGTTGAATCCATTGACAAAGAAAAAAGCGAAGTTTTTATTCATAGGACTATTTTGCTTCTTACTATCACCAATGGTGACACAGGCAGAGGGAGCACAAGAATCACCGGGCTTTACTGTGGAGAGTGTCGTTTCAGAAAAACAAGTCGATCCAAATCAAAGTTATTTCTATTTGAGCGTCGAACCGAATACTCTTCAGACGATTCAGGTGAAGGTCCGAAGTATTCAAGAAGAGCCTGTGACTGTCAGTCTAGCTATTCATGATGCGGTGAGCAGCTCTATTGGGTCGATTGACTATACCCAGAAAAAGCCGGAACTGGATGAGAGTCTAAAAGATCCTATTACAAAAATAGTCACGATTAAAGAGGATCCAAAAGAAGTGACCGTTGCTAATTTTGAAGAGAAGATCATTGAGTATCAGATTAAACCGCCTGAAGAGAATTTTCCGGGGATAAAGCTGGGGGCGTTGCGATTTGTAAGAAAAGACACGGGAAAAGCACAAACAGGCGGCTTAAAAACTGAATATGCTTATGTTATCGCCTTAATGCTGACAGAGGACGGCGAAGATTTTAATCGCGGAGCTGATTTGACATTAAAGAGTGTCGGTATGAAACGTTCAAAAGGCAAGAATGTTGTCGCGGCAAAGATTCAAAATCATCAGCCGAAAATGTTACAAGAAGCGGGCATCATGGGCAATATCAAGCGTAAAGGGGAGAAAAAAGTTTTAAATAAGTTTGAAATCAAAGAATTTTCAGCAGCACCTAATTCTAATTTTGAATTTAACGTTCCATTAGATAAAAAAAATCTATCCGCAGGAACGTATGTCTTTACCGGCATTGTTAAGAGTGATGATCAAACGTGGCGCTGGAAGAAAGAATTCAATGTCGCCAGAGAAAAGGATAGAAAATTAGACAGCAACAAACAGGCACGGACGCCAAAATGGCAGGAACAATTTCCTATGGTTGTTGGATTGATCCTATTGGCGTTAGGAGTTCTGCCTATTTCAATAAAACAAAAACAGCGTCAGATAAAATGAGGAGTGTAGTAAAAATGTTAAAGAAAAGAAATTGGTTGGTACTATTTGCCTGCTTGACTATCGGGTTTCCAATGCATACATTGGCAGCAGATAACGCCACTACCGAGGTAGGGATCGGTTTTGCAGACGAAACATCGAAGCTAGAAGAATCAAAGCAGGATGATTCAAAAAAGGCTGGCACGCTACAAGGAGATAATCAGCAGAAAGGAAATGTCGTTTCTAGCCAAAGCGGGAGAAAGTTTTTGCCAAATACTGGAGAGAAAGAAATGTACATGATTCAAGTTCTTGGATTTGTTTGCCTAGCAGGAGCTTTTTTGGCAGCATTATTCTTTAATGTTAAGAAGGAGGGCAAGCATGAATAAAAGAATGGGTTCAATTCTGAGTTTAGTATTATTAACACTATCATTATTACCGTCTACTGCGATTTATGCTGAAACAACAAAAAGTTCTACTGTTGAATCCACATTATCGTCTTTGGCAGAAGATCCGTTAAAAGAGATCAGAAAACAGACCGGCAATTCCGCGACAACAGAAGCAGACAACGACCGCGATCAAAGTTCAGCTAAAGCTGATAAGCCACAAATGACGGGAGAAACAGATAAGGCAGCATCTGCCGCGAATAATTCACCAAAAAGTACTCAAGCAACAACATTAAAAGAAGGAAATCTAGGAGATTCAGCACCATATGATATTGATGCTAAATTTGCACAGGCTTTGAGAACAGATGCAACGATTAGCCACACCCATGCTTCATGGAGCGGGTTTGGAAAAGCTGAAAACACGCTAACAGTGGATGATATGGCAGCGTTGACTTCTATTGAAATAAATCAAAAAGCATTGAGCAGCTTAAAAGGAATAGAATATGCAGTAAATTTGAATGTGCTTAAATGCTACAACAACCAACTTACAGAGCTGGATGTTAGCAACAATCGTTCTTTACAAGAATTGATTTGTTACGACAATCAATTAACGAGCTTAGATGTGACGCAAAATTCCGTATTAAAGAGATTAAGTGTATTCAAAAATCAGTTAACGACATTAAATGTCAATGGTTTAACCGAATTGGAGGAGCTTTCCTGTTATGGGAATCAGCTGCCCTCGATCGATCTTAGTACGAATACTAATCTGCGACAATTGACCTGCTATAATAACCTGTTACCAGCAATAGACGTCACTCATAATAAAAAATTGAGTTATTTGAATCTTCGAAACAATCAATTGCCTGTGATTGATGTCAGCGAGAACCTAGAATTGGAATTTCTTGATACTTCTAAGAATCAGCTGCCTGCATTAGATGTTACCAAGAATGCGCAATTGACGACACTCTATACAAGTGATAACAGCTTGCCTACATTAGATATTAGTCAAAACCCAGAGCTGCAATATTTAGTTTGCGACTACAATCAACTGACGAGTTTAGATGTCCGCAAGAACCCTAAATTAATTGATTTAACTTGTTCTGTTAACCAGCTCACGGCATTAGATTTAAGCAACAATCCAAAATTAATAATGCTGCAAAGTTACAGTAACAAGTTAACACAGCTCGATACGAGTAATAACCCCGATTTAGAGGTGCTGTATTGTGATGGGAATCAATTGACTGAGTTGGATGTGACAAAAAATACTGCGATGACCATTTTGAGATGCAGTGCAAATCAATTGAAAGAACTTGATGTCAGTAAAAACACTGCTTTAGAAAGTCTGGAATGTTTTGCTAATCAGATTAGTGATATTACTAGCATGAATGGGCTGACGAAACTGACGAAATTAAAAGCATCAAGTCAAAAGATCAGAATACCAGCTCCAGCAGTGACAGATGAAAAAACAATGATTGATATCTTGAAAACAACGAATCACGCTGGTTTGAAGGCAACGAATGGTTATATAGGAAAAGAGATCATTCCTTATCCTACTTTTTTAACCGATGGGGACGTTATCAAAATGGCGGGAGTTACTAGGTTAGCCTTAATCAATAAATCCATTAACTTCAGTTATGATGGGACACAATTAGGCGAAGGCAACAGCGCTGGAGAAAAAGAGTTCTCAGGCTCGATCTATTTTGATGCTGTCAGTGAGCTGGATAACCAAATAGAAGCGACGCCTAAAAAGGTGCACGATGGTAAAAAAGTAGCCTGGAAATGGACGATCAACAGTTTCTTGCCTAAAAAAGCAGAAGAGATTAAAGGGACTTTGGACTTACCAAAAGGATTAACAATTATTCCAGAAAGTATCAAGATTGATGGTATAGCGGCGACGATTGAAGATATCAATGGAACGAATAGTCTTGGCGAGTTGGATCAAGATGAATCCAAAGTGATTTCCTTTGAGACTAGAGCGAAAGGAAATATTGGAGACTCGTTGGAAATAGAAGCTCGAGTAGATTGGATAGATGACACTGTCGCAAGTCCCTATTTTAAAATAGCTAAGGATAGTGTTCAGATTCAAGAAGAACAAATTGAAGAACCAAAAGATGGAGGCATTGCTTTATTATCAGCACCGACTTCTTTTAACTATGGTGTGAAGAAACTTCAAGCTAAAGAGACTTCCTACACGTTGAATGCGGAGCAGTACACAGACAATAAGGACGTTACAACAGAAGGTTTTTATGCGCGAATGAAGGATGAACGTACAAACAGTAGAGGCTGGAGATTGACAGCTCAGCTTTCAGACTTTAAAGACACTGACAAAAATGTGATGCCTAATAGTAGCGGAGCTGCTTTAAGGTTTGATGGAGTTACGATTGAATCAGTTACCAACCAAGATACTCCACAAGAGACGATCAGCACTTCAACGATGGGAGCACCAAGCAAGGTCAAAGCTTCGGAAAGTATAGTTGCTGGTGAAAGTCCTACCACCTTAGTGTCAGCTCAAGATGGAGAAGGAAAAGCAACATGGCAGCTAAGGATTCCATTTGACAAGGTTTCACTAAATTTACCGGCTAATGCTGGGAAAAAAGGAGAGAAATACCAAGCGAAATTAACGTGGTCACTAGATAATACACCGTAAATTCTCCAATAAAGACTGCAATTAGGTTTGACGAAATGAACATGCGCTCTTTATGAACAAGTGACGTGATGCCAAATTATTTTGGTCGAGATTAGCGCTTCAGGCTGCTTGTACGACCAAGCAGCCTGAAGAAGTCTGGAAGAGTAGAAGCCATTAGAATGGGGTGATAAAAATATTTCGAATTCTTTTTTTGACGAAAAGTCCCTATACAGAATTAACGCTTGAAGAAACTCTTCGTAAATTAGGGCACGAAGTTTTTTGCAGCAGCAGCTTAATAAAAATGTTGAAATATCAAGAAAAGGCGATGGAGCTTTTGGATACTTTTCAGATTGTTTTATTAAGTGAGACCATTCCTAACAGAGAGACCGAAGAATTATTAGAGCGGACAAGTCCGAGTAATGTCATCGTTTTGCAAATAGTGGAGAAGATACCTGAGGAAGAAGAGCTGCTAAAAAAACAGGAACAAGGGATTAATTATTTCTTACCTAAACACGCTTCTTTAGAAGAAGTTCGTGAGCTGTTAAGCTTTGAAGGAATAGGCGATTTTGTTACCCAGAGTAAGCATTCGTCTTCTGAATGTGTGAGTATTACCGATAAAGAAGTATTTTTATCGAAGCTGTCTCTGACGCCCCAAGAACAAAAATTGTTACAAGAGTTGATAAGAGTGAAGGGGAAGGTTCTATCGCGCAAGGAGTTATGTCAGCAGATCTGGAATAAAGAGCTGACAAATTCGACGCAATCACAGCTATCATTTCTAATTAAAAAAATTAAACGAAAGATAGAGGATGCAAATCTTGATAGTTCTTGCATCAAAACTCTTTGGGGCAAAGGGTATTCATTTGATGATGTCCATTTGACCCAAAACAAACGTGAATACTGAAAAAAGTGATCAGCTGCTTCTGCTGATCACTTTTTTTATCACAAAGAACTAATCCAAGCTTTTATCCAAAATAGAACGCAAAACCGTTTCTCGTAATTCAATCGAATTCACATTGTTTTCGATCTCATAACCTTGAACCAGCAGATCACATACATACAATTGAGAAATTTTTCCGGCTAAGGAAGCACCGTCTAAAAATTCCTCGATTGCAGTTTGCAGGACAACATCCGCTAATTGGGCAATGGGTGATAGCTGATAATTGGTAATAGCAATTATCTTTGCGTGATTTTTCTTTGCGATCTGCAGCGAATCATGGGTGTCTTTGGTCCTACCCGATAAAGAGAGGCCGATAACTAGGTCCTTTTCTGTCAGTAAAGAAGCAACTTGCGCTTGGAAGTGAGGATCGATGACAGAACGAGATTGAACCCCTACACGCAGCAGCATTGCTTCCAAGTCATTGCCGGTATTGCCGCTTGAGCCTACACCAAAAATATAAAGTTGATTTGCTTCAGTAATTAATTGGACGGCTTGTCTAAGCTGTTCGTTATCTAATCGTTGATTTGTCGTTTTTAATGCATTGTTGATGGTTTTCGTTCGTTTATCAAAAAGGTCGGATTCTTGAGAATCTTCTTGCTGCTTGCTGAAATCCTCTTTAGCAATCGCGATTTTTAAATCAGAGAACCCGGAGAAACCGATTTTTTGGCAAAACCGAATAATTGTCCCGTCGCCCACATTTGTCGCTCCACGAATATCGCTCATGGTACTGTGAACGATTTTTTCACCGCTGGACAAAATATAGTCGGCGATTTTTTTTTCTGATTTGGTTAGCGTTGAGTAATTTTCTTGGATCGTATACGTAATGGTCATATTTTCTCCTTTAGTCCTTGCGTTGTCATAATGAATTATACGTCAAAACAACTTTTTTTTCATTTTCTATTTACATTTCTGAAAGCGCATGCTATATTTTTGGAGTAATAATCCAAAATATTTTAAAAACGGAGTGAAAATGGAGCGTGAAGAAAAAAGAATTTTTGAGTGCTGTAAAGGGCGGATTGATTGTTTCTTGTCAAGCATTGCCGGGAGAACCACTATACACATCGGAAGGAGGGATCATGCCATTAATGGCATTAGCTGCAAAAGAGGCCGGGGCAGTTGGGATTCGTGCCAACACAGTCAGAGACATCCTACAAATTAAGGAAAAAGTGGATCTGCCAGTCATCGGCATCATCAAGCAAAACTATGCTGGTTCTGAAGTGTTCATAACACCGACCATGAAGGAGGTTGACGCATTAGTAGCTACTGGGGTGGACGTTATCGCTTTTGATTGTACTTTGCGTCAGCGGCCAGATAATCAAGCGATCGATCAATTTATCAAGCAAGTCAAAGAGAAATATCCTGAGCAACTATTAATGGCGGACATTGCAACCTTTGAAGAGGGAGTCAACGCTTGGCATGCGGGGATGGATTTTATTGGGACCACTTTGAGAGGCTACACAGACGCTGCAGCGCCAACAACTGAAGAGCTAGTAAAAGCATTGGTTGCTGAAGGAGTATCGGTTATTGCTGAAGGACAGATTCATACACCAGAGGAGGCGAGAAATATACAAGATCTAGGAGCAGCCGGGGTGGTTGTTGGTGGTGCGATCACACGACCGAAGGAGATTGCAGCCCGTTTTATTCAAGCGCTGACAGAATAAGGATGATGGTTTTTAGCAGAGACAACTAAATGGTGTGTGGCAGGAGTACTTAATAGTAAATAAGGAGGATAAATCATTATGTTTAAAAAGTTTTCACAGTTAGGGCGGGCATTTATGCTGCCGATCGCTATTTTACCAGCGGCCGGATTGCTGTTGGGATTAGGCGGGGCGCTGACAAATGAAAGTGCAGTAGCGGCTTACCCATTTTTGGATCAGCCGTGGCTGCAGACAATTCTCAGTGTCATGAGTTTTGCTGGGAATGCGGTATTTGCAAATTTGGCTTTGATTTTTGCGATCGGGATCGCCGTTGGGTTAGCTAAAGGCGACAAAGGAACTGCGGGATTAGCTGGTGGAGTGGCATTTTTAGTTTATACTGCAACGATTAGCGGGTTATTGGAATTATTTTCTGCTAAAGATGCCAGCATTGATACCGGTGTCGTAGGCTCGATCGTTATTGGTGGAACCGTCGCTTTCTTGCATAACCGCTATCGAAAAATCGAGCTGCCGCAATTTCTAGGGTTCTTTGGCGGGTCACGTTTTATTCCGATCGTTTCTTCTTTTAGCGCGATTGCGATTGGCTGCGTATTCTATCTGATTTGGCCACCGATCCAAAACGGGCTGGTTGTTGTAGGCCAGCAGGTGGCACAAATGGGCAGCATTGGAACCTTCTTTTATGGTTTCTTACTTCGGTTGACTGGTGCAGTAGGTTTGCATCATACCATTTATCCAATGTTTTGGTACACTTCTTTAGGTGGAGTGGAAACGGTTGCGGGAAGTTCAATCTCTGGAGCACAAAATATTTTCTTCGCTCAATTAGCGGATTCTAGTCACACAGGATTGTTTACTTATGGGACTCGTTTTTTTGCGGGGCGTTTTGCAACGATGATGTTCGGTCTGCCAGCGGCTTGTTACGCAATGTATCGTGCGATTCCAAAAGAGAACCGCAAGAAAAATGGCGGATTGTATTTTAGCAGTGCTTTGACTTCTTTCTTAACTGGGATCACTGAACCGATTGAGTACATGTTCTTATTTGTTGCTCCTTGGTTGTATGTGATTCACGCGTTTCTAGATGGTTTATCTTTCTATTTTGCAGATATATTGAATATTAGAATCGGGAATTCTTTTTCTGGCGGGCTGATCGATTACTTATTATTCGGTGTTTTACAGGGAAATGATAAAACCAATTGGATAAAAGTGATTCCATTTGGAATAGCTTGGGCGTTCATTTATTTCTTTGTATTCAGCTTCTGCATCAAGAAATTCCGTGTCGCTATTCCAGGAATGGAGAATGATGAAGAGTTGGCTGTCGAAGTGGATGATTCTGGTTCTAAAAGCTTACAAGAGGAAGCGTGGCAAATCATTGAGGCATTGGGCGGAGATACAAATATCGAAACGGTCACGGCTTGTGCGACACGACTGAGGGTAGCTGTAAAACAAGGAGATCAGGTTCAAAAGGCAGTCTTCAAGCGACTTGGTGCAACAGCAGTTTTTGAAGTTCAGGGCGGTATTCAAGCAGTTTTTGGCGGCAAGGCGGATCTGTATAGTCAAGAAATCAATCAGTTACTGGGACGCGACGACTAAGCTTGAAGATTGATTGGAGGAATAAGGGATGTTTGAGAGATTAAAAAAGAAAAAGACTGAAGCGGTGTTTGCACCGGTTGATGGTCATTTTGTAGCGTTGCCGGATGTTACTGATCCGGTCTTCGCACAAAAAATGATGGGTGAAGGCTTTGGCATACAGCCGACCTCAGCAGAGATTTATGCGCCCATCCAAGGGACAGTGACAACGATTTTTCAAACGAAGCATGCGATTGGATTAACAGGAAACTCAGGCAGTGAAGTGTTGATCCATATCGGACTAGATACAGTTGAGCTGAACGGTGAACCTTTTGAAGTTCACGTAAAAGAAGGTCAATCGGTCGATGAAACCACATTGCTGGTTACCGCTGATTTTGAAAAAGTTCGGGCCGCAGGCAAAGCAGAAGTAGTCCTAACATTGTTTACAAATGGCGGTGAGAGTTTTGATTCGTTGAATAAAAATCAGGTTAAGCATCAAGAAACGTTAAGATAGAGCTGATAACTACAACGACGTGAACGAATTTATTTTCTAAAACTGAAAAAATTGCATATGATTTTCGTCACGCATATGAATTTACTAATCACGTTAAAGACGAGAAGTGGAATACGAAAACAAACCGCTCAATTCTGAAAGGATTGAGCGGTTTCGATTATTTCTAATTGACTGGAAGTTAGGGACTTGCCAATCAAGTAGGGGCGATTTAAACGTAGTCCTGGACGACGGTTTTACTTTTGACTGCTTGTGAGAAGTCGGTAAAAATCCGATTCGTAATATCGATGCCTTTTTCTCTGGAGATATACCAGCAGAAGACTTGGAAGGGAATGACTGCCAGATAAGGTGCTTTGAATTCATCTGTGCATTCTCCTAAAGCTAGCGTGTTTGCATCTTCGGCTTCGTTTTCTCGCAGCGAAATGGTAAAGACATGTTCAGTATGTCTTTGTTCATAAGCTTTCAGCAGTCCAGCCTTTTCGATGATCTCAGGCTTCGCAGGTGTCTCAATGAAAAATAAGCGATGCTCAGGATTGATCTCTAGGTAAGGACCGTGCATGAAGGCTTCCAGCTCGACACCTAATGAAGGAACGCGAATCGTCTCGGAAAATTTAGTCTCCATTTCTTTCGCGGTTCCAACAGCTGGTCCATAAGCAATCGACGTGAAGCGTGGTGCAGCTTGGAAATCCTTGCGATGAGTTTCAAAAAAGCTCGTTGTAGCTTCGATCGCATGATTGAAACGGCTAGTCAATTCTAAGAAATCTTTCAATTCAGCTGTCTCTTGTTCTTCGGTGATTAGGCCTTTTTTTACACCAATCCGCAGACCCAGCAGCATCAATGCTAAAACGGTCGCAGAGAAGCCTAAGGTCACATAGCCGACACGTTCACGGCCTGACAATACGTCTAATGTTGAAGTGGTGACTTTCGTGATCTCACTATCAGAAATACTAGTCACCGCCATTGTATGTACCGCGTGATGATTGGTGATTTTGTCCATCGCTTCGATCGTTGAGGTACTTTGACCGCTTTGGGAGATACCTAAAACAACTTGAAGCTGGGGATCGATTTTTTCATAATGGGTAAAATTGTATGGTTCTTCAATCGCTAATTTTACCTCAGCCATTTTTTCAATATAGTATTTGGCGCTTTTCGCCGCGTTGATACTAGAGCCTGTGCCTAAGACAAGCCAGTTCGCAGCATCTAGGTTCAGCCCTTTGATTGCGGCGTCGATATTTGCGGGATATGTATTGATTGCCGCGGTCAATTTTTCTTGTTCTTCTAAGATATAGGACAGCATAGTTGGTTTCGACATGGTTTTACCACCTTTTTATTTGAAATAGTCCAGCAGAAAATTGGCGATGCCATCTTCTACGTTCGTGTTCGTAACATATTGCGCGTGCTGCTTCAGCTCATCTACGGCATTGCCCATCGCGACACCGATACCAGAAGCTTGCAGCATCTCTAAATCATTCATTCCATCACCGAAGCTGATGATGTTTTTTTGCGGAACCGTTAACTCCTTACGCACGGCATGGATCGCCGTTGCTTTATTCACGCCTAACGGGATCAACTCGATATTGTTTGGGTGAGAGGAGGAGACAGATAGTAACCCACTCTTGGCCAAAATTTCCCGAACTTCTTTCAGCTTGTCCTCTTGATCATCCGCAATAATGATGCCGTTGACGATGCGCTGACTGACCTCCATCAAGGTCTCCATTGAATCAATCGAACAAAAATCTTCTTCATCATTTCCGATTCGCGATTGATCATTTTTCTGCAGGTAGCTAGGAAGCTGCTGGGTATAGAAAATCGTGTGCTCACCAAAGAAAAACATCGGCAGCTGATAGTCTGTGGTCGTTTGATAAACGAACCGCAAAGCTTCATCAGACAAACGCTTTTTGTGGAGCATTTCATTGACTGTATAGACACTGCCGTTTGAAGCGATGACCTGCGTATCATCGGACAGCTTTCGCGCCATTTCGAAGGCGGAAGAATATTTTCTCCCCGTCGCTACGTAAAACTGATGACCATCTTGCTGCAGCTCCTTGACAACTGACTTTGTTCGTTCGGAAATCTTTTGATCCCGAGCAACTAAGGTGCCGTCGATATCCATAAAAATCAAATGTTTTTCCATTAATCTCTCATCCTCCCAATACCGCAGGATTCGCGAATAATTAATTCAGGCGAATGTGCTTCTAAAGTGTCCAACGGTTCTTCATTGATCATTTTTAATAGCCGCTTCACGGCTTGTTTTCCAAGAAACTGGTTATGCTGATTGATGGTGGTGATTCGCGGAATTTGATAATCTCCATCAGGAAATGCGTCACAGCTGGCGATTGCGATGTCTTTTGGACAGGACAATCCGTGATCCGCTAATGCACGAAAGGCACCTAGAGCCACACGATCATTGATCGCTAACACTGCATCAGGCAATGTTCCTTGCTTGATCAGGGTCTCCATATTTTGATACCCATCTTCGGTATAGAAATCACTTAATAGGATCAAGTCAGGATCGAAGGTACTATATAGTGAGATCACTTTCTTAAAAGCTTCCACCCGCTGAGTCGTGATTTTGACACTTGGTTCCCCACCGATAAAACCGATCTTCCGATGTCCTAACGCCAATAAATGTTGGACTGAAAGAAAGATTCCTTTCTCTAGATCCCGCTCAATAAAAGCGCAGCTGCAGTTTTCCTGCTTTTGTCCAATGATCAGGACCGGCACTTGGCTGTTCAGCTGTTCCAATGTATGAAGGTAATCAGGATTTGGTTCGTCCCGGTCGATCTCGCCACCGAGAATCAGAACGCCATCGACCTTCTTTTCAAAAATCGTATTAAAGGTGTCACGTTCCGCGAAGCTGCTATCGGCTCTTTTCTGGCGACCAGCAGTCATAGTATTAAAAAGTAAAAGTGAATAATTTTGCTCAAAGCTGGCCAGCTCGATCTCAGAAACCAACGAAGTAAAGTACGGGTTGGTGATATCTGAAACGACGACGGCAAGCGTTTTCGTTTTATTTGAAATCATGCCGCGAGCCAGCATGCTTGGCTGAAAGCCTTCCTTGTCGATCACTGCTTGAACCTTTGCTCGTTTAGCAGGTGAAACAGAAGGATGATCATTTAAAACGCGGGAAACTGTCGAGACAGACACACCGCTTTCTTTAGCTATTTCTTTGATTGTGATATTTTTTTTCATGAGAGAGCGCCTCCTAGAAATTAGTTTAGGGGAGGAATGAAAAAAAAGCAAGATATTTTTGGTAACGTTTCTAAATGAAAAAAAACTATTGACAGGGTTAATGAACGCAGGTTATGATGATTTTGAAAACGGAAACAATTCATACTTATTTGGTAACGTTACCAAGATGTGAGGTGCAGAATGACACAAACAGTTTTAGCCGTTGATTTAGGCGGAACCAAGATTCTTGTTGGGGAAGTCACTCCTGCTGGAGAAATCCTTAAGAGTGAAAAATACCCTTCAACAGTCGTCGATCAACGCAGTGCGACAGAAAAAATCAAAACAGCTATTAGAAATTATTTGCAGCAGCATACCATTCAAGGGGAGCTGATCGGTATCGGTGTCTGTGTAGTCGGCAGAGTCGATACAGAGCAAGGGCGCTGGATGGAGATTCATCCGGGGCTTTCAGATCCGATCTTTTTAGCGGATGAACTTACCCAAGCCTTTCAATTACCCTGCTGGATCACCAATGATGTATCCGGAGCGGCTTTAGCCGAAAGCATTCTCGGCGTCGGTCAGGAAACAGGAAATTTTGTTTATATCAATATAGGAACAGGTATCGCCGCTCGAGTAGTCGCGGATAATCACCTGATCAAAGGCGGAAATCATAACGCCGGCGAAGTTGGACATATGGTGGTGGACATGATGAGTGAGGACATTTGTACCTGTGGCAGAGCCGGATGCGCCGAGCTTTATGCTTCAGGACTGGGAATGCACAATCAGGTGCTGAAATTCGCGCCGGAATATCCAGATTCGATCATCACGATCGAAGGTGAGAAACGTGTGACCTTCCAAGAGCTGATTGCCGCTTATGAAGCCAACGATGGACTTGCTAAGAAGGTTTTAGACCAAGCATTGCATGCGGCAGCCGCTCTAACGATGAACTTGATTCGAGTCAGCGACCCCGAAGCAGTCGTCTTCGGCGGCGGTGTAATGAATGACGGATGGTTTTTGAATCATTTGGTAACGTTTCTAAATGCGAAAACAGTCCGTTTTGTAACAAAAGGATTCCGGGTAACGACACTTGATCCCAATGAGGTTGCGTTAAAAGGAGCCGCGACATTGGCTTTTATTATGGAGAAAGGAGTGAAAACCTATGCGTGATTTTAAACAGGACCTCAAAGCGACAGGCTATATCCATCGACCGTTGCCGTTAGACAATAGCCGTTCATTTGAAAAGCAGCAGCTGGAAAGAGAAAACATCACAGAACGCCGACCTTTGACTAAAAGCTTTCAAAGCTGGCAGCAGCGGGGACGCGGTGAAATCCATAAAACGGATGCAACGGTCACTTTGTTAAGTCCAACTCGCTATGATTCTTGGGAAGAAGGCGCACCAGAAGATGGTGATTATGTGAACTTCGGTGATGTGGGTGCTTATCTGTCAATCCCAAGAGAAGACTGGTCAGCCTTCACCCAAATCAAGCTGGATATCTCAGCCGATTGTATCAACGTGGTCAATCCGAATCTTACGATCACGCTGGAAAATGACGGCGAGATCAAGATTCCTGATATCTACAACCGAGAAGGAACTCATGTCATCAATCTTGAAGGACAGGCAAAACGGACTTATGTCTTAGATATCAGTAATCTGCCAAGAGACGTAGTAACAGGCATCCGAATTTTTTCAGGAGCAAATGGTTCGTATATGAACTTAACAGGACAGCTTAGTTATACCGTCAGCGATTTATATTTGGAGAAAAATGAACAGTTTACCTCCGCAAAAGGCTGGCAGGCGCCAAAAAATCAAATCGTCTTCTCGCATATCGGCTATCATCCAGAGTATTCCAAGACGGCGATCATCAATCGTGAAGATTTCTCAGCGACCACCTTTGAGCTGAAAACTGAGGATCAGATCGTATTTCAAAGCGAGATTCAAGAAACTAAGGCTGAAACAGGGACTTTTGGATTATTGGACTTTTCGGAAGTGAAGGAACCCGGCACTTATTATCTGCAAATCAATGACACCAAAACACCGGAATTTCAGATTGGCACCGTATCAAACTTAAAAGCTCATTCACTTTGGAAATCCTTGAACTTCATTTTCTGCGAGCGATGTGGTTGTCCCGTTCATGGCATTCATGGAACCTGTCACGAGGATTTGACAGTGGAATACAAAGGTTCTCTGGTCAGCTTCAATGGCGGCTGGCATGATGCTGGCGACCTTTCTCAGCAATTAGTTCAGACAGCAGAAGTGACGAGCAGCTTATTCGAAGCAGCGGAAACGGTCAAGGATCAGCCGGAGCTTTACCTGCGCTTGATCGAAGAAGGCGAGTGGGGCATTGATTTTATCTTAAAGACACGTTTAGATGGCGGCGATCGGGTCACTAGCGCTGGGATCACACGCTGGACCGATAATCGAATCGGTACGATGGATGATGCGGTTCCGCGGATTCATAACAGTCCCTATGACAATTTCCTGATCACTGGACTTTTAGCGAAAATCATCAAGTCTTTACCTAAAGATTACGCTATGAGACCGCAGCTGCTTCAAGTAGTAAAAGAAGATTATCAGTATGCGTTGGCTGGATTTGAAATGACCGGATTCAAGCATGAACCGATTTTCTGGGAACATACCTACAACACCTCGAAAAGCCTATTTTTAGCGACGATGGCTTGGACAGCGGCATTGATGTATCAACTTACAATAGAAGATAACTATCAGGAACAAATGACAGAATGGTTCGAGTCGTTGCTTGAATGTCAAGAACAGGAAGGCTTGCAGCTAACTGATGGCACAGTGCTTAAGGGGATGTTTTATCGCGACGAGACTCATAATGTTTTCCAGCATTTCAATCACCAAGCCCGTGAGCATCTTTATGCTTTAGCCTTTGAAGAAGTTTTCGCGGCTTCAACGAACCAAGAGCAAGTAGCAAACTGGCAGGAAAGAGCCAATGATTACGGCGATTATTTAGATTATCTCGGTCAATTCACAGATCCGTACCCTATGTATGCCAGCGGGATCTACAAAGAAGATGAATGGCAGGATAAAGAGAGCTTCTATAAGCAGCACTTATTAGTCGATGAGGAAGCAGAAACCAGCTATCAAGAACAGTTGAAGCAAGGTATTCAGATCGGTGAAGGGCTATACATCAAACGATTCCCAGTCTGGTTCTCTTTCCGCGGCAACAACGGTATCTTGCTTTCAATGGGCAAGAGCGCGGCAGTGATGGGACGTTTACTTGATCGTCAAAAGTTGCTGGATAAAGGGCATCAGCAACTGCAATGGATGGTAGGGAAAAATCCATTCGGACAATCAATGATCTACGGCGAAGGCTACAATTATCCGCAGCAATACTCGGTTTCCTCCGGTGAGATCATTGGGGAAATGCCAGTCGGGATGCAGACTTTTGGTAATGAAGATCAGCCGTATTGGCCGCAATTCAACAATGCGACATATAAAGAAGTTTGGGTTGGTATCGCAGGGAAATGGCTATCATTAGTGGCTGAATTAATAAAATATGAAAAAGGAGATTAAAAACAATGATGAAAGATGGCACGTTCAATAAGGAAGCTTTAGGAGAAAAAGTCGCTTATTATGCGAACAGGATTTCAAGCAATCGCTTTATCGCGGCAATCCGTGATGCGTTTGCCAGTACCATCCCAATCACGATCACCGCAGCGTTCTTTCTATTAGTGAACAATGTTTTACTGACAGAAGAAACAGGTCTCTTGCGAGGGATTCCAGGTCGCGCGATTATTTCTGAGATTTGTGTACAGGCATATAATGGGACATTGGGAATTCTTGGTTTGATGGCAACCTTCTTGATTGGTTTACGTTTGGCGCGGTCATACGATGCAGATGGTGCTCTTGAAGGGATCGTAGCACTGGCTTCCTATGTGGTGTTAGTACCAAATGTCATCAACATTACAGGTACTGGTGGAGGCGAGCTAGAAGTAGCTGGAGCGTTGACTCAAACATATACAAGCGCTTCTGCGATGCTACTTGGGATCATCGCGGCGCTGATCAGTGTACCGATGGTGGTAAAATTAACGAATAATCCGCGTTTGAAAATAAAAATGCCGGACAGTGTTCCGCCGGCGATTGCGAAATCATTCAATAGCTTGATTCCAACATTTTTGACTATTAGTATGTTTGCAATCGTGGAAGTAGGGTTGCGGACAGCGACAGGATTAACGATTCCAGAAATTATTATCAATATCTTGCAAGCTCCATTAGTTGGTGGATTCCAGACATTACCAGGGATTTTATTGTATGTATTCTTGTCAACTTTTGTCTTTATCTTTGGTATCCATGGTGCCTTTGTATTCGGTGCAATCTCAGGTCCGATTCTTTTGACTTCTTTGCAACAAAATGTTGAAGCAATCAATGCTGGCTCAGCTGCACCAAATATCGTGACCCAGCCATTCCTTGATGCTTATGTTTACATGGGAGGTGGCGGAACGATGATTTGTCTAGTGATTGCCTTACTGGTTTTTTCTAAGAGACAGGATCAACGGCTGATCGCAAAACTAGGCGGCGTTTCGAACCTATTCAATATTAGCGAGCCGATCATGTTTGGTTTACCGATCGTTTTCAATCCGATTTATGCGATTCCATTCTGTATCGTACCGATGGTTTCAACAACGTTAGCTTATATCGCGACCAGCTTACATTTGGTTAATCCGACTTATATTTTGATTCCGTGGGTCACACCACCCGTTCTATCTGGTTATCTTGCAACAGCAGGAGATATTAGAGCGGCCATTTTACAACTGGTGATCATCGCTGTGGGAGTATTTATTTATATGCCCTTTGTCTTGATTTCAAATAAACTAGAAGAAAACGTTTAGAAAAATATCGCGGCAGACTAACAATCTGTCGCGTATTTTCTATTTTCTCCTTTCCATTAATAAAATGCTGAAAAGGATCAGCAATATTCCACTAGTAAGTAATACGTATTTTGAAGCCATGTCATTTTTTATCAATGAGAAGAGATAAAAGATTTTCAAATATTTGTCTCCCGTAAAAAGGCAAGCGACATAATAGCCTAATGGTAAGATCAAACCGATGACAGGCTGTGCCGTAAAAGCAAAGCCGATCGCATAGAGACCACCCATGAACAATGCATCAGCCATTCCGCTTAACAAAAAGTGGTTGAACTCGACCACCGCATTGCTTTTGTCAAAAATTAGTAGACAACCGCAGGTCATCAAAAACAAAGAACAAAGAATCTGAATCAAGCGCAGAACTAAGATCTTTACATAACTAAATCGCTTAGTTCTGATTAGCGCCGTTGCTTCCTCATTACTATCTGGCAGATACAGCGGCAGAAACAAAAGCACACTGATCAATGGGAAAAACCGTTCGTAGATTTCCGCGCTCTGTATAAACGAAGCATTTTCGATCCCAAAGAAGAAGGGAAACAGCAGCGTGAGACAAACAGCAGCAATCACTGCTGGATAAAAATGAAATCGCCAGAAAACGGTCGAGATTTTAACGAAGATTCCCATAAAGCACCTTGCCTTTCCGTTTCAAATCAAAGATCACACAGCTGATGAAGAAACAAATCAAGCCTAGTGCAAACCAAAAGATCCGGTTGATTACTAGTTCGGAAAAGATGTGTTCAAATATCTCTCGTGAACCGACATTGTTGAAACGAGGCATCAGGTTTAGACCAACGCTGCCGACGACTTGCCGACCGTTAACCATAAGCGATAAGAGCCAAAAGCCAACTTGAAAGATGACACTCACTAAACCATTAAACAGTGTTGTGATCAGGAAGCTGATTCCTACCACCGCAACGATCGTTGGTAATGTCCAACCGAGAATGTACTGATAGAAAAGCAGCAGATCACCTGTATGCTGATACTTTTGAGCAACATAGACGGATTGCACAGCAGGCATCAAGCTAAATAAAATGATAGGCAACAGCAATAGTAGAATCGTTGCCAAAAATCGGGTTCCGTATAGCTTGAAGGTAGAGATTCTTTTAGTGGAGATGACTAATTGACTCTGAGCGCGCTTATCACGAAGAACGACTGTTGCTGCGATGAACACCGGGACTAAACCTAGAATAATGACCAAATAATCACAGGACATACGGGCGAAGGCTCCTGAGACACGATCCTCGGTTAAGATCGATTGGAAGCGTGCTTTTGCTTCTTCGTAGTTCATTTCTTTAATTGTTTGATGGAGGTAGGTATCTTCAGCAAAATCAGAGCCTTTACCGATCCGCTTTTCGATTTTAGCCATATCCTTTTGAAAGGATTGAAACGAATAATTCTTGGCTATCGGCACTCCTTCATTCATGGCTGTTTGATTGATTTGTTGTCCTTCCTCAGTTATTTTGTCCCTTGACTGAACTTGATTCAACTCATCGATCGATTGACCAGTCGCTCGTTCTAAAATGTCGCGAATCGCTGCTTGATCAGATTTTGAGGGCTTGACGACCTTTAGAAACCCAAAAGGGTAGGTATTGTATCGTTTGTTATTATACTGTTGCAGCAGAGTATGGAGTGTTTGGCGCTGGATAATCTCTTTATTCGTTGTTCGAGTGAAACCATAATCATTTCGACCAGGTTCGGGCTGCTTTAGCGAGACAAAGTCAGATCCCAGCTGCATAAAAAGAAAAGCACCAATGAAGAGGATGACCAGCCAATAGGTTAGACTTTTGAACGTCAAACCCAATTCTTTTTTTAGCAACAAGCTAATCGCCTCCCTTCACTGAGAGCAGATAGAGATAGGCATCTTCAAGTGTAGGGCGTTCTTCGATTACGAGCGGATGCTGCATGAGCGATGCTTGTGAATTGCCGATAAAACGCAGGTGAGAAGTACTGCCTTCCTGTTGCAAACTGATGATTTGAACCTGTTTCTTTGCAGCACTCATTTCAGTTCGCGGTATTTGTACACTAAAAATTTTTCCTTGGGCATTCAATAATAATTGTTCGATCGAATCAGCGAACAGGATTCTTCCCTGTTCCAAAATCGCGATATTTTCTGCCGCGGCCTCGATATCACCGGCGATATGAGTCGAAAGCAACACGATTTTATTCTCACTGACCTCAGCCAATAAATTCCGAAATCTCAACCGTTCCTCCGGATCCAACCCCGCGGTTGGTTCATCAACAACCAAAATTTCCGGGTCATTCAGCAGGGCTTGTGCGATCCCTAAACGTCGTTTCATCCCGCCAGACATGGCTTTGACTTTGACATTTTTATGGATCGTCAGATTGACTTGCTCCAGCAATGCCTGGATACGCGTTCGTCGAGTTCGCTTGTCTAGTTCAGAGAGCACAGCTAGATAATCCAACGCTTGATAAGCAGTCATGTTGCCGTACATTGAGAAATCCTGCGGTAAAAAACCGATAATCGAACGAATTTTTTTCTGTTGATGGATATTGATCCCATTCATTTGAATATCGCCTTCGATGGTTGGAAGCAAGGTCACCAATGTTTTTAACAAGGTCGTTTTTCCAGCACCATTGCGGCCTAGCAAACCGAACATGCCGGTGGAGATTGAAAGATTGATGTCATAGAGAACTTGTTTTTTTCCGTAGTATTGATTTAGATGATTAATTTCGATTTTCATCATTGATCCCTCCTAATACTCTGTTCACTTACAGGATAATCATCAAATCTCTACAAATTCTCTACAATTGAGATAAATTAATCTTTTAGGGAAAAAACAGCTGAGACAATCGCGCCGCCTTCGAGACTATTGGCGATTTTTAAATTGCCGCCATGCTTTTGCGCCAACGCTTCAGCGATGGTTAAACCTAAACCAAAGTGACTACTCTTATTTTGAGAATAGTAAGGCTCTGTAGCTGTCAGCAGTTCCTTTTTCGAAAAGCCGGGACCATCATCTTTGACGTAGATAATTAATAATTGCTCTTGCAGGGTGATCGTAATCGAAATGGTCCTTTCAGCGAAACGATAGGCGTTATTCAGTAGATTTTCTACCACTTCGTTAATCAAATGACCGTCGTACTTAGTGGTGATCCTTGGATATTCTTTTGTCAGTATCAGCTCTTTTTCCGAGCGAAGTCTACCGAGATCCAGCATATGCTCTTCGATCCTGCTCAATGGCTGTAAGGTTTTCTGGAGTGGACGATCTTCTAATTTTTGCAATTGGTGCATTGTTTTCGAAAAAGAGTTTAAACGTGTGATGCTATCCTTGATTTTTCTAGCAGATTTCTCAAAAGCTTCTTGACTCAAGCAATCCTGCTCAAAATAAGCCTCCAACAGTTCCAAATTATTCTGGATCGTCGCTAAAGGTGTACGCAGATCGTGTGAAAAAGCCGCATTGACTTTTTTCTGATCATGATAAAGCTTGTTGAGCTCCTTTTGATTCGTCTGCAAAGTTAATCGCAGATGATCCAAACCTAATGAGGTTTTCTCAAATTCGTCATAGGTATTGTAATAGACTGGCTGGTGATAATTCCCCTGTTCAATCTGTTCGATACTTTTCTCTAGAATTCTGATAGGTTGTAAAATACGCTTGCGGTAAAATAGTTTTGTCGCGATATAGATACCCAAAAAAACATAGAGAAAAATCGAATACTGACGGATTAGCTCTAGCATTTGAATCGTTCGTGATGATTTTACTGGCGGTGTCCAAGTGAGATATTCCCAATAGCTGGATTCTTTAAAATCAGGCATGATAATCAGCCGCTCCCAGCTGACACAAATGGAAACAGTAATTAATGTAGTAAAAGCCACTGCCAATACACCGATAAAAAGATAAAGGAGCAAGCTTTGATCTAGGCTGCTTCTTCTGGCAAACAGCCGATTGATGACGCCATCTAGCCAATCCATTTATAGCCCACCCCCCAAACAGTTTGGATATACTCAACATCAGAACAGGAGTTGATTTTTTTCCGAATCCGCCGGACATGCTCCATAATAATCGAAACCTCTCCTGCTTTATCCCAGTCCCAAAGCTGCTGATAGATTTCTTCTTTCGAAAAAGCTCGACCAGGGTGTTTAGAGAGCAATTCAACAATTGCAAACTCAACTTTAGTTAGATAAATCGCTTGATTGCGAATGTGCAAATTTTTTTGATCATAATCAATGATCAACTCACCAAAATAAGCAATTTTGCGAGAAGTGTTCCTTCGATTTTCTCTTCTAAGGTGGGCTTCGATCCGTAACCCCAGTTCCTTCAAGCTAACAGGTTTGATCAAATAATCGTCGCCGCCGATCATCAATCCATAGAGCCGACTTTCTTCATCCTCTTTGGCAGAAAGAAAAACGATTGGGCATGTGATCTGCTCCCGAATCCTCTCGCATAATTCAAAGCCATCCATTTCCGGCATACTCACATCCAGAATGATGATATCAGGCTGGTGTCGTAGCTGCTTTAAGCCTTCATGGCCGTTACTTGCGGTATAGACTAGGTAATTCATTAATTGAAAGTAGTCTTTGAATGTCTCCAATAAATCGTCTTCATCATCAATGATCAATATTTTTTTCACAGTAACCCTCCTGACATTGGGAATCGTATAAATTAATCCTAACACAATAAATAGAAGGAAGAAATTTCCGATAATAATGAACTTCGGTATAGTAGGTACAGCGAAATTTCCGCGATATTAACGAAATAGAGTTTGACAAATATCGGACTGCCCGCTATTCTTAACTTAGATTAATATTAAAACACTATGAGAAAGAAAGTAGAGATAATGAATTCCAGCAGAGAGTCTCGGCAGCTGAAAAGAGACGGAACCTATTTATTTTGAAAATGGCTTTTGAGTGGATCTTCTGACTGATTAGGAAGGTACGGGATGTTCCGTTAAACGACAGAAGCCCCTATTTCAGGGGACTTATCGAGGCAGTGATTCGTGAGAAGACTGCATATATCAAGGTGGTACCGTATATCAATTATGCCCTTAGATAGCTAGTTAGCTATCTGAGGGCATTTATTATTTTGAAAGAAAAGAGGAGAGAATGTTATGAGCAGTATTCCATTTCGTTTTGATCAAGTAGGCAGTTTGTTAAGACCAGAGAGATTAAAAGCGGCCCGTGAAGCATTCAAGCAAGGCACGATCACTCGAGAAGCGTTGACTCAGGTTGAGGACGAAGAAATCATCAAAGTGATTCAGAAGCAAAAAGAAATCGGGTTGCAGGCAGTGACTGATGGTGAGTTTCGTCGCCGCTGGTGGCATTTAGATTTTATTGCGGGACTCAAAGGAATTACTGTTTATGATTTCGAAACAACAGCCTTTGGACTCACTACCGAAGCACAGGGAACATTTGTCAGCGGTCCGCTTTCATTTGATCCAGCGCATCCATTTTTGGATCATTTTAAATTTACTAAGAAGCACGCCGGGGAAACGTTAGCAAAGCAGACCATACCAGGACCTAACATGATTTATTTGGACTCCTTCATTTTGTCAAAGCAATACCATGAAAATCCTGTTTACCCAGATAAAAAGGACTTTATTCAAGATTTGATTACTACCTATCAAGCCGCTATCCAAGCCTTTTATGATGCTGGCTGTCGCTACTTACAATTGGATGATACAAGCTGGGGCGGGTTATTTGATGAACGATTCCGTGGGATGATCGCAAAAAATGGTTATGATCCAGATGAGTTAATTCAAGAGTTCGGTGATATAACTGAAGCCGTTCTAGCTGATAAACCAGCTGATTTATCGATAACCTTCCATTTCTGCAAAGGAAACTTTCAATCTCATTGGCTTTACAATGGGTCCTACGATAAAATTGCGGAACGGCTATTATCCATCACGCAATTTAACGGCTTCTTCTTGGAATTTGACGATGAACGTTCTGGCAGCTTTGAACCGTTGAAGAATATCATAGATCAGCGAATCGTATTAGGTTTGATTACTACAAAGACACCAGAATTAGAGGACAAGGAAAGCATAAAGGCGCGAATCAAAGAAGCAACCCAATATGTTCCGCTAGAACAGCTATGCCTTAGTCCACAATGCGGATTTTCTTCTACTCACGAAGGCAATAAAGTGACTGAAGAGGACCAATGGGCGAAATTATCATTGGTTTTTGAAACAGCGCAGGAAGTTTGGGAAGATTAGAATAGTTTAAAATTGGAAAAGGAATAAAAGCACCGNNCGGTGCTTTTATTCCTTTTAGTGTTGTTTCAATTTGAAAGGAAAATGTACATTGAAACATGATACAAGGCAAATATCTTATGTGAAGATTCTAGACAACGCAAATCATGAAAATAAGATTTTGTGTGTAATTTTAGTTGTTTAGATTAGTTTTTTGAAATAAATAAATCACATTATTTTGTTCGTTAGTTATTAAAATATGATTGGCTTTATTTTATATAACATTTTTATGTTAAAATATTAAGGTTTGTAATGTAGGGATGTTCGTTGAAGTGTGAGGAGACTGGATTAGATATACACGTATTGATTCAGTAAATATTTTCTTAGTCTTCCGAAAAACTAGAAAGATTTTCAAAGTGTTTGAAAAAAATTAACTTATTTGTTAGCTATATAGAAACTTGGTCACAAAACAATTATATATTATTGATTATTATTAGGCAATACAATTCACTAAAATAATTATTGTTATTGAGAAAAGGTAATGTTCTTCTAGTAAGCAATTGCTTTCTTCCAATTATATTAGGCATGAATCACCAATAAAAACAAAAAATAGGCCGTCTATTACGCCGTCAAAAAAAGGAGGATATAAGAAATGCGCAAAGGAGAAAATATTTATCTACGCAAAGATGGACGATGGGAAGGTAGGTATCCAAAGGGAAGAAAAGCTGATGGGAAAATCAGATATGGCTATGTTTATGGAAAAAGTTATACAGAAGTAAAACAAAGAATTTTTCCACTTCGGGTTCATTATAGTACGCTTCGCCAAACCTGTGGTAACTCAAGTGAATCTTTCGAAGAGTGGACTACTCAATGGTTAGAAGAGATACAAGGAGAAGTGAAACCTTCAACTTTTTCAAGTTACTTCTACAAATTAACGAAATATGTGTTTCCTACAATTAAGGATATTCCATTAAATGAGTTATCAGGAGATCAAGGAAAAATGCTCCTAAAAGAGCTACAAAAAAAATTGACTAATTCGACAATCCAAGTCATTTTTCGAATCATCAATAAATGTCTAAATCACGCAAAAAAATATGGAAAGATTGTAGCAAATCCTTTTTCTGACATTCAATTACCGAAGGTCAAAAGGAAAAGAGTCAGTCCGTTAACCCGTTTTGAGCAATCGAGGCTTATGGAAATTGCTGAAAAAGAAAAGAAGGATCGAGGGGTGCCTGTATTATTAGCGTTACATTCAGGAATGAGAATCGGCGAAATTGCTGCGCTGAAATGGGAAGATATTGATTTTGAAGCGGGACTTATCTATATCAACCATACCTATCAGCGTATCGGAGCTTTGAGCATATACGATAAGACTCGATTAATTTTTGCAGAATCAAAAACCGATTCTTCTATAAGAGTGATTCCTATAGGGAGAACACTAAAAAAAATATTGTTGAAACATCGTAAGCAGTCAAAAGATACCTTTGTTTTTTCAACAAATGGTCATCCTTGTGAACCGCGATTACTTACCTATCATTTTCATCAGATTAGAAAGAAAGCGAATCTCCCCAACATTCATTTTCATCAATTGCGTCACACATTTGCTACTCGGTGTTTAGAAGCGAAAGGAGATGTTTCTTCTGTGAGTGCACTCTTAGGTCATGCCTCTACTCAAATGACACTGGACACTTATGTGAATGCACTGATGGAGCAGCGAGTCCGAGTAATCTCTAGAATGGAAAAAATGATAAGTTAAAATAATTAAAAAAAAATTAGAAAAGGTTCTTTAGGGAAGCTTTTTTTGCTTTCTTTAAGAAAGCGCTTACTAATCCTGTTCGAAATTTATAATGCCATTTTTATCACTAGATTACAATTTCAAAATTAAAATAAATCAAATAAAAGTAGTCCGCCGTCAATCATCGTCAAGTTACGCAGAAAAGAGTATTGTAGTTAGCCTTTCGAACAAGCTTCTAGTTTTTCGGAAGACGAAGAAACAAATTTTAGCGTTCTATACTGCGAACACGAAGTTTATAACGAAAAAAATTACGATTTGCCTTTTTTGAAAGGAGGTATGTTTATCGAAGGACAGACATACATTAGTTCCTAATACAAAGGAGAGATGGAAGACCTCAAGGGTGTATTGGAAAAAATGAATAATTGAAAAAACGGCGGCAACCTCTTTTCAATTATTTATTGTAGCTAATTTGGGCGTAGAAAACAAAAAATAGCAAAGGAGTTTATTATGAAAACGAAAAGAAAATGGATTAGTAAAACAGCGATGACTTTGGGTGTGTTGACTATGGCAGGATCAGTGGGAGCCGGGGTGATTAACGTTCCATATGCTGTGGCACAGAATATTAGTGATAATGCAGTTTCAGACAATACATCGAAACGGTCGATCACTGTTTGGAAGTATGAAATCAATAGTAGTGCTGAACTTGGCGAACGTGGGGATGGAATTAATTCTGACCCAAGTAAAGCCCCTGATTTAGGCGGCAAGAAATTAATGAAGGATGTCAATTTTGAAATCATTAAGGTAAAACCAATCGGAAATGCTTCTTTAACAAACCCATTGGAACAAGTTGAGGGAACAGCTTGGGAAGAAGATTCTTCATTCACTGCGATTCAAGGAAAAACGGATGCAGGTGGGAAATTAACGTTTGATGTTGGTACAGGGAAAGCTGCAGACGGCATTTATTTAGTCCGTGAAATTAAAGATGCTACAACAGGGGATTACACGTATACAGATGAAAATGGCGCTACGAAAAAGATTACAAAACCAATGGATCCATTCTTTGTTCATCTACCACAAACTAAACGAGATGACACAGGAAAATTGATTTATGACGTTCATGTGTATCCGAAGAATATCGTTACAGAAACAGAATTAGATAAAACAATTGAAGGTGGAAAAGGATATTCCATCAAGGCTGGAAACTCTTTCCAGTGGGAAGCCACAACAAAGCTGCCTGATGGCTTGTATGCAATTGCCCCACAGGACATGACGATAACAAACTACGTAGACCCAGACACTGGTGTGACATCTGACAAGAAATTTGCGGCGGGTGATGAGATTTATGCTTCTTACTTTAAAGTAAGCGATAGCATCAATGAGAATCTTTTGTTAGAGGACGCTGAAGTATATGCGATCGCCAAAGATGGAACAAAAACGAAATTGACCAATGGTACTGAATATACAGTTACATTGGGTGGGACAACCATTACGAATCCAGCTAAAGTGGAAGATTTGACTGAAGGTACGAAAAAAGATGTCGTTGTTAGTTTGACAAAAGCAGGAATGAAAAAATTAGGTGTTGATGAGGATACCCATCTTCAAGTTGTTTATAAAGTGAAGACGAATAAAGACTTTAATGGAACAATTTCCAACCAGTACACTATTGACTATTTGCTACCTGGTGGAACACCTACGACGGGTGAAAGTGACGAACCAGAATACTACAATGGCGGATTCGATATTGAAAAAACGGATGAAGGCTCAAATGCATTAGATGGAGCAGAATTCCATATTGCTACAAGTGAAGCAGATGCGAATGCGAAGAAGTACTTAGCTTCAGATGGTAAATCATACACATTAAATGCTGATGGTACAAGTACTCCTGGGTTACCAACTGGAGTGACTTATTTGACAGCAACTTCTGTAAACGGAAAAGCTGAGTTTAACGGATTAGCATTGAACTGGTTTACAGATGAAAATGGTGACGGTAAACAAGATCCTAAGAACCCAGAGGAAGCAACTTGGGAAAAAGAGAAGATCGAAAAAGTCTATTGGGTAGTGGAAACGAAATCACCATCTGGTTATGAATTGATCAAAGATCCACAAGAAGTAAAAGTGACTTTAGGAACAGCAGACGATGCGTTGGTTGAATTGACAGTTGTCAATAAGAAGAAAACCGATCTGCCATTTACCGGTGGGACTGGAACAATGTTACTTGTGATCATTGCGATCGGAGCAATCACTATCGGTACAGCAGCAATTGCAATTGATAAAAAACGTCGTCACGCTTAAAAAATGGGACAGAAAGGAGGACAGACCGTGCGCAAGAAAATCAAAGAAAAGGCAATAGTCGCAGTTCTTCTTCCAATCTTCTTTCTACTGGTAGCCACATTTTCCGTCTACCAGTGGAATCCATTGAAGGCAGATGACCATAACACTCATTTGGTTGATGTAAAAGTCAATGGAAAAAAAGTCGATGAAAATTATTCAGTCACTGAGCCGGCCATTCTTCTAGAAATGAGTTCTAAAAAAAGACAAGTATTGAGATTTTTGGAATCAGATAACTATGGAGTGAGCTTTATCAATGATAAGAATGAGTTTATTCCTGCTAAAAAGGTTTCGAAGGATAAACTCACTTATTATACTAATTTAATCGAATCTGCTCAAGAGAATATTGAAAGTACAGAGACAACTGAACAAATATCAACTTCAAATAGTAAGACTAGTTCATCACAAGAAGCTGAGAGAATCGAGAGTCATTTGTTTTATGTTGAGGAAAAAGGAAAGAATGTTTATTGTCTATTATTGGAAAAAGAACAAAAAATTCAATTAAGTATCTCTAATAAGACGAACAAAAAGCTTACAAATGTTGCACTAGAAGTACCCAAGACAAAAGAACAACAAATACTTTTTAGTTTTAATCAGAAAAAGGAGAATGTAGATTCTTCCAAAGTATTAGAAAAAATAGCGGACTCTTCTGAAAGCAAAGAAACTGGCAACAGTTTTGATAAAGATAAAACGACAATAGAAAAGAATTCATCTTCAAGCAATGTAAAACCGGCGACAGCCACTAGTAGTGAGGGAAAAGAAACATCTAAACAAGCAGAAAATAGAACGAAAAAAAAATCAAAGTCTATAAAGCAAACGAAAGAAGAAACAGAACGTGACTTAGTCATTGATCAGTTATTAAAAAAAGATTACGAAGAGAAAGATTCTTTTAAAGCAATTGAATTACCAATAAAAACAGCAAATACAAAAGAAGAAAAAAATACTTCATCACCAATTTCGGTAACAGGAATAAAAATGAACATAAAAGATGGAACAGATGAATTTGATGAAGGAAATGATAATCCTGGATACGACTCAGGTTCCAGCAATTATAGAGTACGATCCTTTGATTCTATAAGTTATGCGGTAGCCTTTTCATTGGAAGCAAACGATCCAACTACTACCTATTCAAACATAAAATATCGGGTCGAAATGAATCTGCCTAATGCGTATTCTTTAGATTCATCTGGAAAACAACGGTTTAATGCCGAAGTTGTTGACAGTGAACATGGAAAATTGATTGATACTTCAGATAATACAAAGGAGTCCATAGGATTTAGTGAGTCAACTATTAAAGGTGTGGGAAATTACGCGATTATGGTTCCGATGATTGTAAATGTTTATGGAGCTCAACATAATACGATAATTAATCCTGCGATGAAAATCACAATTATCAGTGCTCAAAATGATAAAACCGGCAAAACCGAAGAAATGAATCTCACATATGATAAAGCAGATATGCCTGAATTGAATTTGGATAAGATTACAGTATCTGCCAAATCTTCTGTTAAACCTACTTTAATAAAAGGAAATAGAGTTTTAATTAGTGATTTTGCATCAAAAGCAACAGGAAATGATAGATGGGATGCGGTAGGTATTGGGATGACATTGGGGTTGAAATCTATTTCTGGAAGAGATCCCTCAGATTTTAGAGGGGCAACCTTCCCAAATGGAAAAATAGAAGTAGAAATAGGATCAGATACCGTTTATCAAGAAACGATAGGTGGAACCCCAATTTCTGTTCCAACTTCAGAAACTGCGAGTCTTACAACGCACACTAGACCGGTTTGGGCATTAGCTTCTACTGTTGCGACATCTGAAAAAACTGGATGGACCCAAAATTTACTTTTCGATAACACTTTCAATTTTACGGATGAATTTCCAAGAATTCCTGTTCCCAATGGTAAGACTGAAGAAATCCACGTAGTAGAGCCGAGCGTAGAAGAAAGGCAAAAAATCGGAGTTTACGATACTGGAAAAGTTGATGTAAAAAATGATGGACTTTCTATAAAAGTTGCTAATTCTGAATATGCGCCAATTTATAACCCATATACCTACAATTTAATATCCGGTACAAAGACAAATAATAATGAAAAGATATTCTCAAGTTCGATGATGGTTGTCCAGTGGACACGGCAGTATCTTCAAAATAAGACTAAAGGCGGAATTTTAAGTACAGATCTTAAAATTAAAAAAATTAGGTATGAAGATCAAGATTATTCAGATAATTCGGTTGTTACTATTTCTGATATAACGATACCGAGAGGAAGCTACACACAAGTAGCAACTTTTGTCAGAGATCCTGGAGGATTAGATTACTCGGGATTAAGTAGTACAAATTCCTGGGCAAATACTAATGGTGATGCAACAGTCGGCCAAGGAGAAGCTAAGATATTTGTTGGTGGTGCAAGTATTGTCAATCAAGCTATTGCTAAACAAGTTCAGACGATTATTCGTTGGAATGCCAATTCATTTGAATATGATATGGATAGAAGCCTTTATTCTCAAGGTTCAGCGTCTGGATTATTTATTAAAAATAAAACACGATATGGAGTTGGAAAAAGTTCAAGAAACCATCCCAACTTAACTATAAGTGAGAAAACGGCAGTGGAAGGTCAATATGATTGGTACACCTCACCAGAAGAAGCCATTGCTCATGGGAAAATATCTGCCGTAAAATTTGTGAATAATAAGCTTAATGAAACTTACTCAATCTGGCAAGGAGTACCAGTGAAAGTTATTGGTATAGCAGGTGACAAAGACAAATATGGAAATTCAACTGCTGCTCTATCTAATACTTATTGGTATGACTCTTTCCAAAATTTGGTAGGAAAACACCCAAACTCGGATACCTATAAAGGATTTACTCCATCTACTTTTGATTCTGAAGGAAATATGTTGAAACAGCAAAGTGATTTAAATGGGGATAGTATTTTCATCAAGTCGTTTAAGATACAAACTACAACAACTCCAGATAAACCAACATATAAAACAAATGAAAATGTGAAATGGAAAGTTGAGGGTAATTTATTAACTGAGGGAAAAGTTGATTACGGAGTCAAATTAACAACCACTTTACCAAAGGGACTTAAGTATAGCGTTGGTTCGTCAGTAGATAGTCGAGGAGACCCCCTACCAGAAGAACCAGATGTTGTTGAGAATGATAATGGAACGACGACTCTAATTTGGAATTTTAGCAATGTTAATCCAAGTAATGGGGACACAGTTGAGATTATTTTTGAAACATTGCCTTCTTTACGGGATTTAACTTTTAATAATCAGTCTTTAGCAAACGTTAGAGTAAAAACAGTAGGTGAAATGTGGGTTCAAAGCGATTCTAGTCAGAGGGACACATCCAGAGAGGTACAAAGAAGCTCAGCTGGCCAGGTTCAACTCTATCAGATCCAACAAATAGTTCTAACTAAAGAAGTAGATAAAAGTTTGATTGAGGTAGGAGAGAAGGACGATGCTGATTTAGCAGCATCAAGTGATATTACTTATAAAATTACGTTGGAAAATTACAGTTCTGACAAACTTTCTAAAGTGAATGTTTTGGATGTACTACCTTATAATGGCGATTCATTTGGTTCAAACTTTGACGGTTCATATACTGTCAAGAATATCAAAATTGTTGAAGGTAGTGGAACGATTAACTATACAACGGATGCAGCGTCTGAGAAAACGGATCCCAATGACGTTTACGGCTGGGGATTATATGTTCCAGGAAATTCGGAACCTGCAATAATTAAGAATGCTAAGGGATTCTTAGTTTCAACTGAAGAATTAAGTATTGGAGATAAGTTGGCTTTCGAAGTCACAATCTCAGTACAAGGACAAAAAACAGCAAATATCTATAGAAATCGAGCTACCTTTAACAGTCACCTTAAACTTCCGGTAAATAGTAATATTGTTCAAACTCAAGTATTGAGCCGAGATTTAACAGGATATGTCTGGTATGACGATAACTATAACGGGGTAATCGAGTCGAATGAGGATCCTGTTGGTGATATTCCAGTGAAACTTTATAGGACAAGCCTAGTAAATAGTAGTTATGAAAAACAGTTAGTTAAGGAGAGCCTGACTGGTCAAAAATTTGTTGATGGTTCAGGTAATTCATTGATCAAAACTAAAACGACTGGACAGGATAAGGGAAAATATCAATTTCCAGATCTTCCTGAAGGGGAGTATCTCGCTGAGTTTATGGTGGGTGATATAGTTGTTACGAAAAAAATTGCTATTGTGACCAAACAGTTAGTTGGCAGCGATCCAAAATTAAACTCTAAAGCCGATCCAGATACCTTCAAGACACCTGAATACAATCACCCAGTATTGAAGGATTTACCAACATTACTAACGGGAACGGATAAGGTTCATCATGTGACTGATGTCAACGCTGGGCTGACCCGTCTATCAAAGATCAAGCTCTTCAAGTATGAGGAAGGTACTGTAATTGATACGAACGGTGATGGAAAATTAAGCGATGCAGAGATTGAAGCAAGTAGCACTAATGCCTTAAAAGGTGCGGAATTTCAATTATATAAAGGGGACAGCGATAACCCTGATCCAGCAGATAAGATTGGTGATCCGGTTAAAACTGACAGCGATGGTTGGTTAGAATTCAGCAGTCTGCCACCAGGAGATTACACCATTATTGAAACCAAAGCGCCAGATGGATTTGAATTATTGAAGGATCCAATCAAAGTCACAGTCCCAACGTATAACCATATCGCCATCGTTCATGTCCCGGATAAGGGCCAAACGGAACTACCATTTACTGGTGGAACCAAAGCCATGAGATTCATTCTGATTGGAGCCGCAAGTCTATTGGTAATTGGCATGACTGGTGTCTTCCTGCATTTTCGACCAATCAAAGGAAGGGGAGGAAACTAAAATGAAAAAGCTGCGTCGTTTGTTGTTCTGTTTGTTTGTTTTCTTCCTGAGCTTTGGTGGGATGTTGTCTGCTCATGCTGAAGCAGACAACACTGAAACTGCAGGAAATGCTGGCTACAGCATTTTTATCCAAAAATATAAGATTGTTGATTTTGCCAAGATTGCCGATACGATGCCCTTAGATGGGACAAAAGCTGATCAAGTCAAGGATGCGGATGGAAAGAATCTGGATCCTTTGGCAGGAATGTCTTATGAGATTACTCGTGTAACGCCGATTCAAGGCGGCGCAGGATTTGAACCTGTACAAGGAGATGGCGCATTCCATACCACCGTGACTACGGATGAGAAAGGTCTAGCGCATGCGGGGAATTTGGTTCAGGGGATGTACCAGATTGTTGAAAAGGAACACGCACAGTTAAAAGACGTGATGGAACCTGTTGTCGTCGAGCTGCCGTTTCCTCAACAGACGGGGGAACCCTTGAATGAAGTCTATATCTATCCGAAATCCAGTGTCTTAGGGGATACCCCTAAATTACCTGTGACCAAAGGACCGGATGGGACCCCGATCGAAGTCGATGAAAAAGGGGAAATCAAGAAGCTGCCGCAAACCAGTGGAAACATTGGCACGGCGCAAGTATTGATGTGGATACTCGCGATGATCATTGCCATGGGCGGTGTCGGGATGTTCAGTATCTATCGTAAGAAAGATGTTTTTTAAGAATTCATTTTGTGCATCATCAGTGAAGAAAGAATCTTGGATGCGTACCCTTTCGTGTCCTTGATTCTTTCTTTCAAATTGTCAAACCCTATTGGAAAGAAGGATTCGTCATGAAGAAACGAAACAAGCCAAAACGAAAACATTCCTTTTTAAAGATTTTCGCGATCCTGATGATCGTTGGCGGTGTGTTGACGCTTCTTTACCCCATTGTAGGGAATTATTTAGCCAATCGTGAACGGAGTCAGGCAGTGTCTGAGTACGACGACACGATGAAAAAGATGTCGCAAAAGGAAAAGGATGAACAATGGGCCTTAGCTAAAGCCTATAACAAGTACATCTATAACAAGCAAGAAGGATTACCCAAAGGAGAACCTGTTGTTTACAACAAAATCATGAAACAAGGGGATGTCATGGGAACCGTTGATATTCCCGCGATTGATATCAAACAAATGCCTTTTTTTCACGGCACGTCATTCAAAACATTGGAGAAGGGCTTGGGGCATTTTGAACCCACCTCGATTCCCATTGGTGGGAAGAATACCCATTCGGTCATTACGGGACACAGCGGGGTCAAGAACCAGGTGCTCTTTACCGATATTCGAAATTTAAAAGAAGGCGATTTGTTTTTTATCAATATTTTAGGCAAACGCTTGGCGTATGAGATCGATTCCTTTGAAGAGATTTTGCCAAGTGATGTCGATAAGGTCAAGATTCATAAAGGCAAGGACAAAGCCACGCTTCTGACCTGTACACCACCGGGAATCAATACGTTCCGATTGTTAGTCACCGGGCATCGGGTAGATTACAAAACGGCTGTTCAACGGAAAGTCAAGAAACGCAATACGTGGAGCTATCAAAATATCGTCTTGGCCACATTGGGACTGAATGTCGCGATCTTCGCCTTACTTATGGGCTTGTATCGTCGCTTCATCAAACGATTCCGATCGGAGGATCCGATCATTGCGGCTAAGGCACGAAAGAATTTGAAACGATTATTCCTAGTTACGAAAACGCTCTTCATCCTTTTGTTTGTGACAATGACGGCGGTACTTGTCACCGCCATCTACGGGTATCTCCACATGGAAGAAGAACCGGCGTCTGCCGCAGTCAATATCGGGCCTCGGGAAGAACTGAGTGCTTACAATATCGATAAAATCAACGAAGCGAACTATGGCGAGAAACAAATCGCCAGTGTGAAAATTTCAGATTACGCGAAAGCAAAATCGGTCGTCCAGAACACAACGAATAACTGGGGGATTGGAAAAATTGTCATTCCAGATGTGTCGATCGATCTTCCGATTCTAGCAGGGATGGCGAATGAAAATCTGTTAACCGGAGCGGCGACCTACCGCTCCGACCAACAGTTAGGCCGCGGAAATTATGTCGCACTGGCGCATAATATATTCGACAAAGACGTGTTGTTGCATCGTATCCAGGATTTGAAAAAGGGACAGCTGATTTATGCGACGGACTTTAAGCAAGTGTATGTCTATGAGGTGTCTTTGAACAAGATCATCGAAGAGACCGAGGTATCCTATGTGGAAAAGGAGCCGAAGAATGGGATCGCGAAGCTGACCCTCTTACGATGTGAAGGGGATATCGGAACGATCTATCGGCGTCTTGTTCAAGGAGACCTCAAGAGTGTACAACCTTTACATGGTGCTGAGGAGGATCTTTTCCAACAAATGAAGCTTAAGCGAAATGAAGGAGAGATCGATGGCACTCTGATAAAAAAAGATCCGGTATCTGAACCTGAGCGAGTAAGCATGACGTTGGCTGCGAAGATCATTTCTGATCCGATGCAGACGGTAGTGCCCTTATTTTTACTCTTCTTATTACCGATTTTATTCTTTAGTTTGATTTAGAAAGGAACCCATGTATGAAAAAGATAGTATTAGGCACTTGTGGGCTGCTCGTCTTTATTGGTGGCTTAGTTAGCATACGCAGCGGATCATTAAAGGCGGGAGAGCTGACCAACGATTCCTCTTTAATAGTAGAAACAGGAACCGTAGAAAGTGCGGTCACTGTTCCAGAGAGCAGTGAAGCACCTGTAACTGAAGCAATCGTGCCAGAAGTCGTTGAGGAAGTTCCCGTTGCAGAACCCGAAGTTCCTGTAGCGGAGTCGTCAGAAATGCCAGAATCGTCTGTTCCATCAGAACCAGCACCTCCGGCAACGTCGGAATCGGTGCCGCCTGAGAGTAGTACAACAGTACCTTCGACCGGGACGAGCTCGACAGCGCCCTCTTCTAGTAGTACATCAAGTGCGACGAAGCCTTCAACGAGTTCGTCTACTTCAAGTACCACAAAACCGAGCAGTACAACACCAAGTAGTACGAAGCCCAGCCAAACGAAGCCGAGTGCGTCAACACCAAGCAGTTCGGTACCAGTGCAGTCCTCGACTAGTCAAAGACAAGAGGAACCAAAGCAACCAGTCACACCTACGTCAACACCTGTTGTGCCAAGCACACCTGCCGCGGCAGCTCCGGTGACACCAAATACGACAAGTGTTCAAGCCGATTCATTTGTCGCACCAACTGCGCCAGAGGCCTTTTCGCAGACGAGTGCACTGAAGCTGCCAAGTGAACTGAAAACGACGGAAGTCGCTCAATCAGATTTGAAGGGTTTTGAGCTACCGTTGTTAAGCAGTTTTGAAAATAAAAACTATGCGGCAGTGATTTATGAAGGCATTAAAAAGCTTGGAACGAAACAGGAAGAGGATTACAACGCTGAGCAACTAGCGACGGATATTTATCAAAACCTGTTTGATTTAGAAGTCACTGGGACACCAAAAGAACTGCCGGAAGAAATCAGTGTGGGCAGCTTGTTGTACCAGAAGAAAAAAGATAAAACGACGTTGCTGGGAATCTACATCGGGGATGACTATTATTTAACGGTTGATGATGTAGAAATTGAGGAAGATGTTGAAAAGACATCTGATACAAATGAGAGTAACTCAGATGAAGCTTCGAATAAAAAATCAGAAGAAACAGAAACACAGCGTCAAGTGGTAGTGGAGTCTATTGATTTAGATGAAGACCTATTAATCAAGGAATTGCCCGAAGCATCATTGACTGAATATGGTGAACAGGTTCTTGCGGAATATCCAGCTTCCATGAACTTCACTGAAAACGATAGTGCCAAAAACTTCATTGAAACTGTTGGGGAAGATGCTCGTAAGTTAGGACAAGACTACGATGTTTTTGCCTCTGTGATGATCGCTCAAGCGTTATTGGAAAGCGGCTCCGGAACAAGTAGTTTGTCGTTAGCGCCTAACTACAATCTGTTCGGAATTAAAGGAACCTATCAAGGTCAGTCCGTTTCAATGGCAACACAGGAAGATCGCGGTAATGGGGATCTATATTCCATCAATTCAGCGTTTCGTAAATATCCAAATTACGCGGCATCCTTAGGGGATTATGTGGAACTACTGCGTGGGGGGATTTCTGGAAATGCTGGGTATTATCAACAAGCATGGCGTTCTGAAGCGAAAAATTATTTGCGCACAACGAACGTATTGACCGGGACTTATGCGACTGACACGAGCTATGGACAAAAATTAAACTCGATTATTGCCTTATATCATCTAACACAATACGATCAACCGAAAACAGAAGGAACAACATCAGGAGTTTTTATTAAAGGAAAGGAAGAAATTCCAGAAGAATATCGTTCTATGATGAAATATCCTGATTACAACGGAGTGGATTACAACAGTTCAGGCTCCTACCCAGTTGGTCAATGTACATGGTATGCCTTCAACCGTGTGAATCAATTAGGAAAAACCGTCGATGATTACATGGGCAACGGTGGCCAATGGGCAACCAAAGGCAAAGCTTTAGGTTATGAGGTCAGCCAGAAACCGAAGGCTGGATGGTTGATTTCCTTCAAGCCGGGGGTCGCTGGATCAGATCCGCGATATGGACATGTGGCTTTTGTGGAAGTCGTTCGACCTGAGGGCATCTTAATTTCAGAAGGTAATGTCTATGGCGGTACAGTAGTTTCCTATCGAGTGATCGATACTGCCTTGGCGACATCTGATCAAGTTTCATATATCAAAGCAAAATAAGACAAGTTCAGCTTAGCAGCTTTACTTCTTGCTTCAGTAAGTTAACAAGCGTTAGTCGTAGCTAATTAATGTACGGAAAGATAAGCGACTTAAGAGTAAGACAGATTTTTCCATAGAAAATTTATTTATTAACAAAAAAGGAGCACCGTAACTTATGGCAACTGTTCGCTCACGTCAAATAAAAAAAGAAGACCATCCGCCGAAAAGATCGATCGCAAAGAGTCTAGTTCTCACTATTCTCACTCTTTTATTGCTGGTTGTCCTATTCATTTCAGGACAGCTGGTGCGCAGAGAGTATAGTTTTCACCCAATTTCAGGAACTTCTATGAGTCCGACGTTGACGGAAAAGGATATGGTTTTAGTGAAGAGACGAAATCCGATTCACCGATACGATGTAATTGCTTTTTCTGTCAAAGGAGAGGATGGAAAATTTGTGAAGCGTGTAATTGGGATGCCAGGAGACACCATGTTCATCCGCAACGATCGAATGGTCTTGAGTATTGGTGAGCAGGGGGATTTTGAAACGACGTATACCTTTCAATTATCCCCAGCAGTTGCTGAAAAATTTCAAGACTTAACGAAGATTCCTAAAGGGTTATACTTCACGACCGGCGACCATATTGATGTGTCGAAGGATAGTCGTACTTTTGGCTTTGTCTACAAAAAGGAAATCGAGGGGACTGTTCAGTTCCATCTTCCATCAGTGATCAGAAAGCAGGCGAATAGTGAATGAATAAGAAAAACCTGCTAGAGGTGAAGGAATGACGATCATACTAGGAATAATCAGTGCTGGGTTCGTTATTTTAGCTATTATTTTTGTTCTTATCCGACTACTCTTTGATTTACGATTCGCCGCAATTCAAAAGGAACCAGATCAATCACCCTTGTTTCGCCGAAAGGTTAACTACCTGAGAAAGCTTGAACAGGCGAGACACATTCGTTACTTACTACTTGTATGTTTGATGACTGGGCTTGGATTGATGCTCTTTATAGGCTCGTTTTTATTCTTAGCGGAGGATCATCAAAAATTAAAAAGTAAAAATGCTCAATTAGAGGACCGTATCAAAGGGATGGAATATCAACAGGAACAGCTTATATTAAGTATTCCATTGAAAAACTATCCGGATGAAGGAATCGGGCTCAAAGCGCATGAATGGAATAAATTAACTGCGGAAACTAAAGATTCTAAGCTTCAGAGTCAAATGGAAGCAACGATTTCCCAACAAACGATGCCTTATTTTGGTTCTATTGAGACGAGTGTTTCGTTGTCAGAACCGAAAACGATGTCTCTTCAATTGAAAGGAAGAGCAGATGATGAGGCGAGTAAAGAAACGATCCAAAAAAATATTGATCGTTTTGCAAAGGAAGCGGAAGGCATTTCCGAGCTGACCAATATTCATGTTCGGATGATTACGTCCGTTGGTAAGGAGAAAAAGGTTGTCTACAGTGTGAATTATTCTCGCGAGAACAGCGAGGGTGTTTTCAATAAAAAAAATGTATCTGAGCAGAATCTAAAGAATGACGGTGGGAAAGGCTAATGGCAGAGAATAAGAAAAAACGAAAATGGCTGTCAACGAATGCGTTGAAGGAGTTTATTAACGATATTACCGAAGAAGAATTGAGTGCAGAAGAGCTGTACAGCGAAACTAAAAATAACTCCGAGACTTCTATGATGATGGATGAGGAAGAAAACTTTATTCAGGAACAAGAAGGCCTTATCAATCTGAAAATGGATGAGGAATCTGAAAGCAAAATTGCTGTTCCACCAGCAGGGCTAGAAATTCAGGAAAATCCAGAAGAACTGGCCATGTATAAAAAGGAGACCGAATCTCATATTCAGGAGCTAGAAATAGAGAATGATGAATTGAAAGGGAAATTAGAATTCGAACGCATTCGACTAGAAGATGAGTTAAAAGAACGAGATAGGGATTGGAAAAGAAAGTTTGCCGAAATAGATGAAGAGAAGAAAGAAACAAAATTAACAGTCCAGCAGCTTCAGCAGCAGTTAAATGAAAAACAAAGAGAGTTAATTGATACAGACGAACGTGCTCAAAAAGAAAACGCGGAAAGAAAAGCAGCATCAGTAAAACTGAAAGAAGTAACTAAACAGCTTGAGGAGTACCAAAAGAATTACCTAGACACGCAAGAAGAGAATAAGAAAAAAGAAGAAAAATTAGCTCAGATTAAAGTAGATCATAAAGAAGAAATCAATCAATTTAATCAGTTGAAAAAGCAATACAACGAGTTGGAACAAGATTATCAGCAATTACATACCATCAATCAAAAGAATGAGACAAAGGTAAATGAGCTTCAAGAAGAAAATGATACATTGCTAGAGTTGCTTGATGAGAAAGAACAAGAAACCGAAGCAGAACTGACACGTCTCAGGGAAGAGAATGCCAAATACCGACAGACGATTCAGCAGTTAAAGAAACAAGTTGCTCAAAAGCTTAAAAATGCATTGGAGGAATCACACATGGATGTTGGGGAACAAGGACAATTACCAGAAGAACAAATTCAAGAAGAAACCATTGAAGAAATCGAGCAGCTCGCGGCTGAAAAAGAAGCGCTCAATAGTGCCTTGTTTGATGCCCATGAAGAGATCGCAAAGCTGGAAGAGAAGACGAGTAATTTGGAACAGTTAGAGGCTGAAAAAGAACGGCTGGCAAGTCGTTTAGCAGATGCTCAAATAGAACTAAGTAAGTTGAAAGAACAAAAAGCCAATGAAGAAAGTCTTGAATTGATTCAAGCTAAGAAACAAGTCGATGAGCTGATGGAAAAAAACGAACAGCTTAAAAAGGAAGTCATTCAGTCACAACAGGAAATCGGTGAGGTCCTGATTTCAGCGAAAAAACAAGCGAATAGAACGATTGAAGAAGCACAGACAGAAGCGAAACATCTTATCAGTTCGGCAGAATTGGAATTAGAAAATATCAGTAACCGAGCGAGAAAAATCTTGATCGAAGTCTCCGAATCAAGAAAAAATGTCCTTTCTATCTATGATGATTTGGAATTCAAGGTAGAGGCACTTTCCAACGGAACACTGTTGAAGGAGATAAAGAAAAATAAACAAGATCAGAATCGCTCCGAATATTTTGATACAACACGAAACTAAACAAAACAATAGTTGACTAAGTCGAAGAAAAGGAGATAAGCATATTTTGATCATAAACTGGATTAGTGTAGGGTTGGTCATTTTAGTATTCATTGTTTGGTTTCGCCGAATGGTTATAAAAGTACAATTACAGCGACTAAATCTACCAACGGATACATCACCATCATTTCAGCGAAAGCTGGAGTTTGTCAAGCAGACTGAACAAGAAAAGCATGTATCCGCTTTGCTCTATCTAACAATTTTTTTGGCAATGGGTCTCTTACTGACCACTTATGGATTGTTTAAGATGGAAGAACAGGTATATATAATGTCGGAACGAAGCAATCAGCTAAAGGATGAGCTTTATACATTGAAAAAGGAACAAAGGCAAATTGTTACGAAACTACCGATAAAAGAATATCCCAAAAAAGGAATTGGATTGAAAAAATATCCATGGGATGAATTATTTTCAAAAGAAAATCGTGAGAAGCAATACGAGATAGAGAGTGATTTGTCGACGAAGGTGAGTTCTTACTTCGGGCTTTCTACCACATTGATCGTATTGGATATTCCAACTCAGACACTGAATATCGCTTTAGCGGGTGACTCTGGCAGTGAAGAAAATCGTCAGCAAATCAAGGATAACATCAAGGCATTTGCTAAAGAAGCAAAAGATGTATCGAAGTTAACCCAGATCACATTCCAGATGAACTTGATGAATGACAAAAATAAGAAAAAAACGTATAGTTGTACATTTTCTCGTGAGAAAGCGGACGAAGATTTTTCATTGATCCAAGAAGATGAGTAAAGAAAGAGGAGAGGGAGTTACTATGAACGCACAACAAAAGAAAAATGGTTGGTTTTTCAATAAGAATATTATTGATGAGATTAATTCTGTTCCAGAAGAAGACATTCTATTTGAGGAAGAGCCGAACACTCTACCGGAAAAATATTCAAAAAAGCAACTTGATGAAATTGCCGAGTTGAAACGTTTGAACAGTGAGAAAGATGATCTTCTGAATAAGCTGACAAAAGAAAGTACATTAGAGAATCAGCGTTTAATGAAAGAAAACGAGAAATATAAACAGGCCTTGATTAGAACTGGCGAAGAAAAAGCCGAAAATCGTCGTCAGGTTCAAGACTTAGAGGCTGAAGTTCGACGAAATAGACAAGAAATTCAGAGTTTGCAAGACAATAAAGAGTCACGATATTTGAAAGAGCAGCTAGAAGAAGCAGAAAAAAAAGTTTCATCCTTACAGACATCATTGAAAAGTTATCAGACCTTAGAAAATGAGCTGCAAGAGGCCAAACAACAAATTCACAAATTCACTAGAGACCAAAAAGATGCCGATCTTCAATATCACGAAGCTATCCAGAAAATCGAACGAGAAATGGAGAGTGTAGTGAATGAACTTAAGGAAAAAGAAGAACAGGTCGCTCAACTGGATCAATTAATCGTGCATAAGGACCAACTAATTTTAGAAAAAGAAGAACTCGTTCAGCAATTGATCGAAGAGCAGAAACGTAAAGACTCTGTAATTGAGAGTGAACTTATTTCGCAATTGCAGCACCAAATCGCAAAATTAGAAAATGAAAATGAAGCGTTGAAGCAAGAAGCTACGCATTCCCAACATGAAATTGGGGAAGTTTTGATTTCCGCTCGGCGTCAAGCTAACCGGATGGTAGAAAAAGCTAAATTAGATGCTCAACGAATTGTCAAAGATTCTGAAGTAGAACTTCAAACAATTTATGATCGAGCCAAAGAAATTTCATGTGAAGTAGATGAGTCTCGCCAAACAATTATGAGTATCTATGAAGAGTTGAAGAGTCGTGTGGATCAATTGGCACAAAGTAATCTCCCAGATATAGAAGAAATTAAGGGACGTTACGAATACCCAAAAGTCTCTGTGATCTCACGAAAAGAGTATAAATAAGCTATTGAGAGCAAAATAATAATTATTTAGGTAGGGGAGATTACTATGAATCAAGTCTTGATTCTGACTAGAAATGTTTTAGCTGAACAAGAAATTCAACGAAAGTTGCAGGCATTGAATTATGAAGTTTATTGTTCCTCAAAAATTTTTGAAACATGCAGCCAACAACTGGATGCAAGAGAGTTCTTTAATCTTTTCCAATATGTCATTTTAAGTGAAACAATTTGTGAGGGAGAAGTAATAGAACTCATACCGATCTTAAAGAATTACCCTGTCCTTATTATTCGAAAAGTAGAATCAAATGTGACAGAAGCAGATCAACAATATTTAGAATTTGAACAACTCAATGCGATTATTTCTTCAGGAGACTCTGTTGATGAATTACGCGAATGCTTGTATAACCTGAAGAAAAACAGAAATCTAACGGAAGGTACCCAACAGAATAGCAATGTTGTTCAATTGTCAGGCAAAGTTTCACTAATTGGATCAAATTATCTTCAAGATACAGGCAGATACACTGAATCCAATCGCCGTATTATTGAGACGCTGCATCGATTATCCCAAACTGAATCAAAAATTTTATCGATTTTAATCGAAGCAGGAAATCAAATTGTTACTCGAGAAGAAATTTGTCACAAAATCTGGAAAGAAGATGTGACTAAATCACATTTGGCTTCTCTTTCCAGCACGGTAACACGAATTAAAATGAAATTTGAGCAAGCGAATTTAGAGAAAATCGCTATCCATACATTGTGGGGTAAAGGATATAGAATTAATCAGAATTTACTTAAGCATATTCAAACGGATGAACTTTACAAAAGCATTGTTTCAAATGGATAGGTTTTAAGAAAGTGTACAAATGATGATCTTATCCTCTTTTGAGGTTAGATAAATAATTATGGAATAAAGGGAGAGAAAAATGAAAAGAAGAAAATATTTGGCAACATTCACTATAGCATCGGTGTTACTACCCGCATTTCTTGCTACTCAAACGGGGACCGCTGCTGAAAATGAGACAAATTTGCATGAACAAACTCAAGCAACCGAAGCACCTGTTGCACCTGCAGCGCCAGTAGTAGAAGCTCCAGTTTCACCGCCAGAGGTATCAACACCAGTTGCTCCTGATACAGCAGCAACACCAGCGCCAGAGGTGTCAACGCCGAGCAATACTGCACCAACAGCAGAAACAACTCAAGCTAGTACACAAGTACCAGCACCTGCGGCACCTCAGCAAGAAAATGCGGTACAAGAAAAGCCAGCAGAAGTAAAACCATTAGATGTGAATCCATTTCCGCCCAATGTACCGTCAGATTCAAAGCCAGCAATCAATATCATTCCAGTTCAGTCAATACCTAAAGGAACTGCATTTGATCCGATGGCTGGAGTGAGTGCAACAGATCAAACAGATGGAGACATTACCTCAAAAGTAACGTATACAGGTACAGTTGATGTAAATGTTGTCGGCTCTTACTTACTTACTTATTCAGTCACGAACTCAAAAGGACAAACCGCAACTCAGTCTGCAAATATTAGAGTAGTCGATACAAATGTTGGTATGTACAGTATCGAACTAGCTGACTTTAGTTTACCTAAAGGAGCTGATTATGTTCAAGCTATTCGGGATCGTATTGTGGTGAAGGATGCTGATGGCACCGTTCTTCCTAACGGGCCGTTAAATATTTTAGTTTCGGGTCATCATTCAACAGATAAAGTAGGCACAATTGCTGTTGAAGTTGCCGTTCTTTCAAGTTATAACACAGTAACCAAAAAAATTGTCAATATTACAATTGTTGATAATAGTGCAGTAAGAATTGATGCGACGGATGTCACGTTAAATGTAGGCGATACTTTCGATCCTTATAGCTATGCTAAAGGCTATGAGACAGATGTCAATGGCGCAGAGACAGAATTAGGTCAAGCCGCGGATGCTTCAAGTGTCGGAATCTTTGTTTTGTCAGACAATACTGATACCTCAAAAGCAGGTACCTATCAAGTGACTTATCAAGCAAAAAGTGCTGCGGGTACTGTAGTTACAAAAACAATCAATGTAAATGTTGTAAGTGATACTAGCGATCGTTTACCTAACATTATTGTTGAAGATAAAGTGATGTATGTCGGAGACAAATTAACCAAAGAAATGATTTTGGCTTGGGCAACAACTGAAAATCCAAATGATTTTATTACTGGATTTAAAGTTGTTAATGGGAAAATTAAAGTTAAGTTCGTGGGAAGTACTTTAGTAGAGCCTGGAGTACACGAAATCATGTTTTCTGCTATAACAAATGAAGGAAAAACAGCAGAAAAATCAATGACATTGACAGTCAAAGAGAGAGAAATTCCAGCTGAAGATGACGGATCTGAAGCTAACAAGAATGAGCCAACGCAAACTATTGACTCAGCTGGAGATGTGAATAGTGAAAAGACAAGTCCTAAGGTAACAAGTAAGCTTACGACAGTGAAAACGGAACAAAAAGGTTCAGTAAAGACAGCTTCAACATTACCAAAAACGGGTGAGTCTTCAAGTAATGTGTTCCTGACATTGATTGGTTTGATTATGAGTGCAGGCGTTGGTGCATTTCTGTTTAAGAAAAAAATCACTGAAAAAAATATTAAGAATTAAAAAGTAGAGAAAACTCTACTGATATTTGCAAATTTCATATTGAGAAAAGAGGGGGATCCTTCCCCCTTTTTTATTGGGAAGGTTTAATAGGTTATGAAAACAACTACTGAATTAAAACTAGAAGCAAAAGATAATCTGAGAGGGAGATGGGGTCAGGCAATTCTTTTGAATCTTATTCCTACATTATTAATTGTAGGTGTGCTGATCTTTTCTACATTATCTGGATTAGTCTGGTATTCTACTCACGGAACAACTGCTAGCTTGGTCTCTTTTGCTACAGAGTATCAACTAGCTAATGCAGATAGAGGAATGGGTCTTTTATCTACAATTATCAGCGCATTATTTATGAGCGGAATTTCTTGGACATATTTGGATTTATTGCGAAAGGAACGGACAGCAATTGCACCATTTAAAGATGTATTTCGGGGATTTCAGGGAACTTACATTGGTGGTGTAATTCTACTGTCACTACTTTATACCATTTTCAGTTCTTTATGGATGATTCTATTTTTGATTCCAGGAATTATAAAAATTTACGCATACTCTCAATGCTATTTTATCTATTACGATCAGGTTCGACAAACGGGTGAAAAACCGAAAGTTTTAGATACAATCACGACAAGTCGCCGCATAATGAATGGTCATAAAAAACGTTTGTTTTGGTTGGATATTACTTTTATTGGCTGGTATCTCATCGTCGCCTTAACATTAGGTATTGCTGGCTTATGGGTAGCCCCTTATGTTTCTGCTACTAGAGCCGCTTTTTATAAAGATTTGCAAGAGCATACCCAAAAATAAAATTGATTTTGAGTAATAGTATTTCAAAAAAATACTATTTTTTTATGGAGTGGATAAAGTGGGGTTAGTATAAATAAATTTTAGAAAAAGATATGGGGGAGTCCATTCTTTTTTTAATTAGAAATAGGAATATCAAAAATGATTAATGAAAGAAGGGACAAAATGAAAAAGAAGGTAATACTCTCTCTTGTAGCAATCGCCTTATTAGGAATTAGCGGGTGTGGTAAACAAGAGGTTGATAGCTCAAAAACTAGTAAATCAAAGGTTTCTGTTAGTAGCTCAAAGGTAAAAGAAAGTACTACTGAAGCTAGTAGTAGCAAACAAGAAGCTCTCAAAAAAACTGAAAAAAACGACATGAGCGAAGCACAAGAATTACTGAAAGAGAACACCGAAGCAGAAAAGCTGACAACACTTTTTGGAAAAGATGAGCCTATTGTCAATGGCAATGATCAAGCCAGTTTTACTATAAATGGCTATAAATATATTAAGATCGAAAATTTTTCGCGTAATTTTCGTACTCCTTTTGGTGATCAAGTCAAAGAAGGTGGCGTATTGTTAGTCTCAGCGACTTACAAAAATAATAGCGATAAAAGCGTTTATGCTAGCCCAAGCTTTTCAATGAGTGTAGTTGGCTATGATTCTTTAGTTGGTCGCAATGCAGATCTTTTAGGAGAAGACTTAGTTAGCGAGTTAGTCAAGAAGAAAAATGAAATTAAACCGAATGAAGAAATTTCAGGATACGTAGGTTTAGCAATCAAGCCAGCTGCCATGGAAAAAATTTTAGAAACTGGAACAGCTACATTCAATCTTTCAGGGCTTTATAGCAAAGCAAATAGTTTTAATAAGGAAGATGCCATTATTGAACCCGAAAAAGAAGTCATTGCTCTATCTGACAAAGGAAGCAGCAGCAAGTCTGCCAGTTCTGAGTTTTATGAAGATAAGGCTACGAAGGACAATATGGGGACAAAAACGATGATACAAGAAAAAGAATTAGGTAAAACAGAAAAGTTTGAAGAGGTAGATGTTACTGTAGAAGGCTATCAAGTTTCTTCATTTGAACCAAATGAAGACCAAGCAGCAAGATTTAGTAAATTTGATTCTGGAGTTGTCCTACTGACAGTTAAACTCAATGTAAAAAATGAAGGGGAGGAATCGCTGGATGTCGACAGCACCTATGCCACTTTGACAATTGGTAATAAAGTCAAGATGATGAGTGAAAATATGTTGGAAGTGGATACTGGAGCAAAAAATATTGGAAAAGGAAGCAATGCTACTAAGTATTTAGTTTTCTTACTAGACAAAGAATCTTACGAAAAGCTTTACAAGAATCAAAACTATCTACTAAATGTCAATCTTTACAATGCGAAATCTGAGCGTATAACAACTAGTGACGATCTATCATTTGAGCTTTCAAATCCATAATGTAATTGTGTTCAGAGATAGAATAGTAGATTAAATCATTGTCCTCTTGTAGATTTTTTACAAGAGGATTCTTTCTTGTAACTGATTACACAAGCATCAAGTTCGAAAAAACGATTTCCATCTCCTATAGTAGTTTATGGACTATAAATGTTGGAGGAGAATCAATATGGATTATCGTGTATTACTATATTATAACTATACAAAGATCGAAGACCCGGAGGTTTTTGCTAAAGAGCACCTTGAGTTTTGTCGTAGTCTGGGGATCAAGGGACGTATCTTAGTTGCACCAGAAGGAATCAACGGCACACTTTCAGGGACAATTGAAGCGACAGATCGTTATATGGAGGTCATGTTGGGTGATGAACGTTTTAAGGACACTTATTTTAAAATGGATGAAAGCGAAGGACATGCCTTTAAGAAATTATTTGTTCGTCCACGAACAGAATTAGTGGCGCTAAATTTAGAAGAAGATGTAAATCCTCGTCAATTGACTGGTAAATACTTGGAACCGCAAGCGTTTCGCGAAGCTTTATTAGACGAAGAGACTGTCGTCATTGATGCTCGGAACGACTATGAATACGATCTAGGACACTTCCGCGGTGCGATTCGCCCAGAAATTCATAACTTCCGTGAATTGCCTGCATGGATTCGTGAGAATAAAGAGGAATTTATGGATAAAAAAATTGTGACCTATTGTACCGGCGGAATTCGCTGCGAAAAATTTTCTGGCTGGCTGTTGCGCGAAGGCTTCGAGGACGTAGCTCAGCTTCATGGAGGAATCACGGCGTATGGAAAAGATGAAGTCACACGTGGTGAGCTATGGGATGGCAAAATGTACGTTTTTGATGAGCGTATCAGTGTGGAGATCAATCAGGTGGATAAAAAGGTCATCGGTAAAGAATGGTTCGACGGTACACCTTGCGAACGCTATATCAATTGCAGCAATCCGGAATGCAATCGTCAAATGTTGGTCTCAGAAGAAAATGAAGCAAAATATTTAGGTGCATGCTCCATAGACTGCGCTAAAAATCCAAATAACCGCTACGTTAAAAAGCACCAAATGACAACAGAAGAACGAGAGGAACAGCTCGCTTTGATTGAAAACTAGTGAAACTTTTCAAAAAATTCTCACTCTATATGTCTTGACACATCGAAGGGTTTGATCTACACTAAAGTACGAATTAAGTGTCTTGACATATGTAGGAGGAGAAAATGAAAAATAATTCTGTTAGAAATTTAACGATTTCCGCATTATTGATTGGATTAGGAATTTTGATTCCGATGGTCATGCCGAAAATCGTCATTGGACCAGCATCGTTTACTTTAGCAAGCCATGTGCCTGTGTTTATCGCGATGTTCTTTTCACCATTAGTAGCACTTGCGGTCGTTCTCGGAACGACATTTGGTTTCTTTATTTCAACCACACCGATCATTGCATTACGAGCCTTTTCTCATTTGATTTTTGCTTGGATCGGAGCGAGTTATCTGCAAAAACATCCAGAGCTTGTTTTGAAGGATGGAAAATTCACTTTAGCAAATGGACGCTTCCAGGTATTCAATTTAGTGATTGGCGTTATTCATGCGGCTGCTGAGATGATTGTTGTATCAGCTTTTTACTTCATGGGGAACATGCCAGATACCTTCTATTCACAAGGCTATTTGTACACAGTCTTTATCTTGATGGGGATCGGCGGATTGATTCACAGCTTAGTGGATTTCAATATTGCGTACTTTGTTGCAGGAGCATTGTACAAACAATTTAACTTACCTATCTTTGAGAAAGCTGTTAAACAGGAAAAAGAATTGCATAAGGTAACAGTGTAAACCGTGATAATAAATCACGGTTTTTCTTTATTTAAAAATGAAAAAAGCGAAATAGTTAGGAATGTTCATAATTTTATTTAATATCATCTAAAAAAAGACCTTTTATTTGCTTAAATTTAAGTTATATTTTATTCATAGTTATTCTTGTATAGAAAATGAGGGCGAGTGGATGGTTCGAGTATTAGTTTTAACTAAAAATATTTTGGCGGAAGAAATTATAACCAATAAATTGCAGCATTTAAATTATGAAGTTTTTTGTTCTACGAGTATTTTAGATGAAATTCAAATGGATGGACGTATTCCTGAACTAGTAAATCATTTCCCAATTATTATTATTGGTGAAACAATTTCAAGTTACGAAATGGAATTGATGCTGCCGAAATTAAAGCAGCGCAGTCAGAGTATTTTGCGTGAGGTCGACCACTACCTTAGTGAAGAGGAACGAGCAGCGTTAATTGAACAAGGCTTAACTGGAGTGGTTCAAAATAGTGATTCAGTTGAAGTGTTGCGGGAGCAGTTAGCGGAAGTGGCAACCCAGTACCATGGCAGATCGTTCGAACCTGTCGCAACAGAAGAATGTGTGACTGTGGAAGAAGATAAAGGTCTTTCAGCGATGACTTTGATTAATCTATCTTCGCTTGAGCTTCAGGTATTGGAGAAGTTGCGCAGCCAACCAGGCGAGATCGTTTCGCGTGATGAGTTGTGTATGACTCTGTGGGGGAATGTTTCCCAATCAAGATTGGCTCAGCTATCTTCTTTAGTAAAAAATATCAAGCTGAAATTGGAAATTCTTGAGGTTGATCAAGAAATCATTCAAACCATTTGGGGCAAGGGGTATCGTGTTCGTAAAGATGTCGCTGTTCAAAACAAGTAAACACTGTGCCGATAAAAGTAGCGATACTTTTTATCGGCGTTTTTTTTTTGCAAAATTCGAAACGATGCGTTCTTTTTGCAAGCTATGCTAAAATATAAGCAAAGTACTGTATGGATATGAGTTTTACTCAAGCTATCTTATAAAAGAGTAGTTTTTCGATCCAATGAAGGAGCAAGAAAAGTGAAAAAAAGTATTTTAATGAGTCTGATGTTTCTATCGGCATTATTCATTTTAACCGCCTGTGGAAATACTGCGACAGACTCTTCAGAAAATAGCAGTTCGAAAAAATCTAGTGAGACAACGAAGCAAACTGAACAAACAACAGAATCGAAGAATGAGGAAATGACTGTGAAAGAAAAAGTCGATAAACTACTGGCAACAATGACTGTAGAAGAAAAGGTCGGGCAGCTCTTCATGGCACGTGTGCCCGAGCAAAATCAAGTGGCAGATATTCAAAACTACCATTTGGGCGGTTATTTACTTTTTGATCGCGACATGGAAAATAGAGGCCAAGCCGATGTAAAACAAGTGATTGAGAGTTATCAGGAAGCCAGTAAGACACCTATGTTTATTGGATCGGATGAAGAAGGCGGGATCGTTAGTCGGTTAAGCCGGAATCAAATCGTTTCCCCTGCGTTTAAAAGTCCCCAAGAGTTGTATCAAGAAAATGGTTGGGAAGGTATCACGCAGGAAATCGATCGAAAGGCACAGGTTTTTGGCGAGCTAGGGATTCAATTGGGGATGTTCCCAGATGCGGATGTATCAACAGATCCGCAATCTTTCATCTATGATCGGACAATCGGGATGGACGCAGAAGGAACCAGTCATTATGTGAAATTAAGCGTGGAGGAAATGAAGAAACAAAAGCTTGGCTCCACCTTAAAGCATTTCCCAGGATATGGTAATAATCGTGATTCGCATGTGGAGATCGTGACGGATGACCGTTCGTTAGATGAGTTGAGAAAAAGCGACTTTTTGCCTTTTGAAGCGGGAATCAGAGCAGGAGCTGACAGTATCATGGTTTCACATAATATTGTTCAAGCAATCGATGGTGATCGACCAGCCTCGATTTCAAAACCAGTGCATGATGTCATTCGTAATGAGTTAGGATTTCGAGGTGTGATCATGACGGATGATATGGATATGGCAGGATTAGCAAACTTCATTTCTCAGGAAGAAGCGGGGCTGCAGGCGCTGCAAGCAGGAAATGATATGATTTTATCCTCAAGCTACAGTACTCAGATTCCCTATATCTTGGAAGCAATCAAAAAAGGGGAGTACAGCGAAGAACAATTGGAACAATCTGTTGAGCGTTTATTGACATGGAAAGTTGAATTAGGTTTAATCAAATAAATAAAGGAGGATTTTTTATGTGTGCTTCTATGCGTTTGAGAATTGATCGAATCGCCAAATAATTAACGTTTGACGGACTTCTTGTTTGTTCAAACGACAAACAAAGGAGAAATTATGGAAAAACAACAATGGAGAAAAAAATATTTAACGATTTTATCTGGACAGACGGTTTCTTTGATTGGAAGCTCCGCTGTTCAGTTTGCCTTGATTTGGTGGCTGACCAATGAATCTAAATCAGCCATTATGCTATCTTTAGCCGGATTATCTGCCTATTTACCGCAAATCTTTTTAGGTCCTTTTGTCGGTGTTTGGCTAGATAGACTGAAGCGAAAATATGTCGTAATTTTTGCGGATCTATTTATGGGCCTAGTAGCACTTGGGCTGTCTATTTGGTTTCTCTTCGGTAATCCTGGCTATCTAGTGGTGATCGCAGCACTATTTTTACGATCATTGGCAAATGTATTCCACACGCCTTCGATTCAAGCAATCGTTCCTCTATTGGTGCCGGAAGAAGAGTTGGTCAAAGCAAATAGCTGGAATCAATTTTTACAATCGGGTGCTTTCATGCTAGGGCCGGTTCTAGGTGCGGTGATGTTTGCGGCAATGCCACTATGGGTGATTCTACTGACAGATTTGCTTGGGGCGTTGGCTGCTTGTATGACCTTATGGGTTGTAGAAGTACCAGACATTCCCCGCAGCGAAGAGAGTATGCAGCACTATCTGCAGGAGTTGAAGGATGGATTTAACGTATTTAAGGAAGATCCGCCAATGCTGGTAGTCATGTTCTTTTCCTTTTTCATCATGATCTTTTATCTGCCATTAGGAATTTTATTTCCATTAATGACGAATGTTCATTTTGAATTATCCGCATGGTTTGCTAGCGTAGTAGAATTTTCTTATGCAGCCGGCATGATGGTTAGTGCCTTTTTGATCGGAATGAAGAAGAATTGGCGAGAGAAATTGTTAGCCTCACAGCTTTCAAACATCGGTTTGGCGATCACCTTCATCGGCAGCGGCTTAGCACCGGCGAACCTAACAGGATACTGGATGTTTGTCTTCTTCTGTATTTTAATGGGCGGAGTTGGAAATTTATATAATATTCCGTTTACCTCCTACTTACAGGAGACTGTCGCACCAGAAAAGCTAGGCCGGGTCTTTTCACTGTTTGGCAGTGTGATGTCGACAGCGATGCCGATCGGCTTGTTACTAGCTGGTCCTTTGTCAGAAAAATTTGGAATCGCAAAATGGTTTCTGATCTCAGGAATTCTGACTCTATTATTCAGTCTTTTGTGTTTGGTCTTTTATCGTCGAGCAAAACTGAAAATCGAAAAAAGCTAAATATGGTGTTTGAGTGATTAATATTCACTTCAAGACTTGATCAGCGCATGTAAAATTACATCGTTGGTCAAGTTTTTTTGATTTTTTAAAATTACCAGACTTCTCTTTAGCATTTTTCTGTCGGATATCTGTATATAAGTATTCAATATGGTGAATTATTCAAGATTTTTTGTCTAATGAACAAAAATAGTTCATAAAAATTGACCAAAATAGTTATTTTAAATATACTTACTTTTTAATACATGAAAGGGGTAATGACATGATAGATTACAAGGAAGAATATACAGATTTAGCTAGAACCCAAGCCGCTTTAAGGAGAAACACTCCTGAAATGATTGGAAAGTTTCAAGAAGTAGCTAAGGAAGCATTGAAAGAGAAGCATCTACCTACAAAAACAAAAGAATTGATTGCAGTAGGAATCGCTGTTTCTGTTCGCTGTGAAAGCTGTATTTTGGGTCATGTACGGGATGCGATTAAAGCCGGAGCAACAATTGAAGAACTCTCTGAAACGATCGAAGTAGCTATCCTGATGGGTGGAGGACCTTCAACCGCCTATGGAGCAAAAGCGTTATCCATTGCGGAGCATTTGTTAGGTTAGACAGTATGAATTACTTGCTTTTTGACTGAAAATGCAAGCCTTTTCAATCAGAGGGATTGAATAATTGAAAATAAATTTTTAGGAGGTTTATCGTGAATCAAGACTTGAAAAAAGTATTGCGACATAAAAGTGGGGTGCCATTTTTAGCTGCGAAGGAAAACTGCTGGATCAATTCTGAGCGTGTTGAGCTTCCATTAGTCGCAATCAATAATGACCATTTAAAAATTTACTACTATACGTTAGAAGAGGTTGCCAAGAATCTTGAACTAGAAGTAATAGCGATTCTCAGGAATGTATCCGACGAATACGATCCGCTTTTCGACAAGATAAAACGGGCACTGGAAAAGAAAATGAATGAGGTAAAAAAAGAAATTGCTATTCGGAATATCGTCTTGGAAAAGTGATCGAAGGACAATGTAGGTTGAGTTGTTGGTAATGAATGGTTAAGAAAGTAGTGATACTCACTTTGTTTTTGTTGGAGTTTAGATGATTAAAAGATAAAAAAATACAAAGCTAATTACATAAGTGAAGTTTCACAAATTTTATTAACGAATCTAAAAAAATTCATATAAAGACAGGATAACTTTAGGTCCAATCAATTTATTTCGTGATTGGACTATCTTTATGCATAAAAATGGAGGTTTAAATATTAAGTGAATCGATAATAATTATTATTAGGTAATTCTTTTAAAAATATCAGGAAAACAGTAGGTTTAGAATTGTTTCTTGTTGAATAACAATGAAATAAAAGTTGATTTTTTAATAATAAGGATTTTTTTGTTATATATATGTATCTTTTTTTAATCTTAACAATTGACATATCAAGGCATAAATAATTAAAAAACATCCATTATGTAAATATATCGTTATATATATATTGATTTCATGTCTGCTTATAGGTATTATTGATATGCTGTTGGTTTTGATCCATAGAAATATGAGCAAGAGTAATTTATATAATTTTATTGAAAATAAAAAATTAGAGAATAAAATTTTACTGAAGCCTTCATGGGCTTTTTTTATAAAATATATGATTTTCTATTCGTTATTTATTGATATAGCTGAAGTTGCTTGTATGCAAATGAGTTGGGAGAGATGTCATGACAAAAATTTTATTGCTTTCTAA
>NZ_JAFLVR010000051.1 GCF_017315985.1 Candidatus Enterococcus murrayae | reverse complement strand
AGTTTAGTTGACAAACCCAATAGATAATTCATTCATGTTCATTAGTCGAAGATCATACTAAAAAATCGCTCCTCATTGGGTTAAAAGCACCGAAATCATTCTATTTCTGAATTTCTCCTATTATTTGAATTGCTGTATTCCAAGAACAAACGATACCTTTTCTTATAGTCATTGCTATTCTTTTCTATAGGTTTATAGACTTTTTTGACTGAGTTAAAATTTCTCCATATTTCTTCTTGACTCTTCCCTTCGGAAAAGTTTATCGCACATATCAATGCACCAAATGCAGGTCCTTCATCCATTTCTAAAGCTTCTATTTCAGTTTCAAAGATATCAGAAAACATTTGTATCCAAAAAGGATTTTTTACGATTCCTCCAGTAATTCGAAACGTTTTAGATTTCTCATCATCCACATCCATGTTCTGATAAACATTTTTAAGCGAAAAGGCAACGCCTTCCATAATTGATCGAATCATATCATTTTCATCATGGCTTGCCTGAAGATTCTTGAATTCTGCAGTCATTTTTGCATTAAAATAAGGACTTCTTTCACCAAAAAGATACGGCAGAAAGATAAGGCCTTTGCTTCCAACTGGGCTCCTTTCAGCTCTTTTTATAAAGTCGCTAAAACTTACTGTTGGTGCAATCGCTTTTTTGAACCAATTTAATGAAAAACCTGCGGATAAGGTAACACCCATCTTATATTTTTGTCCATTTAATGCTGAATTAAAGTAATGATACTTACCCACTTGATCAGAAGCCTCATTGGAATATTTCAATACCACACCAGAAGTTCCAACAGAAATTAACCCTTGTTCCAAACCCGATAGATTTCCTAAAGCAGAACATGCATTATCTGCTCCACCCATTACAATATCAATATCATTCTTAAATCCAAACTTTTCTTTCAGCTTTTTCAACATCTTTCCAGCCGATTCATTTGAATGCAGTATTTCTGGACATTTTTCTCTTTCAAGTGATAATTCTGATAATAACTCCTCGTCCCAACACTCTTCTTCTATATTGCTAAGAATTGTACCCGCAGCATCAGAAACATCCGTATATACTTTCCCTGTCAAATAATAAACAAGATAATCTTTTGGAAGCATAAACTTCCATGTATTTTTCCAAATATCTGCCTGATATTTTTTTATCCATAGAATTTTTGGTAGAGTAAACCCTTCTAACGCAATGTTTTTTTCTTTTGACAGTAGGTGCTCTCCAAATTTTTCATTTAATAATATGACTTCATCAGTTGTTCTAGTATCATTCCAAAGTATCGCGTTTCTTAACGGCTTCCCTGCTTTGTCTAATAAAACAAGACTGTGCATCTGTCCTGCAAAAGCTAATGAGACTGTGGACTCAATTAAATTCGGTTGATTTACTAATAATTCTCTCAGTGCTAAGTCAAACGCCTTAATCCAGTCCTGAGGTCTCTCTTCACTATACCCTTTCTTTTCAGAGAGTATCTCAAAAGAAGAACTAGCTTTGCCAATAACGTTTCCTTCAGCATCCCCTGCAATGATTTTTAACGAACTTGTCCCTAAATCTATGCCCAAATATGTCTTCATGATAGGTCCCTTTCTAATTTAAAAGATTTTATATTCTGTGAATGAATAATAATCATTTACTAAAACATCGTCTTCAAGATGTACATAATTTGGAACTCGCTGCATTTCAAAAGTAATCCCACCAAATTTGGTGATCGGAATACCTCCATTAATGGATAAATCTTCACTAATTACATTTAATGTGTAGATTACGCAAGAATCTTGATTCGATTGAATCAACAATTTGTTTTCTCCAGTATCATTAGTGAGCAGGATTTTATCGGAAGATTTGCTATCAAGAAATCGATAAGCTAAATTGATGCCACCGCTGCTATATCTCAAAAGTTCATTACGGCCTTCGAAAGCTTTATCAACTCGACCAATTTCAGTAAAATCAAAGGATTGATAAGCATTTTTCATATCAGAATACTCCCCGGTGGGCACTAATTTTTCATTGATTAATTGTATTTCAGCAGGTGCAGTTCTTAAAAAGTGAGTATTAATTGGTTGCGCTTTGTCTCTATTTAGATTGAAATAGGTGTGATTGGTTAAATTGCAAATAGTTGGAACCTTAGACTTGCCGAACAGTTCAATTTTAAAAGTGTCGTCCACCAACTTATAAATTATTTTGAAATTCATTTCTTCATATACCGAATGAGTATCACTATAAGTTAATTCATAATTCTGGTGGTCTATTTGATCAACAGTCCATAGTTGATGTTGAAGCCCTTGATAGCCGCCATGCAAATGAATCGTATTCTCGTTTCTATCTAAAACAATGTGTTCATTTAAATAATTTGTGTAGGTAGATGGATAAGTTCGTCCAGCATTTCTTCCTATTATTGCACCGAGATAGTAAGGATTACTTTTATAGTTTTCACGATCATCCAGTGCAATAACATAATTTGTACCACTTGATTTTTTTATCATCTTAGTTATGCATCCCCCAAGATTAATAAACTCTATAAGGATGTGATCATTCTCCAATATATATCTTTTCATATATTTCATTTCTCCCAAAAAATGCAAAAATTGTCCACATCACTACAATTTTTCAAGAATAGCTAGCTATTCTTGAAAATTGAACTCTTTTTGATTATTCTCTTCAACTTCTTTCACTACTTCAGCTAATCGTTTGGGATTACTTCCAAAACGCCCAACAAAAACACCGTCTACGTTCTTACTTTGAACGATCAGTTTTGCATTATTCGGACTTACTGATCCTCCATAAATGATACGAACTTTTTCAGCAACTTCGTGTCCATATAGTTTAGTAATGATTCCTCGTATAATTCCACAAACCTTATGAATGTGCGGAACATTAGCGGCTTTTGTTTGACTAACTGTCCAAATAGGAGTGTACGCGATAATGACTTTTGTAGCATCTTCTGGATTTACCAATATAAAACTGTTCACTAACTGACGATATAGTTCAATCTGAATATAATCCAAATCTTCTGTCTTTTCTCTTTCGCCAATGCATAAGATCGGGACCAATCCTTTCTTTAAAGTCAACAGCATCTTCTTATTGATCAATTCGTCACTTTCATGAAAGAGGGTTCGTCTTTCCCAATGTCCCAATTCGACATATGAGCCATTCTCGTCAATCAAAGAATCAATAGAGTACTCTCCTGAAAACATTCCTGCCTCTTCATAACAGATATTTTGAGCTCCCAACCCAATCGATGAGTTTTTAATGAGGCCAGATACATGACTAATCACTCCCATTGATGGAAATAGAATTTTTTCTGTCAGTTCGTTTGTTCCTAGGAGCTCAACTAACTCCTGTGCAAATTCTGTTGCGTCTTTTTTTGTATTTTGTCTCATCGCCCAACTCATCACAACGATAGGTTTACGTTTTTCCATTGTGAGCCCTCCTTTTTCATGCCTTAAAATTTGATGATTTTGAAATTTTTACTGGATCTTGAAAAATTCTCTTTTGCACTAATTGTTGGATCAGTAGTCACTCTCCTACTAATCCAACATCATTTATTCGCTTTATTTCATCAATAATCACCGTATCAAAATCAATCGTTTACCTCTTTACTGTTCTCACCTGCTCTATGATGTTTCCAAACTGTTTTGGATCATGACCAAATCTACCTACGAAAACACCATCTACATCAATATTTCTGATTATTTCTTCCGTATTGTTTTGACTAACAGAACCTCCATAGATGAGTCGAACACTTTCTGCCACCTCGGAACCATATTCAGCAGTTAAAATGCTGCGAATAACTGTGTGGATACTATGAACATATTCAGGAGAAGCTGCCTGAGCTTTTCCAATCGCCCAGACTGGTTCATAAGCAATAATCAATTCTTTCAATTTCGTTTTTGAAATATCCTTTAGAGCCATCCTAATTTGATACTTTAAATGCTCTTCTACCCGTTCCTTTTCTTCTTCACGTTCTCCGATACATAGAACCGGTACAAGATTGTTTTCAAAAGCCAACTTCATCTTTTGATTAATCATCTCATCAGTCTCATGGAAATATTTGCGGCGCTCAGCATGTCCCAATTCAACAATACTTCCGTTCATGTCAATTAATGATTCAATGGAAAACTCCCCTGTTAGTGCTCCATTCGATAAAAATGCAATATTTTGTGCCCCATACTTGATCGAAGTATCCTCAAGTATTTTTCCAACTTCCCTTAAGGTTCCCATACTAGGAAAAACCAAAAGATCAACATCTTGTTCGTCACGGCTCAACATTTTTATCTCATTAATAAACCCAAGAGTTTGCTCCAATTTATTCATATATATTTTTAAGCTAATTCCAACAACTGGTTTACGCATTAATCATTCCCCTTACTTGGTATGAGCTTTTTCAAACTCAGATATTTGATTCACTTTACGTTCAGAGCGAGTCCCATGTTCAAAATTCTGAGAAAGATACTCCTTCATTAATAGCTTGCAGGAATCAATCCCCTGGACAAAAGCACCAAAAGTACCAATTTGAGCATTATTGCTCAATTGAGCTCTCTCTGCAGAATAAACATCTGTAATTTGAGCCGCACGAATTCCAGGAACTTTATTTGCCGCTATAGCCATACCAATTCCTGTTCCACAACAAAGAATGCCTCGATCAATCTCTCCTTTATCAATACTTTCCGCGACTTCAAAAGCAATCGATGGATAATCAACAGGTTTATCCAAGAAATAACCGTAGTCAATCACCTCGTACCCCAAATCTTCTGCGTATTTTTTTAGCTCATCTTTAAATTCCACAGCGTTTTCATCTGCTCCAAATCCTATTTTCATCACACATTCTCCTTTAGATAGTTTTCCATTGATTCAAAGATAATCGCGACAGTAGTAGCTCCTGCATCTTGATGTCCTAGTGAACGGTCACCTAAAAACTTGGCTCTTCCAAATTTTGCCGGATAATCTTTTGTTTTTTCTACACCCTGATACGCAGCGCTTGTTGCTTCTGAAAGAGCCTCAATCAGATTATTATCTGTATTCTTTTCAAGCACTTCAGAAGCGGGAATCAAAGCATCCAACATCGTTTTATCTCCAAGAGATGCTTTTCCTCTTTTTTTGATAGTGTCAATCGCATTTTTAACTCCTAAACTCAAGACTGTTGTAGATAATCTTTCAGTCTTCATTGCTGCTTTTCCAATGCCCAAAAAAATTGAGCTGAAAATAATTCCCGATGCCCCTCCCATGGATTCCATCATTGCTAATCCTGCTTTTTTAAAAACTGCTGAAACATCTATACATTGACTAGCTGTAAGATCAACAATAACTGCCTTCGCACCATTAGCCATTCCTGTCCCATGATCACCATCACCTATTTTTCGGTCAATATCACACAAAAACTCTTCATTCGTAATAAGCCGATTTGCTACATATAAAATCATTGATTTTGTTTGATCTAAGGTCAGGCCTTCTGTGATACTCACCTCGTTCATTAATAATCCTCCTTATGGAAGTAACAAGAACTGTATGCATCAAGATCGTATAACTCTTTCAGTTCGCTCGTTACAGCTTGAATAGTAATCGAAAAACCAGCCATCTCTTGGGTAGTGCAAACGCTGCCGATCAATGTGTCGTGAATTGTATAGCCTTCACTAATCAAACGCTTGTTTACTTCATTATTAACTATATAAAGTTCCAAACAAGTGGTTGATCCTAAGCCGTTAATGCAAATAATTACTTCTTTTTCGCCTGTTTCCTCCACCTCTTGTTTCACAACATCGTACATTCTATTGGTTAACTCTTCGGCTCCGACAATTTTCATTTTTTCAATGCCCGGCTCTCCATGAATACCCAAGCCGAACTCGATTTCATCCTCTGCTAAATCAAAATTCTTTTTCCCATTCATTGGATTTGTACCTGAAGCAATTCCCACTCCAATCGAGAAGATTTTCTCATTGGCTTCTTTTCCGATCCGTACACATTCTTCCAATGAATAGCCTTTAGCAGCAGCTGCTGCTACTTCTTTTATTACGAATAGATCTCCTGCTATCCCTCTTCGTTCTGCTTTTAACTCTTTTGGAGCAGAGGCTACATCATCTGAAATAGGAATATTTATAGCTAAAATATCCTCCATCGCGGCTAAGTCAACACCCATATCAAAGTTCAGCACGTCTCCTGCGTAGTTTCCAAATAGGCAAACTACACCTGCTCCTTGATCAGCTTGTTTAATTGCTTCACAGACAGTCCCAGGTGTTGGAGCAGCAAAAATGTTTCCGATAGCTACTGCATCGACTAAATTTTCACCTAACAAGCCTAGGAAAAGTGGTTCATGACCACTTCCTCCACCACTAACAATACCTACTTTATTTGCGATCTTTTTATTTCTATATAACACTCTTGAATTCTGATCTGATTGTGCCACTCTTCCATTTTCAGCAGCAATGAAACCCGCGATTAGATCATCAATTATTGTTTCCTTTGAATTCAATATTTTTTTCACAAAAACTCCTCCTCTAGATAAATAAAGCGCTTTCCTTCATGGAAATACTACTCCAATCGAAAGCGCTCAATTATTGCGTGCTATCTGTCTCTGATTACACGTTTAATATTGGGATCAGTGAATACATCAAACTCATCATAACTTGGTGAAGAAAACTCACTGATAACTGCTCCATCTTTTCCTGCTTTAAACCAATGTTTTATTTTGGGAGCGATCGTATACTGTTCCCCTGGCTTTAAATGAATCTCTTTGCCAGCAGTGTAGTAATCTTCTTTACCGTTAACAAGAGACACACTGATCGTATCAGAATCCAAAGGTGCATCGCCTTCTACATAAAGAAAAACTTCTCCCCAGCGACACCGGAAAGTCTCTTGTTTTCCTTCAAGTCCATTCTCTAAATCTGGATGCATATGTTCTGGACAGGTTTGATTTGGCAGAAGGACCATTTCTTTTGCACAATACCGATTGTTGTTAACATATAAAATTAGGTTTAGTCCTTCTTCTTCGATGTTGCTAAGGCTAAAATCTGCATAATCAATTGAAGCTAATTCTTCATCGGTTAATACGATCTTAGATTTTTTATACAGCTCTTTTACTTGATTCTTATATTCTTTAGTAATCTCACTCATTTTTTGACCATCCTAACTAATTTTCATTTCTGACAAATCAATATCTTTTTCCGTTTCAATTCCGTCATCTTTGACTTCATCATAGGCCACTGGTTTCTTCAAGATCATTAACAAAATTGCATCTACTAATGAACCGATCATTAATGCCGCAAACCAAGCTAAAGGATTTGTCATAGTGACCATTGCAAACAAACCACCATGAGGGACGGGTGAACCTGCTCCCCAAATCATACTCAAGGCACCACCAACACCTGCTCCAACGCCTGTTGACACAATGCATCGCCATAAATCATTGAAAATAATTGGATAGCACCCTTCCGTAATCATACAGACACCCATGGGAAAAGCTGTTTTGAGTGTTTCAACTTCCATCTTATTGTAGATATTTTTCCGGAAAAGCTTTTGGAAAAAGTACGCCATGGACATGCCGAAAGGAGTTACCATAGAAGCCAGCATTAATACCGCCATCGGCTCATTAATCCCATCTGATTGTAGAGATAGCAGGAACGCAAAAACGACTTTGTTAATCGGACCACCATAATCTACTGCAGATAGAACTCCGACAATTAGACCAAACATTAACTTCTGATTTGTATCTAAACCACGCAAGAAATTATTTAAAGCATCAGTCATAGCAGCAATCGGAATCCCTAAAACAAAATACATAACGAGTCCGATAACAATCGATGACAGAAATGGTAAGATCAACATTGGCTTCAAGCCTTCCGCCCAACCTGGTACTTTGATATGATCACGCAAGAATTTCGTTAAGTACCCAGCAATATACCCGCCAATAAATCCTCCAATAAATCCAGCATTCATATTTATTGAAATAAGACCAACTAGAAAACCAGGAGCAATACCAGGCTTATCCGCAATCGAGAACGAAATACCAGTACCAATAACAACTGGCAGCATACCTAGAACCAAACCGCCCATTGTGTACATAACGTCCCAAAAGTTATAAGAATCTTTGATACTTTCGATGGTTCCTCCACCTAGCAAGCTCCCGATTGCTAACATAAATCCTCCACTAACCACAATCGGTATTAAATACGAAATCGCCGTCAATGCGTGTTGCTTCAAATTAGTAAATAATTTACCGCTTGATTTCACTTCCGCCATTTACTCCCTCATCCTTTCTCTACAATTTCTTCGATTTTTTCAATAAACTTGTTTGGTGATTTTATGACAACTTCAGTCGGTACCTCAATGATCTTAATCCCTTTGAATCTTTCCTTACCACTTACTTTCACATCAGCGGCAATGACCGCCACGTCTGCATCTTTTAACGCTTCCTCTGGAATAATATTTTCCGTTCCAATAGTCCCCTGTGTTTCAACATGAATTTCGTGACCAGCTTTTATTGCCGCATTAACTAATTTTTCTTTTGCAATATAAGTGTGTGCGATTCCAGCTGTACATGCTGCTATTCCGACAATCTTCATATCCTACTTCTCCTTCCTATAAGAAAGCATCTTTCATATCATCTATAGAATCCGCCTTCAATAAATTCTCAACTACAGTGTCATTGCCAAGTTTTCCTGCAAGTGCCGCCAACATCCTCAAATGCTCATTCTCTCCCCCGTCTCCAGCTTTTACACAAAATAGACAAATGATTTTCACGGGTTTATCGTCTAATGATTCCCAAGGTATCTCATTTGTGAATTTTCCGATTGCAATACCATTTTTGACAACGCTTTCACTTTGACCATGAGGGATGGCAATGTAATTGCCGATCCCTGTTTTACCGAGAGATTCCCTATAGTAAATATCCTTTATAAAAGATTCTATGCTGGAAATATATTCTTCCTCATACAATAAATTGGCCAATTGGGTAATCGCCTCATCTTTGGTAGTGCCCGGAAGGTTAACTGCCATAATTTCTTTGTTCAAAATTTCTGATAGCTGAACTTGTGTATCCATTTCGTTCTCCTCCTAGCTAGTCCATCGATTAGAGACTATTCGTAATAAAGATCTGATTTATTATTGGATTTGAATAAATTGATTTTGTGCAGAGATGTTTTCTTTGATTCTTCAACACAATCTGGAAAAATTACATTCGGTTCACGTATCTCCATATTTCCATTGTTCAAAATTTCTCGTAATTTATCAGTGAAGGAAATTTTGATATCAGAAGAAATGTTGATTTTTGCGATTCCCATTTCTACAGACTCCCCAATTTCTTTATCTGGATTACTTGATCCACCATGCAAAACCAACGGAATATCAACAACTTTGGTGATTTCATCCAAAATATCTAACCGCAATTTTGGTTTTACGTCTTTAGGATAAATACCATGAGCAGTTCCAATTGCAATTGCTAGAGAATCAATCCCTGTGCGCTCTACGAACTCTTTAGCTTTAGCAGGATCTGTATATGTGACTTCTGTTACCCCGCCTTCAACGGTATTTCCTGTGTCTCCAATTGTCCCTAATTCCGCCTCAACTGAAACACCGACTGCGTGGGCTGCCTCTACAACTTTTTGAGTGACCGCAATATTTTCTTCAAAAGGTAAATGCGAACTATCAATCATTACTGAAGTAAAACCTAATTGAATAGCATGAATCACTTGATCGAATGTAGCGCCATGATCTAGATGAATAGCGACTGGAATCTTCGTGTGATTTGCTTCGTAAATTACTTGACTGACAAAGCTATCACGAAGAAATTCAAGTTCTTTGGGATGGATCGCCATCATAAACGGTGAATCGGCCTCTTCGCATGCTTCCATAACTGCAGATAATAACTGTCCTGATCCTGCATTGAAGGCTGGGACTGCAAAATGATTCGCTTTTGCTACGTCTAACATTTGTTTTCCTGTGATTAACATTTGAATACCTCTTTCTTTATTTTTCTTTTTTTTGCTTTTATTTTCTATTGCACCCTAAATATACCTTCGCATATTGAATAAGTCAACAAGAAATTTGTAAATAAAAGCAACTATTTCTCTAGTTATTACGTCCTAATTCTACTTAACAGAATAGTATAAGCATGATTAAGTCATACGCTAAATGAGATTACTACTTACGCAAAAAAGAAAAAAAACGATAAAAATATTTCTTTTATCATACAGTTTCCTTTTGTTTTTTTCTTTTATCTTTTTTTTTAAACGGAAATCATATATACTGACTGTAAGGAGAAGATGCGTATGTTAGCTACTGAAAGAGAAGATTTTATTCGTAATCAAGCAATTCTTAAGGGGGTTGTCTATGTTAATCAACTTGCTGAGGAGTTAAAAGTTTCCAGGCCAACGATAAGAAGCGATATTGATAAGCTGGCAAAGAAATATGATGACCTTCATAGAGTTCATGGTGGAGTTACCTACAAAGAGAAAGAAAACCAAGCTTCGTTATCAGAAATGATTTTGGGATATAACGAGAGGATTTTCTCAAATAGAGATCGAAAAAAAGAAATTGCTGAAAAAGCGATTGATTATATTGTTGAAGGTGAAACGATACTTCTTGATTCCAGTTCAACTTGTTTTGAATTTGCTAGTTTATTGTCTAAATTGGATAAACGTTTGACAGTTATTACTAACGGTTTATCGACTGCGGCTGTACTAAAACAAAACCCTTCGATATCAGTGATTATCATTGGAGGCCTAGTTAAATTGAATTCAAATACCGTTTACGATGAGTTTGACATCAATATCTCTACTTCTTTCAACATCGATAAATATTTCTTTTCTGCATCAGGTGTTTCGATTGATAATGGTTTTTCTGAATTTAATTTTATGGAAGTAAAGCATAAACGCTTGAATGTTCTAAATTCTAAACAAACAATTGCGCTAATTGATAGCACAAAGTTCCTTAAAGATTCAAGCTCAACATTTTGTAAAATGGATGAAGTGAACCTTTTAATCACTGATTCAAAAATCGATTATGAAACTTTTGAGACCTTCAATAAAAGAATCTCCATAGTTAGAAGTAATGACCCTGTCCCAACTACAAACTAAATGCGGTATGATAAGAAATAAAACTACATTATAGTTTACAAAGTGCGTTTCTTTTACTAGAAGGCGCACTTTGCGGTGCTCACTCCCTGAACAAATCTAAAACACTAGCGCTAAAAAACAAAAAAAGTACATTCCTTAATAAGAAATGTACCCATATATTCATTTAATCACTGAGACCTTCAAAGTTGAGGATTCAGTGATTTTTTATATCACAAGTCTATTTACTACTATTGAAAAATTACTTTATCCTCTCTAATCCCAGCTCTTTTATTTTCTTTTGATTGTTAAAAATCTGCAATATTATTCGTTTTCTATCTAATTTGATGATGTGGTATTCCGTATTACCGCTATTTTTTGTTAGTACAATGTTTCGTTTTGATGAGTTCACAGCGATTTGGGCATTTTCCATCAAGAAAAAGTCGTTTTGCTTAATATCCCAGTATTCACACTCGTCTTTTTTGCTCTTAATCAAATAAACATCAGATGGACCTTTCCAGCTTCCATCCAGCCACATCGCATTGTTGTCAGCCTGTTCATTGATTAGGCTGATTAAAAAGAAAGCGAGAAGGATCAGCAAACAATAGGTGAATTGCTGCTGCTTTTCCGTCAAGCCTTTGAATTTCTTCCATGTTTGATATACCCAAGCATCAAACTGTTCTACAAATTTCATTATTCCGCTGGCTCCCTCACTTTCATTCTGAACACTCTTTTCTATAACTTAACTATAGAGTAATTTTCAGCAAAAGCAGCCAAACTATCCTAAACGGTCGTTTTTTAGTCCTGAACGCGCTATATTTCGCTAGTTTTTTTATTCATTTCTTAAAAAGTTGGTAGATAAACGAAAAAACGTCTGCGATTTCGTCATCGCAGACGCTTGATAAATTGAGTTAGCTTAACACTCTTGTTGCATACCACGCGGTACCTTCAGATTTCCAACCAGCCTTGACCAAGCTGTCGCGTTCGTAAGCGAATGGCGTATAATGATGGCTGTCCTCTCTTGGTGCCGCATGGGGATTATATAAACGATAAACAGGAACTGTTCCACCTGTATACCAGGAAACACCTTCATACTTCCAGCCCACTTTTACTAAATTATCCTTTTCATAAGCATGGGGAGTATAGTGGTGTCTGCCGTTGTTAGGATTATACATTCTGTAAACAGAAGCACCTGTTGCAGGTGAAACCCAACCGACACCTTCATAATTCCATCCAACATTCATCAAATTGACCGCTTCACCGGTTAACTGCGTATAATGATGCTGACCATCATTTTTGTTATACATTCTAAAAATAAAGCGTTCGTTTGAAGCCTGCCCGTCTGTCGAAGGATAAACATTGGGATCAGTACCAGCAGATTTTAGAATTCTTCTGGCAAAGTTGGGATAAAAATATTTAATATCAACCGCCGTAACCGTTTGTCCTGGTTGCGGTGAATGAATCATTTGATTATTGCCGATATAAATTCCCACATGATAGGTCGCGCCGCGATTGCCATAAAAAAGCAGATCTCCTGACTGCAGATCACTCATACTTGCTTCTGTCCCGTACTTCTCCTGATTAATCGTCCCCATCGGCAGGTCAACATTCACAGCCTGCTTATAAACATACTTGACCAACCCGCCGCAATCAAATGCGTTAGGACCCGAAGCCCCCCAGGCATACGGCTTGCCAATCTGCTCTCTTGCTTTAGAGACAACAGAATTTTGCTGACCTGTTGCTCGCGGCATTGGAGGTAGATCCGCAGCGGCTAATTTAGGAATAGTCATAATCTGTTCAAATTGTTGTTGGGAAAAACCGGCTTGTGCAGCTTTCGTTTCTTCAAGTTCATTTGATGTTGATGCCGCCTTACCCTGCTGATTATTCTCATCAGATAGATTGGCAGAGCTGGTTGTTTGTTCTGAATTAATTAATTTACCCGTATTCTCTTCGGTACTCAAACTGGTTGCAGTGCTTGTCTCTGTCTGTATTGTCGAACGCACATTTTCCTCAGCATTCGCAAGCTCTGTGGTCGCCAAGGTCATACAGCTGAGCGCTGATATCGTAGCAGTAAATAAGCATAGGCCTGAATATTTTTTCATAAAATAACTCCTGTTTTTATTATAGACTTAATTAGCGGAATAGCAGCAGTTGAATGTTTATCGATTTAACTAAATCAATAATCCAAACCTTTCAATTCTTTCAACTATATAAAATAACTAATTACAACAGCTATTGTACAACAAATAAGCTGCCTTTTCACCCCCTTGCTTACTCAATTTTCTTCATTCGGACTTCTCAAATTTTGAAAATCGGACTAATTCCAAGCATCCATAATATATTTCGAGCGCCTTTGAGGATAATTCGTGACCGTTCGCGACTGATTTCCGACCATTCACGACATACCCCTTATCAAAGTGAAAGAAATTCTTTAAAATCATTGATAAGGAGGTCTCTTCATATGAAAGCACCGATTATTCTAGAAACAAAAACAGGAACTATTATTATACAAGCTACAGAGTTACTCTATATCACAGTAGATGACACAAAAGATCATTCTTTATGTTTCGTGACTAAAAAAGGGACGCATTATTGTACAGGGGATTTGAACAACTACGAAGATGCAGATCAGAACTGGTTATTTCGTTGTCATCGCTCCTTTGTCGTTAACCTGTTAACTATTCGCGAAATCAATAAATACGAACGACGGGTTTACTTTTTAGATGATTCTTCTAATAACAATTGTCCCTTCTCAAGGAGAAAATATGTCCCATTAAAGCAATCATTGAAGGAGATTTTATTTACAGAACAAGAAGCGTTATAGCTATCTGTAAATGGGATTTGAATTGTAGTAAATCACAAAATGGATTACAATCAAAAAGTAATGAGGACTATATCACAAGAGGTAGCTAAGAATGACACATAACTTCACAATATTTATATTAGATAAATTGCGAGCGCAAAATTTTATGACTGAGGAAGAGTTTGAAAACGTCCAATACTCATTAGAAATCTTGTTAAGTAATATTTTCAAAAGCATTCAGGTTTACCTTATTTCCTTTTTATTAGGTTTACTTTTTGAAACTTTTATTATGAACTTGGCCTACGTTCTTTTGAGATGGCACGCTAATGGATGGCACGCAAAATCTTCTCTTAACTGCTCTATTTTCGGGATAGTTACATTCGTGGGCATCCCTTTAATTTTTCAAAAAACAAATTTTACATTTCCTGCTTTTTGGATACTAGTTCTGTCTCTGATTATTTTGTGGTGCGTCTTTCGCTATGCACCAGCGGACACAGAAAAGAATCCTTTAGTTAGCATAAGCGAACGAAGAAGGAAGAAAATATTGGCTTTAATCACTGCTGTATCCATTATTTGTGTATCTCTATTCTTGGCAGGTAGCCAAATAAGCACTTTACTAATTACGGGTTTACTAGTGGAAATCGTTATGATTCACCCACTATTATATAAATTAAATAAAAGGAGCTATAAAAACTATGAAAACTATCAAAACCAACCCTAATTTACTGCAAAACATTTCGAAGATTCTTGTTGCGGCTTCAGTTGTATTGTTGAGTTATCCGTGTTTAATCTGGGGGTATGAACCCAAAAACCCCAAACTAAAAAAAATGACTCGAAATGGATAGCGTATCATTTTTTACGTTGTTCATTGCAATGTGCATAGAAAATGCTTGCCAGCTATTTCTCTATTCTAAGCTAACAACTAAAAAAATCCCTTTTAGGATGATGGTAATTCTTCCAGTAATTTCAATTGTGGTCTATCTCTTTTTTAATTACTGGATTTTTTTGGTAATTATAATTTATTTTTTAATCATCGGTAAAAAACTACATGGAGACTACTCGACTAACTTGATATGGTTTTTCGGAATATATACGACCTTCTCCTATGTTGTTTTTGCTTACTTTATGAACTCGTCAATCCTTTTTCTCATCGGAGAAGACGTGTTTGATCAATATATGTATTTAATCAACATGATAGTATCACCGATCTTTTCAATTGTATGTAATTTGATTTTATTGCGACTGATTAGACCTAGTGTTTCGTTTCTAGAAAAATATCAAGACAATTGGAATCAGATTTTTCTTTTGATCATTAATATCTTATTGACGCTCTGCTGCATTATTCAATTTGGGAACTATTGGATTGAACGCTATTTACTAAAAGACGAAAACCCTATTCGCAAATATCTGATCGTTGTTTTTATCCTTGTGATCATCCTATTAATCATCTATTTGAACATCAAAACTCGGCAGCTCGACAAACAACGTATCCAACGATTAAAGGACAGCCAGTTAGCTGACCTTACTTCTTATGTCCAGCAAATCGAAACGATGTATGAGGAATTGCGAGGGTTTCGGCACGATTATCATAATGTGTTGATCAGTTTAAATGAGAGTATCAAAACAAAGGATTTAACGGTCATTGAGGATACGTATAAGCGAGTATTGACTACGGAAGGCATTGTATTAGACGATGAACATTTCGCGTTAGCAAAATTGAACAACCTAAAAACTCTGCCGATAAAAGGAATTTTTTCGACTCATATCATTCAGGCCTTTCAGAAAAACATTTCGGTCCATCTCGAGATTGACGATATTATTCAAGAGGAGCCTATTGAGATTTTGGATTATGTACGGGTGGTTTCCATCTTGTTGGATAATGCGATCGAGGCAGCTGAAAAAGCAGCCAGTCCCTTTATGACGATTGTTTTTTTGAAAAACGAGGAAAATCGAGAAATCCAACTTACGATTGAAAATTCTTGTTCAGATGAATCCATTGATATCGTCAAGATTTTCAATAAGGATTACTCCACAAAAGGGAAAAATCGAGGTTTTGGTTTAGCGACTGTCCAATCAATTCTTCAGAACTACACCAATCTCTCGTTACAAACAGAGTATCAGGATGGCATATTTCGACAAATTTTGATGATCAAGGAGGATCTTCCAAGATGAATATTTTTTTATTAGAGGATGACATTTTACACCAACAGCGTTTGGAGCTGGTTATTCGAGAAATCTTGCTAGAAAAACGTTGGTCAGCAAAGTCGATTGTTACTACTGATAGACCAGATAGCTTGTTAAAAAAGGTGAAAGAAACGGTTGATCAAAATATTTATTTTCTGGATATTGAGATTAACGGCGAAAAGAAGATGGGATTAGAGATTGCTAGTCAGATTCGGAAAATGGATCCTCATGGCGTCATTGCTTTTATCACGACCCATTCAGAATTTGCACCAATTACTTATGCTTATAAAGTTTCCGCCTATGATTTTATTGCTAAAGACAGTCCAATAGACGAAATTAAGCAGCATTTAATTGATTGCTTCGAAAATCTTTTGGATACTAAAGCGACTGAGAAAAAGGAAGAGATGTTTCTTTTTAGCAATCAGCACAGTAATTTCCAGGTACCCTTTTCGGATATTCTTTACTTTGAGACCACTGATATTTCTCATAAGATCCGTCTTATTTGTAAATCTCGGTTAGTTAATTTTTATGCCACTCTTGGGGAGATCGAGAAATTGGACGAGCGTTTCTTTAAGGCGCATCGTTCTTACGTCGTGAATTTGGAAAACATTGTTCAGATTGATCGCGCGGCAGGAGCCGTCTATTTCGATATGATTCATTCCTGTGCGATTTCTCGCAGAAGAATAAAGCCGGCACTTGAGAAAATGAACGCTATAAATCATCTTTTTTTAAACAGTTAAAGCGGGATAGTCTCTCTTAACTGACTAGCCTTCTGAATATTTAGCATAAAAGTCTTTTTGAAAAATACTTAACAAAACAAAAGCCGAACGCCCCTATTACTATCCATTATGATAGTATATGGTCGTTCGGCTTTAATCGTTTTAAGTCGTAGGTTTCAGCAATCGGTAGAAGCTCTTATCTTCTAGTACCTGTCATCCCTCAATCAGCCATTTCTCGCATAAAATTTTCTTTTTCTGCTAAGGATTTTTTAAACAGCTTTTCGGACAATTCATTGACTAGGTTTTGGATCGCGACAATTGATTGTGGTGTGATATAAGGATCCATCGAAACTAAAGGAAACTCTTTGGGCAATCCTTCCCTTGATCCGGTGGTAATCAAGCCATCGTAGGTTAGGATTTTTTCTATTAGCTCTTCATCGCCATCCCAAATGTCCTCAAAGTGATGGATTTCAAAGTTCCCGTAAACAATCTGGGTAATGACCTTTGAGATGAATTCCTCTTCCGTTGGCGAAAGATCCGAAATCAACAACAGATGAAGGATCTGATCCTGAGAAGCCAATCGTTCCAAACTATCGACTTCGGCTGTCAGCAGCAGATAGACATAATTAGTAATGAAATCCTTATTTTGATAGATGCCATAAGTTTGAACAAAGGTTTTCGTGATTTCTGTGACCTTCTCTACTGCGTGCTGATGCATGATCTCCACCATTTTCAAAAAGATCGTTCGATTTTTTCGAAGGATGGAGACAAACTCGCCCCTCTCATCATAAAGATAAACAGCATTTACTAGAGTCGTGGTTAATTCTAGCACTCGTTCTTCCTCAGGGGAATCTCCCATTAATTTCATAAACGCATTCGTCAGCGTCAGGTGCTTCTTAAACAATTGACGATACCGTGAATTATCCGCTAGAGCCTGTTCTCTGTGGGCTTTACTGAAGACGACTGCATCTGAATAGGACAGCCACAAGCAATCCCGCATGACTTCATCCGTTAGTGATAGACCAAAAACATCAGACACTAGACTTTTAAAAGGGATGATCGTCTCACTATCCGGCAACAATAAGCCTTCTGTCCGCAAGGCTTCTGCAGGAAAATAATGCCCATTCTTCATTCGCCACAGGCTGATAAAAATCGTGTAGGTCAAACGTTTTTGAAAAATATGCTTCTTGTATAAACCGTTAATCGAAACAAATTCCTGTACAAATTTTTCAATTGACCGCAGCTGAAAATCATTCAAATTAGGCAGCACGGTCTTCAAGGAATAATGCTTTTCGATGAAGTAGCGATAGTAAAAGTGCCGTATTGTGCTTTCTTCACCTTCCAACCGCAATGGTCGATAACATAAATATATTCCTGCCTTTTTTAAAGAAGGCTCTAGTTTTTTTAAGTAGCGTTGTGCGTTGGATGAGCTCAAAAACAGTGATTTTGATAAAGTGCTGATGTTGTCATGCTCCTCATACAACAGCTTCTCGACGATTTGAAATTCTGGCGAATGAGTCAGCGCTTCAGCGTAGAGTTTTCCAATACTGATGTCCTCCATGAGCTTAACTTGGTACAAGCCATTGTCCTTTTCAACCAAAAAATATTTATTCTGCTGCGCATTTATCAAACTAATGTCACTCAATAAAATCGGTAATGAACATTTCAACTCACTGGTGAGCTTCTCACTTGGTGTGCCATCTCGGTTATAATACAATAGCTCAATCAATTTTAATCTGCGTCGATTGCTTACTCCTAAAACCTGGCGAAAATCCATTCTTTCTCCTCCAAATTAACTAAAGTTGATATGAGTATATGGTGACTATGCTCTTAAACGTCCTTACGTCAAAACTAACAATATTCTTTCTAAAACAAATAAAATAACGGTAGTGTTTTATTTGGAAGTGCCCATATCATTTTTATTCTACCCTTTTTCTATCCATCTACATAGTGTTTTTCAAACATAGTTAGCAATAATTTTATTAAATTCAACATCAAAGAACTTATATATTATTAATTGGATTTTAATTATGAACAATCTAACAGAGGGGAAGCATTAATTTTATTATGCTCTATATGGCCGTTTGGTTTGATTTTTTTCACTTTTCATCTTAAAAAGAACAAAAAAAGACATCCCTAAAAACTAAGGATGTCCTGTGAAACGCTGTGATTCATTGTTGGGCATAAGCTATTGGACTAGAAGTCGCTCCAATTTTCCTCTTCTTCTGCTTCTGCCCGTCTACGCTGCGCTTTTGTTTTTTTAGGCCGCTCATAGCTTTGCTGGTAAGAGGCATTGCGACTGTCTGCTCTTGGAACAATCAGCGCTAGCAATATATAAAAGAAGACTGGCATTCCAGCTAAAACCAGGCTGAGGAATACAAAGATAACTCGGGCAATGGTTGGATCGATTCCAAAATATTCCGCGATCCCTCCAATCGTACCTGTCAGCATGCGATTCGTTTGTGATTTCGTCATTCTTTTTCTCATTTTTGGTTGTTCCCTTCTATTTATCATAATCCTTCAAGAAAATATTTCCTGCCTTAGAAGAAACCTCGATTTGGGCCGCTTCTCCTGCGGCTCGTTGAAAATGCAAAACTTTTTGTGTGTCGCCGCTTCGTTCCTGGACTGTTTCACAATTGGCAAAGCGGTAATTGATGGTTCCGATTCCTGTTTTAGCAGAACCTTCAATCCCAACGGTTTGCGGTAATGATACTTTGACGTCCCCATTGACCGATTGTGCCTCGATTTTTTTCAAGTCATCATTTTTTGCCGTTAGTTTAATGTCCCCGTTGATCAGTGAATATTCCGATCGAACGACATCTGCTCTTGAAATAATCGTTCCAGTCACTGTCTCAATCGATGCGTCTAAAATTTGACCTTCGCGGATTTCAACCTGATTGTTTGTTCCTTCAAATTCAAGCATCGAAGCATCGAGCTCTTTGATTAGGATCGTCCCGTTGGTCGCCTGGATTGCTGTATTTTTTGCGGCAAGCTCGTCAATCATCAAGTCTCCATTCAATAAGCGCAGCGACAAATTATTGTACTGTCGTTTTGGCAAATAGAAGGTTAGCTTCGCATCGACTCTTTTATTTGGTACGTGGAATAATATCTGGTAGTTGTTCACATCGATTCGGCTGCGCTCTAAGAATGCATCAAGCGGATCCGGCTCATCCATTTGACCAAGCAAAGCTGCGGATGCTTCTACTTTGACATCATTGATTGTTTCATCTTCCCACGTCTTCAAAATTATCTTTCCTTTGGCAAGCTTGATATCGATGGTTTTCGCGTCGATATCTTCAAAAGTAAATTGATGACTGAAGTGTGTCTTGGCTGTCCCGTAAAATTTTTGATTGATATTTTTCCAATCAAAATCATTGTTCACTTTATCAGAGACTCTTCCAGCCGCTTTGTTTACGACCCGTCCGATACGGCTTGCCCAGTCATTCGGTTCCACCTGAGGGCGATCCATCGGACGATACTTTTGTTCCTCAAAATCATCAGGTACTTCAAAAAAGCCATCTGAGACATAGGGTCTCTCTGGAGATGAGAAAAGGTCTTCGTCGATTGCTTTTCGTTCGTGCTTCAGCAATTCGATTTCTTCCTCTAGTTCCTTCAGCTCAATTTTCATTTGCTTATATATCACTTCATTCTCCGCAGAGATAATTCCTAATTCAGCCTCAAGGTTTAGTTCCCTAAACTCTTCCTTTTTCTCTCGAAGAGCTTCAATTTTGGTTTGCAGTGCCAGATCAAACTCATCGATTTTCGATCTAACGGGATCTGTTTCCTTCGTTTCAGGCTCCGCCTTGTTCTCCCATTCATCAATCATACTGGCCACACTGTCGGAGGGCTGATTATTTTCTTGGAGCGCTTCTTCAACGGTTTCTGCTTCCATCTCAGGTTCCTGTTCAGAAGTCTCGTTAAATTCTGGTACTTCTGATGAAGCAGTTGTTTCTTCATAGGTGAACTCTTCTGATTGTGGTTCTTCTTCGGTTGCGAAGCTCTCTTCAGAAGCTGTACTTGCTCCGGTTTCTGGTATCTCTTCAGATTCAACAGCTTTTTCCAGCTCTATCGGTTCATTTGATTCAGCTACGGGGGCCACTACGTCCTCTGCTGTTTCTTTCGTTTGGGTTTCTGTGTCTTTTAAACCTAGACTTTCTAACAAATCTAACCCTTCTTCTGGAGAAAGGATGCCTTTTTTAATCGATTCTAAGATTTTTTCCCGTTCATTCATGATAATCTCTCCTCAACGAAATGTTCTGTAACTCTATTATGCACATTCCTTTTTTAATCGTCATGGGTCGAAAGGACTATCTTTCTTCCTTTCTCTCAACACCTGCTGCCCCTTGCCCGACTCATAAAAAAAGTGGATCGCTTTTTTAGCAGCCCACTCTTTCAATTTATATAGTAAGATTGATGGTAAACAATCCTTGTTTTTCTAATTAAAAGTCACTCCACGCATCGTCAGCAGTTGTCTCTGCTTGCTTGGGTTGACGCTCAGGCTGACGCTCCGGACGACTATACGGACGTTCGTAAGATCGATTGCGGCTTTCTGCTTTTGGCATGATTGCCATTAATACGAAGTACAGTAAAATCGGTGCGCCGTCTAAGAAAAAGTTGCTGAAAACAAATGCCACTCGTGCAATGGTAGGATCGATCCCAAAATATTCCGCGACTCCCGCTATTGTTCCTGTCAATACTCGATTGTTTTGTGATTTCGTCATTTTTTTCATCATGTTCACTCTCTTCCTTTATTTTCCAAAAACACTATTTTCGAGAATCCCATCTTATTTTAGATTTCGTTCATTTCGATCTTCCCACTTGCGATGTGTTTTTATCTTATGTCCTTATTATGCAGAATTTCCTTTACTTCGTCATAGGGCGAAAGACGTATTTTTGCTCTAATTATTTAGTATGATAACACTCCTTGATCATGCCTAACTGTTGAGATTTATCAAAAAACTGTTAAAATGCTTTTTAATCAATGAAAGCTTTTATGATCAGAAGGAGATGTTTGCTTGATTCAGATTCGCGAAATGACACCACAGGATAAGCCAAGACTGCGGAAGCTTTACTTGGAAAGTCGCCAAAAAACCTTTTATTGGAGTGATCCGAAACAAATGCACCTAACAGATTTCGACCGCGATACAAAGGACGAATCGATTTTTGTCGCAGAGGCAGATAAAACAATTCTTGGCTTCATTTCCTTCTATCTGCCAGATAATTTCATTCATTGCTTATTTGTCGACACTTATTTTAAAGGACAAGGAACGGGACACCAGCTCTTGGAAAAAGCCAAACAGCAGTTAAAACGTCCGATGAGTTTGAAATGCGTATCACAAAACACCCCGGCTTTGACTTTTTATGAAAAGGAAGGCTGGGAAAAGCTCAAGGAAGTAAACGACCATGAGGCGTATTGGAACATGATTTATCGTTAGCCATTTCTTCCGTAAAAATCCAACTTATCTGAATTCAGACATAAAAAACGCTTGCATTTGGATTAAAAACATGTGAAAATAAACACAATAAGTTCTTCAGGGCAGGGTTTAATTCCCGACCGGCGGTGATAGTCCGCGAGCCTTTTGGCTGACTCAGTGCAATTCTGAGACCGACAGTACAGTCTGGATGGAAGAAGAAAAGCGTGTGTTTGTTGATCGTTCAGATAACAAACGCTATTTGACGAATCAATACACCCTTTTTCTACTTTGACTGTGCCTTGCAAATGTTGTTGTAAGGTTCTTTTTTATGTTTTAAGAAAGGTGTGTTGAAATGAAATTTACTGCAAGAAAATTAGTGATGATCGCGATTTTTGGGGCGCTCTCCTATGTGTTGATGCTCTTCAAGTTCCCGCTGCCGTTCATGCCGCCGTTTATGGATTTTGATTTGGCGGGTGTTCCTGAATTATTAGGAACGTTTCTGCTGGGACCTGTTTCGGGTATCTTCATCGTATTGATCAAACTCATGATCAAACTAGCCACAGTCGGAACGGCTTCGATGTTTACTGGAGAAATCCAAAACTTTCTTTTGAGTGTCAGCTTTATTTTACCCGCTAGTTGGATCTATCAGCGTTCAATGAACAAGGGATCCGCCTTAAAGGGCATGTTAGCCGGTACTGCTGTTGTGACTTTTGTTGCCTGCTTATCAAATGTATATTTTATCATCCCTTTTTACACGAAGCTGTATGGCTTGTCGATGGAAGCGATTATCGCGATGACCCAAGCAGTCAATCCGATGGTAGACAGCGTGTGGAAATTAGTCATAATCGGGATCATACCGTTTAATTTGATCAAATACGGCGTCACTACCGCAGTCGTCTATTTTTCTCTGGATCGCCTGCGAGCAATTTTTCTTAGACGGGAGTTTTTATAGTGGAATTTAATGAAGCCGTTGAGCAATTTTATCAAAAGCTGGGGCAGAAAAAGATCATGGCTCTGGCTACCAGCCTGAATGATCATGTCATGGTTCGGAATGTCAGCGTCATCATCCATGATCAGAAAATCTTATTCAAAACAGATAAGAACTTTCGGAAAACCAAACAGTTGCTTGAAAATCCCCAAGTGGCGATCTGTCACTGGGGCGTTCAGATCGAAGGCATCGCCATTAATCATGGATTAGTTGTCGACCAAGAGGACCGCTCTTTTCAAACCTTGTATCAAAAACACTGGGAAAAGAGCTACAATGCCTATCCTCACAAGGACAGTGAAATTCTAATCGAAGTGGTACCCAAATTGGTAGAAATCTGGGATCAAGACAAAGATGACAATGGCTTTCAACTGTTTATTGATTTTGAGCAGGAAAAAGCTGAGATTGAAGACTATGATTAGCAAAAAACGATCGAGAAGCAGCGCTTCTCGATCGTTTTAATTCGAACCTTTGAGTCTTAAAAATTTCTTACCACCCTTTTAAGCTTTCTATAAGCTAACTATCGTAGAGTCTTCTTGTGGATGAACTTGGTGTTTAGACTCAGAAGTGGGACTGAAAACGACGGTTTGTTTCATTTTAATACGAGGTGTAGGTTCGAATCCTGCCATCCACGTTGTATAAAGAAAGAACAAAGGCAGTAATTTATACCTTTGTTCTTTCTTTCATTTCTTATCCATTGATGGCTTGCGCAAATCTAGCTATCTCTTCATAGTTAATTTCTGGTTCCACAAACTCCTTGCGAAAATCTTCAATTTTGTTCAACGATTGAAACAGCTTGCGGTAGGCGAAGTTCAATTTATCGTACCTCATTTCCCCACCAAAAATACTAGTAATTTTAGCATGGGTCAACAACCGTTGATCAAAAAAGGTGTCAAAAAATTTGGCATCCCCCTCTGTGGTATAGCAGCAAACAAATAATCCAAGCTTCTTCTCAAGCAGCTGTTTTTTATAGCGACTGCAAAAAGAGGCAATCTTTCTCTGGATCTTCATCATATGAACAGACCCGCCGACTATGATCGTATCGAACTCATCCAGCTTGGGGATCTTCTCCTTCACATTCACCACAGTGACTTCTCCCGTCAATTGCTCCTTCAAGTAGTGAGCACAATCGGCAGTGCTGCCTTTTTGCGATGCATAGACAATCAACGTATTCATACTCTTCACTTCCCTTCACTGCTGTATCTTTTATCAAATTGAAAAATGTGTTCCTTTAGAATGGCTAGCGCCTCTTCTTCTTTCTCCAGCTGTCCCTCGTATAAAGCAAGTAAGGTGTAAATCGGTGAGTAAAACTGTAGAGCAAGAACTTTTGGGTCACACTCGATAAAGCGCCCTTGCTGGATCATTTCGGAAAAAAGCATCGTTTGATAGTGTAAAATATCAGAGATAAAATATTTTTTGTAGCTTGCTTTTATTTCCGGATTTGAAAATTGTTCAATTGTCAGCATGCGTCTGAATTGAATTTCCACCGTATCTTTGAAGCTCATTAAAAATAATGCTGAGCTGATTTGATACAAATGATCGAGTGAAAGCTCACTGTAATCACCTGCTATTTCTTCAAATCGTCCTAACGGCATCGCCATTTCCTTCATTTTTTCATTGTGATAGCTCTCCATGTACGCTAAGATCGCATCAAATATCGCTTGCTTATTCTTAAAATGCTTGTAAAGCGAGCTTTCTCGTATGCCAACTGCTCTCGCAAGGTCCCGGACCGAGGTTCCTTCATAGCCCTTTGTTGAAAAGAGTTCTAGAGCAGAAAGTAATATTTTTTCCTTTGTATTTTGCTTTGACATAACTTCCTCCTATAAAAATAGATTTGCTGAAGCGAGAACGAGCATGATTCTGGATGCTTCGATCATAACAATTTTTAAAAGTATGCTCCCCGCTATAATGAAAAACAAGGCTTCTCTAGCACGCTGCTTTTTCAAAAATAGACAAAGAATAGCCGAAATGACAATCACGATTCCTAAGGCTGCTCCAACAATCGTTTGTGCACTAACTAACGGAAAAAGACCTGGCTCAACTGAACCATCAATCGCCTGCTGAACGGTGAAGTGCAGGCCATCTCTGGTCGCTCCTAAAATACAAATAGACAAACCGACCAAACAAATACCTAGTACAAACCGTCCCCAATGACGAACTTCTGCCCTCTTCTTTACTATCCCACCAAGAAAGACTAGAAAAATCACTAGTAAAACAGTTGTTTTGATGCTGATTGCATCACCAAAATAGAGGTTCATTGTGCTCTCCTTTCGAACTTTAGCTAACGATCGTTCCCTTTTTTATAGTTTAGCGAACAATCGTTAGCCTGTCAATACGTTCTGATCTCTTTTGTAAAGATAAAAATGAAATAAACCTTCATAACCATTGATAAATCAGTGATTACGAAGGCTTATTATATTTATCCTATTCCTTTAATACGATCGTCCCATACCCGATATCTACTGACGAGCCAGCAATACTAACATGGTTTATCTTTCCTTCTTTGCTTTCTACGGTTATCCTGATCTGACTTGGCCGCTCGATTTCGATTCCCTGTTCGCTGATTATTAAATAGTTTCCTTCTGATTCTTCAGAAACTAGCCCATAATGGACTAAGTAAGCACCTAAAGGGCCACTAGCTGCACCAGTAGCTGGGTCTTCTGAAATCCCCATCGTTGGACCAAACATCCGGCTGTGGACCGTTGCCTTCTTATCCAGCGTTTCTAGTGAAAACGCGAAGATGTCCACTTCCCATCCTTTGGCTAAAAATTCTTTTTCCCAAACATCTTGTCTAAATTTTATTTGCTTCATTGCAGCTGAATCCTTGATCGGGACAAATAGAAACGGCACTCCTGCAGAAACAATCTGCATGGGAGACCTATCTGAAATGTCTATGGCATCAATTGATAGCAGCGCACTAACAGACTCTTTATCTGCAATAACAGCTTTGAAATCAGGAAGTGGCTGGATCATCTCAACAGTTTCAATTTCCCCATGCTTTTTATATAGTTTTATTGGAATCTCGCCTACCAGTTCTTTGAATAGATAAGAATTCTCACCCTCAACCGTTTGGATCAGTCCATCTCTTGCCAACACATACCCTGTACCAATTGTCGGGTGACCCGCAATCGGCACTTCTCGATTCGGAGTAAAGATTCTCACCGTCGCTTTGTCTTGCGCTGCACTGGTGATAAAGGTTGCCTCTGATAAGTTCAATTCACTGGTGATTCGCTGCATTTCTTCGTCTGTTAACTTCGCCGCATCTTTAAAAACGGCTAATTGATTCCCGCCAAATGGCTCATCTGTAAACACATCGATCAGCTCATAATCAAATTTCCTCAAAAAATCGCCTCCAAATAGATTCAATGCTTTCTTCATAATTGATGGTACCTAGAATGAGCAATAAAAGCGAATAAAATAGCTTAAGCCCTTACTTCTTATTGAGAAGATGCAATGAATGCAGCAGCAAATACTTTTCGATTATTTGTTCTCTATATTAATCATTAGTTATTCTTCACAACTCCAGCAAAGTCCGAGTTCTCTTTTCAGCCTTGTTTCTGACAGAAGCAAATTCCAACGCCGTTTACAAATGAAACCATTTACATCATCTTCGGCCGATAGTAGACTTGAAGTAATACAAGATAGGATGTGATGAAATGGATATCAAAGCAATCGTACTAGATATCGATGGTACGTTACTAACCTCTGAAAAAATCATCTCTGAAAAGACCAAACAAGCCTTGATCGCAGCACAAGAAAAAGGCATCAAGGTAATCTTAGCATCTGGTCGGCCTACAACAGGGATGTTTGAGCTTGCAGAAGAGCTGGAAATGACAAAATATGAAGGGTATCTCGTTTCATATAATGGTTCACGCGTAACGGATTGTTTAACGAAGGGGGTTGTTTTCAATCAAGCGATGAGTGTTGAAACGGGACAGGCAATCTTAAATCATCTGAAAAAATTTGATGTTACTCCGATGATTGACAGGGAAGATTATCTTTATGTAAATGACGTTTACAACAATACGCTGCATTTGCCTGATGGCGACTTCAATATTATTGAATATGAAGCTCGCGGCGGCAATTTTAAGCTTTGCGAGATCGATGATTTGGCAGCCTTCGCCACATTTCCCATCAATAAAATCTTGATAGCAGGGCAACCTGATTATTTGCAGGAATATGCTGAGGCAATCCACGCGCCTTTTGTCGAGACGGTTACTGCCGCTTTTTCTGCTCCTTTTTATTTTGAGCTTACAGACAAAGGAATCGATAAAGCCAAAGCCTTGAACACTGTCTTTCCTGATCTGGGCATTCATTCTTATAATATGATCGCATTCGGTGATGGGCATAACGATCGCTCGATCATTGAATATGCTGGGATCGGAATTGCGATGGGCAACGCTGTTGAAGAGTTGAAGGCTGTCGCAGACGATGTCACGCTTACTTGTGATGAGGATGGGATCGCAGTGGGGCTAGAAAAATATCTTTAAGCTATAAAACAAGCTGAGTCATGAGACTCAGCTTGTTTTTTGTATCATTATGAAAGCAGCTTCTGAATTTCTTTTGCTTTAGGGACACGGCCAGAGACTACGACCTTTTCATCAATGACTAAGCCGGGCGTCCTCATAATGCCATATTTTTGTATCTCTACCATATCGGTGACCTTGACCACTTCCGCCTCTGTGTTGGCAGAAGTCAACGCTTCCTTCACATTCTTCTCTAGATTTTGACAATTTTTACACCCTGGACCTAAAACCTTGATAATCATTTTCTTCATCCTCTCGTTTTTATATTGGTAAAACATTAAAAGCAAAACCAATCATTAGAATGCCCACCAGACAAATTCCAATGAACACTCCTAATAGTTTAGGCTTTACCACCTTGCTCAGCATGATCATTGAAGGCAGTGAAAGTGTGGTGACAGACATCATAAAGGCCATCAATGTACCAATAGGAACACCTTTGCTAAAAAGTGCTTCAGCGATCGGCAAAACACCGAAAATGTCCGCATAGATTGGCGCACCAATGAGTGTAGCCAAAACAACAGCAAACGGATTCCCTTCTCCTAAGACATTTTGAATAAAGCTTTGAGGAATCCAGTTATGGATGGCCGCCCCGATTCCTACCCCGATAATTACATAGGGCCATACTTTCCCAGCAACTTCTTTTACTTGATCAAGGCCAAAACGAACCCGATCCTTCCATGCCAGCTCCTCGACAAAAGCTGCAGACGCTTCCATTTTTTTGATGTAATCTTGAATCTCATCCTCCATCCCCAACTTGTCAATGATCGTTCCGCCAACTACTGCTAAAACCAGCCCAACGGCAACATATAGCAAGGCCACCTTCACACCGAAAAACGACATTAACAAAATAATCGATGCAATATCAACCATTGGCGAAGAAATCAAAAAGGAAAAGGTCACACCCAAAGGCAGTCCCGCCGTCGTAAAGCCAATAAAAATCGGAATACTAGAACAGCTGCAAAACGGAGTTATCGTTCCTAAAAGTGCGCCTAAAATATTTCCCTTCCAGCCTTTTAATCCCCCTAAAAGCACCTTTGTCTTTTCAGGTGGAAAAAAGGATTGGATCACGCCCATCGTAAAGATCAAAACTGACAGAAGGATAAAAATCTTGATCGTATCAAAAATAAAAAACTGCAAACTGCTTCCCAGCCTGCTTTTTAGTGACAAGCCGACAAGCTCAACCAATTTACCCGCTAATTCGTTGAGCCATAACATTTTGAATACCTGATCACTCACCCAGTTCCACATAATGTTCTCCTTTTATTCTATAAAATCAGCAACCAGCTTTTTCATCTTTTCTTCGATGGTATCTCTTGTTTTCCTGAATTCAGCCAGCATCTCTTCCTCTGTTCCTGTTGCCTTAGCCGGATCCGTCAGGTCCCAATGCAGAGAGCGGACTTGACTTGGCGGTATAGGACATTTGTCCTTAGCATCGCCGCACAAAGTAATGATGATATCTGAATGATCAAAATAATCGGAATCGATCAGGTCAGAGGTATTGGCTGAAATATCAATGTTCAGCTCCCTCATCACCTGAACAGCGCGGGGATTCAATCCATGAGTCTCTACCCCGGCACTTCGAATTTCCCAGTTTGGAGGAAAGTATTTCTTCGCGAAGCCTTCTGCCATTTGACTTCTGCAAGAGTTTCCCGTACATAAAAAATAGATTTTACTCATGATGATCTCCTCAATTTTTCTGAACTGCTGTCTTCTTTGTCATTCTTTCCAGATCCTTCAAAAACGGATCAACAACTTCTCGGTTTAAAAAATAGTGATGCCACTGGCCCTGCTTAGTAACCGTCACCAACCCAGCGTTCTCCAATAGCTTCATATGATGCGAAAGTGTCGGCTGTGTAAAATCAAAATGAGCCAAGATATCACAGGCGCACAATTCTCCCTCTGATAACAAATCAATGATTTTCAAACGCTTCGGATCTCCCAAAGCCTTCAGAATTATAGATAATCCTTCATAATCCAAATGTTTCACCCCTTTACATAGATGTTTATCTATCTACAATATAGACACTTATCTATATAAAGTCAATCAGTTTTTAAACAAAAAAACGAGCTGATCAAAAGATCCAACTCGTTTTAATTTCTAAAGGGTATCTGCTTCGTTTTCGAAATCTTTGCGTTCCTCCAACTCAGCTTTTAGTTGCGGATAGATTTTATCCAAATTGTAAAACAGCATCGTGATGATCGAACAAATAATCAAAATCATCGGCACATATAGATACATCGCTTGAATCGCGAAAAGAGCTTTGCCATTCTGGATCGCCTCGCCCATCAGACCAGAACCTTAAAAAAAGCAAGACTCTAAAAAGAGCCCTGCTTTCAGCCTTCAATAGTCACTTGTGAATTTTCAGCATTCACAAAAAAATCGGTTCCTTCCACCTCGAAATAATCCGCGATCCGTTTCTTTAATTCCAGCATCGCTTGATCGGCGCGCTGAGCCTGCTCAGCGTTGACCGATTCCATAAAGAAGATGACGTCTTTGGTCGTTTCCGTCAGCATCGTTCGTTGCGCCTCCCGCCAATTCAAGCAGCGGCATATTGCTCCTTCGTCATCATAATAAATCATCTCACCAGGTAAAGCCGGTGCATCTGCTTCCGCCCCCAAAGGTAAAAAGGCCTCGCCGCCAGCTGCTTGACCTAAGTGAATCTCTCCGGCAATTTTTTGTAGGTCCTCTCCACCGCATGGCACTGCAAATTCCAGCGAAATACTGTTATAGATGTCTACTAATGGGTTGATTGGAGAAAACGCCCGATCCTGACTGACTCTTTTTAATAGTGCTTCAATAGAAGAACGGGCACCCTTTTTTGTTTTAAACTGGCTAAAGGCCCCGCGCCACTGGGCAATAACCGGATTTTGGCTAAAGGTTTCTTCTTGAAGATAGCCCTTCGCTGCTTCCTTTCCTTTCGCTAATAACTCAAGCAAGTAGGAATCATCGGTCTTTGCCTGATTGTCTGCAACTCCTTTTACGATCAGCACATTGATTTGCGCCTCGGGGAAAACTTCCCAAAATGATGGATCTGCAATAAATTTTGTCATGTGATTTACTCCTTTATTTGTTCTAAATACGATCTTTTATTTCCCTTTTTAACGGATAGCCATTCTTTATCAATATTCGCCACGACCGTTTTCAAGGCTTGGGAAAAAGCGGCGATTTCCTGCGGCGAGAGCTCATACAACGCCATTTGGTTGGAATACTCGTTTTCCAGCTGAATAATGGGCGCAAGCTCGGCACCTTCAGAGGTAACGAATAGGCGGCGGATTTTTTTGTTTTCCAAATCAGCCTTCTTCTCGATAAGGCCTTTTTCCTCCAGCTTTTTGATGGCTCGGGCGGCCGTTGTTCGGTCGACCTTGATCATCTCAGCTAATTTGTCAGGAATGATGCCAGGATTTTCATAAATTCGGCTCAAATATAAATACTGCCCCTTCGAAAGCTGGTAATCTTTAAATTCAATATTGGCGATAGAATCTAAGGCTCGGGCTATCTTTCCAATATCTCTAAGAACATCGGTCATCTCATCCCTCCTATCTAAGACACGCCTATCATAATTTATTTTTGTTGCAAATGCAACAAAAAAACAAGGCCATTTATTGAAAAACGCAGAAGAAGCATAGAAAAACGGGTCAGTTTTCCTATGCTTCTTTTGTTTTTTCGTTTCTTTTCTGTATGATCTTTTGCCCGAGATTGGCCCAGTCTAGCGGGCGCGGCGGGGACAGCCATACGACGCAGTCAAGATTATACGCTCTTCCCATCTCTCTAGAATCGGTCAATAAAATATCGGCTGATTCAATATCTGTAACAATTCTCGTCCCAACTAAATGGAAAAAATTCAGATTATCCGTAATAAATTGGTTGTACAAGCTGCCTAAAGAAAAATCGACATAAACGTTGATCGTCTCTACAAGGGCATCTTTTGAAAAGGTCTCTAGGATCAGAAATAAGTATTGAAAGAGAAGCTGCTTCTTCTTATTAAATAATTCTGGCTCATTCTGCTGCAGACGTGCGATATAGATTCGGCAAAAATCTAAAACCGCTGGATAATTCTGCTGAAAATATGCGATATTGATTTCAGGCTGAATGGTTTCACTGGCTTGACTAGTTTCCAATAATTGAAAATGTAGAAAATGACTTTGCTCTAAAAAGCGTTCATACTTCTCGGGAATCCCCGTCAGTTTAGGAAAGCCTTCGATCAAGCTCGACAGTAAATTTTGGCTCCAGTTCACTATCTGCTTGTTTTCCTGCAATGTCAGTTTTTTCCCTAACTCCTCTGAGCAAGAGTAGTAATAATTCAAGAAAGCTCTGGCCTCTGCCTCCCGCGCTTCAACCGGAACCCGTTCAAAGAAGCGATCGTTCATTGCTTGTTTGACATCCTCCTTTGTTAAAACATTTTTGATATCCTTTTCGACATACTTTTTCTGACGAATTCTTAAATCAGTCACGTATAAATAATGCTCTAGCGCGGTTTTTTGATGGACAGTCATTTTTGTCTTTTCCAGTGCCGCTTGCTTGGCCTGAACAAGACTTCCTTTTGTTTGCCCAAAAATAGCGTAATTGCATTTATAAATGCGGACAAACAGCTCCGTCAAAAACAGACGAACATTTTTTTCGCTGTCACCGACAAGTCGAAATTTTTTATCGATCTTAAGTCCATATCCGGTGAGATACTTATTCAGCAGCTTATAATTATTGTAGGCGATCGGATAACTGATCACGGCCTTTTCAGAAAGCTCATTCAATGATTTATACTTGCCTAAAACGGCCCCTGACAAAATGTTGAAGCCGATGGATTCTTCGACATATTTTTCTAAAAGCGTCTCTGAGCTGGCGGTCCCGGTAATCTCCAGTTGAACAAAGGGCTCCTCCAAATAAACGTGAATTTCTTGAGTCAATCCATATTTTTCAAGATCCTGGATCAGCTGCTCAATGGTGCTTTTAAGAACATAATTGGAAATTTCTAAGTGATCCATGATTTCTTTTTTGGATAACGCAAAATAAGAGCTCCGCTCCAACAGCTTTAAAAGCTGGTACTTCCGCCATTCTTCTTTTGCTAATAAATTATCAAGCAAAGTGATCACTCACCCTTGGTGTCAATTTCCCACTGGCCTCACCATATAAGACAACACCTGACAACAGATACGCGCTTTGAGCAAGATCCGAAAAATCATTGGGGGCACCAGCAGAACCTCCGCCACTATCCGGCGGAACTACTACGGTATTCATTGAAAAGAAAAAGTCATCGTCCAGCATCAGGACTTGATTCTTTGGATGGCCGTCCAGCTTAGGCAGATAAGGAGAGGGCGTTAAAAAACGATCCCCCGCCTCCTTTTGTCTCAATTTACTATCAGGCAGCAGACCTTCCAATTGGTCCTCAGCTTGAGCCGTATCATTGCTGCTCTCATCCGTTTCTGGTTTTTCCAAGATCACTTCGGCTTTTTGGTCTTTTGATGCATTAATTTCAGAAGATTCTACCGCTGCAGAATCATCCAGCAAATAATCACTCATCTCATGATCCTCATTGGGTACTGGAGTAATTGTGTTTTGCGGATCTAGCGGGTCATAAATGGCAGTAGTGGCAAAGACATGCTCTGAGTATAGAAAGATCGAAGCCCCGATAGCTACCACTAATGAACGTGTCCACATTCTCTTCATCCCATCACTCCTTTTTTGTTACTTACTGATCTTAGTAATGATTCGTATTCCAATCACCAAACTGACTAGAAAGAGAAGCATTACAACGATACAGTAGGTCAGATTTCTTTGTTGATTTTTTGTTTCGATCAAGCGCCTCTGCTGCATTGCTTTGTGCTTGATCCCTTTCACTGGTGTAACTAAGCGGCCTTTGACGACAAATCTTTGCTCTGTATGGGTCGGCTTATCACAGGTGATCAGTGTGATCTCGGCTTTGCTTCTATTCTCTAAAACGTGCAGCTCGGTTTGCTGAATCGTCTGAGTTTGGTTGACCCTGTATTGATAAAACTGATTCTGGTATTCCAGATAGATGGCATCGCCAACAGCGACATCCAGCAGCTTGCCAAACAACAGATTATTTTGACCTAGATGATGACCGATCACGACCATGTTTTGTTTTTCTGGGTTCCTTTCGGGAAAAAGAGTCCCTGCACCAACCAAAAGCTGATCATTGACTACACCTGAAAAAAGCGGCAGGCTGATTTCGATCCCCGGAATAACAATCTGGCCGGTTGAATCGAAGGATTGTCTTTGTTTAAACTCTAGAACATCGGATAAATCAGGCGGCTGCACTGCTTCCAGCGGAACATCCTTCGCTGCCCTGATCGTTTCGCTCGTTTGAATCGAAACATTTTGCGTCCGATAAATAATCAGCACTTGTTTTATAAAAGGCACGAATAGACAGGAAATCGCTAAACAATAAATCAGAATAAGGCTAAACCGAAGCTTTTTGGTCATTTTTTTTCTTGCGCCAGATTAAGAATAGAATGATCACTAATAATAAAAGAACACCGATCAAGATATAGATCCAAGTGTAATCCTTTTTGATCGTAACATCTGAATCATTCAATTTCTTAGCGACATCGGCTTTGATTTCAAAGTCCTTTTCCAAGCTCCAATGGTAACGGTAATTTTCTTCTTTTTGACTGCCTTTTGCCTGGAAGGGATAGCTGCCTTTTTGGTCTTTTTGCCCATAAGCGTCGATTTTCATCGTGTATTTTCCGGCTTTTAGCCGATCCCCTTTTAATGGAACTGATAAATTGAAGTTGGAATTCGGTGCCATTTGCATTTCAGACTGCTCATCTGTATAAAGTGCTTCCGAGCTGCCTTTTTTTGTAATCGTCGTTTTGGTGGCTAACTGATTTAAGTAGGTCGCGTTAGGATTTTGCAGATTGCCTTGAATAACATTGCGGGCGTTGCGTTGATCTGGGCTTGCGCTTAGTAGCTTCAGGTCTGGATCGCCGTTTTCTGTCGTTTGTCTCATCAGCAGTGCCACAACATAAGAATATTCGTTTTTGATCGCCAATCCCTTGCCGCTTTTATCCGACGACTCGCTTGTTTGATCGGCCTTTTTTTCTTTAAATGTGATTCCGCCAGCAATGATACCGGCAAATTTTTCGTTTGGCATATGTATTTTTACTTTGTATTCAGCTGCCGATTGCGGCTTTAAGATGATTTCCTCTGGTGCTTCTACATAATTTTTTATATCGTATTTCAACGTTTTATCCGCTTTGATCTCATTTTTGCTATACTCAATGACGCCGTTGCCATTGGTGGTTGCACTGTGAATCTGAGCTTCTACCACGACTTCTTTGTCCGTATCATTTCGCAAATCAACAGTCAATGTATCTTCCTGATTCGGTGCCAGCAACAAATCAAAATACGTCTTTTGCTTATCGAGTTGGTTTTCTGAGGGCTTTGGGGTAACCGCAAAATTGAACTCCGAAGCAAAGCTTGGTGTTGCCATCATCAAACTACTTAAAACAGTGATTGCCAGTATCGTGAATTTTCTAAATTTCATCGTCTCTTTATCCTCTCAGTGAAAGAAAGGGATGCTGAAAACATCCCTTCTTCATCCTTCTAATTGATTAGTTTCCTGGAACGTCGCTAAGAACCCAAGTAAATGTCGTCGAGTATTTTTTCGCATATTTCGTAGTTGAACCAGGGACGCTTAACTCGATACTTTCAGCCGCAGTAGCCGCATCCGTACCCCAATCAAGCAAGTAAGTTCCTGCTCCTTGACCTGCTTTTGCTGACATAACATCCTTTAAGTCTCCTGATGGGTCGGCTACGATCGTCGCTTGGCCTGTTGGTTTTACTGAATCAGAGGCAGTCACGACATTCCCATTTTTGAAGGTGATTTCAGCCCCTGTTAGTTCATCCGCATCTGTTGTAGCAAACTGACTATTTTGCTTCATCTGCAATGTCCAGCCAGCTTCTGTTCCGCGGTTATCGGTTACTTGGACAAAGTTAGGTCCTGTCTTTTCATTGCTGTCTTTGTCGAGGTATTTTTGGGCCTTCGCTTTGTAAACTTCATCTTTAGAAGTGATCTTTTGTGTACCAAAATCTAAGCTTGACGCATAATCGATCGATAATGGACCCGATGTTCCTGGCTTTGGACCGGTCGGATCGGTTGGATCAATTGGATCGATCGGATCTGTCGGGTCGACTGGATCGACTGGATTTGTTGGATCTGTATTTGGTGTAAAGGTGATCACACCATTTGAGTCATAATTTCCTCCGTCTGCTGCCAGTGATACTGCAGGTGCTGCCGTAAGTCCTGCTAAAATAGCTGTTGCTAAAAATAAAGAACCAAATTTTTTCATTGTATTACTCTCCTTTTTTATATAAACCGATTCATTTCTCCTGTCAGATACGCTCCAACAAAATCGCTCAGTTTTGATTTAGCAAAATCCTTTGTGCTTTTGCTTTCAACCCATGTTTCGATCATTCTTTTACTATTAGTTACCTGGTACGTCTGACAAGCTCCAGGTTAGTGAAGTGCTGTACTTCACCGCATCCTTTGGTGTACTGCCGGGTACTGCCAATGTAACTGCCTTCGTCACATCTGCATCGACTTCGTTTCCATCTTTATCGGTTTCTTTGACTGTTTCTACTGTTCCCCAACGATTGGTATACGTTCCTGCCCCTTGATTTACCTTCGCAGACATAACCAAGCTTTCTGTACCAGCCGGATCTAGCTCAATCGTTGCCGTTGCTGTTGGAAAAACAGCGGTAGAATTGCTGTTGACTGTTGGGCTGACCAGCTTCACTGCTGAACCAGTCAATGTATCGTTCAAAGTACCTGTCGCTTTAAATTGACCATTTTGCTTCACCTTTAATGTCCAGCCGGCGTTATTTCCGCGGTTGTCAGAGATTTGAACATAGTTTGGTGTAGCGGCGCGTCCATCTTTGTATTGTTGCGCTCTTGCATAGTACACTTCATCTTTATTGGTGATTTTATTTACCCCAAAGTCTAAAGATGAGGCATAGTCGATCGATAGTGGGCCGTCTGTTCCTGGGTTTGGACCATCTGGATCAGTCGGATCGACGGGATCAACGGGATTCGTTGGATCTGGATCGGTTGGATCGACTGGTTTTGTCGGATCCGTATTCGGAATAAATTCGACGACGCCGTTTGAATCGTAATCGACAGAAGCCGCCTGTGAAGTCAGTGCTCCAACTGTAGATAGAGAGAGTGCTGTCAAGGTTGCTACGGTCATAAGTTTCACTTTTTTCATAATTTTTTCTCCTCGCAATATCGCTTTTTCTTTAAGGTACGTTTTTTAAACTCCATGTCAGGGAGGTTTGGTATTTTTTTGCATATTTTACTGAGCTGCCGGGAACCGTTAATTGGACTGAACGCCCGCCGCTAGACTCATCGGAGCCGAATCGATACAGCCATGTGCCAATTCCACGCTCGCTGTTGGCAGTGACGACATCGATCTCCGTATCCAACGGCATTTGAACCGTTCCACTGGCATTCGGCGCAAAGGTAGTTGAAAGGTTTGAGATCATCTCGCCATTTTTGAATTGCAATTCGGCCCCTTCAAGCGTTTGTGCTTCGGCCGTTTGAAACTGCCCATTTTGCTTCACGCTCACTTGCCACCCTGAGCCTGTTCCTCGAATATCAGTGACTTGAACATAATTAGGGCCTTTTTTCTTTACTCCGTCAAAGTCGGTATATTCTTGAGGAATAGCATAGTAGGTTTGATTTTTCGTAGAAATTGCTTGATTTCCAAATTGAAAGCCAGAGGCAAAATCGATGGAAAGGCTTCCACCAGTACCAGCCGGCGGCCCAGTTGGATTGGTAGGATCGACTGGAATTACCGGCTTGGCCGGATCTGGCAGCATGGGATCAAGCGGCTTAATTGATGTGCCGCCTCCGCTTTGATACTTCATGTGAGTATCCGTATCATCGGCCCGCGCCACTGTTCCTCCGATAAAAATCGAAAGGAGCAGAAGGAGAAAACTAAATTGCGTTATTTTCTTCAGTGTTCTCCACCTCCCTCAGCTTAAAAAGAATAAGTGCCAACAAGGCAAGCCCAATCAATGTAGTCCACACATTGGAGGTATCTCCGGTCACGGGAAGAATGGCTCCTTCTCCCTTATAAGAAGGCAATGCACTTGCCAGATTCGCTGTTGTTCCAGATACTGCTCCTTGTGTCTCTTCATTTACAGCGTCCTTGTCGCCTTCATCGTTTTTTTCCGGCTGTTCCTTTTTTTGTTCTTCTTTTGGATAGTCATATTTTCCGTAAAACGCTGTTACCCCGTTACTATCATAGTTCGCTTCTGTCGCAAAGACAGGCACAGCAGTAAAGAGCGTCAACAGAATCAACAAACTATTTATCACTAATCGTCTCATCTACTCACCTAATTTCCTGGGACATCTTCTAGTTTCCATGACAATTTTCCTGTATAGTCGCCTACACGCTGCTTTTCGACAGGGACTGTCAACTTAAATCCGTTGTTGTCTAGCCAATCAGCGGATATATTTTTTGACCCATCAGAGGTAAATTCGCCCGACTCGACGATTTGTGTCGCCGTGGTAATTTGCTTTTCACCTAATTGAGAAGTGTAATAAAGCGCATCTTCCAGTGAAATCGTACCGTTTTTTAGTTCTTCTGATTGGTTCAAGGTCAATCGCCATGGTTTTCTTGCCCCGCCTCGGGTATCTGAAACGACTAAATCACCACTAATCGTTGGACGATAGTTTTCGGTCTTATTTGATACCTGATTGTCGCCAAACTCAAGACCATCAGGAACCGAAGCTAAGGATAAATAGCCCACCACTGTAGCTTTTGTTGCTGCTTTGAAGGTCGCGTCTCGATAAACCGTATCTGCTTTGGGATTAATATTTCCAATGGCATTGTTCGTACTTGGTCGATCGGCTTCACTTAGCTCAGTGATCTGTCCGCTTTGATCCTGTAAAAAGAATTGAAGCACATCGTCTTTTACAAGACTCAAGCTGGAGATATCGATCGCCCATTTTCCATCCGCGCCAACCAGCTGACCCGGGATTCCCGATGGCTGATCATTGACGGTTAATGTTATAATGCTGTTAGGCTCCCCAGTTCCCGTTAATCTTTTAGTAGTACTTTGGATGGCGTCCGAATTATCTACTTTAGCGGGTTCTGGCGGTGTAGCATCAATAACAGTTGCTTCGATTGGCTCAGGACTGATCCAAGGGCCCCGTTCAGCAATACCTGAAATTTTTTCTCTGGCTTTTTGAAACTGGATTGGGTCATTGGTATCTGTATAAGAGACATACCCATTCGCATCTGTTGATAGATCCGGTCGGACATTTCCATGTGTATCCGTCAGGGTTATTTTTGCTTGATTTTCTGAGGCATAGACGGGAATATATTTGATCTCGCCGCTGACAAGCCCATTATTATCTGGAACTTCTCCAATGACTACACGCCCTTTGATCGTCTTATCCGCATCCGTGACTGGTACCCACTCAATCCTCGGGTCCTGGTTCATTCCTGAGATTCGCCGATAATTGGCTTGTTTGAACTGATCCAAGCCAGCTACTGACGTCGTCACCGTTTCTCTTGTTCCGCTTCCAGTTACCTGCAAACTCGGAACTTTTGCATAGGTTTCGTTAGAAGGACCCAAAACCGGTACTCCAACCTTCCATAAATCAATATCCGAATCGAGAATGGAGAAGCTGTTATTCGCTTCGTTCCCATACGCAATATTTACAGCTGTTCGACTATCATTTAAGTTTCGCAAATCGTATTGGGCTGGACTATTTAACGTCATGGAATTCCCATTTCTGCTTACACTGGCTGTCCCTAGACCGTTTGCTGCTAAGTTGATCAAGGGCTGATTACTCGTTCCGATGACATAAAAATAACTGCCGGGCTCTGCATTTAAATAGGTATTATTATTACTAAATGCCACGACCGATCCGGATGTTTGTTTACTCGTCAAGTTCACGACAGCACCCTTTTTGATCGTCATCCCAGCGCCCGCATCGTCAAATCGCACCGCATTTCCCGGCATATCTACGTTGAAGACACTGTTTTCACCAACATTTAATGAAAGATAATGATGATACACCGCTGGAAACGTTCGGCCAACAGTTTGCGTTTGACCAGCATCGACCCGACAATTTTTCCCAATCGTAAATTCTCGGGAAGCGCCAGTTGAACCCGCGCTGGCTGCCACGTTAAACCAGAATACCGAAAAATCGTAATAGTTTACGTTCCCTTTATACTGCGTTCCGTCCTCCATAATGAGACTTCCCAGATAAAATTTTCCGCTCGCGTATCAATATCCATCTTGCCGTAAACCGTTACCTCTGAATGAGACGCTCTAGCCAACCGCTGCACACCGGGTTCTGTCGTGATATTCCCGAATCGGTACTTCCATTTCGCTCCGTAAGTATAGTTCAATCGCGTGCCCACGATATCTTCCGAGTAGGCGCCTCCATAATTTTGATTTAAAACAATGTCATGCATATGGAATGATCCCGTAGCATTTTGGGGCGACCCTAAATAGATGGAGGAATTCTTAAAATTTACCCGATAATTCTGTCCATCGATCTCTAAATCATTCTTTCTAACATACGTAGAAAGACTTGAATCCGATGAACTAGGATTTTCAAAGCTTGCTGTAAGAATGATCTTTGTAATATCTTCATTTCGAATGGCACTGACAAACTCAGACCATGCACTCACTTCTATTTCATTAGCGGCCAATAATCGGCTATCCGCCCTTTTGATCTCTTCACTATCCGACTCCGAATCTTCCTTCTCTTCATCCGCTACCTTTGAAGGTTCCGAAGTCTCTGTCGTTTCTTGTGTTTCAGAGAGTTCACTGTCCTCCGTCGTGCTAGCTGAGTTGCTTGAAGGTAAGTCGTTCTCACTGCTTTGAGTAGTTTCCTCAGATCCAATGCTGGAAGAACTGCTCGTCTCCTTATCTTCCATCGCAAAAACATTCACATTGGGAAGCAAAATGATTATTAATAAGAAAAAAGTTATTCTGCGTCGTTTCATTTTTCTCACCTCCTTCACATCAAAAAGCCTAACACAACGAAAACCCATTTTTTATAATTATTTTTAAAAAAATTGATAATTAACTTATAATGAACCTGCAATTAACACATTAAGGTAAAAACCAAAGGGACACATCGCTAACTTTTATTTAAAAAATAATGCATGTTACATTACAAATAAACTCAAAAAAAGTAATGACTGTCCTAATAAAAAAACCGAACTTAAATAACAGACTTTTTACAATTATTCTAATCTAAAAAAATAAATAATTTATATATAACAAAAATAATTTTTACAGCAAAAAAAAAGCATAA
>NZ_JAFLVR010000050.1 GCF_017315985.1 Candidatus Enterococcus murrayae | reverse complement strand
TTTTTTGTTTCACTCGCTAGCGCGAGCGAAACTGACTGAAGTCATTAATAAAAGAGGACAAAATCATCAGTAAAATGATTTTATCCTCTCTTTTAAACATTGATCATTCGTAGCTTCGTAATGTTTTTATACATGGATAGATCCTCGATCACATCAGTATAATTCATTCCTCTCGGCAAATCAATCGTATAAACATTCGTGTAGATACGGTAGTCATCCATGAAATCCACGTCGAAATCCACATCTTCTACTTCGATCTTTTTGCTCTCAAAATAGTTCATGATAAACTCTTTAGTCGCTTCTCGATGAATGTAACGAATCTCCAGCTTCTTAATGGCATTGATTTTGATGATTCGTTTCACTACAGTCAAGGCTAACATAATCCCAATAAAGCTGCAGATTGCAATTGTATAATACCCCATCCCAATCGCAATACCTAAACCAGCACCTGCCCAGATCGAAGCCGCCGTAGTTAATCCTTTGACAGAACGATTGCTGACCATGATCGTCCCAGCGCCAAGAAAACCGATCCCGCTGACGACTTGCGCAATTAACCGGGCTTCATCCGCTCGAACAACACCGACAAATTCTGGTTTAGCCGCAGCATAACGCAACGCCTGATCCGCGATTTCTACCTGAATCAAAGCGATGATGGTCGCGCCCATACAAACCAAGATGTGGGTCCGAATTCCTGCGGGACGATTTTTATACTCCCGCTCAATACCGATGGCACCGCCCATGATCATAGCTAAAAACAATCGCAGCATAATTTCATAAACAGATAATTTCAAATCCATTTGCGCACCATCTCCTGTTCCATAAAAATCTCTTCACTACTAGTATAGCACGGCTACAAAAATAGGGAGTCTCTCAACCCTTTAATGCTCGTAATTCATCCTCCGTCAACGAACGATACTTGCCCTTAGCCAACTCCTCAGGCAAAGCTACTTTTCCCATTCGAATTCTTTTTAGGTAGGTTACTTCCTTTCCGCAGGCTTTGACCATTCGTTTGACCTGATGAAATTTTCCCTCATGCAAGATAATTCGAACTTTTGACATTTCCTTATCCGCTTCATCAATGAATAATTCCGCGGGTAAGGTGAGCTCCCCATCCAATGTGATTTCGCCGCTGCGAAAACGATCCTGATCTTCGGCAGTCATTACTCCAAGAACCTCCGCAAAGTATTCCTTCTCCACATGTTTTCTAGGAGAAAGCAGTTCATGAGCCAGTTTCCCATCATTGGTGATCAGCAGCAAGCCTTCAGTGTCTTTATCCAAACGGCCAACAGGAAATAAATCACTCCGATAATCTGCGGGAGAAAATAAGTCCATGACAGTCCGATCACGCGTGTCCTCCGTTGCGCTCACCACCCCTGCTGGTTTGTGCAATAAATAGTAATAAAACTCTTGATAATGCAGTTTCTCCCCTTGATAGTCAACGATATCCTTTTCTGGATCAATCTGTTTTTTGTCTGTTCTTTCGATTTGCTGATTCACGCTAATTTGTCCTTTTTTAATCAGCTGTTTAACTTCTTTGCGGCTGCCTAAGCCAGCTTCTGCCAAAAATTTATCTAAACGCATAATTTCCTCCGACTAATTTTCTCCTTTTCACTATAGCAAAAGATACAAAAGAAGCAAGCTCAGCCGAAATTACGACTGAGCTTTGGTTTCTAACTCATCAATTGATCAACATCGCCATTTTTCAAATATGGGATAGCCCTTTGGATTTTTTCATGCGGCCACTCCCACCATTTCAACTGCAGCAGCTTTTGAATCGTTTTTGAATCAAATCGCTGCTTGATTTCTTTTGCGGGCACACCGCCAACAACACTATACGCCGGAACATCTTTTGTAACGACTGCCTTCGCTCCGATGATCGCACCATCACCAATGGTTACTCCAGATAAAATCGTTGCCTCGTAACCGATCCATACATCATTTCCGATCACGATATCTCCTTTGTTGTCCCAAGCGGATGTTACTTGCTCTTTATCTAGCTGCCACTCCTCATAAAATAGAGGAAACGTGTAGGTAGAAAGAGCTGATTGTCGATGGTTGGCACTGTTAAAAATGAACGTCGCCCCACAAGCGATCGAACAAAATTTTCCGATAATCAATCGGTCCTGATTAATGGGATACTGATACAATACATTGTTCTGCTCAAATTTGCAGGGATCATTGCGATAGTCATTGTAAATCGTATAGTCGCCGACAACAATATTCGGTCGTGTAATTGCTGATTTTAAATAAATCGTCTCATGATCACCGCTTCTTGGATAACGTTTTTCTGCTGGAATAGTCCATCACTCCTATTTTAAAGAATTTTTTACCAGCAATGAGAAATACATTGTCTCTCATTGCTCCACTAATCAACTACTAATGATTAGTTTCCTATACTATTCCAGCCTAAACAATGCACCTTCTCATCTACTCACACTCCTATTGCCTATTCGGTATTCTTTAAAATAGTATACCACTGATCAATCCTGCTCTTGACCAAAAAAGTACCAAGGAAAATTTCCTTGGCACTAAAAAATTTCTTATAATTTGCTTGCTGCATCTTCGTCAATGATCACTGTTACATCATCATGGTTTTGTAAAATACTTGCAGGTACATCTGTAGTTACTGATCCTTCGATCATGTCTTTGATCGCATCCGCTTTATCTGTTCCAAAAGCCATCAACAAGATTTTTTTACTCTTCATGATTGAACCAATCCCCATTGATAATGCATGAGTTGGCACATCTTCAACTTTATCGAAGTTGCGTTTGTTTGCTTCGATAGTGGATTCCGTTAATTCAACTACGTGAGTTGTTACATCAAATGGTGTTCCTGGTTCGTTGAACCCGATGTGGGCATTGCGACCGATTCCTAATACTTGTAAATCGATTGGATGATCAGCGATAACACCGTCGTAACGTTTGCATTCAGCTTCTAAATCTTCTGCCTTACCATTTGGTACGAATGTTTCTTTAAATGGTTTTTGGTTGAATAATTGATCGTTCATGAAATAGCGGTAGCTTTGTACATCGTCGCCAGCTAGTCCAACATATTCATCTAGGTTTACAGAAGTCATTTCTGAAAAATCTAAATCACTAGAAGTCATTTCTTTATATAAAGTTTCAGGAGTACTGCCTGTTGCTAATCCTAATACTTTTACGCCGTTTTCCATTCCATCTTTGATGATTTCAAATGCTTTTTTTCCGCCTTCGTTGGCATCTTTCACACGAATTACTTTCATGGGTAAACGCTCCTTTTTCAATTTGGTATACACCAATTTTAACACCCTTTTATCCGATTTGCAACACCAAAGTCTAGCTCGGCTCAAGAAGTTTTCCTCTTTAATAGCTCAAGAATTCAATACAAAAAAAACTGAAGAAGCAAGATTTGCTCCTTCAGCTAGCCAAATTACTTGCCAGATAACAGCAATCCGATCTGAGCAATAACCGCACTTCCTAAATAGGTGCCGATAAAAACAAAGATCGCAACAATCGCTACCTTCCAAGATGTTTTCCGCAAATCCATCAAACTATCTGCTACCGAAAGACCTGCAAAGGCTAAAATCGGTGTAGTAATCGACAAAAAATCAACTCCTGCAATTGCTTGAACAAAAAAGTCAGAAAGCAGACAGAAAAATAATGAGGTCAACGATACCCAGCCAAGAATTGGAAAATCGGCTAAAATTTTGATGTTTGTTTTCTTTACCAACGTTGAGATAAACACACCGATCATAGAGAAAGCCCATAATACTACTAACCCTTGAATCGTATTAAAGGTAATTGGTGTTGATTCAGGATTTTTGAGCAGCTTGATTCCTTGCGTGAATAAGATCAAGGTAATGCTCAATAATAAGACCAGAGAGATTTTGATATATTCATTAGATTGTTTCTTTTCCACGACGTGATCCTCCTGTCAATAAGTTATACATGAATCGCTGTAACGGAACCGCAATAAAGACCATCGTATACGTTCCTAAAAAACTAGTTAGCAATTGACTTGCCGCCGCATAAGCAGCAATCGTTGTTTCATTTTCAGGCATTAAGGCAATCAATGATGAAGAAGCTGCGGTCATCATGCTGGCAGAACCAACTCCAGAGCTCATCGCCAATGCCCGATAGTCAAAACCTAAGCCTGCCATGATTGGGGCAAAAATACTGAAGAAGATCGAACCAAACAACGTTCCAATCAAATAAAGCGACAGCACACCACGACCTTCGGCAGAATCCAGCGTGTATTTCTCAGAAATATATGCTAGCTCCCCTTCGCGGCCCAATCCTAAAGTTGCACCAATCGCTTCACGACGTAAGCCTAACATAAGTGCTATCGGCAAACCGATAAGTACCGTACCGACATTTCCCAACTCCTGAAACAAAAATACCCAGCCAACTGTCAAGATCTCTTTTAACCTTGGGGCGACATCGGCTCCGTAACGCGCCATCAACGGCAACATGATATACAATAAGTATTTAGCAGAAAATTGAATATTGCTCTTTGAATAAATTTTTGCGATAAGTCCTTTACGGATTACTGGCAAACCAAATAGCATTGCTAATAAAACAGAAAATACTAACGGTAAAACGGTAATCGTCGTACTTCCCAATGAAATGAATTGCATCCCGATCATTTCTGCGATCGTTACTACTGCAACCACAAAACCAACTAACCAAACCAACTGCTTTTTCATACATTCCCTCCAATTGAATCAATCAACTCTTTATATTCCTTAAATGAACGACGATAGAATTTTTTCTCGTCCAAATTACCGGACATTTCTTTTAGCACCTCTGCTAAAAACTCAGGAAAAGTCTCTAAGACAAATTCTGGATCGATCATTTTGAAATCATCTCCGTGAATCGTTCCTTCAAAACCACCATAACTGATTTGGATACAAGGCATCATGAATGCTAAATCACCAATATCACCAGCAGCCGCAATTCCCCCACGATCATCGATAATATCTGGGATCTTGTCGAATTTCGCAAACGTTCGCTCTACAAAGCTATTCAAATATCGATCCTGAACAAATGGCAAATAGCCCATTTCTGTTTCAATCGATACTTCTCCTTCTAAAGCATAAGCACTACCTTGTGCAGCACGATCCAGTTTACGCGCAACTTCCGGCATGTATTCCAGTGTCTTGCAGCGCAGATCGGTGCCCACTGTGATATGATTCGGGATCACGTTCGTCGACATATCACTGTCCATCACGATCGGATTTACCCGAATCGACTCCGTATCCTTAAACTGCTGACGACTCAATCCAATTGCTGTGTTGAATAAAGTCGATATACTGTAGGCATTGATCCCTGAAAATGGATCAAATCCTGCATGAACTGCTTTTCCAGAAAAATGGTAACGCTTATACAAAAAACCGGCCAAATCACAATTAACCTCAATTGTCGGACGGTCAAATACTTCTCCGATAGCGTGAACACACACGCCAAAATCCACGTCATCAAATATTCCCAATGACATCGCTTCTGGCTTGCCGCCTAAAAACTGAATCTTGCCGGCCGCTCGAAGCTCCTTGCGAAAATCCAGGTCCAGATACTCTTCCGCAGGTATAAAAATAAAGCATAGATTGAAATCCAGCTCGTTATATGATTGAGTCTTAACGAAATGATCATACAAAGAGAGAGCAATTGCAACTTGAGTAAAATGACCACAGTTGTGCGCTGCCCCTGTTTCAGCATCTGCTTGAAAATGTGTTGGCGCATAGACAGCATCAAGCTCTGCAATAAAGCCCAGTGTTTTTTTCTTATCCGTAGATAAAAAAGTTTTAACTCCCGTTTCAGAAAATTTAGAATATTCAATCTGTGGATTGATACGTTTCAATTCTTCAATCACTTTATTGGATGTCCGATGCTCCTTGTAACCTAACTCAGGATGTAGAAATAAATCTTCTGTGAACTCTTTCAAATGATGATAATAATCAGCAAATGTCGTCATTTGATTCCTCCTTGTTTTATAATGGAAAAGCCGAAAGCACGAAAAATTACTTCAGAAGGAAAGTCAAAAAATCGATAATCTAGTACTAGACATTCTACCGTCATTTACGACTACACTTTTCTAATGAAGCTTGAAATAAAATTTATCGACTTTTTTAATAATATCGTTTTGAAATGAAAGAATCAAGCTTATTCTCGTTAAAACACGAACTATTTATCGATATATCGTTCTTAATGTTTCCAAAAAGAACGTTCAGATATTTTAGAATAGGTGCTGCTGATTTAGCTAATCAATTGCAATAAACTGGCTATTCCTAATAATTACTCGCTAAAGAGACAAAAAAATCCCAACACGGAAAAAAAATCCGGATTGGGAATGTCACAACTATTTTTGATATCTTGCAGAAATCTCTGCGATTAATTCATCGTCTTTTAGATCTGTCACTTGCTGAATAACTTCGGCAACTGATTTTTCTTTTAAGTACCCTTGCAGTTCGACACTTTGTTCATCGTTTGGATCATCATAGTTCAAAACCATCGCGACTACATCAACTAAATTCGTGTAATCTAGGCCTCGTTCCTTCAGTTCGCGAATCGGGCGGATAAAGCGTTCATCATAACCCAATTTACGGATCGGAGTCCGTGCCACACGGCTGATACTGTCTGAAATATATTTGTTTTCGAAGCGACTAACGATCTTATCAATGTAGGCAGCGTGTTGGTCTTGATCAAACTTCCACTTATTGATCAATAGATTTCCGGTTTCACCAAGAACTGCGCGTAGTTTTTCTAATACCTGTTCATCTGCTATCGCTTCATCAATTGTTTTATATCCAGCATAAGCACCCGTATAAGCAACTGTCGCGTGACCTGTATTAACTGAAAACAGCTTACGTTCAATATAAGGTTCTAAATCGTCAACATACTCCACACCTTCAAGCTGTAATGCTTTGTTTTTACTTTGGGTCGCATCGATCACCCATTCACTGAATGGTTCGACGGAAACAAATAGTGGGTCCTCATGATGTTGGATCGGTACGATACGATCAACTGCAGCATTAGGAAATCCGATATATTGTTCCACATAGGCTTTATCCTCAGCCGATAAGAAAGACTTCACTTTTTCAAACAAAAATTGACTGCCGCCGATCATATTTTCACACGCCACCACATCTAAGGGAGTCGTGTTGCCTTCGCTGCGACGTTTTTGTATACCTTTAGCGATCAATTCTGCGATGAAGGGCAGGATATTAGGACCAATTGCTGTCGTCACAATATCTGCTTGGCTGACTGAATCAATCACCGAATCAGGCTTCGTTTGATTGTTTAATCCATCCACATTTGAGATATGAATCTCTTTTTGACTCTCATCTGCCAGCTGGATCGTATACTCATTTCGTTCATTTAGAGCATTGATAATTGTTTCATTGATATCGACAAAATCAATTGAAAAACCATTTTTTGCTAAAATTTCTCCGATAAACCCGCGGCCAATATTTCCTGCACCAAAGTGTGTTGCTTGCATCCTACTCTACCTCCTGAAGATAGCCAATGACTTCTTCTTTTGTTTTTGCGTCTGCCAATTTAACGACATTTTCAACATCTGAACAAAAAATTGCAATCTTTTGTAAAATATCCAAATGTTCATTTTCGATTCCAGCGATACCAAACAGGACCATCGCCACATCCTCTGTGTCGTCTTTGCCAAAATGAACCCCTGTTGGGACTTGAATCACTGAAATACCGCTCTTTTTCACATAGCGCTTCGCTTCATCAGTACCATGAGGAATCGCGATAAAGTTCCCCATATAAACGGAAACCAACTCGTTTCTTTCGATCATAGCATCCACATAGCCTTCTTCCACACAACCGGCATCTACTAACAGCTGCCCGCTCGCACGGATCGCTTCTTCCTTATTGGCATACTCTTGGTCTAACAAGATCATTTCTGGCTGTAATTCCATTTTAATTCCCCCTGATTTTTTTCTAAGCTATCGCTAATTTTCTCGAATCTCTTTAACAAATAAAGAACTCAGCAGCTGATAAATGATTTCCTTATTGCCAAATTTATAGATCTCAGTATTCAGATCACTTTCAATGACTGAACTGCTGATTTTTCCTAACAGAATTTGATGACTTTCTGGCATTGGATCAGGCGCTAATAGTAATAAGACGCGAGTCAGCTCAATGCTTTTTTTATCCATTCCTTGAATCAAAAACTTCTGATCTAAATCATAAATCGTGAATAATGGTTCTTTAACATGCGCATCTGCACAATGGAACAAAGCAAAATTCGTATTTGGAACCCCGATCGGCGCCACTAAATAGCGTTTAATCACTTTCTCCGTTACTGCCTTAGCATCAGATACGATTGTTCCTTGAAGCTGTTCAATGATTTCTTCTAACGTCTGCTCAATCGTCTCTTTTGCGAATATCTGTTTCACATCAAAATTCTGCAATAAATTATTGGCAATCCGCATCGTCTCATAGATTTCATCAAAGGCTTCGCTCGGTTCTTGCTTCGGTTCAGCGATTAGCTCGTTGATTTTTTCTGGATGCAGTGTTTGAATATACTCTTTGATCTCTTTGATTTCATCATCTAACAAAAGCGGTGAGATCACTTTGTATGGTAAATTGAAGCCTGGTAAAAAAACGGTCGCTAAAATCAAATCATAGCTTTTATAGTCCAGCTGATTCATCTCAGAAATCTTCGCGACCTGAACTTTTTCAATCTCAGTCAAATACTTATGAATGCGGCTTTCTAATATCCGCGCCGTGCCGATCCCGCTGGAGCATAATACTAAAGCAGATAACGCTCGACTGCTTGGATGCCGTTCCAAAGAAGTGGCGAAATGAATCACGACATAGCCTAACTCATCGGCAGTAAATTGATGATCTGGAAAAACAACCGCCAATTCTTTGATGATTGCCGTTGTCAACGCTTGGTATTTATCACGAATTTTTTGTAATAGTGGATTATTCGCCCCTTGAAGAACAGTTAGGTTTCGTTTTAAAGCAGCCGACATATGTGCAGATAGATCATTAAAAAGCTGCTCGTCTTTGCGAAAATCAATTTCCGTTGTCTCAGAGACTAAACGAATCAATTCTTTGATTTTATAGGAAAGCTCAACATCAAAACTATCAATAAAAATATTTTGCGGCTTCTTGTAATTCACACCCTCTAATTGAAAAGCAAAGAAGCGAACTTCCTGCGGCGGGATCGCTTTTTTGATCGTCGTCGCAACTTTGATCATAACCTGACTGGCAATCTGCATGCTTTCGGGCTTCGCCTTATTCTCTTGTTCGACCTCTACAAACCGATCCTGTGCCATGCGGTCAATGGATAATGCTAATAATATCAAGACCCGCTGCAATTGATTATCGGTCACTTGATCAAAGGCTTGTTGAGAAACCTGTTCAAAGATCTCACGTGACAGCAATAAACTCGATTGACTTAACAAATTTAAAAAGAAATTATCCGTGGTAGTTTTTTCCTCATCTAACGAATCAATAAATTGGAAAAAGTCAAACTCACTCACACCGTTGTAAATCAAATTACTCAATAATTGACGACGCTGTTTTTCCCGTCCTTCGATCCGAATTCCTCGACCTTTCAGTCGCTGCAGTTCCAAACGATAATCGATCAAGCTTTTTTCAATGGCGGCTAAATCAGAAGTAATCGTTGCTGGACTGACTTTAAAATCAATGGCTAGCCCTTCTATCGTCTCTTCCTCATCCATCAGTAGCAAGGAACAAACAATCGCGCTTTGACGCTGCACGTTATCTGTAAATAACTCCAACTGTTTCTCCGCCAATTGCTGCTGCAAGCGTTCCAAATTTAAGCTCTCCCCTACGATCCGATAGCCTTCACCTCGTGGTTTGATGATCTGAATATCCTGCGATTTGATTGTTTTCTCAATACTCGAAATCTCTCGATAAACCGTTCGCTTGCTGACTTGTAAAATATCTTGCAGTTCCTCTGGTGTGACACCGTTAGGATAATCTAATAAAAGGGAAAGTATCTTTTTTTCACGAATCGAAAAATACACAATATCTCCTCCAATAATTTCAAAAGGGTAAAAGCAGTGAGAATCCCTCACTGCTTTAAGAGTAATACGATTCTGGATAAAAGACTACTTATTCCTTAGATTTTCAATGACTTTGTCATATTTTTCCGACGCGACTAAATCGGACAGTGGTACATGTGTCGCACTTGGTGCCTGTTGCTCCGCTTGTACTGTTTCGGCACTATTCGTAATGATCAAAGCATTTGTTTCATCTTTTAACGAATTAATCGCAGCCACAGCGACAGGATAGCTCAAATTATTATCCTTCAATAATTTTTTCAAGATCGTTGCTCCCATATTCGCTGAACCCTTCACTTTGTCATATCCAAAGATAATGTGTTCGACTTTAGAATAATCTGCTAAGCCTTCAACCACATTATCTGTCAGCGGCTTTTTTTCGGTATCACCCACAGGTTCAGCAGATAGCCGTTCAACAATCTCATCATAGCGTGGTGAGTTCATGAAGTTTTCCACTTGAACAAAGGTTGCGCTTGGAGCCTTTTGCGAAGCCCGATCGTGTAGTTCTTCTTGCGTTACAATCAACGCATTTGGATCATCATTCAAATTGTTGATTGCTGAGTTTGAAACTGGTAATGATAGGCCAGCTTTTTTCACTTTATCCCGTAAAACTGAAGCCCCCATCGCACTTGAACCCATACCTGCATCACAAGCGAAGATGATCTTGTTGATGTTGCCGAACATTTCCTGGTTATCTGCTTTTACTGCGCTTTGGCCTTTTGCTTGAGCTTTTGCATCAGCCATAGCAGCTTGATTTGCAGCCAAATCATCTTCTTCACTGTTATCAGATTTGATAATAATCATTGCTACTAAGAATGAAACCGCACATCCCACGATAATCCCTGCCAAGTTCGCTAGAATACTGTCAGGCGGAGTCATTGCCATAACAGCGATGATCGAACCTGGAGAAGCAGCTGCTCGCAGCCCAGCACCTAATAATTGGAAAGTAAATGTTCCAGCCACACCACCGGCCATAACAGCTAGGAATAAAAGAGGTTTCATCATTACATATGGGAAGTAAATCTCATGAATCCCACCCAAGAATTGGATAATGATCGCACCTGGTGCAGAAGATTTCGCCGCACCTTTTCCAAATAACGTGAAGGCTAACAAGATTCCCAGCCCTGGTCCAGGGTTCGCTTCTAATAGGAATAGAACAGATTTTCCAGCTTCAGCTGCTTGCTCGATTCCCAACGGAGTTAAAATCCCGTGGTTGATTGCGTTGTTTAAGAACAAGATTTTCGCTGGTTCAATAAAGATATTGGCTAGTGGTAATAGGTGCATATTGATGATTGATTCAACACCTGATGCCATCAATTCAGTTAACGAAGACACAACCGGTCCGATTGCATAAAAGCCTAGTACCGCTAGAGCAAAACCAATCAATCCAGAGGAGAAGTTATTGACTAACATTTCAAATCCAGCTTTGATCTTCGTTTGGAAAGCGTCATCAAATTTCTTGATGCACCATCCGCCTAAAGGACCCATGATCATTGCTCCAATAAACATTGGAACTTCCGAACCAACGATCACTCCTGTTGCAGCAATTGCCCCAACAACCGCGCCACGTTGTCCGTGGACCATGCTACCGCCTGTATAAGCGATCAATAATGGCAATAAGTAAGAAAGCATTGGTCCAACTAGTGTAGCAAGTTGTTCATTTGGAATATATCCATCTGGGATAAATAAAGCGGTGATAACCCCCCAAGCAATAAAGCCTCCAATATTTGGCATAACCATCCCTGACAAGTGACTTCCGAGGCGCTGGACTTTCGCCTTAAGTCCACCCTTTTGTCCAGTAGCTTCCATTTCCTTTTCCTCCTTAGAAATAATATAAAATGATTTCGTTTACATATTCATCATATATCCGGAGGTATCCGCTTTCAACAAAATGTAGATAGAGCTTTGGCACAGAAGTTTGTGCCAAAAATAAAAAGCCGTTCATCTCAAGGATAAACGACCTTTTCTTACTTATGCAGCTTATTGCGAACACCACGTTTAATGACATCAAAAAAGCCTAGTGATCTAACCATGTGGTCAGGGTCAACATACTCACGAATTGCTCTCAGAACTTTTTTCGGCTCTTTTGAGGCAAAGGAGTATGTACCATTTTTTTTCGTTTGTATAGCATAACGAGGTATCCACTTTCCCTTAAAAACAACAGAAGCGATTACATAGTCCACTTCTTCCCAAGGAATTTGAACAAACTTTCGAGCATCGCGATTATTGAAAAATTCAAACCCTTTATCACCAATCATAATTTTCCCATAATCAGCTACTCCTAAGTACGAGGTAGCATCGATCGTCAAATCGACCTTTGTATTGATTGATTGAACCATTAGACCTACTCCATTTCCGTATATGTATCTGTTAAACTATTATACTTATTTTACTCTTTTTAAGCAAAAAATGCTCGGGCAAGCCCGAGCATTTTAATAATTGTCTTTCTTACATAATACCTAGTACATGCAAGCCAACACCGACTACAAACAAACCAAGAATAATAACGATTGGAGAAACTTTCTTCTTCAATAACCACATGCAAAGTAATGTTAATAGTAATGCAGCAAGACCTGGAATTAATTGATCCAAGTTATCTTGTAAAGTAGTTACTTTAGAACTATTTAATGCAAGACCTGAACCTTGTTGTTCTAAAGCAGACTTGATTCCTTGAGCACCAGCAGGTAATTTATCCCATTCGATATAAGCACCTTTGTCTAATTTAACAGTAGAAACAATCGGTGTAAATTTCACATTTACCCAACGTTGAACTAGCGCTCCTAGAACGAACATACCTAGGATTGACGCTCCTTTAGTAACTTTTTGTAACAATCCACCTGAAAGGTCATCAGTGATTTTAGAACCAGCACGGTAGCCGAATTCTTGTGTATACCACATAAATGCCCAACGGATGATATTCCAAGCAAGGAAGAAAATGATTGGTCCCATGATGTTTCCAGCTAAAGCTAGAGAAGCACCTAAGGCACCTAACATCGGACGTACAGTAAACCAGAAGACTGGGTCACCAACACCGGCTAAAGGTCCCATCATACCAACCTTAACCCCTTGAATAGCTACATCATCAACAGGAGCTCCATTCGCGCGTTCTTCTTCAAGTGCTAGTGTCACACCGATGATTGGTGAAGCGATATATGGGTGCGTATTAAAGAATTCCAAGTGACGTTGCATTGCTAATGTACGGTCTTCTTTTGTCTTATATAATTTTTTGATTGCTGGTAACATTGCGAAACACCAGCCACCATTTTGCATACGTTCATAGTTCCAAGAACCTTGAATGAAGGTAGAACGCCATGCAACGGCTAAACGATCTTTTTTCGTTAATTCGATTTTTTCTGCCATTTTATTTCTCCTCCTCCAAGATTAATAATCATTCAAAATGTCGCCAAGCGGATCACCAGTGTTGCCTCCGCCGCCATTAGATGAACCACCAGAACTTTCTTGTAGGTTCAAATAGATCAAAGCGAATGCAACCGCGATAACACCTAATGCGATCAACGTTAATTCAGAAAGTGCTGCAATTGCAAAACCAATTGCAAAGAATGGCCATACTTCTTTTGTAGCCATCATGTTAATAACCATTGCGTAACCAACGGCAACAACCATACCACCACCGATAGCCATGCCATCAGTTAACCAAGCAGGCATTGATTCTAAGAATCCACGTACAGTGTCGGCAGGAATTACTAATAGTGCAGCGGCAGGAATTGCAATACGAACACCTTGCATACATACAGCAATGATATGCCACATTTCAACTTTGCGCATTTCACCTTTTTCAGCAGCAGCATCCATAAAGTGAACGATTGGCACAGCTAAAGTACGAACGATCATTGTTAAGAACAATCCAGCAACAGCTAGAGGAACAGCGATCGCGATCGCTGAAGAAACACCTTTAACTCCTTGACCACCTAAAACTAAAATAATTGCTGATGCAACAGATGCCAATGCAGCATCCGGTGCTACGGCAGCCCCGATGTTTGCCCAACCTAAGGCGATCATTTGAAGTGAGCCGCCTAATACGATCCCAGCTTCTAAATTACCGGTTACTAAACCAATTAATGTACATGCCACTAGCGGTTGATGGAATTGGAATTCATCCAAAATTCCTTCCATACCTGCTAGAAAGGCAACGATTACTACTAATACCATTGAAATACCAGACATTATAAGCCCTCCTATTAAATTAATTATGTTGCTTAAGCGTTTTTCAATTCATTTTTTGCTTTGTTAAGGATTTCATCCATGTTGTCTTTTGAATCATTCGGCACTTTACGTACGTCAAATGTGATTCCTTTTGCTTTCAATTTTTCGAAAGTGTCAACATCTTCTTGTCCCATTGACAATACTTTACTTACTACGACTTTCCCAACTGAATGAGCCATTGATCCAACGTTAACCTCTTTAATGTCAACGCCGCCTTCAACTGCACGTAATACATCTTCAGGATTTTCAAATAGTAACAACGCTTTTGTATTTCCGAAACGAGGGTCTTTTGAAATTTCGATCATTTTGTCAATTGGGATAACGTTTGCCTTAACACCTGGAGGAGCAGCTTGTTCGATCAATCTCTTACGAAGATCGTCTTTTGCTACTGCATCTGAAACTACGATGATACGGCTAGGTCCAGTTGTTTTTGTCCATGCTGTCGCAACTTGTCCGTGCAATAAACGAGAGTCTACGCGTGTAAGGACAAATTTAATGTGTCCATCTCCCAGTACAGTTCCTTCTGGAATCGCACCTGTTGGTTGGTTACCTTCTGCTGCAACTGGAGCAGCCTCAACGGGTTCTAATTCCTCTGGACGAATCCGAACGCCTTCTTTTGCTGTTCCAGAAATATGAGCAGCGATTTCGTGCGCAGTTTCCATTGAGAAACGTGAAGCATAAGCTTCGATCAACATCGGTAAGTTCATACCAGCGACGATTGCCCATGAATCTTTGTGTTCTTCAAACAAGCTGTTTGCTTGGTTGAAAGGAGTTCCACCCCAAAGATCGACTAAGAATAATACTTCGTCTTGGTTTTCGAAAGAAGCGATTGCGTCTTTCATTTTTGCTTTAACGTCATCAGGTCCTTCACTCGGCATCAAAGTTACTGCTTTGACATTTTCTTGTTCTCCAAAGATCATCGCTCCAGATTGCAAGATACCGTTAGCGAACTCACCATGACTAGCAATGATAATTCCTACCATCTTTTTACCTCCTACTATTATTGTTACAGCTCAAAAATATAAATAAGTTCTAAAAAACCTGTAACCAAAATTAATTTACTGCAGCATCTTTTCTTTTTTGATCAGTTGTATCAAATCTGTCTTCCGGTCTGTCGGCACTTGACGAATTTCCAACTCGATTCCTGCTTCTGTCAATTTGAGAAAAGACTTTACATCCTCACCATCAACAGAAATAAAATTCGTAATCATTTTCTTGCCTTCACTGAATCGCATACCGCCAATATTAACCGCTTTTAGATCAACACCTGACTCAACGACCTCTACTACATCTTGCGGAGTAGCAAACAAAAGCATGACCTTCATTCCATCAAACAATTGATCTCGATACACTTCAACCAGTTTTCTTTTTGTGACAACATTGGACTTGATTCCTGGTGGTGCGGCTTGTTTTAGGAGGAACTTACGCAACTCATCGTTCGCAACTTCATCACTAACCACTAAGATACGCTCGATCCCTGTTGCTTTGGACCAAACTGTCGCTACCTGACCATGAATCAAACGATCATCAATACGAGTGAGTCGAATATCCATTACCATCCCACCACCTCCTACTGTTACAAGGCTCAGATGCTAAAAGACTTGTATTACATTATTCGAGTACAGTAACACACAAGTACTCACTTATAATAAAGCAAGTACCGTGCCAAAATACACTAGCAAGAAATTCTTTATTTATCGCGTTTATAACGATACACAAAAAAGGATACAGTAGACTGTATCCTTTTTTGTGTATTATTTATACGCTAATTTCTTCATTATTCTTAAGCAATTGATAAATATAGTATCGCTCTGAAGTTGGAATCGTGATTCGAAGCTGACTTTCCAACTCATTCAATCCACGATTCATTACAACATTATCCGTTACACTCTGATAAATACGCTTCGACTCTTCATCGATTTTCAACGGCTGCTGCAATATTCCCCGCTCAATCGTTCCTGCCATATGCATGACAAAATTTACCATTAAAGCATAATCAGACGAGTTACCAGTGCTATTGATCATTGTTTGTGCCAAGCGCCACAATGGATCGATCAACTTATTGGGATTAATAAAAGTAAAGCTTTCTTCCATAAAGTTGATACACAATTGACGCGCCTTATTCGCATCTAAAACAACCTCTTCTTGTTCAGATAAATCATTTTCCAGTAAAAGCTCATCTAGAATTTGATCGGCTTTTTGATTGATGAATTTCTCCATCGGAATATATGGTGCGCCCACCTTGGGATCCATAATCCCAGTTGTTGCTAAGATCTTAAATTCTTCTTTAAAGGCAGGTACTTTAGTCTTAATATCTGCAACAGCTAATGTCAAAACCTCAATATGTTTCAGGTTCCGCTGTTTTAATGGACGCTCAATAATTTCTTTCAATCGTTGTGCCGTACCTTCGCCAGAAGCACAAATTGCCAGAATTGCCTGCTTCTCTTGCGGTTCAGTCATTTCTTGTGTCACACGACCATAGCCGCGAAAGCCCTGCAATGATTCATACAATTCATCAACGCCTGACCCTAATACACTCGATTTTCGGGCTGCCTCGATCAACAAGGGTGTCGTAACCATATCTAAAGTACGAACTTCAATTCCTGTGTCTTTTTCAATTTCTTCATTAAAGGTAGCCAATGAACCCATATCTACCATAATTAATACTCCGCTGCCCTCATCGATCTGGGTCACTGCTTCACGCATTTTTTCATAAGCGACCCGCGGATGCATATCTAATGGCATATCAACAGCAATAATATTCGAAACATCGAGTAACTCGCGTACAACTTGCGCCATTGAAGTTGCCGTGCTGTTGCCATGAGCCGCTACAACCACACCGATTTTACCAGTTGACTGATCCTCCCGCAGAGAAACCAGCAAAACGGTTAGATAATAATCTTCACTATCAGGTATGTCTACTTGGAATTCTTTTTCCACCAGACGACGAATTTCACGAGCTACTGCAAACTCAGTCGGGTAATCCTTTGCCATCTCACGAATATTTGCATTTGTCTCCCGTGTTTCTCCCACATGAATTTTTTTCAAGAAAGAAGAAATATGAAGACTCATAGCATAAATAAAATTTTGCTGGAAGTGGGTCTCTAACCGTTCACTAACTAAAGCGGCAATTTTATTACTTATCTCAATGACATGCTTATCAACAAACTCAGTCAATCGCGTTTCTGTGTCAAAAGTAAAACCATGGTCTTTATAAAATGATTTCAAATGCACATTAATATCAGTAGAAATAAAATGATTGATGGTTTCTTGATCTAATCCTTCTGTTTTTAACAAAGCGGCTTTGTCACCAATGATATCGTACAAATTGTACGGCAGTTCATACGTATCCGTCTTGATCAATTCATCGATCTCATTAGGAGTGACTACCATCTTGGGTTCAAGATAAGGTGAAATATCTGTTGATTTGATCCTATCTGCAGAAAGCTGAACTAATCCTGCTTTGATTCCTTCCGTCAAATCATTCAATGTGATATGAATTTCTTCCTGCATCATATGATTCATAAAGCCACGGGCACATATCAATTGTACATTCGATTTCAATTGTCCGACATTTCCATAAGAAACGCTGCCTAGTAAAGCTTTTACGACATCTTCAGTCAGCGTGATTTTTCGCTGAATACGATTGGCCTCCATCGCTACCATGACACGAACCAAATCAATCTGCTCGGCTGCAGGTCGGCTGCTAAAGGCAGGCATTTGAATATTGATCGGAATTCGACGCACAAATGTATCTAATAAGGCCGAATGGGGGTCTTCTGTTGTTGCCCCTACGATTCGTACATTGGCAAAACGGTTTTTCCCAGATTCACCAAGACGACTGTACGTTCCATGATCCATAAAATAGAAAATCATTTCTTGGCCTTCAGGAGGTAAGCGATGAATTTCATCTAGAAACAGCATGCCTCCATCAGCTTGTTGGATCAAACCATCCTTTTCCGTATCTGCACCAGTAAAAGCACCTTTCTCATATCCAAACAAATGACTCATTAACAGCTCAGGGTTATTAGCATAGTCGGCACAGTTAAAAACAATCAACTCACGATCTGACTCAATGACACCTTCTGTTTGAGCAAATTGGAACATTGCATGTGCAAAAAAAGTTTTCCCAGACCCTGTTGGTCCAGTGATCAAACAATTCAATCCACGCGGCGGATACAAAGTAGCCGCCTTTGCTTGCTCTACAGCGTTGCGCATACTGCCGGTAGAACCAATAATTTGAGTGAATACATTGCCGGTATTCTGGTTTAAAATCTTTTTTTCTGGCGGTTCCATAGTCGTTCTTTTTGCTTGAGGGACTTCTGCATCAAACGACGCTTCTACTGACTGGGTCGAAACAAAGTAGCGAACAGGTCTGCCTTCACTTTTACTTAGTTGCCCCTCCTTAACAAGAAGATTCAAATCTTTACTGGCGTTTGTCCGTTGAATATCCAATGAATCCGCAACATCTTTCGTCGTCACATTAGCATTTTCTGAAACAAAGCGATAAATGCGGTCAATTCGTCGTTCCATTCAGTCACCTTCTTTAATAGTGTATTCCTTATTAACAATCATCTATAGTTTTTATTAAAATGTCAAACATTTCGCTGTAAAATAATACACTATATTTTTTAAATTTTAAAATTTTTGGGTATTTCCCCTATACTGCCTTAAAAATACCTAACTTTGCTGACAATCACTTTTCTTAAAGTCGTGTTTCTTCTATTATATAGAAAATATTCCTGCATACTCTTTTTTGATCAATCGAAAATAAAACATCTTATCCCAATGCAGGATAAGATGTTTACTTTTTTACCTTTAAGTCTTCCAAAATGATTTTGAAAAGAGCAACAAAATCGGAAACATCTCTAATCTTCCAGCTAACATAACCAAGGACAAGGTTAATTTGGAAAGATCAGATAAAAAACCAAAATTCCCAGTGGGTCCAATTGCCTTAAATCCCGGCCCCACATTATTGATACAGGTAGCAACTGCTGAAAAGATCGTTTGAAAATCGATGTTTTCCAAAGACAGTATCAGTAATGAACCAACAAAGACCAAAAGATAGAGCACCAAATAAGCATGAATATTTCCAATGGTTTTAGGCGCGATTGTTTCACCTTCATATTCTAAGGATGTCACGCTACGGGAGTGAACGATTCTTTTTAATTCTTGAATCGCATGCTTAAAAAGCATTTGAATTCGTGAAACTTTGATTCCTCCACCTGTTGAACCAGCACAGGCACCAACAAACATTAGTAAGAGCAAAATGACCTGTGAGAACATGGGCCAAAGATCATAGTTTGCTGTAGTAAATCCCGTTGTTGTGATAATGGACGCCACTTGAAAAACAGCATAACGGAACGCCTTTAGGTACGAAGAATATTGAGATGAAATGTTGATCGTAATCAATATCGTCGATACAGCAATAATTCCTAAATAGCCGCGCAGCTCCTCACTTTTTAGTACTGGAAGGATTTTTCCAATCAAAAAGAAATAGATCAAATTGAAATTTATACCAAATAGAATCATGAAGACCGTAATAACTGCATCAATATAGGCACTATTGTAACCTGCTATCCCGACGTTACTCATAGAAAAGCCGCCCGTTCCTGCTGTTGCAAAGGAATTCAAAATACTGTCAAATACCGGCATCCCGCCTAATATCAACAAGATAATCTGAACCAGGGTTAAAACAGTGTAAATTACATATAAAATACGAGCAGTTACATGCACCTTCGATACTAACTTACCAATAATCGGACCTGGCATCTCAGCCTTTAATATATGCATCGTTCTGCCAGATGCTATTGGTATAAATGCGACAGTAAATACGAGAATCCCCATTCCGCCAATCCAATGGGTGAAGCTTCGCCAAAACAAACTTGCATGGCTCATGTTGCTCAGTGTAGATAGTATTGAAGAGCCCGTCGTTGTAAAGCCAGAAACTGTTTCAAAAAAAGCATCCGCAAACGATGGAATCTCTCCCGAAAGCATGAATGGAAAGCCGCCAAATAAAGAAAGCAACGCCCAGCTGACGCCAACAATGAAGAAACCTTCCTTTGCGTAAATATTACGATTTTTAGGTTTTTTCCAACTGAACAACGTGCCTATAATAAATACAAAGACTGCCACAATAGCATAAGAAACAGCCTCTTTTTCGCTAAAAATCAATCCGACCAGACAAGGAAGCAATAACAAAATAGATTCTACCTTCAGCAATTTTCCGATGGTAAATAGGACCATTTTTTTATTCATAATGAGTCACCGCTATCTCCTTACCAAATCATTCAAACTGCAAATCTTTCGATCCGTCGTAATAATCACGATATGATCTTTTAAACGAATCTCGGTATCGCCCTTCGGAACGACAAATCCCCGCTCTCTTGAAATAGCAGCAATCAATATATTATTCTTCAGTTTCACTTCAGAAACTTTTTTGTTTAAAAAGCAGGTTTGCGGTGTCACCACAAATTCCATGGCATCAACATCATCATTGAACAAATGATGCAAGGTTTTTACACTGCTATCATCGTCCTTATTGTTTTTCGCCCGAACATAACGCAAGATGTGTGTCGCGATAATGTTTTTAGGTGAAATGACGCTGTCGATATCCAGCTGGTCCAAGACATTTGTAAAATTCGTCCGTGTCACTTTGGCCACCGTCTTTTTCGCTTTCATCTGTTTCGCATACAATGAAATCACGATATTTTCTTCATCAAGACCTGTCAATGCAACAAAAGCATCGACTGAATCAATCCCCTCTTCAATCAAAACTTCCTCATCACTACCGTCTGATTCAATAATCGTCGCATTTGGCAGCATGATAGAAAGATCCAAGCAGCGCTTCGGATTATTCTCAATGATTTTGACCTGGATGCCATGTTCATTCAATTGACGTGCCAAATAATATGCGATTCGCCCTCCGCCAACGATAATGATACGTTTAGTTTTTTGTTCAAACAAATTAATATTCTGGCAAAAACGAACCAAATCTCGATGCTGCCCCATCACATGAATACGATCTCCTTGCTCAAGAACAAAATTTCCATCCGGAATGAGCACCTCATCTTTTCGTCGTACGGCACAAATCAAAACATTTGTTTTAGACACCTTATCTAGCCGATTCAATGGAACACCAATTAATTTTGCATTTTCTTTTAAGCGAAATTCTGCTAATTCGATTTTCCCTCCAACAAACGTATCTACTTTAAACGCAGAAGGAAATAACAGCAGGCGCCGAATCTCATTTGCTGCTTCTAATTCTGGATTGATAATCATTGATAATCCTAATTGATCACGCATGAACGAACGTTGCTTCAAGTATTCTGGATTTCGAACACGAGCAATAGAATTTTTGGCCCCCATTTTTTTCGCCATTAAGCAGGCTAAGATGTTTAATTCGTCTGATTGTGTTACAGCGATAATGATATCTGTATCGTCGACACCTGCTTCCATTAAGATATCGTAAGTCGCACCATCACCTACCACACCTAATACATCGTATTGATTGATGATCGACTCTACCTTTTCTGCATGTAAATCAATGACGACTACATCATAATCGTAATCCTCATCAGACAGCTGCTGAGTTAATGCTTTGCCAACTTTCCCAGCACCTAAAACAATAATTTTCATTCGTTCCTCCTGCTTAAAAATGATATTCTTATTGTCCATTCTAGCCTTTTCTACAAGGGAAAACAACGGACTTTTGAGAAAGTCTTTTCCCAGATTACTTAAAACAAAATGAAGGTTTTCATCGTTTTTGACCAAAAAGAGACTGATTAGAAAAATAAAGTGCTTTTTGGCTAACAAATCTCAAAACAAACAACAATCACCTTCCTTTTTAACAGAAAATTCATTTTCAAAAAAATAGCCTAGAAGGAAAAAATCTTCTGCCCTTTCCATTGCAATGGATGAGCCTTGTGTATTCATATTAGTCATGATTTGCTTAGAAACTACACTTATTCGCTGTTCCTCCTCAGTTTCGGACCTCGGTTTAGTTGGCCTCCCGATCAAGTTTCTGTTCATGGCCCCGCAGGATTCACTACGCTACTTGCTCCATCCCGTCATCACTGCGCTCGGACACACAAGAGAATAAAAAATTTCGCTCCAGATCACTGAAAAAGACACCAAAAATACCGT
>NZ_JAFLVR010000005.1 GCF_017315985.1 Candidatus Enterococcus murrayae | reverse complement strand
TAATTTCGTTCCCTTTTTTACTATATGTTGAAGTATATAGGATTTTCATAAGTTTTTCTGATGCTTAAAGTAGATTTTTAACGTTTAAATTATACGAAAATAAAATAAATATAAAATAACTCTAATCATTTATCTTCAGATGTTATAGAATTGATAGAGATAAATGGTGTTAGGAGAAAAATCTTTGATATTTATTAGTGGAATTAATTTTGTTTATCATCTGACTAATTTTATTTTTTTAGTCGTTAATCTTCTTGTGTTACAGCTAATGATTTATCTTCCAATGGCGTATTTTTATAAAGAAAAGCTCAATTGGAAATTTATCGCCAGCATGTTTGCCTTTTTCTTAATCTATTTCTTTTTGTATATGGATTTTCTAGATCGCTTGTTTAGTTCGATGAGGATTGTGAATTGCTTGCTGATCCTGTTTATGACCATATGTGTCCATGCCATCTTTGATTACTATACCAATGGCAGAGAAATGGCGTATCAATTCTTTCTGCTTTTTTTAGGATTCTTCATGATGGTGTGGTTTGAGTTCGTTCAATATATGTCTTTCCTCGTATATGAATGGTTCTCCATTGGCTCATTCATTCTATTTTATGGATTTTTACTTTTGGGTATCCTATTGTTTAAAATGATCTATCCATTTTTTAGGGAAAGAATTCCGCAGAGTCGAAGGGTATTCTATCTAATAGGCGGTGTGTATCTTTCATTTCATCTTTTCTTAAATGTAAAAGATATTTTGATTTTCTCTTTTAAACCAGAAGGCTTAAAAATCGTCCTAGCCAAAGGCCATCTTGCTACAAGCTTCATGGACAGTCTATCGAGTAAAGTGCGTTTACTATATTGGAATATGGATTATAAGGTACTATACATAGTTTTATTCGTTTTGATTACCTGTATTCCCATGTTCATTGTCATGCAGCTGATTATCAAGAAGCATCAAGACCATGAGATTATTCGATTACAAAATAGTCGTGAAGCAGAGATGAAAAAATATGTTGAGACGATTGAATCGTTTAACAAGGAAACACGGCAACTAAGGCACGATATCGGAAATGTACTGACTTCTTTAGGAATCTATATTTATCAAGAGGACATTGATCAGCAAGCACTTCAAAAATACTATCAGGAAATTAGTAAAGAGTTTGATATGCGGCAAATCACCAATATTCCGAATGGTAAATTGACACATCTAAAGAATCCTGAGGTTTTGGGATTAGTGTTGGACAAGATCATGCGAGCAAAGGAATTTGATGTTCGATTTTATTTAGAAATCAATGAATCCATTGATTATCCAAAGAAACGATTGATTTCGATCGTTCGAATTTTAGGAATACTATTGGACAATGCCTTAGAGGAAAGTAAAAAGTATCCTCAATCGAAGGTTCGCTTGGCTTTCATTCAGGTTGGCGAACACCAGATTCTGAGCTTAATTGAAAATGAGACACAAAATACACAATTTCTAGAACACTATCATGCTGGATCGCTCAAAAGTGATAAAGGAGCAGGGCATGGCAATGGACTGAACATCGTCAAATCATTAATTAAGGAAAATAAAGGGTTCAATTTAGACTGTAAACAAACAGAGAACACGGTTTTATTTAGTTTTTCATCGATGGGAGAAGGAGGGTAAACTTGGTACGAATCTATATTTGTGAAGATAATCAGCAGCATTTAACAGAAATCAAACGTCATGTGAGTTACTTCATGTCTTTTTCTAAGTGGCATATGCAGATAGCGGCGGCATCAGTATTTCCAGAGGATATCTTGAATCAGCTAGTGGTAGATGAGGAACCGAATATTTATTTATTTGATGTTGATTTAAAAGATACGAGCCCTATGAATGGCTTTCAATTGGGGCAGAAGGTTCGGGAGAGAGATCCGAATGGTTACTTGATCTATTTAACCAGTCATCTGGAATTGTCCTATTTATCCTTTCAATACCATGTGAAAGCAATCGACTATATTGAGAAGAATGGTGCAGGGGATTGGCGTACGCGTTTAACGGATTGCTTGAAGGCAGTTGAGAAGCAGCTAACCACCGATCAAAATAATCGGGAGAAGCAGGTCATAGAATTGTTTACCTTCTCTGGACTTACGAATTTCTTTGTGGATGAACTGATTGCCTTTGAGGCAATACCAGATCATAAGCTGATTCTTTATTCCCATAATGAAAAAACGACTATTTTACAGAAGACATTGGATCAATTGGAACGAGAATTACCCGAAGCGTTCTTTCGCCCCCATCGAAGTTTTCTTATCAATTCCGATAGAATCGACAGGATCGAAACGAACTTTTCAACAGTTTATATGCAGAATCAACTAGCCATACCCGTTGCCCATCGGAAACGAAAAGTCTTACGTGAGAAAAAAGGAACAGACTACAGTAACAACAAATAATAAGATCGCTCTTAAGTTCAACTTGAGAGCGATCTTTTTTACGTCTGGGAATCCTGAACGTTAATTATCGTAAAAAAAAGTGACTTCAGGAAAACATTTCATACATTGGGGAATAAATCAAAAATTGAGATAAAAATAACTGTATATTCTAGTTAAGGAAAGACAAAAAAAGTTCCTATTCCTTTATAGAATAGGAAACAGTAACTAACTATTTACAAAATAAAAATACAAAATGACGATTACATGTTTATTTTAGTTTAGAGTGACTATAATTGTCAATCCTTTAATCAAAAACTTTTATTTTTTTAATGATAAAGGATGGTTCCCCTTAACAGAAAAATGTATTTGTACGAATTCATTCGAAAATACCAAATTTTTGGTTGGATTCCCACCTTTTCTGAAAAACGTCAGAAAAGCCGTCAATTTGTGAACAGTAGGAGGATGTATATGAGCCGAACTGGAGAAAATATTTATCGACGGAAAGATGGTCGATGGGAAGGACGCTATATAAAAGGGCGCCAGAGTAATGGAAAGCTTCATTATGGCTATATATATAGCAAAAGTTTTCATGAAGTAAAAGAAAAACTCTTTCTATACAAAATGCACTACAAAGAAAATTATCTAAATCGACGCAAGAGCAACGTCCAATCGATTACCTTAGAGGACTGGGCATTAGGGTGGCTATCGTTACAAGAAAAAAAAGTAAAACCCAACACCTATATTAGTTATGAAAGCAAGATGAAGAATCATCTATTACCTATTATAGGAGACATTCCTCTAAAAGAACTAACGACCATAGAATTGCAACAGGCAGTTAATGAATTAGAAAAAGGATTGAATCCTTCTTCATTAAAAGCAGTTTTCCGAGTGTTAAGAACTTGCTTGAATGATGCGGTGAATAAGGAAGTTCTATTGAACAATCCATTAAAAAAGGTGACATTTCCATCCGAGAATAAGGCTCAACTAAAGGCTTTTACCGCCGAAGAACAGGAACAAATCATTCAAGCAATCAATGATGAAAAAGACCTGCCGATTCTATTCGCCCTTCGAACCGGACTAAGGATCGGAGAAATTGCAGGACTCCAATGGTCAGACATTGACTGGAACAGGAAGATCTTATACGTGAGACACAATGCTCAAAGAATAAAAATAAAGGATCAAGAAAAGCAATCCAGAATCGTTATCGTGCCACCAAAAACAGACCTCTCCCATCGAGTAGTGCCATTGAGTGAGGAATTGGTGGAGCTATTATCTGAACTAAAGAAAACAAGCCCTTCTGATTTCGTCTTTTCGAGTAAAGAAGGACCAGCTGATCCACGAACGATTAGAAACCATTTTAAACGACTAAAGAAACTAGCTAACGTATCCGATTTACCTTTCCATGCTTTACGACATAGCTTTGCGACACGTTGTATTGAAAAAGATGTACCTGTAACAACAGTCAGCTCATTATTAGGTCATAAATCAGTCAAAATGACCTTAGACATCTATACAGACAGCTTCATTCGAGACAAGCGAGAAGCGATCTCAAAAATAGGGTAAATAAAATCCCATTTTTTCTGAGACTAGTCGATGAATCGTCAATTGAAGCAAAAAAGCCCCAATACCAAGGCAATGAGGAGGTTTCCTATTCTATAAAGGAATAGGAAAAAATAGTTTTATTTACAATAAAAAACTATAACACAGACGCATTATTTTTACCAAGGTATCATCCTGAGAAATCAGGTTAGATATAAATATAAAAAACAAACAAAAAGGAGAGAGAAAGAAATGAGTAAAAAGAAATTGGTTGCTGGCTTATTGGCTAGTGCAAGTGTATTAGGCATTTGTTTATCTGGAGGAACAGCGTTAGCGGCAAATGTACAAGAGGAAGATACAACAGTAGGAATTGGATTTAAAGATCATGATAACCCTGAACCTAAAGGAGACTTAAGTATTCAATGGTTACCAAAATCTTTTGCATTTGGCGATGCTAATGACGTGAATTTGGTCACACATAGTTTCCCACTGAAGGATACATCAGAAAAATATGTTGTAGTTAACGATGCACGGGCGGACGATCCAGTGAGTGATGAATGGAAGTTGTCAGCCAAATTAGGCAAATTGACATCAGCTGACGGACACAGACTGACTGGAGCAAAATTATCATTCAATAATGAAGTAAAGGCTTATGACGGTGGAACAGCTCACCCAGATACAACGAATGTTGTAGCGGCTCGTACAGAACATACGGCTGTTGCTATTGCAACAACTACAATTGATGAAGATGGTACTGCCCAAGAAGTAATGCAAGATAATGGTAAAGGTGGCGGTCACTCATTCAAAGGGAAGACGGCGACTCAATTAAGTGGAATGGCTCTAGAAATCCCTGGTAGTAGAGCGGTAGAAAAACAATCATATACAGGTAAAGTTACTTGGTCATTGGATGACACGATCTAATTCATAGAAATCATTTTAAAGGGAGCGGGAGTGAGTCTCCTCGCTCCCTTTATAGTAGGAGGACGCCATGGCAAAACGATATGACAAACTCATCAGAAAAATTATGCTACTGACCATCATTGGATGTTTCTTATTCCCACAATACAGCTTTGCGGCGGATTCTAAGGAAAAGGAAAATGGTCAAAGTCCTGCTGGTTTTACAGTCGAAAGTGTTCGACCAGAGAATCAGGTGGATATGACCAAGACTTACTTCTACTTAAATGTTGAGCCAAACAAACCGCAAACGATTCAAGTTAAGGTTCGAAGTATGCAGAAAGATCCTGTCACTGTTAAGATCGCCGTCCATGATGCCGTCAGCAGCTCTGTAGGAGCGATTGACTATGCGCAAAGTGAACCAAAGCTGGATAAGAGTCTCAAAAATCCGATCACGAGTTTTGTAAAGGTGAAGGATGATATGAAAGAGATTACTGTCGCTAATAAAGAGGAAAAAATCGTGGAGTTTGAAATCACTCCGCCAAATGATCCTTTTACCGGTGTAAAGCTTGGCTCTGTCCGCTTTGTAAAAAAAGAAGACAAAGCAGATAAGAAGAAAGAGGGCTTGGTTTCTGAATACGCATACGTGATTGCATTGATGTTGACCGAAGATGACGAGGAAGAGTTCAATCACGGAGCGGATCTTCACTTGAAAAAAGTTCGTCTAGACTTATCCAATGGACGCAAGGTGATTGCGGCTCGGATTCAGAATGATCAACCAAAAGTGCTGCAGGAAATGGTGATCAAAGGACATATCACTAGAAAAGGTGAGACAACGGTTCTTGATGAACACAAACAGGAAAATTTCTCTGTAGCACCGAATTCGAATTTTGATTTTAATATTCCACTAGGAATGGAGAATTTTAAAGCGGGTACCTACGTCTTTCACGGAGTAGCGAAGGGCGATGGGAAAACATGGCGATGGGATGAAGAATTTACGATCGGCAGAGAAACGGTCGATAAAATCAATGATAAGTCAGTATACAAAGTTCGTGTCCCTGAATGGGTACTATGGGCAGCGTTAGCATTAATTGCGGCACTGATTGCTCTGGTTGGGTATCTTGTCTATCGTCAGCGCCGTTGGCAGCAACCAGAAAGGAAGTGAGGGATGTGAACCGAATAAAAGGGGTGGTGATCGTGGTTTTATTGAGCCTTTGTTTTTCTTCTGCCGCTGTGGCGAGTGAAGAAACAGATGTTGGTATCAGCTTCGGCACTAGTCCGACAGAACCCGTAAAGCCGCGCCCTGAACCGGACAATGTTCTTCCTTTAACCAGTACAAAAAGCTACGAACCTACAGGAAGATTGCCGCAAACAGGGGAGAAAGGCCAATCGAAGTTTATGCAGCTGATTGGTGCGCTCTGTTTAGTCGGAGTGTTCTGGATGTTTCTATTTATTAGATTTAAAGATGAAGACGAGGAGGACGAGGGGTATGAATATCAATAAAATAGGTAAAACAACCGCTCTCCTTCTATTGTTGGGAAGTCTAACGGCACCCGTTTCATTGGTTCAAGCAAAGACATATGAAGACGTACCAACAGCAGAATCATCAATCCTTTCCCGAACCGCCGATCCAATCCAAGTCTCACAAGAAAGATTGAAACAAGTAGAAACAGAAGACAGTGAAGAGAAAACCGAAGAAACAACCGAAGAGTCAACCAAAGAAACTGAGACCACCGAAAGCAGTGAAGAGAAAGAAAAAGAATCATCGGATGATGAGACTAAGGAATCAAGTACAGACTCTTCAACAGAAACAACGGATTCAAGTGAAGAAAAAGAGAAGAAGAAACAGTCAAGAGCTACTTTTTTAAGAGAAGGAACTTATGGGTTAAATGATCCAAGTACGTATGATATTGATAAATCATTGTCCACTTTATTAAGGTATGGTTCTACTTCTAATCATACTAATATTGATTTTACAGGTAGAGGTAAAGCAGCAGGGGCGTTAACTGACGAAGACATGAAAAGCTTGAAAACTTTTACTAATAATACTGGGAGTTTAGTTAGAGCGTTAGATGTGAAAGGCCTTGAATATGCTATTAACTTGGAAAATTTAGAATTGAGAAGTTTTACAGCGTCAATGAATGTAAATGTAACTTTTGGTGCTAATGGCAAACTGGATTTAAGTAAAAATACTAAGATAAAAAATATCTTTTTAATGACCACCGAACTAAAAGAAATAGATTTATTACAAAATACAGAAGTAATTCTCTTGTCTATTTGGGATGCACCTGATTTAGCAGAAGTTGATACGTCTAAACTAGCTAAATTAGAAAGATGTGATCTACTAAGACTTCCATCGCTTACTAAAGTAGATGTAACAAATAGCCCTCTATTGAATACATTAAGGATAATTAGTGCTCCGATAAAAACAATTGATCTGACCAGTAATCCGTTATTGGGGCAGGCAGGACTCACTATTCAGAAAACTAAAATTTCTGAAGTTCCAGACCTACGAAATAGTCCATCGGTCAATGGGAAGCTTGATTCAAACTATATAAGTGATATAAGATCCTTAATGTTCTTGGACGAAAACAAGAGAACTGGGCTTAGTGTCTTTGGACAGCAAATACAAGTACCTATCCCATATATAGATGAGAATAAGAATGCGACACTAGATTTATTGCATACCACGAATCAAAGAGGTTTGAGTGTTTCAAATATAAATATTACTGGTTCGCCTGTACTAACTCCTAATGGAGATAAAATTGAATTATCTAATGTCACACGTGCTAGTTTAAATGGGAAATCACTTTCATTTTTATATGATTCAAACGAATTAGCAGAGAAATCTGGCTTTAATGGAACAATTACATTTTATGTAGCAAGTTCTTTAAAAAACGAGCTAACCGCTTCAAAGAAGAAATTTACTTCTGGAGATACGCTTGATTGGACTTGGGATATAAAAAGTGTTTCCGAAGAAACTGCTAAAAATGTTTATCCTACTTTAAATTTACCTGCTGGATTATCATTTGTGGCTGGGAGTGTGGAGATTGATGGTACTCCTGTAAGTGATAGTGCAATTGATGGTAGTACGAGTCTAGGTGACCTTGCGGAAAATCAAGGAAAGACTATTACCTTTAAGACAAAAGGAATCGGTTCTGTTGAAGAATGGTTTGAAGCAAAAGGAAAATTGAATTGGGAAGATACATCCAAAGAAAGTCCGTTTGAATCAGAAAGTAAATATGGCGTTCAAATAGAAGACGAAGAACAAACCTACACTCCTAAACCATCCGAAGAGATGGGGATCTTATCTGTTCCGGTTCGGTTTGATTATGGAATCAAGGATATGTCGAATACGACGCAATCGTTTGGTTTGTCTCCTGATTTGTATCAGACCAATACCAATGTTGTGACGAATGGGTTCTATACACGAGTGAAGGATGATCGTTCGACGAGTACTGGATGGAGTTTAACGGCTCAATTGTCTAGCTTTGTCGATGTGAATGATAACTCTCGAGGGATGCCGGATAGTCATGGAACGGCTTTGCGATTAGAGGATATGTCGATTGAAGCGATCAAGGATCGGGATACTCCCGATGAAGCTGTTGATCCAGCGCCAGCTAGTCCGCAGCCGGGTACGGTGAAGAGTAGTGAAACGATCGTCGCTGGACAGTCTGCCAAGACCTTAGTCTCCGCTCAGCCATATACGGGACAGGGAAGGCACATGACAATTCCAATATGGTTAGGCGTATTTATCGCTATTGCAGTCGTTAGTTTGGTTTGCTTTCTGCTCTTTTTCATTAAAGACAGTCGGCTTCGTCTCGTTGTCGAGGCAAAATCAACGGTTCTGCTGGCAGATTGTGGATTGCTCTTTATCGCTATTGTAGCAATCGTCTGCGCAATCTTGCTGTATCTAAATTGGCAGGAGCAATTGAACTATTTCAAATAAGTCGCTAAGAGGTGACTACATGCAGATGTACTCACCTCTTTACTTTTATGAGAGGAACAAAAGAGCATGGGACTATTACAGTGGATCAAAGACACCTATATGGAAGGCTATAACGAAGCCAAGGCAGAACAGGAAGAAAAGGATGCACAGCAATTATCAGAACAAGAAAAGTTTAAGGAAAATGTATCGTCCATTCCATTAGAGAAGCGACTACTCATTTCAGTCGCGGCGCCTTTTCGTGTCGTTACTTTTGGCGATTGGTTTACCTTGTTTAAGGAAACCGAGGAGAAGGACGAGTATCTGCCGATCCATCTTCATACCTTTGGTGAGGGCTTGGTGTTGAGTGAGGATCAGAAGAAGCGATTGCTGGAGTCCTTGAACAAGGATTTTCAGGTGGTGGATCGTGATTCTGCCCTTCGTTCGTTGGAAGAAATGACGGAGACCAATTGGAACTACTTTGATGAATTAATGGATGATGCGCAGTTGACACGAGTCGATTATTTTCAACAACCGGAAGTGGGAGCGCTCTATGCTGTATTAGTAGCTGTTTCGGGGTATATGCTGACGGCTTCGGTGGATGTTGGTTTTCTATCAGAATCGGAAGCGTTGCAAGCCATGGAAGAACTGCTCAAGGATTTTCCGATTATTTTTACTGATTGGGCAGATTATCGCAATCATTTTCTAGCTGGTAATCAGCAGACGCACCTGAATAAGGGAATCAGTCAGAAAGCGTTAAAAAAATATACGAGCTATCTTCTAACCAAATCAGGGAGTCCGTGGCAATGGTTGTCACTTCAGGAAATCAGAGGGATGCAGATGGAATAAGTACATAGACTATTGGGCGATTAGACAGGGATCACTCGTGTTCATAATAGTCAGAGTTTTTAGAAAAGGAGGAGGGAGCCGTTCATGAAAAGTGTCTTACTGCTAACCAAATCACCCATGAGTGAACAGGCACTGGAACAGCAATTACAATGCTTGGATTGTGAAGTATACACGTCAAGAAATACGTTGGATAGATATTTAAGCGGTGACGGCAACCCACGATTCGTTAATAATTTTGACATCGTGCTCTTGAGCGACACCGTCAGTAAAAATGAAATGGCACAGCTGATTCCTGAGTTGAATGATTCTCATGCGTTCATCTTCCGGCGGGCAGATGCTTCATTGTCCGAAGAAGAGAAGAGGAGCTGGTCGAAGTACAGTAATTTCTACTGGATCAATCAGGAGAACTCGCTGGAGGAACTGCGGGAGTTGATCGATCAGACCGGCGTGCGAGGGCATCGCTTGAGCTCGGGTACCAATATCGTGCCGCTGAATTGGAAGCAGGAAAAGGAGCTCAGTAAATTTGTCCTAAGCACCAATGAACGGAAGCTGCTGATCCTGCTCTATCAAGCCAATGGAACCGTCCTATCCAGAGAGCATTTAAGTCTCGCGCTTTGGAACCAGCCAAAATCAAATTCGACTATGGCACAGTTGTCGACGATCACCAATCGGCTGCGTCTGAAGCTGGCGAATCAAGGGGTGATTGGCGATACGATCGTCACGGTCTGGGGATTTGGCTATAAGCTAACCGATGAATTTTATGATCAAGTCAGTTATCGCGAGCCGGTACTGGATGAAATGTAATCAGAGTCAAGGTGCTTATGAGAAATAGAGCGCCCAAAAAGGGGGAATAGAAAGATGAAAAATATTATTGTATTAACCAAATCATTAATCAGTGAACAGGAGCTAGAACAACAGCTGCAGCAGCTGGACTGTGAAGTGTATGTGAGTAAACGAGTGTTGGAGCAGTGTCTCTATGATGAAGTGAACCTGAATTTATTACGCAGCTTTGAAATTATTCTTGTCAGCGAGACCATCAGTAACAATGAACTCAGTTGGCTCCTGCCAGCGATCAAGGAAGCAAATGCCTTTATCATCCGAAAAACAGATAGTGACCTGTCTGGAGAAGAGAAAAGAGACTGGAAAAAGCAAGGCGTCTTTAGTTGGATCAAGACACACAATACATTAGAGGAATTAAGAGAATCCATCGATGAAGTGGTGAATCGCAAGAATGCGAAGTCGCTTACGTCAAATATCGTCGCTCTCAGACGTTCCAATGAACAAAAACGATTCAGTACTCTGACCCTTACCCATAAGGAGCGCCGGTTAATGACACTTCTTTTCCAAGCCAATGGGTCAACGGTTTCTCGTGAAGAGCTGAGCTATAAGTTATGGGGAAAAGCTCCTTGTAATTCCACCTTGACGCAATTATCGACCTTGACCAATAAAATGAAAATCAAACTGGCGGAACAAGGCATCTACGGAGATATTATCCAAACGGTCTGGGGTGTCGGCTACAAATTAATGGATGATTTCTATGATCAAGTGATCTCAGATGAAGTAGTCGTGGAGATGTAAAGACAAAAGGAGAGACTTATGAAGAAAGCCTTAGGTAGTGCAGCGGTTATTCTGCTACTGGGAATAACCCTGCGATTAGTAACCGGCCAACAATTAAGAGCCGATGATGCGCCGCAGCAAACCACCGACACTTCCGTCACCAGCGTCGACTCACTGGCATCAAGTGAACCAGCACCAGCTGAGGAGCCGCAAGAATCGACTCCTGCGGTAGATGACTCTGAGGAGATTCCGGTGATTCCTGAGAATTCAACGAGTGTTTCGATGGAAGAGTCTGTTTCTGAAGCGCCCAGCTCTTCAGAAAACACCACCGATTCTTCTTCTGAGGAATCAGTGGAATCCAGTACGAGCAGTTCAAGCAGCAGCTCAACCAGTACAACGAGTAAAACGTCAACGACGAGCGCCAGCTCTTCGTCAAGCACTAGTACGTCAACAACGAAGAGCAGTTCCTCGACCGTGCCGACAAAAGTGACCTGTGATCTATCTACGGATATATCGCAGACACATTCCAGCAGTACCCAAAGCTCCACGGTGGAACCTCCGAGCAGCAGTACCGATCCATCCATCCCAGAGACGGAGACAACGGTGGTGGTGCCAACAGGTTCAGCCTATTCCGGCATCAGTGGGCTGTCTAGTACAGCAACATTAGGACTGGACAAGGCGTATCAAACCAGTGACTTTGCGGATTCTGAGCTGAAGGGCTTCGAGTTGCCGCTATTGTCTTCCTTTAAGGATCAACGTCAAGCGGCCTTGATCTATGAAGCGATCAAGCAATTAAGTACGGAGCAAGAAGAAACTTTAACGAATGAAGGCTTTACTTCGGCTATCTATCAGCGTGTCCTGCAACAGGATTTGACGAATCTGATGGAGCTAGAACAAAGTGACGAACAGCTCGTTGCAGGCGATGTGCTTTATTTCGAAAAGGACAAAGAAAAAATCTGTGCGGGCATCTATCTTGGCGACGGCTACCTCTTGGCTGTGAAGGAAACAGCAGACGAGGAGCAGGAAGAAGCCGAAGAAACCCACAGGTCTAGTGAGAAAACAGAAACGACAAGCAACACAAAAGAAAAGAAGGCAGCAAAGAAAACAACTAAAAAGACCACAGAGTCTAAGGCGAAAACTTCCGAAACAACCACAAAAGACTCCTCAGACGAGAAAGTAGCAGCTGAGGATGAGAGCAAGGATGAGGAGGAAGTCGAAGAACGACTGATCGTCCAGCAAACCTCTGATCGCGATGCCAAAGGAAAATGGCTGGTGCTGCGGGAAGAGGCGAAGGAGCTGACTGACTATGGTCAAGGTCTATTGAAGGAATATCCGGCTTCCATGGACTTTACCGCAAGTGCCCAGACCCAGAAGTTTGTCGAAACAATTGGGGAAGATGCGCAAAAGCTGGGGCAGGAATATGATGTCTTCGCTTCAGTCATGATTGCTCAAGCCATATTGGAGAGCGGCTCAGGAACAAGTGGGCTTTCTGTTGCGCCTTATTACAATCTGTTCGGGATCAAGGGCAGCTACAAGGGCAATGCCGTAAATATGTCGACGCAAGAAGACGGTGGCAGCGGCAACATGTACACGATTCAGTCTGCCTTCCGCGCGTATCCAAATTATGCGGCTTCGTTAGGGGATTATGTCGAGCTGATTCGTGGAGGGATCAGTGGTTCTGAGAATTATTACCAAGATGTCTGGCGCTCAAAGGCGAAGAATTACCTGAGGGCCTCAGAGAAGTTAACAGGAAAATATGCGACGGATACGAGCTATCACCGCAAGCTGACTTCCTTGATCTCGGTCTATCACCTGACCCAATACGATAAGCAGCAGGTGCAGGCAGAAACACCGCTGAATGGTGGTAATGAAACAGGTATCTTCATTAAAGGCAAGGGTGAGATCCCAGAGGAATACGCCAAAATTATGAAATACGATGACTACAACGGTGTGAACTACAATACCTCGGGTTCATATCCAGTCGGTCAATGTACGTGGTATGCCTTCAATCGTGTGGCTCAGCTGGGCAAACAGGTCGATGACTTTATGGGCAATGGCGGTGAGTGGGCGATCAAAGGAAAAGCCCTTGGCTATGAAGTCAGTCAAAAGCCAAAGGTCGGTCGTCTGATCTCCTTTAGACCTGGCGTCGCTGGCTCTGATCCACGATACGGGCATGTCGCCTTTGTCGAAGCTGTCGGACCGAACGGAATCTTGATTTCAGAAGGTAATGTCTATGGCGGAACGACGATATCTTATCGGGTGATTCCGAATGACTTAGCCTTATCCAATTCGGTGGCTTATGTGACACCGAAATAGAAGAGAATGAGCAGGAATGAAAAAAATTGTCGTATGTAGTATCCCCGTTTTGTTCGTCCTGCTGGCTGTATGGATGATCGGTCATTTCAAGATTCATCCAGTCAGCGGGACATCAATGGAAGAAAAGCTTCATGACGGGGATCATGTCGTGGTGAATACACAGAGTACAATCGAACGTTATGATGTGGTGGGATTCTCCTTGGGTGGGGAGTCCGATCTTTATGTGAAGCGGGTCATCGGAATGCCGGGAGACCGGATCATCGTGGCGAACCAAACAATGATCATCAACCTAAATGAAGCAGGAGACTTAACAACGACCTATCAGGTGAAGCTGAGTAAACAGACCGCTGACAAATTGAGGCAGCTGAAAGAAATCCCTAAGGATAATTATTTTTTATTAGGGGATCATTTGGATGTCTCCAATGATAGTCGCAGCTTTGGTTTTGTTTCCCGTTCGTTGATCGAAGGAAAGATCCAGCTTCGCTTATACCCGCTGCAACGAATCGACACGATCAGTTAAGAGAGGAAGAATGCCGTGGCAATTATTTATTTCATAGGGATTATTCTGGTGCTATTAGTGATTAATATCGCCATCATCCTGTCAAGAATCTATCTGCAGGATCAATTGAATTATGCCAAAAAGACCAATACAGAGTCGATTTCGTTTCAACGAAAATTTTCCTATATTCAACAAAAAATCGTAGCCAAGCATTCTACTTGGCTGCTTATTATAAGTGCAAGTCTGACCGTGTGTCTGATCTTGATGGTCTTTGTCATTTTTCAGCTGTCGAGTGACAATCAGGCAGCCATGAAGCGACTGGCAAAAGCCGAAGAAGAGACGGTCAAGCTGACTCAGCAGCAGGAAGATATTATCAATCAGTCAGTGATTCAATCCTATCCGCAGAAGGGGATCGGGATTGCCGATTATAACTGGGAAGAGGTCTTCGGCGAGAAAGGCAAGGAGCAGCAAGCCGCCATCGAAGGCGAGCTTTCCCAGTCGATGGCTCCTTACTTCGGCTCAACAACGGCGTTGACAATGGTGGAGGTTTCTTCGCAGAAGCTGACGATCGCCTTTGCCAGCACCCCAGGAGCGAAGCACAATAAGAAATTGGTTTTAGATAATATCACCGCTTTGGTCAAGGAAGCAGAAGGAATCAATCAATTGACCCAAATCAATTTTCAAGCGGCCTTCAAAGAGGGCGAGGAAAAAGAAGATTATCAATGCTCGTACCAGCGAGAAAATGGAGACGCGCAATTTCAATTAATTTCAAAAGAAAATGAAGGGAACGGTGAGTAGTTCAATGGAGAAAAAGAAAAAACGCGAAGGATTTTTTAGTAAGAATATTATCGGAGATATCAATGATGTCCCTGATACGCTAGTGGATCTCGGTGAGAAAAATGATGAAGATAAGAAACGGATCGAAGAGCTGGAAAAACAACTAAAGATCGCTCGCGAAGAAAAAGCAGCGCTTGAAATTGTTCAGGATACGAAGGATTCAGAAATGAAGAACACCTTGGATGCACTGAAAAAGCAAAATCGAGAAATGGCATTACGAGTTGAGACGCTGGAAATGGAGAAACAAACTTTGCGAAAGGCGGCGGATCATTCGAATCAGCCTTCAGCGGAACACTTAGAAACCGTCGATGCCTTAAAACGAGAAAACAAACAGCTGATGGTCCGGCTAGGGAAATTAGAAATAGATAATGATGAACTGGAGGCTGACGTCCTGCAGCTCGAACCAGAAGTGCTGGAATTAAAAAAAAAACTTGAGCAAGTAGAAAGCGAGCGGCAAGCCATGATAGAAGCGACAGAACGATTGAAGGAAGAAAATCAAAAGGTGATCGCCTTGAATGAGGAGATCCGACAAGAAAATGAAACAGCGAAACATGAGATGCAAGCAGAAAAAGAAGCCATTGCTGAATTAAAAAGGCAAGTCGAAGCTTTGTATAACGAGAACGAAGACTTGAAGCTGCGTAATGACCAGTTGGAAGAAGAACGAACCGATGAAGAGGTCGAGATCATCCATAGTGAGAACAATCAGCTAAAACAGGAAAACAACCGTCTGAAGGTTCGCATCAAAGGCTTAGAAGAATCCACCTCAAGCAAACTCGAGCTCCATGAACAGGAAATGGCCTTGAAGCAGGAACGTGAAGCCTTGGAAGCAGAAATCTTCAAGTCCCAACAGGAAATCGGGGAAGTCCTCTTGAATGCACAAAAACAAGGGAGCCGTACGATTGAACGAGCGAAATTCGATGCGGATGAAATCCTCAAATCAGCCAACGAAGAACTACAGACGATCAAGATGCAGGTGAAGGATATCGCCTTAGAGGTGGAAGAATCCAAACAGAGTGTGGTAGGGATCTATTCGGAATTACAAACACGGATTCGTAAGATGGCAGACGGTGTGAACGAAGTCAATTAAGCAAAAAGGGAGAAGAATATGAATAAAAAAGTGTGGAGTCGGTTGATGGTGGTTTCTTCTTGTGGATTGGTATTATCTGGGTTGCCAGTCGCACAGGCGGAAGAAGTAAGTGACACTTTACCGACAGAAGAACAAGCCGTGACAATCGAAGAGCCAGCGGCTGCAACGGAACAATCAAAGGAACAAGTCGAAGCAGCTCCTGCCGCTACGAAAACGACTACTGAGGTAGAAAGTTCCAAGGAACAAAGCCAAAGGAACGAAAAAGCTAAAGTAGCTGTTCCCTCTCTCAAAGGCGTCAAGAATCAGACGATTAAAGCAGGCACTTCCTTTGATCCCAAAGCTGGAGTGACGGCTAGTGACGTGATCGATGGTGATCTGACCAAACAGATTCAGGTGATTGGTTCTGTCGATAGTCATCAGGCGGGTACCTATTCATTGACCTATACCGTGAAAAACAGTTTTGGTGAAACAACTTCAGAAACCGTAACGATTCTAGTAGAAAAAGCGGAGCAAACCGATCGGACGAGAGTTCGGCGGAGAGAATATACCTTGGAAATCGCGGACTTCGCCACTTGGCGAGGCAGCGATCTCAACGCTCAAATCATTGAGCGCCTCGTGCTAAAGGATGCCAATGGGGAGGTCGCTTCGTTGGACGATGTGGACGCCTTTACGATTGATCAGCCAAAAGCGACTGATACTGTGGGTAAGAAGACTGTCAAACTAAGTGTCACTGCCAGTGATGGGACAATCAGTGAGAAGACGATTACGGTGACGGTTGTTAACGGCTTACGCATCGAAACGAAAGATTTCAGTAATCGGGGCGATATGATTGATTTATTCGAGGGCATTCAGGCGTTTGAAATGCTGGCGGATGGTAGTGAAGTCGAATTAGGTAGTTATGATCCGACAACCAAAACAGGGATTGAAGTGATCAAAAACATGATTGATATGAAGACGCCTGGCGAGTATGAGCTTGTATATCGTGTTCACAGCAGTCTGGGTGAAATCGTTGATAAGCGTGTGACTGTCACTGTGGTGAAAACACTTTTTCCTCAATTGCTTGACATTGAGGTTAGCGATCAGGTGATGACGGTTGGGGATGTATTGACGAGTGAGATGATTTTAGATTGGGTAAAGGTATCGGAGGATTGTCTCGTTTCCTTTGAAGTGCTGGATCGAACCATTCCAGTGGATAGCGCTCAGCGCTTAACGACTGCTGGAACGTACCGCATCCGTTACACCGCTTCACTTGAAGGCGTTCCTTCGAATGATGTTGCAGTAAGCAAAGAAATCACGTTGACCGTTCGAGAACGACCTGTTTATTCGAATCCAACGATCCAGACTCGTACGCTTCGGACTTCGCCGCAATTAGGCAGCGTAAATACAGCGAAGCAATTACCAAAAACTGGCGACACATCGTCGAACTGGTTGATGCTGTTAACAGGCATCTCACTGGTGGCATTCGTAGCCTTTCTAAAAAGAGAACGACTGCTTTCACCGCTTACGAAGAAAAAATAAACGGAGGGGCAGAGTATGAGTTGGGAATATGATAGGGGAATGATTCTTTTCCTAAGTGCTTTAGGAGTATTTATCCTCTTTTGTGGAATCATGGCGATTCGCTCCGTCAAAAAGCAAAAACGACTCAGCCCAGAAGAACGACAGCTGCAGCAACGAATCAGTCAGGAAATGGGTCGGCGTGGAGTGGTCCTCTTTTTCGCGATTCTATGGTTAGCCAGTGGGATGTTGGTCTTTAGTCTTTACGAAATGGAGCTCTTAGATCAGACATTCAAGATTCCCCGAGTTTTAAGCTTCTTTTACGATGTATTTGGTATTTCTACAGGGGCGATTGTACAAGTTGTCCTTTCCATTTTGGTGATTTTTATCACTATAGTTTCGATGATTCGGAAACGGAGAGTATTGTTGGCAGAGTTTCATTCAAATGAGTAGGGGGAAAAGCAAAATGAAAAAGTTTTTTGCGAGTGTTAGTCTTGTTTTGGTGTTAGGCATTCTTGGCGGTTGCGGGCCAAGTCCGCAGGAACAATATAAAGAAGAGCTGAAGAGTCAGGCGAAGATGAACGATCAAACATTCAAGATTACGATTGACAGTCTTTCGATCAACTCGAGTGAAGAGCAGAATGCGGAAGATAAAATGACCTATGATGTCGTTGAAAAGCAGCTAAAGGGATTATCGCTGAAGGGCACTATTTTAAAGGATAAGAAAACCAAAGATGTGGTTTTAACACTATCGACGAATCTTTTTGGTCAAGACTTGGATTATGAAGTTTTCACCAGCAACAAAACCAAGGATTACTACATTAAGGCTGATGCCTATAATCAAACCATTGAGTTCATCAAACAGTTCACCACGGAATTGCCAGTGGATGTGATTGATTCCAAAGTGATTCAAGGAAAATATATTCATTTGACCAAAGAGGAACTCGATGAGTCACTGGATGAAGCCAATGAGGTGAGAAGCATTTCTAGTAAGCAATATTCAGACTTCTATGATTCCTTGGACAAGGATTCATTCAAAAAGGAGGGGGATAAAATCACGCATCAATTCACCAAGAAGGAACTGGAATCCTTCGTAGACAGTCTTTCTGAGAAAAAGGACAAAGAATTACGAACGTCGATTGAGGAACGTTTGGAAGAATTAAAAAAATTAACCATAGATTTAACTGTAGATACTAAGAAGAAAACCAAAAAAGCGAAATTTGTCGCAACTACAAAACCAGTAGATGGTATATCTTACACTCTAAAAATGAGTATCGATCAACGGGCAAAAGACAGTGAGAAGCGTGTTAAGCTGCCAAGTAAGAAAGACAGCCTATCTCTTACGGAGTTCGCAAGAGAAGCAGTCAGTCTTACGGATGTTGAAGTCAGTGAAGAAGACATGCAGACATTACTTGAGAAGATACGTCAAAATAGCGAGTCTGTCGATGCAGAGACAGCAGAAAGATTTAAAGAAACCTATAAACATCTTTTGAGTGACGAGCAATTTAAGGAGCTTAGTAAGGTCTTGGATGAAATCGTTGCTGAGAATAGTCAGGTATAGAATTTGACTGAAGAACCACTGTACTTTGAATGCATGAAACTAAAAAAATCTTAGTTTCATGCATTTTTTTATCAAAAAAGAGGAGTGTTGTTATGAAACGAGAACGATTCATGCAGGCACAAAATTTTGAAGATTCAAACATTATCCAAATCACATCCCAGGTACTTCCCATTTGGAAGGTGTTGCTTTCTTGGATAGGGATGCTTGCAGTGTTTTTCTTTTGTCAACAAATCCATTGGCTGTTGGCATCAATTCTTTTGACCTTTGGAATGGTAGGGATTTTAGGGTATCAATACGGACTTTCTTCGTTGCGAAAATTTTTCGGTCCTATGAAATCAGGAACGAAACGCTGGATAGGAGGATATCTGTTCCTTAGCTTTATTTTTTCAGTAGGCATTCTGCTCTTGTTTATGCCGCCAACTTCTTCACACTCTGCAATGGATGGTATGAGCAAGTTGTCTATCGTTGATTTTTTATTGGAGATAGGAGTCATGACGTTTAGTCTCATTGGTGAAGAAGTGGCTGTAGCGATCCTAGCCTTTCCTATGTTTGGTTATTTGAATCAATGGAAGCAGTTAAAAAAGAGTGCCTTTTTCCTTTCCAGTGTGTTTAGTAGTTTGATTTTTGGTTTGGCTCATTTACAGGTTTATGATTGGGATTGGTTTCAATGTCTAGTTGTGATTGGTTTAGGAAGGATTTTTTACAATTATGCTTGGCGAAAATCTGATAGTTTGTGGGCAGGCTTCTGGGTGCATACTCTCAACAATTGGATCGCTTTTGGATCTGCCTATATAGGCAAACTACACTGACCGGTTCATGGTAAATGAATTGAAAAATTTACCGATGCTCTAATAAAGAGTTCAACCGTTGATAGGGGGAAAGGGAATGCTAGTTTTATGGGCTGTCGTTGGTTTCATGACATTGTGTCTGCTGATTTATTTGATTGTAAAGGATGGAAGGAAGGATGAAGGAAACAGTTGGGCGCAAAAGGTAATACTCGGTCTCAGTGGTAGAGAATATCGTCTTTATCTTCCTAAGCATTGGGAAATCTCAGAACCGACTTATGTTTCAAATACTGACTACGAGTTTATGGTGGAAAACACCGATGGAACAGCATATCTTGGATGTATTGTTGAAGACAAACGCGACTTTGTCAGCCTGGATGTTTATGCGGAAATGATAGAAATTTTGATATGGGAAGATGAACACAAAGATATTTATTTTGAGCTTGTCAAAAGGAATGAAGAGAGAGTCTGGAAAGCAGACTATACAACAACAATTGAAGGGATAAACTATCATATTTTGTATCACGTTAAAGAAAGTGAAACACAATATGTTCAATTGGTTGTATGTACAAGAATCAGTCAATTTGATGATTTGAAACCACAATTAGAGACAATCATGAACAGTTTTTCGGAGGTTACACCAATCTCTTTGAAGAATACTGAAAAGGAGCAATAAAGTAGAGAAACTCTCCAATTTTCCCTACTGATTAATGAAAGAGGAACAGAAATGAAGAAAAGTATCTTTACTACGACCTTTTTTACACTCTTTTGTCTGTTACTGTCTGGATGCAGTCAGCTTCCTTCTACGTCAAGTAATAGTCAGAGTGAGCAAACAACAGCTACGAATCGTCAAAACACCTTTAGCAGTTCTGCCAGTTCAGAGGCTATTTTCTTGAGGAAAAATATTACGGGCATCAGCGGCAGTGTTTATCAGCTCACTTTTCCTTCTGATTGGATAGAAGAAGTTGATCCCCTCAGTCAAAACAAGGATTTAGAATTTATGATCTATGACAAGCAGGAAAGAGAGTTTGTCGCATGTATTTCGGAGAATAAGGAAGATTTCACTACGCTGGATGCGTATGCAGAACTAGTCTCGCAAAGATTGACTCGTACGAACAACATGCAAATTCAGTTCAATGATGAGCTGATGAATGGGGAAAAAATAAAAGTGTGTGAGTTTGTTTCAGATGTTCAAGGGTTAAAACTAAGCTATATTTATCAGATTATCGAAACAAAGAATCATTATGTTCAACTATATGGTTGGACCTTTACGCGGTTGTTTGAAACTTCTCGGGATTGGTTGAGGAACATTATGAGTAGTTTTGATGAAATGTAAAGAGTGCACTTCGCAATGGAGAACGGCGCTATTAAGCGGATTAAGCACTTTTTTAGATAGATATTAAATGATATAGAAGGAAGGAAAGAAAACAAATGAAGAAATTTATTATTGGTATCGGGGTAGTAGTTATTTTGGGAGTGGGGTATTTTCTATTACAAGGTCCGCCACCAGAGGAAGCAGAAGGAACCTCAGTGGAAATGTTTGAGGTGAAGCAGCAAACGCCGCTCCATCTGAAGGGACAGGTGAAGTCGACGAAGAAGCAAACGGTTCTAATAGATTCTGATAAAGGACCGATCCGGACGATTCATGTGAATGAAGGCGATCATGTCGCAAAGAATACCATCTTACTTACTTATCGCTGGGGAGAAGTTGTTCGGGCGGATAATGATTCGTTAGTGACCATGCTAAATGAAGATGCGAAGAACGATTCCCAGCAGCAGCTAATGGTGTTAAAAAGTGAGGAATCCTCTATAAAAGGAACCGTTACAGAATACGATCGATCGAAAATTGTGCTAAATGAACCGGTTGAGATTAAGTACGCCAATAGCGAGAAGACGGTCAGTGGGAAAATCATTTCTTTGGCTGAGATGAATAATGAAGCGGAGAAAGAAGACAAGGACAGCTTAGTGACCTATAACTTTACCGCAGTTCCAGATGAAGCGATTCCCGTGGGTTATTCGGTTGAACTATTGATTCCACGCAATGAGATCCATTTGCCATTGAAAAGTGTCGTAGAAAAGGATGGGCAAACGTTTGTTTATACTGTTTCAAATAAAAAGGCAAAAAAACAACCTGTAACCATTGAAAAGGGGAATGGCTACTATCTCTTGCATGAAGGGCTCAATGAATCACAGAAAATCATTAAGGACGCATCATCGATAAAAGATGGAATGGATGTGAACGTGAAATGATTGTGATGGAAAACATCAATAAATACTATACGGCGGATCAAGAACGCATCCATGTGTTGAAGGATATCCGCTTAACCATCGATGAACATGAATTTGTCGCGGTGATGGGGCCTTCCGGTTCGGGTAAATCAACATTAATCAATACGATCAGCTTCTTGGATGGGGATTTTGAAGGAACGTATCTTTTTGAGGGGAACGATGCCTATCGTTATAAAGATGAAAAATTGTCCGCCTTACGAAATAGGGCTGTGGGCTTTGTCTTTCAATCGTTTCAGCTCATTGAAAACAACACTGTTCTAGAAAATGTGGCGTTGCCTCTATTGTATGGAGGAAAGAAGCAACGCCAAACCAAACCGCTCGTCATGGAAGCATTACGAAAAGTTGGAATTGCCGATAAATACAATAAATTACCGAAACAACTGTCTGGTGGTCAGCAGCAGCGGGTAGCGATTGCACGTGCGATCGTCGGCAATCCCAAATTTATTGTGGCGGACGAACCCACAGGGGCCTTGGATAGCCATACTTCAGAGGAAATCATGGAGCTGTTCAAGCATCTGAATGAGGAAGAAAAGGTCACGATCTTAATGGTGACGCACGATCCAGAAGCGGCGGCTTATTGTCGGCGAATCATTACGGTAAAAGATGGCGAACTACTGGAAGAAGGTGTGCCCTATGCGAATTAGTGAAGTCTGGAAAACCGCTTTTAAGGCCATTGGGAAGAATAAACGCCGAAGCTTTTTAACCATGATTGGATTGATCATAGGAGTGTCTGCGGTGATCACAGTCTTTTCCATCGGTCGTGCGTTTGAAGAGTATGTTTCAGAATTTATGGGATTAAATCAAGTGGAAAATAAACTATCCTTTGATTTCAGTCCTAAAAGTGAAAACTTCACTGAAAACGGACTGAACGGGTTTACAGAGGAAGATATCAATCGAATTGAAAGTCTGCCAGGTGTCCAATCTGCAAATTATTATATCGATCAAAAATATGCTGCGCCTAATTTTAGTGACATTGAGAGTAGTGAACAGTCGGCATTTTTTAAGTTATTAAAAAAGACGGGGACGAAGACTATTTATGGTCGTTCGATCCAAGAAAGTGATTACTACAATGAGAATCCGGTGGTCGTTATTAATCAAAAAACGGCAAAAGCGATCAATAAAGAGGTTCCAGAGTCGATCATTGGCCAAAGTATCCGACTTGGCGGTCATCTGTTTGAGGTGGTTGGTATCATGAAGAATCGTGAGCATGGAACGATTCTTTCTACTCCGGAAAACAATGTAATTGCGGAGATACCTAAGAAAGCCTATGAGCATTACTTCAAGGGAACAGATTATAATTCGATTGATGTGAAGCTACGTTCAGGGGTCAAAGTGAAACGTGTGTCGCAATCAATTGAAAATAACCTTAAAAAATATGGCACCTGGAAAAAGCTTGGCAGTTATAAGAATCAGAATTCTGCGATGAAAAAAATGGTGGATCAATTACGAATGATCCTGACGGGGATTACGTTACTCGTCTCAGTCATTGGCGGAATCTCTCTATTTATCTCAGGAATTGGTGTGATGAACATGATCTATATTTCTGTCTCTGAACGAACAAAGGAAATCGGTGTTCGTCGTGCGATGGGTGGGACCAAAGGGAACATCATGATGCAGTTTTTATTAGAAGGAATCACCTTAACCCTCTTTGGTGGAATGATCGGCTTTTTGGTCTCGATCTTGTTAGGATACGTCGCATCAAGCTTTACACCATTAACTGTCCGTCCCGATTCGTTTACGATCGGCTTGGCTTTTGGTTTGTCCGTTGTCATCGGGATCGTTTTTAGCTGGCTGCCAGCTAAAAGTGCGGCGAAGAAGGATATTGTAACGTTGTTGCGATAATAGGGGTGATGGAATGAAAAAGATTGGAAAGGGAATGGCGGCTTTTGTTTGTGTAATCATTTTCGCTACTGCTGCGATGTCTGCATACGAGATCTTACCAAGCACATTGGGAAATGTAAATTCAACGGTTGCTAGTATGCTAGGAGCTGTCCTTAGTATCGTGCTTATTCTTGCCGGCTTATTACTAAGCGCAAAAATAGAAGGAAAGACCTTGGCTGATTACGGCATTTCTTGGAGCAAAAGAGAACCGAAAAAACTGCTTATTGGCTTGCTGATTGGGATTGGCGCATTTCTTATGGTGGTCATTCCACTATATTTACTGAAGGTTTATGAATTAAATACAAGTCATCATTCGTGGGAGAAAATCGTTAATCAATTATTCTTATTCATCGCGGTTGGTTTCCTAGAAGAGTATTTATGTCGTGGGTTCATCCAGCATCATCTTCTACGATTTGGTCCTTACACGGCATTAATGCTTACTTCTATTATTTTCAGTTTGTTGCATCTTGGAAATCCTGGAATCACGCCATTAGCATTGATCAATATTGCTCTAGCTGGAACACTGATGGGCAGTGTCATGTATGCCTTAAACAGTATTCATGCGGCGGTAGGTGTTCATATTACATGGAATTGGATTCAAGGAGCGATTTTCGGAATTCCAGTGAGTGGGACAACGCCGTCAGGTTATTTTTCCACCACTATTTTGAGTAATAACCAGCTGCTCACTGGTGGTGATTTTGGTGTAGAAGGGTCAGTCGCATGCACAATCATCACGTTTCTTTTGACTGTCAATTTTTTGATCATTGCGCTTAAAAATCGAAACTGGGGGAAGTTTGCTGAAAGGTGGGATAGATAGGTCATAATTTGTGATTAAGAGCTTGGACGTATATTTTCAAGAGCACCAGAAAACAGCTTTATTGAATTAAATAGACTAGGGGTTACTAAAATGCTTTCTATTATAATCATTCTGTTAGCCGCTTGTTTGCTTTTTATTTATCGCCATCAACAATCCACAGACAAATTAGCCAATCTAAGAGAAATGGAATTCACAGAAGAACAATGGATTAAGAGGGAGACCATTGGGAGAAGTGGTGAGAAGCATCAGCTTTTATTACCAGAGGATTGGGGATTCGTTCTGTTTGAAGAGATGGATGTGGTGGAAGCTGATTGCGAATTCATTGCTCGAAGTAATGATCGAGTAAAGCAAATGGGCTGCATTATTACGGATAAAAACGAGTTTTCAGATTTGCAGATATATAAAGATCGTTTTAGAAAGATTGCGGATGTAGAAGCTGTTGTTTTTAGTGAGACATATGTTGATATTAAAAAAATTAATCACACTCAGTTTATTGTAGAGTCGAACGGAGAATATGATCGTTATATCTATTATATTTTCGAAAGTGACACACATTTTTTTGAGTATTTTGCCAACTCACCTGTCGATCAATTCTTAAGCGATGAAACTACTTTGGATCTAATGTTAAGAATTGTTATTGAGCTTTCTAATGAGGTTTCAGAACAAGAGTATTGGGAAACAAAGAAAATTTTTATACGGCACCTCACTTTTTTAATTGATACGCCTGTTAACTGGCAAGATTCAGATACGCCAATAAGTGAAAATAGTATATTTGTTTTAACTAATTTTGACGAAACAGAAATAGTAGGATGTGCCTGTGACGATAAGAGAGAATATAAAGATTTAGATACTTACAAGTCATGCATGGAAAAAGATTTGAGAAAGTATGAAGGGCAGGAAATTGAATTTTTAGAGATTCTTACAGAAACTGATCGTTACTGGGTGACGGAGTATGAGTCGAAACAATGGGGATTACCGTATCATATCTTCTTTTACATTCTCGAAGGCAAAACACAATATATCCAGCTTCTTTCATGGACACCGATCAATCGGCCAGAAGCTGTTGATGAGAGAATAATAAAAATCATGAATAGCGTTCGAGAGATTAGTGATGAGTGGAAGGACAGTATTAAGTGAACATAATAATCAAAGACTTGATTAATCATTAAAACAATCAAGAAACACATCAGCCTTTTTCAATGAAGAGAACAAGGAATTATTGATTCTCTGTTTCCTCAGTCTAAAAAATCAAATGATCGAAAAACAAAAGGCCGCCTATCATTAGCAATATTTTCTAAAAACCGGAGAAGTTGAGCCGGAAGCTCCCGACTATATCAAAGAAGCAAAAAGGAAAATTGATTTTTAACATTGGAAAGCGAGGAAAAAGACATGATCATGAATATCGAAAAATCCAAAGCTATTTCTGACGCTGTATTTGTGACTGCTATGGAAGAAGGGCGTAAAGAAGGCGAGGAAAAGACGAAACAAGCATTAGCAATCGAATTCTTAAAAATTGGAGTTAGTGTAGAGCAAGTAGCAAAGGCTACTAAATTAACCACCGAAGAGATTGAAAAATTGAAGCAGGAGCATAGCTGATTTTCCATAAACTTTTCTAGTTGTAAAAAGTGGATTCCGTCAAGGACCTAATGGAGCGTTCGAAAGCGGAAGATTGAATACACGTCCATGGTAAGAATAGGAAGTCATGATGAACTTTTGTAGAACACTTGGCCTTCAATCAATTCTAACTCCCAATAGAGAGAAAAATGACAGAATCATGTGATAGTCTTGCTTTTTTTAAAGATGCAAGGCTATTTTTGTAATCGTAAGATCATTCACTAAAAAATAAATCAAAATAGTGATTGATACACAAAAGTCACAGCAGACTAAAATAACCCGTATCTAATGCAGCTTTGAATGTAAAATAAGTAAATTTAAAAAGAGAGATTCAAATGGATGTTACGTACAATATGTTGTACGTTTTAATTAGAAATGATAATTGAGAGGGAAGTGAAAAATATGGACGCAATCACTTATTCAAATTTTCGACAAAATTTACGAAGTTATATGAAACAAGTTAGTGAAGATGGAGAGCCGCTAATCGTAACAAGTAAAGAAGTAGAAGATACAATTGTTGTTTTGTCAAAAAGAGATTTTGATTCCATGCAAGAAACATTAAGGGTACTATCTAATGAATATGTAATGGGGAAAATCCACAGAGGTGACAAACAATTCTCTAAAGGAAATTTTAAGACTCATGATTTACTTGAGGTAGAGACAAATGAATAAAAATCTACAATCGTGATTAGGAAAAGGTGGGTATTGTGAAAGTATTGATGTCGATAAAACCTGAATTCGTTGCTGAAATCGATAAGGGAAATAAGAAGTTTGAATATAGAAAGAGTATTTTTAAAAGATCTGATGTATCTTCTGTTATTGTATATGCAACTAAGCCGTATGGAAAAGTCGTGGGAGAATTCGAAATAGAGTCCATTATAAAAGATAGGCCTTCTAACATTTGGAAAGAAACAAAAAATTTTTCAGGAATTACAAAAAAATTTTTTAACGAGTATTTCCAAGGAAGAGATGTTGGCTTTGCAATTCAAATTAAAGAATATATCAAGTATGATACCCCGATAGACTTGAGCTGTTTAGATGAAAGTATTAAGGTTGCTCCCCAGTCTTTTTGTTATATTGAGGAATAGATAGTATTTTGGCAAATCTGAAATTGTAGAGAAGAGAACTAAATAAGATTTTTATTCCGGAAGGAAAAAATAATTTTAGATGTTCATTTTCTCTATTAGATAATCCAAAAAATGTGGTCTTACTTGATTTTTTCAATTTTTTAAAGATAAAGAAATGATTAAAATAATTCTAAAAAATTGAACGGCTATCAGTTGTTCAACGAAGGCTATTTGATAGAGATGATAATTTATAGATATCAAAATTATTGAGAATTTCCAGAAAGTTGAACAAGAGCAAACTTACAATTTTTCATAGCTTAATGAAATTCCCGTTTTTTTGTATGACAATGAAAATTGCTTTATAGACGCAGTTAATTTTGTTAAACTTTAGGAGCTTTACAAAGAGGGAGGTTTTTCATGACTCATAAGCTAAAAATTAGTGAAGAGTATTATATTGCTGTAGAAAATAAAGAAAAAAAATTTGAAATAAGATTTAATGATCGAAACTTTCAAGTAGGTGATAGAATTCTTTTGCAAGAGATTACAGAAAATAAAGATTATACTGGAAGAGAAATTTCTGGAGTGATAACCTATATTACAAAATACGAGCAGAAAGAAGGATTCGTTGTTTTCGGTTTCAAACAAATTTGATTATTGCTAATTGTGATAATTAAAATAAGGTCTTGATATTCTGAAGGGATAGCTAATATTGAAGCCTATCCCTTTTTTTGTTGTCTAAGTGGATGTTTGAATCAGAGCGATAGTCCAACTCACTAAGGCATGGATTCTAATCAATATCTCGGATACGATTTATGATAGTTTTTTTGAAGATTCTCATGAGTAAGCGTTCCATTGTTTCAATCACTCTCTATATCGGATTGAAGTAAGAAAAGCGTATGAAATCTAGGGGGAACGGAATTTTTTACCGCTGTTTTTCTATATTTTAATGATGTTAATTACAAGGATATTTACAGCATCGAAGGTATTATTATCTATTGTTAGGAATTAATTGGATTATAAGATTTGATTGGCTTGCGATTGATAAATGGTTAGAAGTGCGAGTATAATGAATTTATGTCAGTCTTGACATGCAATTAAATGAGGGATGGAATCATTCTCGTTTTAAAAACTAAACGTAGTAGGGACTAAAAAAACACCTTCCATCCATAGATGAAAAGTGTCATAAAAGCTACTATAATAATGCGCCCTGAGGGAATCGAACCCCCGTCTCAAGAACCGGAAAATAACATATTTGTTCAATGGGTTTAAAAACAATTTAATAGCAATGATTTTCTTACTACTTGATTTCAACCTATTTTACTTTAATTGAATAGGTTTTAAACGAATGGTGGGGATTTAATTAAAAAATGTGCGAGTCAAAGATGATTGCTTATAAATATTGTTCTGTTATTTTGAAGATTCCTCAGTTTTTGAAAGATTAGTTCCATAACGCATCTAAATTAGCTTCTAAGCGATTTTAAAGTTAGATAGTAAGGTTTTTGTTTAGTGCTCAATGAGCAAGCTTAAAATGCTAAATGGAGCTATTAAATTGAATAATAGATACAAAAGTTTAAAGGCATTCCAAACGAATGGCTTTTTTTGTTTGTCGAAAAGAGAAAATGAGAATGAATAGAAAGAAGGAAAGAATTTGAAGTTAACTAAGATAAAAGTAAAAAGAGAATGGGTAGGGAGAGTTTTCATTTTAGGTACACAATTTAAGGAAGCGCCAAAAGAAATAAATGGAGTTCTTGGCAGCTATGTAAAATTCTATGGAGATTCAGAGAGACATGGTGCTTTACCAATTGTCGTTGATAAAAGTGCTGCAGCTTTACCAGAAGGCGAAGTGGAGGTTGAATTTGAAGAGGCATACTTGGTACCTGATAAAGTTCGAATCACAAGTCGAGAAACCAATGATGATGGCCGAATGATTAATTCGGTGAATGGCTATTTAGATTTTTCTCTTTATTTATCTGGTGTAACAGTTAAGGAAGGTGTGTAAGTATGGTATTAAAATTTAAGGACAATAACAACATTACTGCTGCTTTAGATATTTCAAGTTTAGGCGCAATCCGTTTTAGCTCATTAGAAGATCATGTTTTAGGCTTTGATGAAGAAACCCGCCAAAGCACGGGTGAGATCACTAAAAAAAGAGCAGAGTTGGTTTTTGGGGATAAACGAAAAATTTCAAGTCGGGTCACATTTCCACCGACTGCTGAGATTGAAGAGTTCAAATGGCGTGAGTCAGTTGAATTAATGAATCCAGAATTTCATTTAACATACATTGCCGCTCAAGATGGAAATCGAGAATACTACGAGTTAGATATTTACGCAGATGGGCTAAAGAAAGTATCTGAACCAAAAGATTCAGTAAATGTAACTAAATCTGATGTTAGTGTTAAAAAGATAAAGTAGTAGAGAAATAAGATAATTTCGAGTACTCTAACAGAATTAATTCGACTAGTTGATATAGTTTTTTAACAATGAAGCTACTATGTGATAAAAGCTTTTAGTATCAAACTGTTTAAGGCACTTCGATTATAGTAAATTTAATGGTAAAATTGATCCATGATTATTATAAGGGAGAGGCTTGTATTGGATACAAAAAGCATCGAAAAATATTCCATTAATCAATTATGCAGTTTGTTAGATTTGAATCCTTTTCTAGATCAAAACATAAAGTTTGATGATAAAGAACCGTCTTGGGATGGGACAGTAATAATCCATGGAAAAGAAGGAAAGAAAAAGGATAGCATAGTTGGACGTGTTTCAGTACAAGTTAAGGGACATGAGATGAAGAAATTTCCCGATAAAATAAGTGAATCAATCCAGATTGTGGACTTAAGAAACTACTTACTTGATGGTGGAGTCATTTATATTGTTGCGTATTTGAATTCGGAAGGGAGAATTTCATTCTACTACGTTACTCTTGAGCCTTTGAAAATTAAAAGACTACTAAAAATAAAATCAAATAATACAACGACAATAAATGTTAAATGTAAAAAACTACCTGATAAACATGCTGCAGTCAGAAATATCTTTCTAAATTTTTATAGGGATAGTAAAAAACAGATTAGTTTTGTTGATTCAGAGCCCATTTCAATAAGTGATTTAGAAGAGAAATTTCCTACTCAAGATTATAAAATATCATTTTCTGGTATTGCGCTTAAGTCTGAAAATGTTCATGACATTATAGAAAATAGTTCTAGATTTTTGTATGTCGAAATTCCTAATTATCCTACTCCTATACCAATATCAGAACAAATTCACGATATTATTTTCAGTGAGGAAGTTAACCGAGAGGTTTCCATTGGAAATATTACCTTTTACACTAAATACGTAAAAGAAACAAATAAAAATGAGACAACCTTTCATTTTGGAGAGTGCAATGAGGTAGTATTTGATTTAAAGAAAAAATCTATGAAAGTAAATTTTGAGAATAAACCTTATGTGAGACAGGTTTCAAAAGATTTAGATTTTTTTATCAAGGCGTACGAAAATTCGGGTTTCTATGTTGGGGATAATTGGATAGATTTTTCAGCATCAGAAGAGGTCTCTTTAGGCCTTGATTTAAATACTCAAAAAGAGTACTTGGTCATTTGTAAAAAATTCCAGGCTTTGCTAGATTATTTTGAAATAGAAAGAGACTTAAACATCGAAAAACTTACTACTGATGAAGTCTCTGATTTAGATATCCTTTATGAGTGCTTAATAAATCGAAAGACAACTAAAAATATTCGTGAAGATATACCTTTATTAACAAATGTAAGGATCGCTGGACTAAATTTACTTTTGGTATTTCATGAAATAGATGAAAATAGTAACTTTAGAATAGTTGATCCTTTTAGATCAGAGAAACCTATAAATTGTGTTAGAAAAAATGACGAAGACCATAGAGTCTCAATATTTAACTTTGCTAGAGATACTTATCTTTATAAGCTTGACAATATTATTTTTAGTGAGTTCTTGGAAAGTTATAAGAAGATTGGTATAGGAAAATTTCATTTTGATGATGCTAATGAACTATTGCTAAAACTAATAAAATCTGCTGATTTAGCTCGAGAGGAAGAAATTCGAGATTCATTTTTGGAAGCTGCCTTAGATTTTTCTAATTGGTTGTTAAGTATCTCAAGCTCTTCTGATGATGAAATCCACAGAGTAACAAAGATGATTAATCATGCTCAAATAAAGAAAAGAATGAGTTTACTAGAAAGAAAAGACATGCTCGAAATTTTGGAGATTGCTAAGAATGATTCCTTATCTCATGATTTTCGTTTGAGCGCATATTTAATCTTAGGAAATGACTTAGAAGCACAAATTCACTTTGAAGAAATGAGTGAAGAATCAAAAGACAGTTTTCCAGATTATCCAATTTCAATTTTTTATAAAGAAAAAGAAGTACCGATGTAATGAACAAATAGTTAAAACATATAAAGTAGAGAATTGAATAGGATCTAAAATTCATTTTTTAAAAATCGAATAAACCTCAAACCTAATTAAGAATTGACGAGTAGTTTTGGTCATGTAAGTGATCATTCAACTACTCTTATTTTTTATTGATCAATATAGCTTATTTGGAGAGAAGGTGATTGTTTGACAGGTTTGTTTTCCTATAAAGGAAAGAGGCTTCAACTGTATTACAAATACTTAAATGTATGGTACACCTTTCTTTTTTCACTTCCATCATTTGCCATGGTTGTTTGGTTATGTTGGTCAAAGCAGACAGAAATCATATCTTTGGTGAATGGGAATCAGCGGTATTTCCAACAAATTGTGACTGCAGGAATGCTTGGTTTGTTTTTACTACTCTCAAATATTTGTGTTTCCATATCAGTCATTAAGCAATCCAGATTAAAAGGCGGCTATTTTAGCAGGCTTCAAAGATGCCAATGGTTGCTGAAATATCTGATCGAAAATAATTTGGTAGATATAAAAAAGAGAAAGATGGAGAACGGATCGCAAGAGCTGATTCAAACACCGAGTGTTTATTATCGGAGAAAAGATTCCCTAGATTGTTTTACCTTCAAATTAGGTGGGAAACACCACAAGGAATTTTTATCGATGGGATCAGTTCTAGAAGAACTCTTCTTAGGTGATCTAGTTGAAGTGGATCGTGTGCCGATGTTTGTCACTTATAAACTGATGCTGGATACGAAGGATCGCCGTTTATCTATTCGAGAGGTCAAAGCTAGAAATGGATCAATCGAGCTGATGAAAGGTGTCTTATGGGACTATGATAAAATGCCGAATATGTTGATCAGCGGAGGAATCGGTGGTGGAAAGACCTATTTCATTTACACGCTAATTAAGGTGTTCATGGAAATTGGCACAGTAAAGATTGCTGATCCGAAACGGTCTGACTTAGGTGTTTTAGCTGAACTTCCTGCATTTAAAGGTCATGTTGTGATGGAAAAAGAAGAGATTTTTAGGTTGTTAGAAGACAGTCTGGAAATGATGATCAAGCGCTATAAGTTTATGCGTGAACATGAAAATTACACAATGGGGAAAAACTATGCCTTCTATGAAATGCCACCATACGTTGTGATCGTGGATGAATGGGCGGCATTTTTTATTACCTTAGATTACAAAGAAACCGAGCGAGTCTTAAAGGTACTAATGCCATTAATCCTACAAGGTCGTCAAGCAGGAGTTTATATGATTATTGCCTTGCAGCGACCGGATGCTCAAAATTTACCCAACGGGTTACGAGATAATTTACTGGCAAAAGCTTCACTAGGTCGATTATCTGAGCTGGGCTATAAAATGACTTATGGAGTGCGCCCGTACGGGCCTGTAATGATTGTGTGCTAACAACACACTAGAGAATAAGATACGAATTTTTTACTCTATTAACAACCAACTTATCTGCAAGGGAAACTAAGCAGGGAGTGTAGCATGTTGGTAAAGCCGCAAGTTGGAAAACTATCTATCCACGACTGAGCTGGCAAGTTAAAAAATAAAAACAAGGATGAAAGCTATACTGCTTGAATGGTGGTCTGTCTGAGTCAGTCATCCCTACAACGAAAGATAGTTAGATACGTTGTATGTTGTTAGATGTTATAGGTATCGCCCGAAGTCTATAACATACGTATCTCTAACAACGAGAACTTCTATAAAGAAGAATACAGATGAAACCCACATCCGAAATTTTATGCAGTTATTATTACAGGCGCTAAACGGGGATTACCTAAGCTGGAATGCTCGTAAGAGCTATGTGCAATGCCAGTCATGGTGATAAAGCTCAAGAGGAATCAAGAGCGATGGCACTGAATATCCAATAAGGTAACGGAGATTTCGTAGTAGTCTGAGCTAGGGAAAGCCTAGTACATGGCGAAGGGAATCAGCTTGTTTCGTTTAAATAATTAAGGAAGGAGCGTGAGGCTCTATGAGAAATCCAGAAGTTATTCTAAACAATCTAGCAAAGAAAACAAAGCAAAAAGACTATAAGTTTGAAAGAATCTACAGAAATCTATACAATCCAGAATTCTATATTATGGCTTATGGGAATATCGCTTCAAAAAGTGGCAACTTAACACCTGGTGTTTCTAGCGAAACAATTGATGGTTTTAATCTGACAAAAATAGAAAAATTGATTGAATCTCTAAAATCAGAAAACTATCAACCTAAACCAGTGAAACGTATTTACATTCCAAAGAAGAATGGAAAGAAACGACCACTAGGTATCCCTACTTTTATAGATAAACTTCTTCAAGAAGTTATTTGCATGGTTTTGGAAGCTATTTATGAAGGAGAATTTAGTTCTTCCTCACATGGATTTCGACCTAATAGAAGTTGCCATACTGCACTTGGAGACATATCCAATACATTTAACGGAAGTAAGTGGTTTATTGAGGGCGACATTTCGTCTTTCTTTGACAACATTGATCATCATATTCTCATTCAATTATTGAGCAAAAAGATTAATGATCATCGATTCTTACGTCTATTATGGAAGTTTTTGCGTGCAGGCTATTTAGAAGATTGGAAATTCAATAAAACTTATAGTGGAACACCGCAAGGTGGAATCATTTCACCAATCTTATCAAACATTTACTTGAATGAATTGGATAAGTACATGGAGGAATATAAAGCATCATTTGAACTAGGTAAAAAACGGAGAAAAGATGAAAGCTATAAACGGCTTGAATCGAAGATGTATTGGCTAAGGAAAAAACTAAAAAATGAGCAACTAACAAATACAGAGAAACAAGTAATCATAGATCAGTTGAAGGCTATGCATGATCAATTAATACAACTACCTTATTCAGATAGTTTTGATGAAAGTTATCGAAGAATCAAATATGTTCGATATGCCGATGATTTTATTATTGGTCTGATAGGTTCAAAAAAAGATGCAGAAACTATCAAAAGTGATATACAACGATTCTTAAAAGAAAAATTGAAAATAGAACTTTCAATGGAAAAGACATTGATTACTCATTCTGGAAAGTTTGCGAAATTTTTAGGTTATCACGTAGTCGTAAGTAGAGATAAAGCAGTCAAGAGAGATAAAAACGGTATAAAAAAACGCTATTACTCCTATAAGTGTAAACTCTACATCCCTAAAGAAACATGGATTAACAAATTAAAAGAATTGGGGACAATTACAATCCGACAAGATGGGTCATGGATGCCAAAGCATCGAGCAACACTCATCTATTTAAGTGATATTGAAATTTTAAGTACTTACAATGCAGAAATTCGTGGGATTTACAACTATTTTTGCCTAGCTAGCAATACAAATGTGCTAAATTCGTTCATGTACGTAATGCGCTATAGCTTATTTAAAACATTAGCTGCAAAGTATCAATCGTCTATCGCTAAAATTCTTAGAAAATATAAGCAAAATGGCGAGTTCATGATTCCTTATGAAACGAGGCAAGGAACAAACTATCGTTTGTTATATAATGAGGGATTTCCCAAAAAGAAAACAGTAAACAGATCCTCTAAAATTGACAGCTTTCCAGATACGATTATCTATAAGTCACGAACGGAATTAACCCAACGGCTAACTGCCAACAGATGCGAATGGTGTAAAGAAACCGAAGGTAGAATGGAAGTTCATCATGTTAGGAAGCTGAAAAATTTAAAAGGAAAAAAACAATGGGAACAAGTAATGATAGCAAGAAGGAGAAAAACACTGATTCTTTGTCATAACTGTCACGTGAAATTGCACGCTGGCAAGCTAGATTAAACAAGTGGAAAGCCGTATACATCGAGAGGTGTACGTACGGTTTGGAGGGGAGTATTTGGAAACCTGCTATAGAGATATAGCAAGGCGCTGGGTACTTACCCTACGACGACAACAAAAATAAAAGTTTCGTTAATAAATCTGGTGTCGGTAGAGGGTATCTGGATATTGGTAAAGGCATTCCTCAAGAATTGTACAGTCCATTTGTTCCTGATGACTTTGATTTTCTAACGGAGTTCGCTAAATTTGATCGAATGATCGAGCTTGATTTTGATGCGATGCGAATCACGAAAAAGGACCAGGAAATGATGGATGCCATGTATAACGAGGAAGATGAGCTGCAGACAAGAAAATTGATTTCAGAAGAATATCAAAAGGAAAGACAAGAACGACTGAACCAATTGGAAAACATTACGATAGAGTAGCTTGTGTTGTTCTGTATCAAGGAGGTGACGGACTGTGAGTGAAAAATACTACCGAGTAAAAACGGCTGCTAAATTAATTGATCCAAATTTTTCTGCTCGAACCTTGTATTCATGGATCGCAAAGGTTGAAAAACGAACCACCTATCATTTTTTACGAAAGAGTATTTTGCGAAATGGGATTCCTGTTGTTCAGATTTTATTGAAAGAAGAGGACATTCAACTGCTAAAAAAGTTGTATTCATTGAGGAATAAGGAAAAGAAGGATTTAACAGCGGCTATTTTCGCCACCTTCTTGTCACCAGAAGAACTCGATGAACGATTAACCATGGAACGAAATATTTTTTAACCAACTACTAACCAACCTAGATACTGGTGGGTAACTATGCCCAGCATAGCCATGCACCCAATCGAGCGTGGCGTTTGCACTGACAGCGGCGCCAGCCGCTTATGTCAAGGGCAAACGCACACGCCATGAGTGTGCGTGGATGGATGATGGCAGGCGGCAGCCTGCCATCATCCGTTCCCCCCCAGTATCTAATAGGGGGGGTAGAAATAAAATAACGAAACAAAAAAAGATCAATAAAGAGCGCTATGGCAAGCTTCATCGAAGATGAACTTTTGTGTCCTTTTTAACGATTTTGAAGGGACACAAAAATTAAGAGTCAATAATCCCAAAGGTTTGATTGCTCTTTTTGAAGAGTCCAAAAAAATCGATTTCGTTATTTAATTGAGGTGTAGAAAAATTGGAGCCTAAAGAACTGCGAAACTATCGATACAAATTTGGGTTATCCAATGCGAAGACTGGAAAACAAAAGCCAGTTTCTCAACGAAAATTTGCACAAATACTGGACATCTCTTTGTCCTATTACAAAAAAATGGAACAAGGCAAGCGCTCGATTCCAGAAGAGGTGAAACAAAAGCTCGAAGATTATTTTCGTGTCTACATGAAACATGGGGTAGAAATGCGCGTCATGATCGATTATTTGCGTTTGTCCTTTTTTGAAGCAGCACCTAAAGATATTATCCAACGAGTGTTAGGCATGGATGAGTTAGAGTTTGAAACCCGTTCAACAGGACTCTACATGTTTGACCAAGTATCTGTACGAGGGAATATCTGGGTGTTTTGGCACACAAAAGAAACTACGAAAAATGTATTGATCCAGTTTTCAGGGCAAGGATGCCGTGAATATGAACTGGTATTGAAGGAACGAAAAACAGACTGGCAGGAATACCTATTGCACCTTTGGCAAAAACAAGGAATGCTAGAAAGCTGCTATAGTCGTGTGCAATGTAGCCGGATTGATATTGCCATTGATGAAATGTGGATGCGAGAAGATGAAGAATACTTTGATTTGTTTTCCATCTTGGAAAAAGAGCACAAAGGATTGATCGAAGACAGCTTCAAATTATTTGAAAATTATGGTGGGTATTATACGGAATCGGGGGTAGCTAGAAACAAAGGGCTATCCCTTTATTTTGGTTCAAGAAAATCACCAATGTACTTCAACTTCTATGAAAAGCGATATGAGATTGCCAATCGTGAGCGGATTTCAGTGGAAGATGCCTTACTAAAATACGGCATCTACAACCGTTATGAATTGCGCTGTGCTGCGGAAAAAGCAACCGAGATTATTGATCTCTTTATTACCGGAACGAACTTAGGAGAGATCGGCGCTGGATTGATCAATGACAAATTGACAGTTTATGACTTGCTTGATTCTGAATCAAGAATTGTGAATGAGCGTTGGGCCAAAATGTTTCGAACCGTCAGAGAGTTGAATTTTTCCATGAAGGCAGAAAAGTTTTCGATCGAACGTGCAGAACGTTGGTTTGAAACCCAAGTAGCGCCCACGCTAAAACTGCTAAAAATTGTTGATGAACTTTCCGGCCGAGATTTTGTGAATGCGACGATTGAAAATGTGGAGTTGAGTGAAGATAAAGAAAGCTATCTTGCTTGGTTCCAATCATCAGGAGGTGATTTAGTTGGAGGATAACAAGGATCACCTTTTTTCAGGAATCAATTATTGTCAGAGAAAAATCTGTGCGATTGATCAACGAATTCGAGCATTGAGTGTGTTCAATTATTCGATGGATTTGATCGAACGAATTCTCGAACGTGGTGAATTCCAGGATGATCCGGCATGGCAAGAAATTGCACGATTGCTAGAGGTTCGAAATAGTTATGAACTCAAACTGGAAGAGTTAAGTTGGCAAGTGAAACCAAGTAATTTGAGTCAAATTGAGTTTTACTCTTTTACGCTTCCGAAAAATGCTTTGATCGCTGTGAAGGCAGGTGTAAAACCATTAACAGTTTATGCAAGCTGTGTAGCAGAAGTCTACAACCAGCAGGTAGGATTTATTCTTTTATCAGTCGATGAAGTGCGAAAGATATTAAGACAATCCATTTGTGAAGAAACAAAACTTGTCGTAACCGAAGAGTTTATCCAAGAAGAATTACTTGATCTTGGTCGCTATGCCAATGAACCTTTTTATCAAGGATCAGTCTTACTGATTGAAAATAAGTTCGTTTAGATAAGGAGTGTATTTGATGGAGGCACAAATTTATATAGCCAATTTGTCTAAATATGTTAGTGGAACAATTCAAGGTGGTTGGTTTGACCTACCAGTGGACTACTCTGACATTGCCACAAAACTTGGTCTAAATGAATCCGAAGAAGAAACCATTATTTTGGATTCAGATGCACCATTTACTGTGACCCAATATGATAGTTTGGATCGATTAAACGAATTGTATGAACAGTATTCGGAATTACCCAGTGAAGTACGTGATCATGCCAAAGAATTAATAGGAGATTTGTTTTCGTCAGAAGAAGATTTACTGGAGAACGCTGAGGATGTCATGTTCTTTGCCGATGTTGATACAGACGAGAAACTTGGAAGTTACTGGGTTGATCAAGGTTTGATTACTGTACCCAAGGAATTAGAAAACTACATTGATGAAGAAGCACTTGGGCGAGATATTCGATTGGATGGACAAGTTGTCTATGTTTCGGATGGCTGTTTCATGAAGTAGCTCTTCTTAGGTTAGAAAGGTGTTTCTCATATGATGAAGTTGATCAAATATGCAGGTTCCTTTCACCTTGGGAATCAAGATTTATTACAAAGTATTGCGGAGGGAAAAGCCTTCTTTGGCGAAATTTATTACTGGTACAAAGCGAAATTGACTGAGTATCTTTTGACAATTCCGTTTAAAGATTTGAACTTTGATGAATTGTTCGAACAGTTTAGAAATTTATTTTTACGAGAATTGAAACAGTTGGATGTTATAACTTATCCAGTAACTTTCGAGTGGTTAGATGGTCAGTTTAAACGACTTATCTATGATCCGATCTTTGTTCAGGTGATTGAGCGAATGGATGAGGTGAATCAAGAGCGATCCTACTTTATGAACTATGTCAAAAAAAGGCAATGGAATGTGACAGAACAGTTTTGGTCATATCTTCAAGAATATGGTGAAGTTCGTGTAACGGAAATCAATTCTGCATATGCTGAGAAGATGATTCCTATAGATTTTGTAAAGAAGTGTCATTTGAAAGTAGTGTATCCAAAAAATTAATGTAAATGTATAGTATTCATTTCAAGCGTTATCATGATGCAACTATATTCCTGTGATAGAATAATATGGAAAAGAGAAAGTAGGGGACAGATGATGGAAAATGAATATATTGTAGAAGCAAAGTCGGGATTAAATATTACGGTAACAAAGGGCGATTTAATAGAGATAATCGATATAGCAGGGCAACAAGTAGTTGATTTCTTTTCAGTAAATCAAAAAAATCCCAAAGAATTTCTATCTGCAGGTGTAACGATTGATTGTAATGAGAGTTTGAAAGTCAGTGAAGGAGATTCGCTTTATACAAACTGTTACAATAAAATGTTTACTATCATTGAAGATGATGTGAAGGAGCATGATTTATTACACCCATGTTGTCGACCAGAAATGTATGATTTCTTTTACAAAACGGGGAAAGGCCATTCTAGCTGTTTAGCCAACATCAATGAGTCGCTTACAGAAATTTTTGATATCAGGAAAGAAGAAATCACACCTTTTAATATTTTTATGTACACTAAAATACTACCAAATGGGAAGATTTCTGTAGAGCCACCAAAATCTAAAGCAGGAGATAAAATTGTTTTGTTAGCTGAGATGGATGTTCTATTAGCTGTGGCGGCATGTAGTGTATCTGAGAGTGATTGTAATGGAGGAGAGTGTACACCTATAAAGATTGTTGTCAAAAATTAGCAATAAAAAATTGAATAAAGTACCTAAAGCAACGTCCTAAGAAGCCTCATTCATAGAACGTTGCTATTTTTTTTGTCTAAAAAGGTGGTAAACGCCTTTCATCAGGTAAGAAATCGAAGTCCATAAGTGAACTCGAATGGAAAAATACTAACTATTATTGGAGGAAGTTTATGAAAACGAAAATCAGTAGAATACTTGTTTCGCTCGTGATGATCGTCACGCTGCTTACGCAAATCATTCCAATTCAAGCGATCACAGCTTATGCGGAAAGCACCAGTGCAACTCAGGTACAAAAGAGTGATGAGAAACCGAAGTCCACAGAAGCCACGAAAGCTGATCCGGTAGAATCAACCAGTGAATCGAGCCAAGAAAACTCGGAAAGTACAAACAGCACGGAGTCTTCTGAAAGTACAAAAGAAGAAGAGACTGTGACATCTGAGGATAAAGAAGAGGTACAAAGAGAAGTAACCTTGGATGGCAGTGTTTATGGTTCTGGAGCTGGCGTTCCTGGTGATCCAGTTCTTTTCCGAAGTGCGAGAGCATTATCGGCAGATTTACCCACGTTTTTCGGTATTTCTACAAAAGCAATTAACGCTGAATTGACTGCTCATCAAAATGACGGTTTTTATCTAGGGACCCCTTATCGTGGATTGTATATAAATCCAGACGAAGATTACTGTTTGAGTCCAAATGGAGCACCAACAAGCTACGGGCCTGGGATGAACTGTACAGGATTTGTGGCTACCGTTATTCGTAGAGCTGGAGGCGATATTTCAAGAATTACGAATAATAGTACGGGATTTGGTGGTGCCGCAAACGCCTATAACTGGCGTGATGTTTTACGTGCGACAACTTATGCGGATACGTACAATACGGTTTCTGAAATGTTAGCGAGTGGCACCATGCGTAAAGGGGATATTATTTATTTTGAACCAGATGTATCGGTAACCAATTATGACTGCCATATTGGATTCTTCTGGGGAAATACACCGAGCGAGAATAAGTTCTGGCATTCGTATTATCCTGATGGAAATATTGTTTCTGATATTAAAACGAAGTCGCCTGCTGAGAAAATCTATGTCTTTCATAATGCGAAGGAAGAAGGCTATATTTCACTGAAAAAAGTAAATGACAAAGGCGACAATGTGGCTGGCGTTTCTTTCAAACTAACGGCCGATGGAAAATCAACCACCGTAAAAACAGACGCAAATGGGAATTTAAAATCACCAAATTATCCTATCGGTACAGTGGTGGAGTACGAAGAAATGGCTACGATCGCTGGTCACTATATTGATTCTGCTTCTTCAAAAGGGAAGATCACCATCAAGGAAGGTTCCAATGAAATTAAAGTGACCAATCCTCGATATGCGAATGTTACGCTGAACAAAAAGAATGACGTGGGTCTAAACCTTGAAGGCGTTCAATTCAAATTGACTTACAATGGGAAAGATCATACTGTCAAGACCGACAAAAGCGGTCAAATTCAAGTGACAAATGAATTGAAAAATAATACGAAAATTGAATGGGAAGAAACCGCAACAATTGCTGGTCACTACATTGATTCAGCCAATGCGAAGGGATCGTTAGTAGTGAAATCCGGTTCAAATACGATTAATGTGAGTAATCCACGTTACGCCAATTTAACACTGATCAAACAGGATGATAAAGGTAAAAACCTTGAAGGCATAGAATTTAATCTTCACTACAACGGCAAGGATCATAAAGTAAAAACGGATAAAAATGGGACAATCAAGATCACCAATGACTTGAAGAACAACACAAAAGTCGACTGGGAAGAGCTTAAAACCATCAAAGGTCACTACATTGATCCAGAAAAAGCAAAAGGATTGATCATAGTGAAATCTGGAGAAAACACGATTAACGTAAATAATCCAACGCTTAATTTTGGTATGACTTCTCAAGCAAGTAACCAAGACGGAGCACAATTTGTGAATCCAATGATCGGACAAAAGCTACGAGATGAAGTCATGATTCAGGCAAATCAAGCACCTGCAAATGCGAAATTACGTCTGACTTCTGATTTTGTCGAGTTTGGAACAGGTGAACAGCTTGGCGAAGAATCCTTGAAGCAAGTGAATGAGTTCGAAGCAAAACAAGCCCAATTCGTTAAAAATGTGTATTTAGAATTTGATGCCACAGGAATGTATGGTAAAAAGGGTGTTTGGATTAATGTCTTAGAATTCTACAATCCTTCAACGGGTGAGTGGGAAGAAGTCGCTCGTCATGATGATTTGACGAATGAGGCAGAAGCGATTCAATTTGTGACTCCAGAAATCCATACCGAGTTTTTCTTCTATGATCAGAACGAAAACGAAACAAAAATCTCTGATCCATTGGCAAAAGTAAAAGGATTCGATCGGGTATTCTATAAGAACCTTATCTCAGGACAAAACTACAAATTTGACTTAATCATGATGGATCGTGAATCTGAAAAAGAATTCAAAGACCCGAACGGAGACAACGTGACAGGATCAATCACTGTTGTTGCTGGGAAGGATGGCACCGTCACTTCTACTATCAACTCGAGAGAATACTATGAAAAACTCGCCAAAGAAGCGGCTGAAAAAGAAGAATCAAAAGAAAACGATAGCGACAAAGAAAAAGAAGCAACAAAAGATTCAGATGAATCCAAAGAAATGATTCAACCAAAAGCAGCCACGCAAGATGTTGTCGATACCGAAGAACCAGCAGATGTGGAAGAACAAGAAGAAGCCACTGAGTTTTCAACACTGAATGATGTTGAATTATTGGAAGGTTATGTCGATGTTCCATTTGAAGCCAACTTATCTGATGCGAAAGGAAAAGTCTTAGTTGCATATGAGCAGCTATCAACAAATGACACACCGATTGCCGATGAAAAAGAACTTGAGAATGAGAAACAAACAGGGAAAGTAAGAAATCCTAAGATCGGTACGCAAGCTCTTGTGAATGGCAAAATAGAAGTCACTTTCGATGGCAAAGTGACATTGACTGATAAGGTTGCTTTTGAAGACTTAACGCCAAACGTTGAGTACGATCAAAAAGTGACTTGGATGGATACACGGACAAAACTACCAGTCATGATTGATGGGAAAGAATTAACTTCAACCATCAAATTCACACCGAAAGAATCAACAGGAACGATCGTTGTGACGATTGAAGATGTCGTTGTTCAACAATTATTTGGTAAAGACAGTAAGATCCAATTGGTCGCTTTTGAAGAAACGACTTATAATGATGAGCCTGTAGCTTCTGAAAAAGACTTCAACAACAAAGGCCAAACGATAACGATTAATAAACCAGTCGAACCAGTAAAACCGACTAGTCCAGCAGGTGCGTTGCCTCAAACATCAGGATCATTAGGAAGTCCAGTGACTTGGATTTTCTTAGGCTTTGTGTTCGTTGCTAGTGCTCTTTTTATTGTTGTAAACAAGAAACGTCAAAATAAAAAATAAGCTAGATCAACGAAGCGTCCATACCAGGGCGCTTCTATTATTTTAAGGAGGGTATCGTGAAAAAGCTATGGAAGAATCTACCATTTCTATGGATCGTTTTAGGGATTGTGATTTCTTGTGCGAGTTACTACGGCTATCACTTATTACTACAAGCCAATGATCATGCGGAACAAATCAAACATCCGATTGAATTGAAGCAAAATAATCGGAATGAACAAAAAAAGAAACTAAAAAAAGGGACTTACTGTCCCCGTCAAATCAAACCAGTTACTCCCGCTGCTTATGCGAAAGCTCAGTTGCGGTACGCCGAGATCGTGAACCAGTGGGGCATAGGTGCATTGTATATTCCCAGCTCTGATATTCATTCGAAAATTCTTGCAGGAATCGATAACCAGAATCTAATGGTCGGTGTAGGAACGTACTATCAAGATCAGCGATTAGGCAAAGGCAATTATGTTCTCTTGGCTCACAATTTGGTTCAAGGCGGCGGAACACTTGAAAATCTGCCAAAAACAACCTTGCAACAAATTTTTTATCTGACTGACTTCACCAATGTTTATGAATATGTGTCGATAAAAAATGATGTCGTTGATCAAAGTCGAGGAGACTTGATGGCAATTCCTGCGGATGATCAGACAGAAATTGTGACGCTTATTCGTTGTGAAGGTGGAATAAACACTTCCAATCGAGCGGTTGTGCAAGGCGAATTTTTAAGGGAATATCCGGCAAGCGAAGCCAGAAAAGCCGTGAAACTTGGTTTGGGACTCATTGAAGAGAGTTGGACCAATGATGAAAAAATCTCGAATCAACAACGTTCCAGCACTAGTGAAGAATCATCGATTCGAATACGAAAGCGTTCGGCTGAAACGTCCAACGAACCGATTTACTCACTATTCCAAATTACCTGCATTTATTTATTTACGTTCTTAAATGAGGTGCCTGTTGTAATCGGGATCGGTTATTTGATTGGACTTCTAGCTTTTACCCATATAGCCACACGAAAACAGCACGAATTTTAAAATGAAAAGGGGAGTTTTGTATGTTTTGGATCATCGTAGCCTTCATGATCGGTACTTTCTTTGGTGTGATCATTATGGCAATACTGAGCGCTGGAAAATATGACGATATGGTAAACAACAGAATTGAATGAGAAAGGATGGACTAGATGAAGAAATTTTCGAGAATGGCTTCGGCATTGATTATTACGCTACAAGCATTTCTTTCGACACCAATGGCAGTCTTGGCAAGTGATATGTCCTCAACCAAAGAAGCGACAGAACAAGTTCAAAAAGCTATCGATACCACAGAAACAACAGAAAGCAGTACCGAGTCTACAGAAGAGTCTTCGACAAAAGAATCTACCGAAAGCAGCTCTTCAAGCAGTGAATCGAATACAGAATCAACTAGTAGTGGCACGAAACCTTCGGAATCTTCGACACCGAGTGATCAAGAAACTCCGAAAAAGGAAGAACCAAAAAAAGAAACAGAGAAACCGGCAGCACCAAAAGAAGAATCCACGGCGGAACAATTAAACCAGATTTCTCAAGAAGTCCCAACACCAGAAACGAGTGTCGATCAAGAAGCGACCGTTGATCTATCACGAACGGTTCCTTCAAGTACCGTGACACAAGATGGATCGATTCATTTTGAAAAAGATGAATCCGTGGATCACTTTATTCGTGAGATTGGTGAGTCGGCTCGAAAGATTGGGGAGGAAAAAGAGTTGTATGCGTCTGTGATGATCGCTCAAGCAATCCTAGAATCCGATTCGGGTCAAAGCCAGTTAGCCCAGGAGCCAAACTATAATCTGTTTGGGATCAAGGGAACACACAATGGGAAATCCGTCTCACTAGCAACACAAGAAGACCTTGGAAATGGCACGCTTTATGCCACACAAGCAGGTTTTCGGGTGTATGAAAGTTATGAAGATTGCTTCAATGATTACGCCACGCTGCTAAAAGAAGGAATCACTGGTGACGCCAATTACTATTCAGGTGTTTGGAAATCGAATGCGAAAACATATCAAGAAGCAACAAAGTATTTAACAGGACGATATGCCACAGATACTCAGTATGATCAAAAACTGAATGGTCTTATTGAGACCTACGATTTAACAGACTATGACAAGGAGCTTCAAGGGCCAATTATTAGCAGCTCAGGCTATAAAATTCCTTTGCAAAATTACACCATTTCAAGTGTGTTTGGCAATCGGAATGGCGAGTTTCATCGTGGGTTAGATATGGCGGCAACTCAAGGCGAACGAATTTATGCAGTGAAATCCGGTAGAGTGATCAAGGCAGAATTTCATACCTCTTGGGGCAATTACGTGGCGATCCAGCATGAAGATGGGACAACTGCTTTGTATGCACACCAACAACAATCTATCGTCAAAACAGGGGATACTGTCTCGCAAAGTCAGATAATCGGTTACGTAGGCAGTACCGGAAACAGTACAGGAAGCCATTTACATTTTGAACTTTGTAAGGACAGCAGCCTTTCTCAAGGAATGTTGGTTGATCCGCAAAGCGTTTTGTTTGGGAACTAAAAGTAAATCACTTGAATCCAAGAGACTCGATGGAGCCTCTTTTTTGTGGAGGTGACGCATAAAAAATGGAATTTATTGGAGAACCAATTGTTGAAGAGGAATTTATTGAGCATTACATGTATCTGTTTGAGTCTTCGATTCGTCAGTTGTGTTCAATTGATGAATTCTTACCAAAGGAAAAAGAATACCTGCAAGCAGAATATCGTTGTGCTTGGTTGTTGTATCAAAAGTTTGAAGCAGAACAGAAACGTCCGCCGGATTATCGTTTCCTCAGTGATAGTGTGACGAACGCCGTGATTGCTCGTGAGTACCTATTCCAAGAACGAGAAAAGAACATCATGAATTCGGAACACTTTGCGGAACGCTATATTGTTCTTCTACGATCCGAGGGGTTACTCACACCTGTGGTTTTTGGAGCCACTGACTTTGCCTTCATCATGGAAAGTGAGCGACACCGAGCAATCAAACGTTATGACGAGGAAGACTCCTTTACTGAGGGGTATGAAATGATGCGCATTCAGAATAATCGTTTCCTGCAAAATTTTGTGATTCAGCAATTGGCGGATGGGTTTCTTGATCTTTATTCTGTGTACATGAAGAAACGGCAGGAGGGATAAGAGAATGCTTCGATTGATCCTATACACAGTGATCGGATTTTTCATAGTCAGTTTTATTTGGCCGTTTTTGGGTGCCAAATTTGAATGGCTACAGAAGAAGGATCGTTTGGTTTGGAAGCAAGGTTTCAAACGGAATCGGTATGAGCTATTCCTAACCTTTGATGATGGACGTTTTGCCTGCTATCAGCTATTTGCCAATTATACAAAGTATCAAGCAGCCGACTTGTTGCTCAAGCTTTTTGAAAGTAACCCATTTGTCGGGATTGAAGAGAATGGCCGAGTTTTCTATTATCGCTATTCTCAAATTGAAAAGATAGAATCTGAAAAATATCCGCTAAAACTGGAAAAGAAAGGTCTGTTTTGAGGTGTCTGATTTTTTTATCTGGTATGAGCATGATCAGTTTCAAGAGTTTCGCCAATTGATTGAGGCTGTTTTAACTACGTTGAAACCAAAAAATGAGCCATTCGTTGGTTTACCAAAGGAAATGAAGACGAAGTATCTAAATGATACAGCCCTGTATCAACGTTATGTGAAGCAACGAGTACGCTATATCAATGAGCGGGAGCAGCAACGGCAACGATTTATCAAATGGTGTAGTAAAGAAGTCATTGAACAGTTTATCCAACTCTATCCAGAGGTGTATTGGGTTCAAATTGTGTCGGAAACCATTTTTGGATTGAACCAGTTATTTTTAGAACGCTATGAAAGCCTAACAACATACTCTTTAGAAATAAATTTTTAGTGAATGGAGAATAGAACATGAAAAAAAGAATAATCACAACCTTAGCAATTACCAGCGTAACCTTATATGGTCTACAGCTTGGAAGTTCGTTTGTACAAGCTGGTGAAGTAGATGTACCAGTAATCGAAAATGAAAAACAAGTTGAACTTGTCTCTACGACAGATAGCTTGAATGAAGAGTTACCTGGAGAATTACCAACAGACCCAGAGCTTCCCACTGATCCAGAATTACCCGAAACGCCGGAGGTTCCTGAAACACCAGAAGTACCAGAGACACCAGAGGTTCCAGAAACGCCAGAAGTACCGGAAACACCAGAGATTCCCGAAACACCGGAAGTCCCTGAAACGCCAGAGAAACCAGAACAGCCGGAAAAACCTAGTAAGCCAGAAATATCTGTTCAGCCAGAACAGCCACAGACACCCACACCATCCAATCCAGGAAGCCAACCAGGAACAGACGTTGTATTGAATCCAACAGTAGAGGCGCCTGTGGTAACAGCGACTGGTGAACAAATTGTTTCAGTGAAAGACGGTGTAGCCTATAAGCAAACAGCAACCGGATTAACACCCATTGAAAGTGAAGTCACTGCCTTGCCTAATGGAAACATTTCTATAGAAGCTGCGGATGGTTCGACAAAAGTTTTACCAAACACAGGGGAGGCGACTACCGTAAGTTTGTCTGCTTTAGGTTTAGGGTTGATTTCAATGGTTGGATTGATCTGGAAGTTTCGATTTTTCAAACGTTAAGATGGCTCGATTAATCAAAAGGAGCTGTTTGTAGGATGAAGGAACGGCGAATTAAAAAGAAAGAAAAAACGACTAGTGAAAAAATACCGAAAGTTCGTAAGATTCAGACTAAAGCAATGAGGCGATTTTTCTGGGCAGGAATCTTTTTTCTAAGTATTTCTGGAGTTTTGGCATTTCTTCAAACGCAAGGCTTACGAGTAAAGGTGAGTTCACTAAACAAAGAGGTCATTACTATCCAACAGAAAAGCAAAGTAGATGCTAGTCATTCGGTAGTGCTCACGCCTGAAATTGAATCATTTATGAACCGCTTTGTCGCATTGTACATGGCGGTTTCAGATGATAGTGAGACTCAAAAATTACGTCAAGAAACTTTACTGAACGATTACTTTGCACAAGGAATCAAGGAAAGTAATTCGATCTTTTCAGGAAAGCGAACTTTAAAGGCAGCGGCTTTTATTTCGTTGAAAAGAGTGTCAGGTGTTTCGACTGCTTCTTACAAAGTGTCGTATATTATCGAAACAAAAGGAGAGGATACTCAAGAAAAGGAAGTCACGGTCAATCAGCTATTGAATATTCCTTTCCAAACTTCTAAAGCAGGAAGTCGAGTGATCTCTTATCCGTATTTCACTGCGTTAAAAGAAAACAAAGAGAAGGCGAAAATCTTAGATTTTGATTCGGATGATTTTGAATCCGTTGACGGACACATTCGAAGAGAAGTAATGATCTATATAGAGGAATTTTTGGAGAAGTATGCGAAAAGCTCTTCAGCAGATATGCGCTATATGATGGATGATCCAGAAGGGCTGCAAGGTTCAGCCAGCGTTGATGAAGTAACAGGCCAAGTATTTAAGGAAAAAGACTATTTTATAGTGAAAGCTGCGGTCAAGTTCAAAGATAAAGGAACAGAATTGATTTGGCAAGAAAACATGTCTTTTGAAGTGGTAAAAAAATCGGGCAAATATTACGTCCAAAAATTAAACCATACATGGTAGAAATGAGGGAATCACAAAATGGGATTAAAACAACTGTCTGATTTTATATTGGAACAAGGGAAATATGTGATAATCATGTTGGTTGTCTTTTTAGCATCTAAAAACTTTGCGAAGTCGAAAGTCGTTCAGATTATTTCTGCATTTGTAGGTGGAGCGATCGCTTATTTCTTCTTGAATGATCCAGAAAAAGTATTTGATGGCATGGGTACGATTATTGAGAAGTTGTTTGGTGGCTAATCATGAAATGGGAACCGTACAATTACTCAGCAGCGTTTAAAGAACCGTACCGCATACAAGATTTAGGAAATTTAGGTCGCTTGCCTGCGCCAATAGCAGTGGTGAATATTGGCAGCTTCCTTTTTGTGTTGGGATTAATGTGGGGCATTTTTCGTGAACTCATTCAACGAGGGGCTGAAATTCTGCCATTTTTACCAGCCGTATGTTATATAGGATTCCCAGTGGCCAGCGTCTTATTGTTAAACAAGGTTCAACCAGACGGGAAGAAGCTTCATTACTATATTTTTGATCTGTTAGTTTATGTTGTAACAATCCAATGGAGAGATGTAGTGTTTTTCCAGGGGAAAATTTATAATCGATCCGAAGTCGATGAAGAGATCCGTTTTTATTAATAGAATGAAGAGCAAATGAGTTCGCTGGAGAAGAACCATTGGCAAACCATGAATATATATGTAGATATTTATCCCTCAAAACAAATAATTTGAGAAATGCATCTATTAAACTATAATTCGTTGAGTAGTTATAATTGTAGTTATATTTGTTTCAAAGACTCCTTTTGAGATTTAACGCAATAGAACCCTTATTAAGATTTAATGTTTTAAAAAACATATCCATATTTATGGTATTGTGATAACATTAAATCATAAATCGCTTCATTTTGCTGTTAAAGTTGAAAGGAGGGAATCTGATGTCTTATAGATCTGATGAATTTGAGAATAAGAAGAACAGATTTTCAGATGAAGAATTGCGAGGACTTATCTCTCAACGAATTAAGAAATTATCTTCAAAACATTTATGCGAACTAATGAGATTTATTGAGCCACTATACGAAAAGGATATTCTAGAGCCCTATTTGCTAGGAAATGAAATGCCCAATCCAGATTCTCAAGAATATGCGTTTCTAAAGTTAGCCAGTAAGTACAAGGGAAATATTATCCGAACGCTTTTTCTTAAGGAAGATATTAGTAGATATAACTTTCAGTCTTTTGTAGAAAAATATCAGTTGCAGGAAATTACAACAGGATCATACATTTATCCAAACAGTACAATAGATGCTCCATTTATGTTCCAACAAAAATATAGCAAGGCCACGATTGCGTTGGAATCAGCGCTGTACTATTATGGCTATTCTGATGTGATTCCAAAAGAAACGATTATGTATATGCCTAGAACATACAATCTGAAACAAATTCATTTTGGAGAGTATTCGCTAGTAGAAGTAAAAGATATAACTACTTCTGAAACGAGACAACAACTCAAGATTTTTTATCCAGACAATGATCCAATCCTACTGATGAAAAATGTAAAGGCAACGATAAAACAAAGTACCCAAATGTCTTTGGAAAATGGGCTGCCTATCTTGATTACTCCTCTTGAGCAAACGTTGGTAGACATTGTTAAGCCACAATTTTCAGTAGAAGAAGAAGTTAAAGTTCAGGCATATAAGCAATATATTGAGAAAAATCAAAAAATGCTGCCAAAACTTCAACATCGTGCTTCAATCGATGGGGTACTGAATAAAGTTAATTACTATTTAGAAAGAAGGTTGTATTAATTGAACTCCCAACGACTTAAAGATTTGATCAAGAATATGCCTGACAATGTAAGCTTTGAAGAGTATTATGTTCGTTTTGCAACTGAACGATTTCTTGCTAGACTGCAAAAGACGCCCTACCTAGATAAATTTATTATCAAAGGAGGATTTTTGTTAGAAACGATCTATGATATCCAACAACGTACTACGCAAGATTTAGATACATTGATTCGGAATATTTCTAATGAAAAAGAAGAACTTTTGGTTATTCTAGAAAGAATTACCACAGTAGATTTGAATGATAATGTTACGATTGAAGTTTCAAGTATTGAAACGATTCAAGAGCAAAAGAAATACGCAGGAATCAGAGCAAAAATGATTTTAAAATTTCTTGATGCGAACTCAATCTATAATTTTATCTTGGATATTGGAGTAGGTGATGTGATTACACCTAAACCTTATTTACGCGAGATTCCATTGTTATTCAATGATACAAAACACGAAAGTAAATCTATCAAGGTTTATTCTTATCCAATAGAAACGATTCTTGCAGAAAAGACGGAAACGATTCTCACATTAAGTACAAATAATTCTCGTATAAAGGATTTTTACGATATCCACCTACTCTTATCTGATCCGGAGCTTCCTTCAATCGAAGCCTGTTATTCAGCATTTTCGAATACATGGACTTATCGTAGTGGTTTGCCTTTAGATGCAGAACTGTTCGAAGTATGGTTATTCGTTATTGATCAGATAAAACAGGATACACTTATCCAGAAAACGTATTGGCCCAATTATATAGCCAAACGTTCATACGCAGAAAGTTTGAAATTAGGAGATATTTTATTGTTGTTTGAAAGTTATATCAAACAACTCCAACAAGAATATTTGAGACAGAAAAGCTAAGGGAGTGACTAAGATGACAGAGGATGAATATCTTGCGCATATTGCTGAAATACTTAAACAAGAAAATGTAGAGCCACAAGTGCAGCGACAATTGCTAGATGCAGTATCAGAATTATTGAAATATTATAGTTTAGAATATGTACGTGAACTGTTACCGTCGTTGTTGAAGACATAATTAGAGAGGATAGGCTTCTGTATGTCAATTGTAAAATGTCCTATTCAGGCATTAAGAGGAAATCTATTACTAACAAGTGATAAAGATATTTGGGCATACTACCAAGTATCACCAAAAACGATTTCGCAAAACAATCCTAAAGCGATTCAAGAAAATAAGGAACAGATGGCAAATTTAATGCAACTATTGGCATCTTATGAAGACGTGGAACTGATCATGTTCCCACGAACCATGAATTTATCCAGTCGATTTATAAAACTGTCTGAAGGTTTTGATCAAAATAATCCTGATCTTGGAGAATACTATTCCAAAGAAACAGTCAATTTATTGGAAAGAGAAGGTACGATTTATCGACCTTCTTTTTTGTTGGGAGTAAAGATAAAAGACCAATATATTGCTGAAAACTTGAAGGAGGCCATTAAGAAAATATCCAATGAACTAGCGGATGAGGTATTGGGATTCGTTGGGTATGAACGAACTGACGGTAAAACGACCCTCGAACAAATCGCCTCAGTTTCAAATGAAGTCACTCAATTATTGTATTCATTTTCAATTCGACCTTTATCAAAAGAAGAAATGATTTACGTGAATCGCCTGCAATATATCAGAGGAATGCCTCATAAAATTGAAGATGAAAATCATTGGCAAGATATTGAAGACATTCAATCTGCGATCATTCGTCCGGTAAAAAATGGAAAAGGTATTTTGAAGATCGAAGACGAACTTGGAGAAAGCTATTTATCTATTCTTCCGATTGGGTCTTTTCCAGAGAATATGAGTAATATGAATATCTTTCAGTTTGCTCAGGATTTGAACTTTCCCGTAGAATTTCGGATGAAGCTTCATTATCCAGAACTGGGTGGTTCGCAAGGACTTCAAATGCGAGCAGGCTGGTTAAACAATCGGTTTAAGGATGAACAAACTGATCAAGAAAAACATGGGGATGAACCCACGGATCGTGTTTTGACCATTCGCTATTTGCTAAAGCATATGCGAGAACGTATGAACAACAATGAGCCGATCATTGATTGGTTGGGCTGTTTTATTGTGTATGGGAATACGAGAGAAGAAGTTCGGCAGCGTAGTTTATCCATTATCAAACTATTGAGCCAAAGTGTGCGTGTCTGTCGTGGAAAAAATGACCAAGTGAAACTATTCTATAAACTACTCATGGGTCAACCATTAGGAGGTCAGATGCATTGGAAGCAGCGAACGAATGTCGATGCCATTGCAGAATTACTTTTTGGAACGATCACAGAATTAGGAATGGATTCGGGATGGTACATTGGCCGTCAAGATGTTGTCGGATTGAATGGTTCCAAAGGTGAAAAAACGGAGCTGGAAGAATTGATCTATGCTTCAAATAAGTATGTTTTTTTGAATCCTTTAGCGATTGCCGAAGGAATTAGAGGGGCGCTTTATGATGCGCCCCACATGGCGGTTACGGGAAAAACGGGCAAAGGGAAAACCTTTCTTGTGGGATTAATTTTCCTCTACAGTTCTTTTTTAGAAGCCCAAAGCCTTTTTATTGATCCTAAAGGGGGTGCGACACGTTCCCGTGTGAAAAGTACGGGGGTCGCGTTTAATTAATAATTAAATACGATACAACTAAACACATGAATAGTCGAATGACAGGGTAACGCCTCGAAAGGCTATCTTTAATCCTCCGAATAGCATAAACGCTGGTAAGAGTGGAATTGTTATAAGCGCGGAGAAGTCGGCAGAGAGATACCGTAACACTAAAAGCTAAAAGGTGACGAAAGCGATCTAGAGGTAGACCGTGTATCCTATATGCCGGAAGTCTATAAAGTAACTATGGTTAGAATGTGTATAAGAAACTTTTGAGAAATGTTTTGAACACTGACGAACCTCTGAATGTACGGGTCTATATCGGGAGCAGATAGAAATGTCAGCTGACACAATTAGTGTCGCTAGCGTGGATGAGTAAAACTCTCCTTTATGAAAGTCCATATGAGATTACAGGTCGCATCAAACTAGCAGGCTCATAGGAGGAACCTAAGGTTACAAATGATACAGATAATGTGTTTGGAACGTGGAAAGCTAACAACATGGAGAGCTTACACTCTAAGAAGTGTTTTCAAGGAAAAACATTGTGACAATAGCAATGATTATAACTTGGATTTATGTTAGTGATAGTGGAGTCACAGTACCTATGAAGTAGCGATAATAAGTTGCGGAGGGATAGGCTCTAGTCGTAATGAAGAATGGAAATTATCGTCAAATAGTTAATGTGGGTTCGAGTAAGACTAAACAGATGTAACAATCTCAACAACGAGAGGTTGCAGACCATGTTAAAGAAAAGCAAACTCCGATATAACGAGTATTATGATATGCAAAGCATCTATGATCAGTTATATGCGGATAGTAAAAACGGTAATAACTTTTATAAGTTAATTGAGATAATTGGTTCAGAAGACAATATTCGACTGGCATACAGAAGACTAAAAACAAATAAAGGCAGTAAAACTGCTGGTATAGATGAACAAACGATTAAGGAATTACAGTCACTCACAGATAATGAATTAATCGCAAAAGTAAGGGAGATGCTAGAATTTTATATCCCTGAACCCGTTCGACGCGTCTGGATTCCAAAACAAGGATCTAATAAGAAACGACCGTTGGGAATTCCAACTATTTGGGATAGATTATTTCAACAGTGTCTTTTACAGGTATTAGAACCAATTTGTGAGGCAAAATTCCACCCTCACTCCTACGGATTCAGACCCAATAGAAGTACGCATCATGCAGTGAGTAGAGTGGTTACTCTGATCAATATTTCTAAACATCACTACTGTGTAGATATTGATATTCAAGGATTTTTCAATGATGTCAATCATGGAAAACTACTAAGACAACTGTGGCATATAGGTGTAAGGGATAAGCGATTGATTTCAATAATGGGAAGACTTCTGAAAGCTGAAATTGTAGGAGAGGGTGTTCCTGCTAAAGGAACTGCCCAGGGCGGTGTCATCAGTCCGTTACTTTCTAATGTAGTGTTGAATGAATTAGATTGGTGGGTGAGCAGCCAATGGGAAACCTATCAGGCCCACAATTTTAAAGACATAGGTTCTTTCAGAGTATATGCAAGAGATTATACAAATCTGAAAGGCGGCTATATCGTTAGATATGCCGATGACTTCAAAATCATGTGTAGAAGTTATCCTGAGGCACAAAGATTTTATCACGCAACAGTTAAATTCTTGAAGGACCGTTTAGGTCTCACTATCAATGAAGAGAAGTCCAGAGTAGTAAATCTTAAGAAAAATTCATCTGAGTTTTTAGGATTCAAAATAAAAGTCATTAAAAAACAGTCTTCTAGGCATAAGTTTGTCGCTAAAACAGACATGAGCGATAAAGCTATTGCAAAAGCTAAAAGAATTCTCAAGGAAAAAGTGAAAGAAATACAGCGTAATCCAAGCAAAATTAGAGTTGTAAATTACAATTTAACTGTATTGGGTATCCAAAACTACTACAAAATAGCTACAAATATTTACAATAATCTAACGATTGTTAGTTACACGCTGTGGAAGTCATTAAGAGTAAGATTGAAAAACTGTTCCTCTATTATAGAATTTCGAAATATACCTAAAAATTTTCAAAAGCTATCAATGGGAATCCGTAAGGATACCAAGATTTATCAAGTTAAAGGGATTCCAATGTTACCCCTAACGGGCCAGCATCATATATATCCTAGAAATTTTTCGCAAAATATCAATGACTATGTTGCATCGAGCAGAAAAAAATATCATAGGGATTTAAAAGCAATTCCTAAAGATATTTTGAAACAGGTCAGGAATACTTATTCTTCATCCAGAAGCATTGAGTACAATGACAATAGAATTTCTAGATATATTGCTCAATATGGAAAATGTTATGTTACAAAGCGGATTATTGATATTGATAGAGTCCACTGTCACCATACCTTACCAATAAGCTTGTCTGGCAATGATAGCTATGAAAATCTAGTAGTTGTGGATGAATTTGTTCATCGATTGATTCACGCAACAAGTGAACTGACGATTGAAAAATTATTAGCAACTATAAAACTTACACCAGAAGATTTTGAGAGACTCAATATACTGAGAGAACAAGTAAACAATTTACCCTTAAAACCTTAATATTTAACTTATAAACTCATCCATTTGAATACGATGGAACGCCGTATGAGTTGAAAAACTCATGTACGGTGTGAAACGGGGGAAAAGTAGGAGATGATATTGATTTTTAATAGCTAAGAAAATCAATCATCAAATACTTACCTATCGTTATAAAAGAAAAAATGGTTCCAAAAGCTCATCAATAATCCCTATTACCAACAAAATTATCCATTGTTTGTGCAGCACTTGAATAGCATTAACTACGTGACGTTGGATGTAAACAAAGAAGGAAATTATGGTGTGTTAGACCCATTTGTGTATCTGGATCGAATTGATGCTAAACAAGTGGCTCAGGATATGATCAATGAACTTAGTCCGTTAGGAAAGGATCACAAGTTAAAAGGGGCGGTACTAGAAGGAATTCAAGAAGTATTGGCTTTGCGAGAAAAGGGCGAACAGGTGGGATTAATGCATGTCGTTGATTGGTTAGAAGAACATATGGATGAAAAAATTCATGAATATGGTCGCTTCCTGCGTTTAACCATTACTGATTCGATCTTACGTTTAGGTTTTAGTTATGGTGAAAACAGTGGACTTGATTTCAAAGAGAAAACAACCGTACTGGAAATCCAAGATTTGTCTTTACCCAAAGATGATATATCTCCTGAGTTATACTCAGATGCCGATAGAAAAGCGCTATGCTTAATGATCAGTTTGGGACGCTTTTGTGAGATGTTTGGGAAACGTGACATAGAACAAAAGACAGCCGTCTACTTCACAGAAGCTTGGGTCTTTAACAAATCAAATTCCGGTCGAGCAATTATTTCATCGATGGCTCGTGTGGGACGCTCTCAAATGAACCAGCTAGTGTTGGATACTCAGTTTATTGATGATCTAGGAACAGAGGATGAAAAAGGAAACTACGGGATCGTCTTTGCTTTTGATGAAGACAGCGAACGAGACAAAATACTCACTCACTTGGGTCTTGAATGTAATGAGGAGAACCGAAAAGAAATGAAACGGATGATCAAGGGTCAATGTTGGATGCGTGATATTTATGGGCGTGTTGGAAAATTAAATGTTCACAGCCTGTTCGAAGAATTTACAGAAGCATTGAAAACGACAGAGAAAACGAGTAATAGTGAAGCAGAAGAACAGGTCGCATAGATCAATTCCTTGTAGACAAATGAAATCATTCATTGCTATACTTTTATGCAACGATTAAAAAGGTTGGGGTAAAATGAAAAAATATGGGATGTCTGCGTTACTATTTTTTTCTTGTCTTCTTATGGTAAGCTGCGGTAACTCCGTGAGTAAAATGGATGATCAAACAAAAGTTGCTGTGAAAACAGTCATGGATTTTAAGAGTAAATACAACAAGATAGATAATGAGGAACGAAAAGACTATGATTTTGATTCAGGTTATTTTCCGACTGATTTATCTGAAAAAGATGTATCGCAAGTTTACTTGATGAAAGCAAAAAATGATGAGAACAATGTTTACTATATCAAGTATAACGAAACGGAGTATTCTGATCCTAGCTTGAAAAAGAAAATAAAAGATCATGTTCGTGAATCTGCGGCAACTTCAAAGGGAACAGTATATGAATCCATTTCTGAAACGGAATTTAACCATGCAATTGAACAAGAAAATGTGACGAAAGTTTTTGAAGCAAAAGAATAGTTTATAAAAGAGTCTGGAAGCAGGCTCTTTTTTGATGTCTAAAAATAAAAAAAGGGAGGTATTTAAAATTGGTCAGAACGAACAAACGAAGGCGATTGTTTATCTTACTTCCCACCCTTTTGATCCTGCTTATATCTGTATCAGCCTATGCAAAGTCGGATAAAGAAGCGATCTATACTGTGGGCAAATACCACCTAGATACCTTTTCCTCATATATAGGTGATACGGAATTTTCGCTTGGAAAGATGCTCTTCGGGAAAAATGGCACTGACTTTATCCAGATGATTACCAACATGTCGTTTAGTACGAACAAAATTATTTGGCAGGTGTTTGATTTTATCATCGAGAAACTTTATAAAGGTGCGGCAATGGATGGCCTTATCCATACTTTTTTTCAATTCTCTAAAAATATTTACGATAAGCTATTTAATATGGTCGGTCTAGGATTGACTGGAGGGTACGTCATTTATATCTTCTATTTGAAGGTCTGTAAAAGTGGGAATCAAGCAAAGAGAGCACTGGTTCAATTTCTATGCGTTGTTGGTTTTTCGATCCTTTGGTTTGGAAATGGCACAGTAACCAGCCAGGGAGAAAAAATGACGAAGGATTTAAATACCTGGTCAACCGCTGTTGAAGGGTTGATTTTTGAAGCGACAAACGGGATCGATGATTTGAGTATTGCGACCACCAGTGAGGATGCCATCACACAAATTCGTGAAATGTATTATCAGAAGGCAATTGTCGATCCGTATCTATTATTAAATTATGGAACGACTGATATTGAAGAGTTATCAAAGGCCGGTATTAAACCCACAGAATTTTTGTCTGAAAGCATCAAAAGTGAGAACTTAGAAAATATTTCTGATGTTGTGAGAGAAGCGGCAAAAGAAGAGGATGAAAAAAAAGAATCTTATCGTGCGTTCATTCAACCAACAAAGAGTATTTATAAGATGATCGTTGGATTAATGAGTCCAAGTTTAAATGTATCTGTCGGGATTCCTGTCTTGATGATCGGAATGATTCGTTTCTTATTCCAGTTAGGTGTATTGCTAATGCTGCTGGCGATCGCTTTCATGTTGATCGTTTCCTTTTTTCCCGGCATGGACTATATGATTTTTCGTGGGTTAAAAATGTTTGTGGGATTTGTTTTTCAAAAATCAATTTATAGTGTGTTGATTCTAGTGGCGTTCCTTGTCTTCAATATTATTGATGATTTGATTCTGATGAATACCATTGCTGGGTTTATCGGTAATATGTTTGTTCGAGGGATCATTTCATTGATTGTATTCCTAAAACGGAAAGATATTATAGCAAAGCTGGGATTAGGACAAGCGGATCGTACATTAGCTAAGACGAAATATAAAGCACAAAATACGACAAGAGAAGTTAGCCGAACCATTCATAGAGGAAAAGATTTAACGGAACGAGCAGTTTTAAAAGGGGCGAATGTTGCTGGGAAGATCCATCCAGGCATACTAGCGGCAAGTCAGTTATTCCAACGAACAAAACAGCAACAAGCCACACCAGTAAAACAATCGAATGCAAAACCTTCGGAAATTGCTTATGGCAGAAGAAAACAATTGCCATTTGAAGGGGAGAAATTGCTTTTAGAAAATCGACCAATCATTGGAAGTCCGCTTGAAAAAATGCCACGTCCACGAAAGACGATAGAGCCCCCCAGCGTACAAGTACCAACTCCAATTGGTGGTTCCATTGCATTATCGGTTTCTGTTTTACCAATTGATCAATTGATTCAAAATGGTAAAGTTGCTGAAAAAACCAACCGAAAAATGAGCTTGGCACAACGGCCAAAAAATTATGTTGGTCAGTTAGTACCATTAACTCAGAAAACACCAAAATTAATTGCGAATGATTCTTTGACGCAACAAATTACTCAATTGAAGCAATCACGATCAATGATTACCAATCAAAACTCGTTACAATCGATGCAACAAATAAGTGGTCACACACAAAATGATCGAACAATAAAAATGACGGGAAGCTCAAAAGAGCAGATTACTATCGATCCAGGTTCAAGTGACCACTCGAATCATAGTGTATCAGGTAAAACGATTGAAGCAAAACTTGGGAAAGATTTTACTTTGCCGGAAGGCAGAAGCCCACAAATTTAATACACACGTTCAACCCTAGAGAAAATCAATCTCTAGGGATTTTTCTTTTTGGAGAGGATTGCTGGGATGGAAGAAATCAGAAAAAAACGAGGCTGCGGATGTGGCTGCTTAGGGTGTCTGATTCCAGTTTTAGTCGTTGCCTTTTTGTTCATTTTAGGAATGTACATTATGGGCGTAGATGATGAAAATCTTTGTGAAGATAGACCTAGTGCGGTATCTATTAATATTGATAATGCTGGATCAGAAGAAAATGCAAAAGCCATTTACGATTTTTTTATAACGGAACTAGATGCAACGAGTCAAGGTGCAGCAGGGCCAATGGGATGTATGGATTTTGAAAGTGGCGGATTTAATCCCGCCATTGAAAATCCATCAAGTGGCGCATTTGGTTTAGCGCAATGGTTAGGTTCTCGGAAAGAAGATTTACGATCGTTTGCGGCAGAAAATGGGAAAGAAATGTCGAACCTAAGTGTCCAGTTGGAATTTTTAAAAAAGGAACTAGAGAATCCTTACTATGCCAAAGCGAAAGCCGCATTACAATTAACTGATGTTCATGAAGCCCAACATCAATGGTTACTCTGGTTTGAAGGACTCAGCCAAGATTCTTCTCAATGGCATTCAGAAGAACGGAATGCTAGGGCAGACAAATGGTTTGCGAAGTTTGGCAGCAGCGACCCCATTTCTGGGGCGGCTATGGAAAATGCAGCAAAAGGTCAGTTAGAAAGTTTATCGGCAGAATGTGCGTCAGCCAGTTCAGGTAATGGTGGTGACATTCTTGAAAACGCAAGAGATTTGTTGGGCTATTTTAGTTATTCCCAAGAAAGACGAACGCAACTTGGAACGGTTGGTAGTCCTGATAAAAATGGTTTTGCGGATTGTTCTAGTTTTGTTTGGTTTGTATTGACGAAAGCTGGATACAAAACTCCTGAAGTACCGTGGGCGACACCTTCCATGACTTCTGATGCACGAGGATCAAAACAATACCTTCAAGAAATTCCAGAAAGTGAAGCGAAAGCGGGCGATATTATTGTGGTGAATTTAGGAGCTGGACTCGGAAATGACGGCCATACCGCTGTGTTAGCAGAAGATTATCACGGCACGAGTACAAAGATAATTGAAATGGGTGGCTATGGTGCAGATTCGGTACATGAGGGACAGATAGATACTTCATTTGGATATTTACTGGCTGGTGATATTTGTTTTGCGCGAGTCGTAGAAACACCAAAAGATATATGAGATAAAAAGCTTACATACTGTAATCAAACAAAATCATCGTTAAATGAAGTCATCGTGTATGACTAATGAACCAACGATGCTTCAAAAAGCTATCACTAGTGACGGACTCTAAAGTTATTAAAGAAAAAATCTGTATGAAATGGAGTAATATATGAAAAAAAATCGAATAGTCGAGTTAACGCTATTAATTATTATTCTTGGAATTGGTTTCTGGAATGTGAAGCAGCAACAAAAAATACTCTATCTAAGAAGTTCAGTAGAGAGTTTAGTTGATGATAACAAGAATCTAAAAGTGAAGCAAAATGAGCTTATATCCGAAAATGACCGATTAGAAAAAGCAGCAGAATCCTCTGCTGAATCTCTGAAAAGAATTCAAAAAGAAATCGCTAATACAGGTGTTGATTTAAACGATGAGTTCATTACATTCGTCTCAAAACTGTTTGAAGCCAATTTGAATTTTTCACCTAATAACTATAGTGATAGAAAGAAGACAGTCTCGGGCTATCTATCTGATGAGTTGATCAAGGAATACTTTGGGCAAGGTAGAAATACTTATCAAGAATCCAATCATACCAATTCAAAGTTGGAGTCAATAGAGGTTTACCCTAAAGGAATTCAAAATTCTAAGTTAAGTGGATTAGTAGTTGTTTACTATAAAAGCAAGCAAGTTGATCAAGATTGGATGGAGGGAATGAATATATTTAAAGTAACGTACGATAGTCATACTAAGAAAGTTACTGAAATAGAAAATTTAGGTAGTGGCTACTTTGGATAAGAGGAATAAGTACTTTTTTAGATAATGTTTTTAAAAAAGCTAAAGTCAAAATAGGGTTCATCATTTTTTATTGAATGTACTAGAGAATTAGTTAATACGGTAAGAGGAGAGTGTAATATTAACTGTGTAAGTAACCGCTAATCCTAGGTAGGTGGTTGCTTCACAGTTTTTCTTTTTCTAAAATGAAGCTAAGAGGTGATTTTATTATGGCTAGAAAGAAAAGAAATCCTGATGCTGAAAAGCTAGCTGAAACCATTTTAAACGCTTATCAACCTGAATCTGTAGAAGACATGCAAGATGCCTTAAAAGATGTATTTGGACCCTTATTTGAGAAAATGCTGCAGGGAGAATTAAACAACCATTTAGGATATGATCCTCATTCGAAAGAACCTAAAGAACATGAAAATCGCCGAAATGGTTACGGAAATAAAACACTTAAAACAAGTTTTGGCGAAGTAGATATTCATGTCCCTAGAGATCGTGATGCCTCTTTTGTTCCTGAATTGATTCCTAAGAGAAAGCGAGATGTCTCCGACATCGAAGGCAAAGTTCTTTCGATGTATGCTCGTGGAATGAGCCAGCGAGATATTGCTGCAACGATTGAAGATATCTATGGCTTTGATATCTCTCATGAAATGATTTCAGATATCACAGACGCCGTACTTCCTGAATTAGAAGAATGGCAAGCTCGTCCATTAGCTAAATGCTATGCCTTCTTATTCGTTGACTGTATGTATGTCACCTTACGTGAAAACTATGAAGCCAAGGAATATGCGGTGTATACGATTCTTGGCTATGACCTTAAAGGAAACAAAGAGATCTTAGGCTTATGGCTCCATCAAACAGAATCTAAAAATCGCTGGATGCAAGTATTTGATGAATTGAAATCTCGTGGCGTAGAAGATGTCTTTTTCATTTCGATGGATGGTGTTTCTGGTCTCGAAGAAGGCGCGAAAGCGATCTTCCCGTCCGTCATTGTTCAACGTTGTATTGTTCACCTTGTTCGAAATGCGCTGCGATACATTCCAAGTAAAGATTACAAGGAAGTCTGTAAGGATATGAAAAAATTTTATGGGGCGTCTTCTCTTAATGCCGCACACGCCGCTTTTGATAGTTTCCGAAATCGGTGGTCCCAATATTCTGGTGCAGTAGATGTATGGAAACGAAACTTTGCCCATGTTGAACAATTGTTTGATTATGGCAGTGCCATTCGAAAAATCATGTACACGACGAACGCCGTGGAGAGTGTCCATTCCAGCTTTAGAAAAGTCACCAAAAAATGAGCGTTCTCCAATGAGAATGCGCTCCTTAAGTTGCTTTATTTACGTACGAAAGAGTTACACACGAAGTGGGCTGGCGGTCGTATCCAAAACTGGGCTATGGTACTCAATCAGTTAATGGTCAACGAAACCTTCTCTTCTCGAATTGAAAAGTATGCCCTTTACCTTCCGTAAGGGCAGGTTTATTTAACTATACACGTTCAATCAGTTTTCTACTAGTCGCTTAAAAATACTGTGAGAGGCTATTTACTAGAAAACTTAATTAATTAACTTCCACAGTTTAGTTGACAAACCCGGTAAGAGAGTGTAATGCAGATCATGAAGCAACCGTTTAGTTATTAGGTTTATTTACCGGTCTATATTACACTCTGCTATCTGTTAGTATTTCAATTTAATTGTATAGTCCTTTTCGAAAGAATAACTTTCAATAAATCCTCTTTCTTTCAGAATCTCAAGTTGTCGTTTGAGAGCAACCTCCATATCCTCTTTAGAATTAAATTCGATCTTTTCCGTATTAAACTCATGTCTTTTTCCTTTTTTTGTCTTTTTTATTTCTTTCTGCTGAACCTTGACGTGGCTCATTACCATTTCAGCGGATGTTAGTCCACTTTGTATCCAATTATTCAATAGGACCTCGATGTATTTTTTTTGTACTATAGAATTGTTTTGGATCACCAATATATAACTGAGGGCCATGTTGATAACTTCTTTAGAAATTCCCTTATCAAGATACTTTGTAACGAGATCAATTTCTGCTTTTGTTGCAAAGCTGCCTTTCTGTCGTTTAATAGATTCTAAGAAATTAGCAGGTGATATAGTCTTGGCTTGTTCAATGAGCTGTCTTTCAGTATTGGTCAAGTCATTTACTTGTTCATTCATTTTTTGTATCCTCTCGAAGCTTATTAGTTTTAAGTAGTTCTTTTATGAGAGTATAAATAGTTGTGGAAGTGTAGGGCTGCCCAAACTTCCATGACGTATGATCTGAAACGGTATTCCAGTCAGGATGATAATAGTCAAAATCTAATTTTTGTTCCATCTCGAGATTCTCCATCAAATAAAACAAATCTCTTTCGGTGGCAAATAGTTTTATTTCATGATCGATTTGAGCAATCAAGCCAAAAGGAATAATTGAAGCACTTTCAATTATCTTAGCTAGTTCTTCTATTTCATATTGAGAAAGAAAGGACTCATGGTAACGAATTGATTTATAAAAACTCTTTTGAGTCCATTTGTTCGTGTTTTCAATCTCTCGAATAGATGGTATTTTAGTGTAAAACCAATTTTCATTATTAAGAATATCTAAGAAGAAAACTGAAGCACACTTTGGAATAGGGATTGATGGATTCAGACGAAAACCTTTTATAGGATATTTCTCGATCCTTCTAAATTCTATTTTAACCTCGATCATTTCAACCAGTTTGTCAAAAAGGTGAATTTTATAATTATTCTTTTCGTGATATGTCAGTTCAGGATTTGATAGAAACTCAATTGCATCTAATCCAGTCTGTCTAAATGCAGGCCAGATAATTTCATATACTTGTGCAAGAGAGTAATCTTCTAAACAACTATATAATGAGTTATATAGTTGCTTTTCAGCTTGTTTAGATACTTTTGAAACTGGAATGTTTTCCTTATTAATACGAAAGTCAACGATCTTATAAATGATATTCATGCTGTAACTTCGCCAGATATCTCTAAACTGTACTTCATCCGTAATTTGAAATTCTTTAGCAAATTTAAGTTTGTCAAAGAGGATACGATTGTCTTGAATAAGTTCATCATAAACATTCAAGTCGAATTCGACAGCTTTAGGATCAAAATCCACCTTCTCTTCCTTTATTTGAAAAATATCTTCAGGTGGTACTCCATGAATTTTAATAATTCCATGATCATGAAGAATACGTAAAGTATTATGGTGGATGGTTGTAGGTGATGTACTATATTGTCCAAAATAGGGAATAGGATCACCAAATTGTATATTACTTTGTTGGAGAATTGTTGCTATATCTATCCGGTCTGTCATTGACAGTGATTGAAACGAAATCGGTGACTTTTCTTTTTCATTTTTCAAAAAAAGTTCAATTTTTTCTAAAGGATTCAAATTTAAATCCTCTTGTTGATTTTTCTCACTCTGTCGAATTCGTTCGCAATAATGACAGTTACATTTTGGAGGATTGGTAATATAATCCTGATCATAGTGTCCACAATTTTTACAAGAAAGTGGAGATTTTGTGAAGGGAAACTGTGTTTTACTAGGGAGCTCTAATTGATATTTACAATTATCATACGGACAACGTAATTTTGTATAAACCTTTGGTAAAATTTGGTATAAATGATTAACTTGATTTAAAGTAATTCCATATTTTTTTATGATTTTATTGTTTTTCAAATTATTATAGAAGTAATCATTTAATAAATTCGCCAAAGAGTCTTTTGATAAGTGGTGTAGAGGATGCCCTTTATCTGAAAAAGGAACAATATCGTTGTCAGTAAAATGGGGAAAGTGAGTAGTCAATTTTATTTTGAGCATCTTATCTAGCCTTTCTTTTTTATTTTTCAAATTCTAATTAAAAAAAGGTATCCCACATGTTGCTGGATACCTTTTTAAATTCCATAGGGTTGATAAAAAGACAATCAATCTGTTGAATAAATGTTAATTTATCCATTCTATTATTCTTGTAAAACATGCTGTAAGTCCTGTAGCGACAAATAACCAGCCAATTATTGATTTGTGTTTTAGTTCTGATTTTTTTAGTAAAAAAAGTCCAATCAATATGAGAAGAATGCCAATAGCAAGGTTGATTAAAAAAACGTTTTGGGGGTTATCAACTTGTAAAAAAGGAATTCCTAAATCATTCATCTCTTTAAGTTCTTTATCTGTCATGGCTACCTCCTAATTTTGTCTATACGATTACATCTCTTCTGGATTGCATAAATAAAGTGATAACAGCGGAAAAGAAACCAACAATCCCAAAAGGTATTGTAAATGACAGCTGACTAACAAGTGCATCAAATCCCATGCCAGAATTACTCGAAACAAGTAATAGAATAATCGAGGTAACCAAAGTTGCAACTGTTGAATAATTGATCATCCCTACTGCTAAAGGTAGTAGTCCAAAAAGTGCGACCATAATTGATGAGAAAACATAAACCAAAATATCTGTTGTACCAATGTCATATCTGATCATGGGCAGATTAATACTTAAACCCCAGAAAACTCCATTTAAAAATAACTGAGCAAAAACCATTGATGATGCGGAAAACAAAAAAATCAAAATTATTTTAGCGGTTAAAACTTTTGTAATCCTAACAGGGGTAGTAAAAAGAACCAAAACACTTTTGGATTTGTATTCTTCGATAATGACTTTTGAAATCCAAACGCCCTCCCAAATAATGAAGAAGGCCTTAACGAGTAGATCAATAAAAACAGGAGCACTATCATCAGTGATCGTATCAGAAGAGAAGAGAAAGGTTAGGAAGCCTATTGATAAAATCGATAGAAGAACGTATATGACCTGTTTTCTAAAATTATTTTTTTTCCATTCTATACTTATTAGATTAATCATAAGGCCCCTCCAAGAATTGATTGATAAAAGTAATTTTCAATATTACCACCTGTTTTATCTCTCATTATCTCAATTGTAGTTTCTTCGACCATACGTCCTTCATCAATGATCCCAACGACTGAAGCAATCTTATCTATTTCACTAATGATATGACTAGAAATTAAAATACTTGTACCATATTTCTGATTTATATCAAGAATTAATTCTCGAATTTCCTTTATTCCGATAGGGTCAAGACCATTAATAGGTTCATCTAAGATTAACAATTTTGGTTTTGATAAGAAAGCTCTAGCTAATCCTAATCTTTGCTTCATGCCTAAGGAAAAGTCTCTAACTTTCTTAGTTGAAATATCACTTGTATTTAGTCCCACCATTTTTAATACATCAGGAATATTTGATTTAAACTCTTTTCCGATGTAATCACAGTAGATTTCTAAATTATCTACAGCTGAAAGATTATAGTAGAAAATTGGAGTCTCAATTATTGATCCAATATTTTTAAAGACAGAATTGTCATTATTGTTAGAGGTCTCCTGTCCAAAAATTTTGATTTGTCCTGAATCCTTTTTTAAGATATTAAAAATTGTTTTCATCAATGTCGTTTTACCAGCACCATTTTTTCCTAAAAGAGCATAGATTTCTCCTTTACGAATGGATAAAGAAACATCGCTGAGTACTTGGTTCTTACCAACGGTTTTGCTTAAATCAGTAATTTCTAAAATTTGTGATTGATTATTCACTATAAAGTCATCCTTTCGTTTTTATTTATGGATTTAATTGATTGAGGATAGGTTTTTTTATTAAATTCGACTACCAATAAATCCTTGTCCTAATCATATGTTATATGGAATTACCATTCTATACGTAAATCAAGCAACTAGAAAATTGCCTAATTTACGTATAGAACATTAAAGATAAAATGATTATAGTTGTTGCATATTGAGAAACAAATAAAAAATGTTGGAAAAAAAAGAAAGGTGTGTTTGGTTTTATGAGCTATTTAAGGTTAATAATTTATTGAAAATGTAACTATTATTAATAGTTTCGATTTTTTCACAATAGTTAGGTATTTTTATTAATTAAATTTTCAGACAAAATCTAATGCAGAATTATTAAGTAGTTTAGTGATAGTCATTAATCTAGAGCTTTC
>NZ_JAFLVR010000049.1 GCF_017315985.1 Candidatus Enterococcus murrayae | reverse complement strand
TGGTATATGACGCTTACAAAATTTCTAGTAAAACAAAAAATAAAATAAAACAATGGAGGAAAAATGTCTCCGGCAAGACATTAATGATCGGATCAGTCGCTGGATTAAAAATCCATGCGTCATTGTTGAAAAAGACACCATGAAAAAGAACGAAAAATCGATCAAAATTCACCGCCATTAAAAACGCGACCACGATCGGAACCGCAACAGCTATACGAAACGGTTGAACCATCGTCCACAATCGCTGCTGTTTCACTAAGTGGCGCACATAAAAGATACTAGGTACCATCGTCGCTAGTAACAGGCCATAGTTCAAAAGAAATAATTTCTTCACTTCATAAAAATGCAGTGCTCCGCTAACTGAAACCGGAAAATCATCCATTTTGAGTGTTTCTACCCATGGCAGATTCAAGTAACGCATTAATTGATCAAAATTATGCAGCAGCTCTTTCGTTGAAAGCGTCGTATAGTCCAACAACTCTAAATGTCCGATATCAAACTGATAAAGCCAGCGAGCATTGATTGTCATTGTAATCGCTAATGTAAGCAGCGTTACAATCAAACAAAACAAGCCGATTCGCTCTAGCCATTTATTTTTCATCAAAGCTCCATTCATCTAGTGAATCTACAAGATACGTTGGCGGCACAGGCAGCGTTGGAACATCGGCTTTTTGTGTGAAGCCAGATAAAACTAAGAGAGAATCAATAGCATTATTGATCCCTGCCAAGATATCCGTCGTGTAATTATCCCCCACCATCAAGACATCCGATTTTTCCAGACCTAAAATTTCCACCGCTTTATCCATAATAATTGCTTCAGGCTTGCCGATATAGACCGCTTTTTGTTGCGTAGAGGCTTCTACCATCGCAATCACTGAACCTGCTCCTGGTAACAAGCCGCGTTCAGTAGGGATATTTTTATCTGGATTCGTTCCAATAAACATGGCGCCCTTTTGAATCGCTAATGTTGCTGTGACAAACTTCTCGTATGTAACCTCTGTATCTAAACCAATTACGACATAATCTGGGCTTTCCTCATCCCAAACATACCCGGCAGACAAAATAGGATCGATCAGACCAGGTTCTCCGATGACGTAAACCTTTTTGCCTTTAGAAGCAGCATTCATATAATCAATCGTTGCTAGCGTTGCTGTGTAGACAGTTTCCGGGCTTACATGAATAGAAAACTCATCCGATAATCGATTCGCTACTGTCTCAGGTGTTTTCGTTGTATTGTTAGTCAAAAATAAAAATGGAAGCCCCCGTGCTTGCAGCTGTTCAACAAAACGGCGGCCGGCTGGGATCGGTTCACTGCCGCGGTAGATCGTTCCATCTAAATCAATTAAATATCCTTTGTACATCTTACTACTCTTCCCTTTGACGAATCACGAAGCGTTCGTCCTTTTCTTTTGTTTTTGCAGGAATTTCTTTTTTCGGCTGACGGTTTTTGATGATTGGTTTTTTCTTCGGCTTATCCGTCACAAGCTCTTTCTTCTCTTCAATGTATGCTTGCGGCTTATCCTTACGCTTACGCTTGCGTTTTTTACGATTTTGCTGCCGCTTGCCTCCTGTTCGTTCCAACACAAAATAGGCACATCCAAAGTTACAATACTCATACAAGTAATCTTCTAATGTGTCAATCCGTTGTTCCGGCAGGCTTTTTCGATCATCTTCACGGAAAAAACCTTTAAGGCGCAACTGGTCATAGCCCCAATCACCGACGATGTAATCATAGCGTGTCAAGACCTCACTAAAGCGTTCACCTAAACGTTCGGCATCAAAGCCTTCACGATAATTTCTAACTAAGCGATATTGGCGTTCACCAATCAAAAGATTACTATCATCAACAAATACGACGGGTTCTCCTTTTGTCTTTTCTTCAGCGGGGTTTTCAACGATTTCATCTAAAACCTCAGTCAACTCTTCAGTGACTGTTTTTTCTGGATTGTTGTTCTTTTCTTTTCTATCTCTTTTTTCTTTTGCCATCGTTTCACCACCTGTTTGCTATTATACCTTGTTTTTATTTGATTGGATAGTGAGTGTGGAGATAGTCTCCTAAAACACTGCGAATAAAATCTGGAAATAAAAAATCATAGCGACCAGCGATTTCAATCGTTGGAAAGAAAGGAACAAACATGAAATGATCCACTGTCGCTATCGTATAGTCCAGCTCAGGATCGATCGGCTCGCCAAGCCAGCGAACTTGGTGATTGACTCGATCATACTCGATTCCATCATAGACAAGGTGACCAAAAATCTTGCCGCGGAACCCCATTCCTATTACAGGAAAATTGATGAGAAAATGTCGGTTCTTTTCCATCTCTAGAATCAGCCGAATCAGATTATCCCCATCTAGCGTAACCTTGATTAAATGCATTGGATGCGGCAATGCCGTATGAAGCTGATCTTGATTGACAATTCCTGCTGGCACATCAGTCAAAAACAGACCCGAATTTAAAACGGCTGCTTCTGTGCCCGCCGCTTCTTTTACAGCAGACAAGGTGTAGTCGATCATCGGATGTTCTGCCTGCAGATCTGTACTCAATGTAAAGGGAACATCTGCTACTTTTTTCTCTGCCAATAATCGATGCCCTTCTTGCAGGTAATCTTTGATTTCTTCCTGATCCTCTGGCAAGGCCAGCATTTTTTCAGTAGGAAAGGTATGAGCAGTTGTTTGGAGAATTCGATGGTTTTCATCTACCGTCACATGGACTTCACCAACGTAATAGCCATATTTTCCCGCGGCTGCCAATTGAACATTCCCTATTTTTTCGCCATCCTCGAACAAATGATGCGTGTGGGAACCTAAGATGATGTCAATTTCCGGCAGCTCCCGAGCGATTCGCCGATCAACGCTGATCCCTAGATGACTCAGCAAAACTAAAACATCAACCTTTTGACGCAGCTCCGCCACAAGCTCCGGTAAGATATCCATCACTTGACGAATATCCCAGCCATTAGGACTATAGGTCAACGGAAAGGGCGCGGTGAACGCCAACAGGCCTACTTTGGTTCCGTGATCTGTCGTAATGATTTTAGACTGTTGCGCCCATTCAGGCGGCTGCAACGTTTGCTTATCAAAAAGATTGTCCAATAAAACATCAAAATTCGCTTGATCGTATAAATGGTTTAGCTCAGCTTTAGAATTTCCGACCCCTTCATTATTACCGATAGTTGCCGCATCATAATGAATTTGGTTCATCAGCTGGACATTTGCTTGACCATTCGTGGCTTCTGTTAACGGGTGCCAGCGATCGACAAAATCTCCTAAATCAATAGTAATTACCCTTTTTTCTGCAGTCTCTTCTTGTTTTCGATTCAACAGAAAGCGGCGAATCTTCGGCCAATTTTCCAAATGAGAGTGGAGATCATTCGTATGTAAAAGAATAATTTTTTCCATTATTCTACCTCTTTTCAACTCTTCTTGTTCCATCTATAGTAACATATAGCTTAACAAGGCTGAACGAACTCGTTCGCTGAAAAGCAGGTGAAATCATGAAATTTGAATCAACTCTCGGAACCATTTGGTTAGATGCCAACCAATCGGCATTGAGCCATATATCGTATACCCCGCTCGCTGAAAATCCGTTAGCCAATCAGAAGATCCTTCAAACAGCAAAGCATCAACTCGTAGAATTTTTAGCTGGTGAACGGAAAACTTTCGATATCCCTTATGTTTTTGAGATCGGAACAGATTTCCAGCAGGAAGTGTGGCAGGCATTGGCGGAAATTCCTTATGGCGAAACATGCAGCTACCTTGATATTGCTGAAAAAATCCAACGAAAAAAGGCGGTCCGAGCAATCGGGCAAGCAAATCGAAATAACCCGTTGCCGATTCTCATTCCCTGTCATCGAGTGATCGGAAAAAATGGCAAACTCGTTGGCTATTCAGGCTCAAGCGATGAAGGTCTAAAAATGAAGGAACAATTACTCGCAATAGAAAACCCTATACTCCAAGAAATAACTCTTTTCTAAAAAAAATACTGTCGTTGACTTTTTTCAGTCAACGACAGTATTTTTTTAGTTGGATGACGATGCCGAAGCTGCTTCATCTTCTTTCACACAATCAATCGCAATCACTAAAGAGATAATTAATTCTTCTAACGTTTCATTCAAAATAGTGATCTCATACGTATCTCCCCATGAGATCCAGCGTTTATTTATATCTGCAACCTTCTGTCCTTTTTGCAACACTTCAAAATCCATATCCCACCAGTTGCCGTTGACCGTCAAATCCGCAGCAGAAATTGAATATTTCGCCTTAAAGAAACTTAGTTGCTTTGAAATCTCAATCGTCTCTTCCCCATTCATCTCAACAAAGAATTTCGGCAAAAGACTAATAACTTTCTTCGTGATTCGGCTGATTTCGTGGCCGCGTTCATCTTCAATCGAAAAGGTTTTAGGAATCTTCATAAAACTGCCTTTGACAAAATAGCGCGGCTGCTGCTCCTCGTCCATCACAGTAAATTTTTCACCGATACTAAAAACCTTTTGTTTTATATACAGTTTTTTCATCGCGGCTCCTCCTATTTTTCTGATAGATCTCCTGTATTTATTACGGGCTGTGTTCCTTTATCCGTAATGATCGAAACCAATAAATTGTTAATAAGCTGAACTTTACGATCATCAGTAAAATGAATGTTCTGCCCATTTTCAATTTGTTCAAGTGCCATCTGGGTCATAGTCACTGCACCTTCAACAATCGTCTGCCTAGCAGATAATATCGCTTTCGCTTGTTGCCGCTGCAGCATTGCATTCGCGATCTCCGTTGCATAAGCTAAGTGATTTAACCGCGTTTCAATTACTTCTACTCCAGCCATCGCCAACCGTTCTTGCAGTTCCGTTGCTAATTCTTCAGAAACTTCAGTCGTGTTGCCCCGCAACGTCAAATCATCGTCATTGAAGGTATCATAAGGATATTGAGTCGCAATATGTCGGATCGCTGTCTCGCTTTGAATCTCTACAAAATCCAAATAATAATCAACATCAAACAGCGCTTTGGCAGTATCCACTACACGAAAAACTACGACTGCTGAAATTTCAACAGGATTCCCATCTGAGTCATTCACCTTCAAAAGTGAACTATTAAAATTCCGTACCTTCAGTGATACAGGAATCTTGCGTGTTAACGGCGTCGTAATAAACAACCCGTTTTCTTTAATCGTTCCAAGATATTTACCAAAAAACAGAACCGCTTTTGCTCTGTTGGGTCCAACGATTGTTAAGGAGCTTAAAAACAAAACGCCAACGATCCATAAAACAATGCCCAAGAAAATCAATCCGAAACTACGTGATTCGTTTCCAATAAAAACCGCCCAAATTCCAATTCCAAAAAGAACAATCAATCCAACTAAACCTAAATAACCATTAATATGAAAGGCTTTCTTCTCCTTCATCGCTGCACCTCCAAAATCTTCTCCCCTCAGTGTACGCCTAATTTGAAAGAGCTTCAATTAATAGTCACTACACGAAACTTCAATAAAAAAAAGCTCACGGCTCAATTGTCTGGTTCTATTTGAATAAAACCAAAAAAGGAAACGCCAAAGCGTTTCCTTAAGGTGATTTGATCGAAACAACAAGATTTGACTTGGAACAAAAAAAACCGCCCCTAGGAGGAGACGGTAGATAAATCAACTAATTTTTATTAAGCTTTTTGGATGTTTGTAGCTTGAGGTCCACGTTGGCCTTCTTCAACATCGAAAGTCACTGCTTGACCTTCTTCTAAAGTTTTGAAGCCGTCGCCTTGGATAGCTGAGAAATGAGCAAATACATCATTGCCATCTTCACCTGTAATAAATCCAAAACCTTTGTCTGCATTAAACCATTTTACTGTACCGTTATTCATGTATGTTTCCTCCTGATACGTATCAAAGTACGTTTTTTTTGCAATTAATTGTTGATAGTAAAAGGAGTTCAATACGTTTAAATATATACAGTCCAAATCACATTTCAAAATCGATTACTGATATACTATACCATCTATCGGAGAAAAAAGCACGCAAAATAATCAACAATATTATTTAATATTAATGAAGGCCTACACTAGCAACCAAGAAAATCAAGAAAACCAAGGCCAGTATAGGGGCGAAATTGAACAAAAAAGGCAAATAAATGCTTGCCCCTTTTGGATTCAGACAAATAAAAAAGCAAGCTCTCAGGCTTGCTGTTACGCAGTTTATATCAGACACATGCCGGATCCCACTTAGTGCTGCTTCCTTCCAGACCTGACACAATTCACAGGCCCGGCATTGTCCTGCCTTTCGGCAAAAAATAGTATAACAAATTCTACTCGTTTTGACTAGTCTTTTTTTTTCGTGCCCGAATCGCTCGAAAGAAATTGGTCAATAGCATCCCGCATTCCTCTTCCAGAATGCCTCCCTCGACATAAGCCCGATGATTGAAGCGCTCGTCTGTTAGTAAATTCATCAATGTGCCTGCTGTTCCGCCTTTCGGATCATAGGCCCCAAAATAGACCTCTTCCACCCGCGATAAAATCATGCCCCCGCTGCACATCGGACAAGGCTCCAGCGTTACAAACAGCTGACATTCCTCCAAACGCCAGCTATCCAAATGCTGACACGCCTCTCGGATAGCAAACATTTCGGCATGACTCGTTGCGTCCTGACTATGCTCCCGCAGATTATGCCCCCGTCCGATAATCTCGCCATGATAAACGATGACCGCACCAATCGGAACCTCGGCAAGCGCTTCTGCTTTTTTTGCTTCAGCAATCGCTGCTTGCATGAAAAAAAGTTTTTCTTCTTCTGTTAACTGACTTTCTCGCTCCATTTTGTTCCTCACTCATTTAACTGTATTTCTAATCAACTTACTTTAGCATAACTTTTTCAACAAAAAAAGATGCGCCATCGCTGGCACATCAATTACATTACTTTATCTACAAAATCCATCAATCGGTCTTTCAAATCCTCGGTCGTATCTTTGATGGAATCACCATAGACCGATACGCGCTTTTTTCCGCTTTTGATCTTGTCTAAAATACCCATGATATTATCTAAATCTTCATCTGACAGCTTATCTACAATTGCAAGCAATGTTTCACTGCCGTCAAACTTATCACTGACGAAACGTTTTACTTTGCAACGATTTGATACATGACGAGCCTTTTCAATCAGCTTCCCAGAAGCAACGACAGCTGTGGCTGTACTCGCTGCAACAATCACGCCTACTCCGATTTTGACCTTGGTCGATCTTTTCATAGTATCAGCTCCTTATTCGTATTAATGAGCTAATTTCTCTCACGAAAAATTAGACTGTCATCCTTAATTCCATCATACCACACACTCAAAATTATCAGTAATAAGAACTACCGAGAAATGAAAACGAAATCTTTATGGTTAGATAAACATACAAATCGAACTATTTACATGTTTGCTAAACGCGTTCAAGCTCTTCTAACAGGGCAGGTCGTCTCGGATAAGTCGTCTTCAGCTCCTGGACAAAATCTGCCAGTACCTTTTTACCATCTGGTATCTTCTTCATGTCTTGCAGCAAATAAACAATGTCGCGGTATTTTTTGCGGCTAGAAGATTCATGCAGCATACCACGAATCTCTTTTTTGTATTTCTCCAGCAAACGTTCAGGATAACGGTCCTTCAAGATAACCAGATAAGATTGCGTTTTATAAAGCATAAAGGACTTCTCAACTTCTTCCATCAGCAGGTCGTAGCACTGCTCTTCTACGTACAGATCATCCAGTACGACCTCTCCCGCAAGTTTATTAAAGATTTTATCCCGGATCGGCCGCCACTCATCTGTCGAATACAGCTGTTTCAACTCGCGAAAAGTCTCCAAGCTGCCTGGATCGTCTTCATAAATCAAGTGATACAACTGCTCTACATAAGCCTCTTTTTCTCCTAATTGCAAATAAAGATTTTTTAACTGAATACTGTACTCACTGACCAATCCGCGATACTCTTTGTCCAAAATGATACTTTCCTTTAATACTTCGATCGCTCGATAAAAATTTTTCTGGTCAATGCAGCGCTTAATATACCTTTGCCGGATCTCATTATGGTTCCACATACTTCGATAAAAGGCCTCGATTTCTTCATCTGGTTTTCCCAGCTGCTCCAATAATTCAGCCTTTATTATCCCCCAAGAAGCAAGCGAGTAATCTCTGATAAAATCATTCTGTTTGGCCGCCTCTTCAAGCATTTCTTCCACGCGACGCAGCTTTTGTTCTGCAAAGTTCAGCTCTTGAAATTCTTCTGCGATGATTTGTTGAATGAGCTCTAATAAAAAATCATGCTCCAGCTCAGCCAACTGACGTGAAAACCAAATAAACATGTCATTCTTCGTATCTGGATCAACCAGTGAAAGAATCCGCTGCCAGATCTCATAGCATTCATTTCCTAAAAAAACGATCTCCCCATTGGAATCATCGATTTCCACCTCACCAATCGTTTGAAAAACAGCGTTCGTTAAATCGAAGGCTTCGTGATACCGCTCTTCATCAATCAACGACTGAACCTCGGTATCCAAAAACGCAGATAGATCAGCAGCAAAGCCAAAAGCATGATCATAATTAATGTAATCAGAATAATCTGTATAGCGATCCACGATCTGATTTACTTGAAAAAACGGATCAGCCGTCTTACTGGTAATTCCACTTTTCTGAATCCTGCCCATGAAACGTTGTGCCAAACTCTGATCCTGCTGCAAGCTTTCCAGCAGAAACGCACGCAAGGTCACTTCATCGGCTGCCGCAATAGCTTTTTCCAGCTCGGATTTTGAAAAGACCGACACCTCTTTTGCCGCCCCATTCTCCCAAGCAAAAAAGACTGCCGCCATATGCTTGCAGGTATTCAGATCAGCGGCATAAGGACATTCACAGAACAAACCTAAGTTATCCTCTTCGCTCAAATCAAGCTCGACCTCGTAATCCTGAGTGCCTGTTACAATTGCGGATAGGACACCAGCTTCATCAATCACGTTAGTAACATGCCCCATCTGATAATAATCCAATCCCCGCTCCAATATCCGCGGTTCAAATAAACTTTGCCATTCCATCATAGGACTTCCTCCTCTACATCAACAATCCTTCTCCACTCCCATTATAAAAGAAAAACCTGCAGACATCCTCTCTTTTAGAGAGTTTGTCTGCAGGTTGAAAGAACCAGCGTATTGCCAATACTTAATTTCGATTGCGATTACCGAACAGCAGGATCAACCGCAGCAATTGCAGGAAGGTTGCCAGCGCTGCCGCTACATAAGTCAACGCAGCCGCAAACAGCACTTTCCGAGCCGCCGCCAATTCATCCTCCTCCAGCATATTTCCCTCGCGTAAAATACTTAGCGCCCGTCGTGACGCATCAAATTCCACCGGCAAAGTCACCAGCTGAAAAACTAGGGCCAATGAAAAGGCTAAGATCCCGATATTGATCAAGGTTTGGTTCCAGCTCATAAAGACACCCAGCAGGATCAAAGGAAAAGAAAGGGTCGACCCGATATTGGCCACCGGCACGATCGCCGCCCGCATCCGCAGCGGAATATAATTTTTCGCATCTTGGACGGCATGCCCGCATTCATGGGCCGCCACACCAATCGCTGCTACCGAAGTGGATTGCGCAGTCGCTTCGGACAAGCTCAATATTTTATTCCCACTGTTGTAATTATCCGTTAAATCACCAGCAATCTGTTGAACGCCGACGTCATTGACCCCTTGATTACGTAAAATATATTCCGCTGCTTGTGTTCCTGTGACGCCTTTACTGCTGCGGAACTCATCATATTTACGAAAGGTCGAATTGACATAAGCAGATGCCAGCCCAGAGATGACCAGCCCGGCAATCACTAATAAAAACGTGGGATCTAGAAAATTATAAGGCATTCCATACCCATACATAGACATTCTCCTTTTTCGCTATCCTTGATTCTAAAGACTTCTATCAGCCAGCCAATCTTCGCCCGCTTTAAAAAAGTCACACATCTGTTTCCAACAAACTTGTGAACATGAAATAGTTCGTCTTTAATCAAGGCTGCTGTTTAAAATAATCCGTTTCCTAAGCATAGTTTAGCACGAAAGGCATGAATTTTTTATGAAAACAACTCTAAAAATCTCTCTAGCTTATAACTTCTTTACAAATTCAGATTTTAATTTCATCGGACCAAAGCCATCGACTTTGCAGTCAATATTATGATCCCCTTCAACTAAGCGAATATTTTTCACTTTCGTTCCTTGCTTGATGGCGCCTGACGCGCCCTTAACTTTTAAATCCTTGATCACAGTAACACTGTCGCCTTCTTGAAGCAGGTTGCCGTTACTATCTTTGACGACCAATCCTTCCTCGACCTCATCACCTTCAGACCATTCATGACCGCATTCAGGGCAAACAAATAAGCCGCGATCCTCATAAGTATATTCTGATTGACACATTGGACAATTTGGCATAATCTTCCTCCACTAAAATTATTTTCTAAACACTAAGTTTAGCGGAAACACCGTGACTTGAAAAGTCCTACTCAAAGAAAACATCAGCGATGACGTCCGCCTGAGTTCTTTCTGATCAACCATTGAACCTCCAAAACGCCATTATCCCATACTAAAAAGACCTGATTGTCTGTTTTTTTCAATCATGCTGTCCTTCTTTTTGCCTGTTCGTTATACTGCTATTTCTTCCTTTTCTGTAGATAGTTCTTTTTCCTTCTTTCGATTCGTCGTTTCTCGCGCTCTTCTTCTATTTGTTCGGCGGTTTTACCATAACGCATGTAGGTGGTGTCCGATTTTTGCGAGATAGCGGCTGATTTTTTTGCCTTTTTCTCCGAAGAAGTCGCTGTGGCCGATTTCATTACACTGCCGTCCTTTTGCGGTGCCGTGGTTTGTTTCGTTAATAGCGCTTCTTCAGGGGCGTTCCGATTCGAATCAACGCTTTTCTTCGGTGCTCCTCCAGTATTTGTATTATTAAAAGCGAGTGCTTCTCCGCTTGTCTCCTCAGTGGAAGCGGCTTCCTCCATCAATACTTGCCCAGACTCCTCCGCTATTTCTACGCGAGTGTCATAGGACGTTGTGCTGATTTTTCCTGAACCTTCATAATTGATGAACTTGACGAATTTTCGCACACCGTTTGTTTCAAAAATCGTCAAGGTTGTCAAAATCTGTAAAATATTCGCAATCACTATCCTAGTTTTATTGGGATCGGTTTCGCGAATCGTCAACTTGTGGCGTTTGCCATTAATATCTTCAAAGAAGGACTCCACAATATAGGTGTGATCCGCCTGGCGAATGTCCAGTGTAGCTTCTTCGGTTAAGTAGTCTTTATAGGCACGAGCTTCTTTAGTACAGGCTAAATAATCTGCTTCATTAGAAAACAGGCGATTGCGAATGGTTTCCCAATCGTTTTTACAATATTCTTCAAAATATGGAGCGTACCGACGCAGCATATCATTAGGCTCTGACGTTAAGAACAGTTCTCGCATCAATGCTTGAAGCGTCTCTGAAATCGTACGGGAACAAATGGCGCTCCGCACAAGAACAGCCACAAGATATTCAACAACCTCTAAAACATTTTGACTCTGTTCATACCGTTTGATTATTCTCTTCTCAAGATTCTCCCACTTCATCAAAAAGAGCTGTCTTTGACCCAATTTCGCTACATCCATTTTTCCTACCCCCGAGTTAAACTATATTAGTATTAAAAAGTAATCGTTTTCATTTTATAAAAATATAATACCGATAAATAACGTTATTGTAAATAGATAAAAGAAAAACTCTTTTTCTTTATAAAAAACAAAGGAAATGAATTATACTATCAATAAGCCTTTAAACCCATTTATGTAATAACAAAAAACATTTCACACCACCTTTTACAACCGTCATTAAATAACTTAACACAAAAAAACTGTTCGATCATTCAGCAAAAAAAGTACTTATTCTGCAGACACTTTGTTAATCGCAGTGATTTAACAAAAAAGGGCCGTGTCGCAAAGACACAGCCCGTTAATTCTTTATTTACTTGTTAATTCACCAATCGTTTCATTCGCTTGAACATCCTTTTGCTCAGCCAGTTCAAACTTATCGACTTTATCCATATTGGTCAATGCCACGATCATATCCGTCTTCTTACCTGCTGCAACGACAGCTTCCAAGTCGACCTTCGCAATCATTTGTCCACGCCCAACTTGTTGTCCAGCGGTCACATAAACAGTAAACGGCTTGCCGCCTAGATCTACGGTATCCAGTCCCATGTGTAATAGCACTTCGATGCCAGTAGGAGTGGTAATCCCTACTGCATGTTTCGTAGGAAAGACATTCGAAATTGTTCCTGCCACAGGAGAGAAGATTTCACCAGAAGTTGGCAATACAGCATACCCGTCTCCCATCATTTTTTCTGAGAAAACATCATCAGAAACTTCAGTGATCGGCACCAAACGTCCTTGCGCTACTGCAAATAAATCCTGCGATTTAGGTGCTTCTTCTACCACGTTTTGATCAACAACTGGCTGCTTTCTGCTGTTGCCTCCTTGTAATCGGTTCATCTCATCGGCAACGAATTGTACTTCGGTTCCGACGATTACTTGGATGTTTTTATCGTCTATTACCTTTAATCCAGGAACACCCGTTGCTTTAATCTTGCTTTGATTAACCGTTCCAGTATCCTTGACCTGTAAACGCAAGCGAGTCGTACAATTATCAATCGCTGTCACATTTGCAGCCCCGCCTAACGCGTCATATATCTTTTGCGCCATCACAGCATGCTTACTATCACCGGCTGTAGCGATATCCGGCATTTCCTCACCGTCATCTTCTTCACGGCCTGGAGTCATCAAATTAAATTTGGTGATGACAAAACGGAATGTCACATAGTAGATGACCGCCATAACAAGACCTAAGAGAATCAGCATGTACGGTTTATTAGCAATTGGAACCCGCAAACTTAAGAAGAAATCAATAAATCCAGCACTAAAGTTAAATCCAGCAGTCCATTGGAAAGTCGCTGCAATAAACATAGAGATACCTGTTAAAATCGCATGAACAACATACAATGGCCACGCAACAAACATAAATGAAAACTCAAGCGGCTCTGTAACACCTGTAAAGAATGACGCAAAAGCGGCTGCGATCATTAAAGAAGCAGTAATTTTTTTCTTTTCAGGTCGTGCGCTATGATAGATTGCCAACGCTCCAGCTGGTAATCCGAACATCATAACTGGGAAGAAGCCCGCTTGATAACGACCAGTAATTCCTTTGACCCCTTCACTTGCCCAGAATTTACCAATATCATCAATCCCAGCCAAGTTAAACCAGAACACATTATTCAATGCATGGTGCAGACCAGTTGGAATCAATAATCGGTTAAAGAGACCATATAAGCCAGCTCCTAATGGCCCCATACCGGAAATCATTTCACCAAAGCTTACCAAAGCGTTATAAACTGGCGGCCATACGAAAATCAAACCTGCTGAGATCGCTGCCATTAGACCGGCTGTTACGATTGGTACGAGCCGCTTCCCACTAAAGAAAGAGAGCGCCATTGGCAGTTTTACACCACTGAAGCGATTATACATAGCTGCCGCTACTAATCCGGCTAAAATCCCTACGAATACATTTTTAAAATTGATTGCTCCAAAAGCAATGTTCACGTCTTCTACAGCTACTTTCGTAAACATAGCCACCGCATCACTATTGACCAAAGTCATCGGAGTCAAGAAGGCTACTAAACCGGACAAAGCTGCTGCTCCGTCTTTATCTTTAGACATCCCTAGTGCTAAACCAACTGCGAACAACACTCCTAAATTATCTAAGATCGTTCCGCCTGCTTTAATCAAGAAGGCTGCCAATAAATTATTGCCGCCCCATCCGCTTGGATCGATCCAATAACCAATTCCCATAAATAAAGCCGCTACCGGCAAGGTCGCTACTGGCAACATTAATGAACGTCCCATGCGCTGCATATATGCTTTCATATTTTATTCTTCTCCTTCATGTTCTTTCATTTTTCGCAATCGTTCTACATGAATCGCGACATAGCCCAACTCTTCTGTAGTGATCGCTAACTGATAGTGCTTCATCAAAAAGACCCGAATTTTCTTTGCGACTTGATAACTCTCGGGATACTTGCTTCGGACCATTTCAATAATGTCCTGATCCAAAACAGCATAACGTTGATTCTGATACCGTTGCAGTAACAGACGCAGATGATTTGCAAGACGAGAGTAATCCAAAGCCATTTCCTGCGAATGGATATTTATCTCTAGCTCTTGTTCAATCAAATGAATCACATCGGAAATAATCGTCACTTCTCTGATACTGTCATGATTATTATTTTTTCCCGTACGAGCACTATGGATATGGATTGCGATATAACCAGCTTCATCATAGCCATAAGGAATCTCTAGTGTTCGATTCAAGTAATCAACTGCCCATTGCGCAATGCCGAATTCTTCGCTATAGAGGATCTCGATCTCGCTTAACAGCTTGTTGCGAATCACGATTCCATTAGCGATGTTTTGGGCGGCAAAGGCGATATGATCCGTCAAAGAAATAAAGATGTGCTCATTGAGCTTCTCCATCAGGACAGTCTCCGCATGGTCAACAATCGCTTCGGCAGCAAAAAAATAGGATTCATTTATTTGATTTAATAAGGTCTGTAACTTTTGCTGCCCTTCCGGCTCCATCACAAACAAACGCTCGATCTCACGTGAAAAAAGCAGATCATTTCTTTGCTTATTGAAGCCGACACCTTTACCGATGGCGATCTTTTCTTCTCCACGATCGTCGACAAGCACTGCATTTTGATTCAATATCTTTTTGATTTTCATATGTTTTCCTCATTCTGCAGAATATTCAACTGTTCCGACTAGTTTATTGGCCAAATAAAAAGGGCATGAAAAGAAGCACAAGGAAGCTCCTTGCGTTTCTTTTCATGCCTAGTATGATCTAGTCACATGAAACAGTATTTGTTAACAATTTGAATTGTATAGACCGATGAAGGCTTTGTCAATACTTTTTATCAGTTATTTTCAAACAATTTCATTTTTTTGATATTTTTCACATAAAACTTGGAGCTCACGATAGATTTCTTGACACATCGCTTGGTCCTTTGCATTAGCTCCGCTAGCTAATGGATGCCCCCCGCCATGATAGCGTTTCGCTACTTCATTGATGACCGGACCTTTGGATCGAAGTCGAACTCGGTAGTAGCCTTCAGGTTGTTCCACAAACACTGCCCAAGCCAGTACGACATCGATCGTACCAGGCAATGGCACAAGCGCAGCAGTATCAGAATCCTTGATCCCATATTTTTTTAAGATCGCCTGATCTAAAAATACGTACCCCGCTCCATTTTCATCGATTTGTAAATTTTGATATAAATAGCCGGAAAGCTTGGCTACATCCAACGTTATCTGTTCAAGCTCACGATTCAATTTTACAGCATCAAACCCATAATCCAACAACTTCGCAGCTACTTGCAAAGTATGAGAGGTCGTAGCCGGATATAAAAAGCGGCCAGTATCACCAACGATTCCTCCATATAACAAACGCGCAGCATTTTCCGTCAGTGTTAAATTCTCCGCAAAAGCAAAGTCAGCGATGATTTCACTGCAGCTGCTGGCCTCCGTATTGACCCAAAGCAGGTCGCCATAAGGATCATCATTGGGATGGTGGTCAATCTTGATCAGTTTATCTCCCAAGCTATAACGCTCACCACTAATCCGCGGCGCATTCGCTGTATCCGTTACGATTACTAAAGCACCTTGGTATAACTCGTCAGGGATTTTATCCATTTTAGCTAGAAAAGCTAAATCCTCTACTGGTCCTCCGACTTGGTAGATTTCCTTTTTCGGAAAATTTGCCCGTAGGATCTCCGCCAACCCGCATTGAGAGCCTAATGCATCTGGATCAGGTCGCATATGACGATGGATAATGATCCGATCATATTGTTTTATCATCTGTAAAATTTCATTTGTAATTGTCATGCTGTTTCCTCTTTCTAAGAACGCTCCATCACTTGGCAGACCACGATCGCTTTAGCTACGATCACATTGTCGATATACACTTCCAAATCAACTTTGGCCGAGCGTCGCCCCAGTTCTAATGTTTTCGAATGTATTTCAATTTCGCTTTCCAATTGAATCAAGCGTAAATAATGCAGATTCATTTGTTCAATCAATGTATTTCGGCGTTGATCCATCAGGATACTTCGTTGGGCCACATTCGCTACGATCTCGCTCAGTACACCGAATGAAATCGTTCCAACACTATTGACCATCTGTGGCGTAACCTCAAACTTGAAGTAAGGATTTTCCAACAACTGATCCTCTCGGTCTGTATCAATCGTTACAATATCACCGACAATTTGATCAGAGATCGTGTTAGACATTTGCGGCTGGCGCTGCACCAGCTGCATTGCCTTCATGACATCTTGACGACTGACCATTCCCACCAGCGAAAGATCATCCTTCACCACCGGCATCATTTCAAGCCCATCCCAAATCATTTGATGGCTGACAGAAGCCACGCTCATACTTTGTTTAACCACATTCGGATCACGAGTCATGACGCGGTCAATCATTTGATTTTCAGCTTTTCCTAAAACATCCTTGGCCGTTACGACCCCTAAAACGCGCATACTTTTATTCACAACAGGAAAACGTGAATGTCCCGTTTCATGAGAAAGACGGTGATATTCGGAGATTGTATCCCCCGCCTCTAAATAGACCGTTTTTTCCAGCGGCATGTAGATATCACTAACCTGCATGATATCTTTTTTGATCAGCTGGTCGCTCAATGCTCGATTGATCATAGTGGCCACGGTAAAGGAATCATAGGTCGTACTCAAAACAGGCAAACCTAAATCATCAGCCAGCTTAGCAATCTCAGGTGTGGTATCAAAGCCACCAGTAATCAACACAGCGGCACCATCCTGCAACGCTAACTTTTGTGCGCCTTCGCGGTTTCCGATGATCAATAATGACCCTGGCGTAATGTAACGGCGCATTGCCTCTTCTGTCATAGCACCAATTACAAACTTGTTTAAATCCTTATCTAATCCATTCGAACCACCTAGAACTTCTCCTTCAATGATGCGGACAACTTCACCAAAGGTTAATCTCTCAATATTTTTTTTCAATTTGCGTTCGATTCGAATCGTTCCCACTCGTTGAATCGTCGATACCAATCCAATATTTTCCGCGTCTTTGATCGCGCGGTACGCAGTTCCCTCACTGACACTCAGATTCTTGGCAATACTGCGGACAGAGATGCGCTCTCCCACTGGCAAATTTTCAATATGCTCTAAAATTAAATCATGTTTTGTCGCCATAGTTTCCTCCCGTTAAAGCATTTATCTATCGTATTAGTACAGCTTAGCAAAACCAGTATAACAGAGTACCTAAAAAAAAAGAAGTCAACCGTTACCATTCACGTAACAATCAGCTTCTTTTGTACTAATGATTTTTCAAATTATGGTCTTTTTCTAAAACGCACAAGAGAAATTACTAGGGCAATCATACAGATCGCTAAAGAGGCCACGAAGGTCACGCGCATGCCAAAAATGAAAATATCCGGCCGGCCGTCAATATACGTCGTTACTCGCTGGCCATAAGAAACACTCATCCCGCTATACAAAATTGTTGTCGATAAAGCAATCCCAATAACCATTCCTAGATTCCGAGCAAATGAATTCATACTGCCGGCAACCCCTAGGTTTTCTTTTTCCACACTGCTCATAACAATCGTATTATTCGGTGATTGGAACAACGCATTCCCCATCCCCATGATTGCTGTTGCTAAAACGTAATACCAAATCGGACTCACCTGGTTCATAAAAACATACAACAATTGCGTGACCGACAACAGCGCTAAACCTATTAAAACCAATTTTTGCGGACCAATCTTATCCGTTAGGTATCCGCTAAGCGGCGAACCAATAACCATCAGAAAGGGAAATACCATCATCAAAAGCCCCGCATAGCTAGCTGTCAATCCACGAGCATTTTGCAAATAAAATGGCATGACAACATTTACAAAAAAGTTTGCCGAAAAAATTAAAAGTGCAGTAATCAGACTCATCGTAAACATCTTATTTTTCAAAATACTAAATACCAGCAATGGGTTTTCTTTGTGTTTTTCCACTTGAACAAATACGATAAAAAATACGATCGCAACAATCAATAAAAGAAGCGGTAATGTATGGACATACCCGACTTCCTGACCAATAAAGACCGCACCAAAGAAGCTCATGATGGTTATCGCAAATGTTATAAAGCCCAGCCAATCGATCTTCTTTTTGGACATCGTGATATCCTTCGGCAAAAATTTTTCTCCGATCAAAATCGTCAAAATCCCCACCGGAACATTGATCCAAAAAATATAGGACCAAGAAAAATGTGCCAGGATCAGACCGCCAATACCCGGACCTGCGATTGAACCTAATGAGACAAATGCACCAATCGCACCTAACGCTCTTCCCCGTTCGTTCATCGGAAAGACTTCAGTAGTTATCCCCGTATTGGTCGCCATCGTCATACTAGCTCCGATCCCTTGAACCACACGCCCAAAGAGCAGCATTGCTAGTGAATGATTAAAACCGCACAATAAAGAGCCTACTGTAAAAACGACCGTGCCGATTCGGTACACTTTGATCTTACCAAAGCTGTCACCGACTTTTCCAAAAAGCAGCAAGCAGGCACAGACGATCATCAAATAGATTGATACAACCCATTCCGCTTTGTTCATGGGGACTGCCAAATCCTTTGAAATCGTCGGCAGTGCAATATTTACGATACTAGAGTCCAAGGTAGACATAAAGGTAAACATTGCTACTGATACTAAAATCCACCAACGGTTCTTTTGAACCATCGGATCATCTTGATAGGTGTTCATTAAAAGACTTCCTTCCAATTCAAAAATAGACCATAGCTATTTTAAAGGATATTCTAAAAGAAAAGCAAACCAAAATAAAAACGAGAGATTATTCTCCCGTTTCCTTATCATATTTCCCATCTTCACGATCTTCAAAAGTCATGAAATAGCCATTTGTAATTCTCTTTTCATAAATATGGTGACAATTAGGACATTCCACCGGCATTGCTTCTTTGGGATGTTCTTGCACATTCAACACCTCATCGACAAAAAAATGGATGCCGCAATTTGGACACTTTAATGGTTTTTCCAACATCTGACCAGCCCTCTCTACATTTACTACTAGTACAATAATACTCCTTTTTAACAAAAAAATAGAGTAGTAAGTATCAAAAAAAGCATCTCGAATCAAAAAATGACCAGAGATGCTTTCCGTGTAATTATTTGCGACGTCCACGACGTTGATTCGCCTCCATGATAACTGGAAGGATCACTGGACGACGTTTGGTTTGTTCAAACAGATAGCGACTCAGCTGATCGCGGATATCTTGTTTTAATTTGCTCCATTCAAAATCGTCAGAATGTAGATGTTTTTCTACGATCTCACTAGTCGTTTCAGCACTTTCTTTGATCAAATCACGGCTGGCCTTGATGTAAACAAATCCGCGAGAAGTAATCTGAGGGGCTGACACGATTTTTTTCTGTTTACGATCAATCGTTACCACAATGACAAAGATCCCATCATCCGACAGCACCTTCCGATCGCGTAAAACAATATTGCCAATATCACCGACACCGATACCATCGATCATGATATTGTCTGCTGGAACACTGCCTGCAGCACTCATGTGTTTATTTTTATATTCCAACACATCTCCGCGTCCAGTAATAAAAATATCTTTGTAGGGGATGCCCATCTCATTTGCTAAGCTGGCATGAGCAGCTAACTGACGGTATTCGCCCTGTACTGGAACAAAATATTTCGGCGACATAAAGTTCATCATCATTTGCAGATCCCGAGGGTTAGCATGGCCGGATACGCGTAAATTTTCGGAGATGCTTTTCACAACGCCGCCTGCACGATAAATCATGTCCTCTGTTTTCGCTACAGTCGTTTCCATCGCGATCGTTGGTGTTGTTGTGATGTAAACTAAATCCCCATCTTCGATCTTTAGATTACGATGGGAGCGATTCGCCATTTTTTGCAATGACTTGATTGGCTCGCCCATACGTCCTGTCTCTAAAATGATCAATTCCTCTGGAGAGTATTTCTTCATTTCCTTGATCGTAACCAGGATGTCTTCAGGTACTTCTAATTTATTCAAGCGCATCGCAGTTTTTATGATGCGATCCAAATCCTGTCCGGTCAACACTACTTTGCGTCCAGCCTTTTCCGCTGCATTCAAAATCTGCTGCACACGCTGAAGGTTGCTGGCCACACTAGCAACAATAATTCGTCCATCCCATTCATTGATCGTATCGTAAACCTCGCTGGCAATTTCGCGTTCAGAAGCAACTTGAATTGGATTTTCAGCATTGGATGAGGAGCTCATCAAAGCTAGAACGCCTTCCGAACCAATCTCAGCTAAACGACGATAATTTGTCGCATACATTGGAATTGCAGTTGGATCAAACTTGAAATCTCCCGTATAAACCACGTGGCCTTCATCTGTTTTCAAGCTAATTCCGACAGAATCCGGAATCGTATGAGTCGTTCGGAAGAAGCTGATAACTGCGGTACCAAAATCTATCTCAGTATGCTCATCAATCACATGGAAATCCTTAAATCCCTTGCTTTCTTCATTTTGGCTTACATTTAATTTGGCCAGCTCAATCGTCAGTTCTGTTCCGAAGACCGGTACAGCTACCTCAGATACTAAATAAGGCAGCGCTCCAATCGCATCCGCATGTCCATGAGTCAAGAAGACCCCCGCTACGCGCTCTGCGTTTTCAATTAAATAGGTAAAATCAGGAATCACGACATCGATCCCCAACAATTCATTTTCTGGATATTTCAGCCCGCAATCTAGGACAAAAATATCATTATCCACTTCAACCGCATACATGTTTTTACCATTTTCACGTACTCCGCTGAAGGGAATTATTTTGACTGTACTCAAAAAATCCACCTCTCTAGTTTATTTATCTATTGTTTCAGCTTACTCAGACCCCGTATTCAGTACGGTCTGTGCCTATACTCAATAGCTATTATACATGATTTTTTCTGAAAAACCATTGATGAGAAATGAATCGTCCCTCTTCCGTTAAAAGAATCGTCCTTTTTGCAGAGTTCCTTTCCCAGAATTCAAATAAAAGTAAGCTGACAGCTGTAACAAACAAAAAAAAGCGTGAATCTCTCACGCTTTCCAATATTTATTCAAATAGATTCATTTCATACATCGTCTCCGCAATTTGCAAGGAGTTCCAAGCGGCCCCTTTTAATAAGTTATCGGAAACGACCCAAAGATGGATGCCTTTTTCCTCATCTGGATCTTTACGTATGCGCCCAACAAATGTTCCTTTTTTACCAACACTATTTAAAGCCTGCGGATAAATTTGTTGACTCGGATCATCTTCCAATACTGCTCCAGGAGCGTCAGCGATTAAAGCCTGGATCTCCGCTACCGTTACCGCTTTTTCTGTTTCGATGTAGACAGATTCAGAATGTCCGCTCATCACTGGAATCCGCACACAAGTCGCAGAAACCTTGATCGTGTCGTCTTCCATGATTTTCTTTGTCTCATTAATCATTTTCCATTCTTCATTCGTATAGCCCTCATCAGAAAATACATCAATCTGAGGCAGTGCATTGAAGGCTAATGGGTAATGCTTTTCGTCACCACCGCACGGTAGAATATCTGCCTTCCATTCATTGACCGGTTTTTCAGCTAAAAAGTCCCGCGTCTGCTGCTTCAATTCTTCCATGGCTTGATTCCCAGCACCTGATACTGCTTGATAGGTTGATACAATCACCCGCGTCAAACCATAGGCTTTTCGAATCGGCTCTAAAGCCACCATCATCTGAATTGTTGAACAGTTTGGATTGGCGATGATGCCCTGATGATTACGCAAAGCTGCTGCATTCACCTCTGGCACCACTAATGGCACATCAGGGTCCATGCGAAAATGACTGGTATTATCTACGACGACCGCTCCGCGTTTTACCGCTTCCGGTGCAAACTTAGCAGATATCCCGCCGCCAGCTGAGAATAAAGCAAGATTTATTCCATCAAACGAATCAGGTACTAATTCCTCGATCGTTTTCGTCTCACCTTTAAATGAAAGCTGCTTTCCAGCTGAGCGCTTTGACGCTAAAAATTTTACAGTACCTAGTGGCAAAGAACTATTTTCTAATAGTTTGATCATTTGTGTCCCTACCGCGCCAGTAGCGCCGACTATTGCAACATTCATTTTTCTCATCGTAATCACTCTTTCGTTTCATAGTATTTTAACAGTTTATCATATTCGTTACGAAACGCAAGCCATCTTCCATTTTTCATTGTCATTCAAATTATTAAAACTTTCGACACAACACACATCTTATTTTCCAATAATTACTACCTTCTATATAATTGATATAACACAGATAAAACAAAAGTTCTAATCAAAATATGGTAAAATATTTTAAAAAAACGAAGATTATTGAATATTTTTATTGTGATTTTCTAATAAAAGCTTTAGAATTAATATGGAAGCGTTATTCACAGGAGGGCGATCATGGAAGTTAACGGGTTTATCATTAAGCAAGCACGCGAAGATGCTGGTTTACCACGTGACACTTTTACTACTATTTGTTCATCCGCTGACTTGGAGCAGATTGAAGCGAAAAATGAGGGCACACTGGAAATTATTTTAGATATTTGTGCGAAATTAGAAATACCTTATCACCAAGTTTTTCCAGAGACCATTCTTTCAACGGAAATCTCTCTATTGAACATTGTTCGTTGTCTGCATTTACGTCAAGAGTTTTCTAGCGTTTTATTTTTGTTGGATACTTATGGAAAGAAAATTACTTATGATAATGCACGAATCGTTGGTCACCTGATGTATTTCCGAGCCTACGCAAATCTGTTCGGCATTCGTGATACTCAAAAAGCCGTACACTATTTTCAACGAGCCTATACTTTTTTGCACGATGAAAAACGCTACGAACTACTAGTACTTAAGGGATTAGCTACTTGTTATCAAGCAAACGAAGAAAAAAAGCGCGCACGCATCTTTTTTGAACGCGCTGAACAATTGGAGGAAAAAATGAATACTCAATTACAGTTAGGTCCATCTTATTATCAGGCAGCTTGTTTCTACGCTGATCGCGGAAACCAAGAGAAAGCCAATGCCCTTTGCGATGAAGGCATTCAAACATTATTGGAAGTAAACATGATTACCGGCTTGGAAGATTTATTTTTTGAAAAGGCCGTCATTCAAGAAAATATGAAGGAACAAATTGAGCTTTTAAAGCAAGCCGACTACTACGCCAACTTAAACGATAATCGCACTCTAAAAGAATTGATTAATCAAAAACTGACAAGTATCTAATAAGAAAGGCTTCGCGAACTCGCTCAGCTTTTGAGCACCAAATAGGTACTGTTCCACATCAGCTCCAAAGTACGATCGCTGTGTCTCACAGCAATAAGACCAAAATATTTCTAAATTGCTTCTCAAATTTCGAAATATTTTTGCTTATTGCCGATAAAGCTAGTTCGTGAAGCCGGACATGGATATACCTGCTACAAAGCGATTTATTTATGTGAAAATTTTATACTTTCTTTATAGTCAAAAAGAGACACAAGAGAAGCTAAACCCGCTTAGCCTATCTTGTGTCTTTTTATTATGAGCTACGCCTTCGCTTCAATTGATTTCTTTGGTCGATAAAAAACCATGTATAAAGCAGCTACGATTAACGGAATCACAGCACAGAAAATATAGATATGTTGATAAGAGCCTAAAATCCCTTTGATCGCTCCCAACAAGTAAGGGCCGACCCCTAGGCCTAAATCAAGACCAATGAAGTAGGTAGAAAGAGCTACGCCGATTCGAGCTGTCTCCACTAATTTCAATGTGACTGCTTGTCCATTTGCCATAAATGTCCCATAGCCTAATCCAACAAAAGCACCGGCAATCAATAAGACAACTGCGTTCCCAGTGAAGGCTAAAAGCAGTAACCCGATCGTCAGGCAAATAAAACTAGGATACATCACAGCATTTTCACCATGCTTATCAAAAATTTTCCCTGACATTGGTCGTGTGACAGTAACTACTAATGCGTAAACGACAAAGAAGAAGGCCCCTGCTGTTACTAAATGCAATTGATCCGCATAAATAGATAGGAAGCCTAAGACACTTGAATACGCGATTCCGATCAGAAAGGCGATACCGGCAATAAACAGCACTTTGAATTCAATAAAGCTTTCTAAACTAAACGTATTGATTTTTGCTCGATGTTCCTCTGTTAAAACAATGTTATCGACGTTGAATTTAAAACAGGCCGCCGCCGTGACAAGGGCTAAAATGACAGCCAAAACAATAATCGCTTTAAACCCAACTAACGGTAGCAGAAGTAAGCCGATAAACGGGCCAATCGCTGCAGCTAAGCTCGTACTCAATCCGTAATAATTGATACCTTCACCATATTTTGCTTCTGGAATATACGCCGTGACAATTGCATTAGCCGCTGTCGAAACAGCACCATAACCAAAGCCATTTAAAAAGCGCACACCATCTAGAATAAAGATATTACTGCTGATCAAATAAGCCGCCGTCGTCACCAAATAGAATAGCGCGCCGTAACGCAATACTGCCCGACGACCAAATAATTCTAATTTTTTCCCGATATATAAACGTGCAAACAGTGTTCCGATAATGTAGATTCCTACCGCAAATCCTGCTTGTGCGGTTGAAGCCCCTAAACTTTGTGTCGCATATTTAGCTGTAATCACGACAAAACAGTAATAAACTAAAAATACAACAAAATTGATAATTGTAATTGTGACAAAACCTTTATTGAATAATTTCTCTTCTTCCTTAATTTTCATTACCCACTCTCATTATTATGCGATGCTCTCGTTTAGTTTCTTCAAATCAGAAATTTTTTCCGCGACCTTATTATAGTTCGACGGGTATCGATCCACCGCTTGACTGATAAATAAATCCCGCGTATGGTCAAACGCCGCCAAAAAGTCTACTAGTGCTTGATCATTTTCCTGCGTATCATCCCTTCTCAGCATCAAAGCATTCTGATAAGCATCATTTAGAAAAACCAATACGGCCTCTTTTTCAAACCGTACCTTGTAAGCTGATTCTAATCGTTCGATTATTGCGCATGTCCATTTGTTCATGAATAACCACTCCTTTTTCGTATGAAAGAATTTATTTTTCCAAGTTCAGGAAAAACAGACTTGCTTCTCAAGTCGTATTTCAGCCAACCAAATGCTTGAACTTCAACTCCTTTAAACTTCTTAGCTCTTATTTCTACAAAACAGAAAAAGTTGGTCTGAAATCTTCTTGCTTCCAAAATTTCTACTCACTAGAGCATTTGGTCTGTTTGACTTACCTGATTGATTATACGGATTTAAAAAAAGGAAGAAATCAACTTTAATAATTAGAAATGGCATTGAAAATTTTTAGTAAAAAAGAGCATTAACATTTGTTAGTATCTTTTTTAAACATACTTTTGATCAAAATGCGTGCCCATGTATGATAAAATAGCAATGAAAATTTCAGCAAACCACGGAAGGAACAAAGTAAAATTGGACAATACAGCCTTAACAAACTACTTAGAACAAAAAAAATTTCCTATCGTAACGAAAGAGTATAAGAAATATCTACTCTACGAGGGGATTCAGGATCACCATGTATACATTTTGAAAAGCGGCGTCATCAAAACCAGCGTTATTTCAAAAGATGGTCGTGAATTCAATTTGGAATACATCAATGATCTTGAAGTAGTCTCATTGTTAAAGGATGAATATTCTCAATTTATCGATGCCCCCTTTAACATTCGTGTTGAATCCGAGAAGGCCGAACTTTATCAAATCGATCGGGTCGAATTTTGGAAAGACATCAATCAAAATTTTGAATTACAAATCTACGTCAAAAACTATTACCGCGAGCGATTACTCAAATCGATGAAAAGAACCCAACAAATGCTGATGAATGGGAAATTTGGTGCCGTATGTACTCAGATTTACGACCTGTATGACAAATTTGGTATCGAATTTCAAGGAGGCGTCTTAATTGATTTTGTCGTAACGAATGAAGAGATTGCCCATTTTTGCGGCATCAATGCTGCCAGCAGCGTCAGCCGCATCATGCACGACTTGAAAAGCTGCGGCGCGATCAAAATGATTGATCGGAAAATCTTTATTAAAAACATCGAGTTGATTAAGGACAATATTATTTTCTAAAACAAAAGATCCAGCAAATACTCGATCGGCTGGATCTTTTTAAATTTCTGTTCCATATTCTACTGGTTTATCGAACTCTCCCGGTGCGTCATCATAAATATGACCATAAATGAAGACCGGCATACCAACATAACTATAGTCATAAATTTTGGCCACTTCTGCTTTTGGTGTATTCACACAGCCATAACTTCCTAAATCCGTTCGATAAGCTCCAGGCTGGCCAAAATATTGCAATTTATGATCTGTATCATGCAGGCCGATTTCTGTAATTGTCTGTCCATAGCTCAACAGCGGGAGCCAATACGCCACAGGCACACTATACATGCCGTCCCCAGTCGTCAAAACGCCGCTTAGATCAACATTTCGCCGCTTGTCCATAATCGTATGAAATCCAGGAACAGTCGCAGTCCCTTTGTCATACCTGCCCGTGATTACGTCTGTCTCAACGACTAGCTTGCCTTTGTCAAAGCAGTACATTTTTTGATTATCCAAATCAACTTCGATATAATTTTTTTTCACATGAAGCGGCTGCTTTTTCGTCTCGCCTTTTAAAATGAGCGGAATCATTTTAGTGTCGGACGTTTTCAATTCTTTAGCAATTTTTTTTGCTGATTGTTTGATATCGATGAACCAGCCATAATTCCCGACATTTTTATAGCGTAAATGCTGTCCGTGAACATTGGTAAAATCGACTGGCTGATAGATCGTAGAATATTCTCGCTCCAAGTCCGCTACCCACTCTGCAATCAACTCTGGGTCAAATTCCCCTTGATCATCAACTGAGGACGCTAGCATTTGCTCTGTCAGCGGAATCGTTTTTTTGTTCAGCTTCAACGTGATACCGTGTTTTCTAACTTCTTCCAGCTTCTGAGGAATTTTTTGTTTCTCTAAATCTTGCGCTGTGATTTCCGGTTCACGATAAAAATCGGTTAAATCATACTCCGTCTGCAACGTTCCCTTTTCAAACGCTTCGCAAAGTTCTTTCCGAATTCGAGCGGAATCAATCACATTCCCGCTCTTCTCCGGTTCAATCCGAAATTTTTTATCCTCATAAATAATCCTAGCATCTTTGGCTTCTTTCCCTCCAAGAAAAGAGGCACGATTGATCGCTTGGACTAAATTTTGTTTCGCTTTCTTTTTAAGAGGCAAACTAAATTCTCCTCTACGAATATTTTTCTTCAAATATTCTGTTTGAACTTTATAAGGAGAAGAAATTTGTAGTTTAACTGTTTGATTCTCCCCTACCATTTTGATCTCAACTCGTTGTGTTTCCTGACGAATTTTTTGTGCGGCCTGATTAACCGACAATCCGCCGACAGCGACATTCGCAACAGTTGAACCAAAATAAAAATGCGAGCCGAAATATAAATAAATCAACATAAAAAAGGTCATTGCCCCCGCAACAATACCAACAATCCGCAGCACTACTTGATTTTCATGCTCCTTCAACCCCTATCACCCACTTTATCAAGCCAAATAATTACTCACATTATAAATCAAATAACTAATTATTTATTCTAAAACCATAATTATTAATATTTTTTAACATTTTTGGTTAAATTGACAAAAAAAGGACTCTGAAACTCAACTATGAGCTTCAGAATCCTTTAATAACAGAATTATCTTTACATTTTTGTGTGGTCCGTACGTGAAATAACATCACGACGTTGTTCAGGTGTTAAGTCACGGAATTTCACGGCATAACCAGATACACGAATCGTAAAGTTCGCATATTTTGGATTGTCGATGTCTTTATCCATTTCTTCTAGCAATTCACGACCAAAGACGTTGACATTCAAGTGGTAGCCGCCTTTGTCAAAGTAGCCATCTAATACTTGACGTAAGTTATCCACTTGCATTGCTTCATCATCCGTACGTCCTAAAGCTCCTGGATTAATCGTTTGTGTATCAGAGATTCCATCTTGTGCACAAGAGTAATTCAACTTAGCTGTTGAGTTTAATGAAGCCAATAGTCCATTTTTCTCACCCAAGAATTTACCATCTTGATAGCTTGGGTTTGCACCTGGTGCTAATGGTTTGCCTGCACGACGTCCATCTGGTGTGTTACCCGTATTTTTTCCGTAAACAACGTTGGAAGTGATCGTCAACAATGACAATGTTGGCGTTGAATCACGGTAAGTGTGCTGACGTTTGATTTGAGTCATGAAGTACTCAAGGATCCAGTTTGCCATATCATCTGCTTCATCGTTGTCATTTCCATAAGTTGGGAATTCATTTTGTGGAACGTAGTCGATCGCTAAGCCATCTTCGTCACGAATAACTTTGACATTTCCGTGTTTGATCGCCATCAATGAATCTGCCGCATGAGAAATACCTGCAATCCCTGTCGCAAAAGTACGTTTCAAGTCAGTATCCATCAATGCCAATTGTGGCGCTTCATATGCGTATTTATCGTGCATGTAATGAATAACATTTAAAGTATTCACGTATAATTCTGCTAACCAATCCAAAACATCTTTGTAGCTGTCCATAAATTGATCAAAATCAATACTGTCGCCTTCTAGTGGACGGAAACGCGGACCAACTTGCATCTTCGTCATTTCATCGACACCGCCGTTGATCGCGTAAAGAACTGCTTTTGCCAAGTTAGCGCGAGCACCGAAGAATTGCATGTCTTTACCAATAACAGTAGCAGATACACAACATGCGATGGCTGAATCATCTGAACCCCAATATTGACGTAATAAGTCATCATTTTCCAATTGGATCGAAGAACTTTGTTTAGCAACTTTCGCCGCATAAGTCCGGAAGCCTTCTGGTAAATGAGAAGAGTACAAAACAGTCAAGTTTGGCTCTGGAGATGGCCCCATGTTTGTCAATGTGTGCAGGATTCGGAAATCGTTCTTCGTTACTAATGACGAACCATCCATGTTCATACCCGCTAATGATAAAGTAGCCCAAATTGGATAACCAGAGAATAATTGATTGTACTCAGGTGTCCGAGCAAATTTCACCATACGCAATTTCATAATCAAGTGGTCAATCATTTCTTGTGCTTCGAATTCAGTAATCACACCGCGGTCTAAGTCACGTTGGATATAAATATCTAAGAAGGCAGAAATACGGCCGATTGACATTGCAGCACCATTTTGTGATTTAATTGCTGCAAGATAACCGAAGTATAACCATTGAATCGCTTCTTGTGCGTTGCTGGCAGGTTTTGAAATATCATAGCCATAGCTTGCTGCCATTTCTTTCATATCTGCTAAAGCACGGTATTGTTCAGATACTTCTTCACGTAATTGGATTACGTCGTTTGTCATTACTTTACTTCCGACATTTTTCCAATCTTTTTTCTTTTCTTTCATCAAGAAATCAATTCCGTATAATGCCACACGACGATAATCGCCGATAATGCGTCCACGGCCGTATGCATCCGGTAAACCTGTGATAATTTTATTTTTACGAGCTAAACGCATTTCATCTGTATATGCATCAAAAACACCTTGGTTATGCGTTTTACGCCATTTGTTAAAGATGAATGACATCTCATCATCCACTTCAAATCCATTAGATTCCAACGCTTTGTTGGCCATGTTGATTCCGCCAAAAGGCATAAAAGCTTGCTTCAAAGGGACATCCGTTTGCAAACCAACGATTTTCTCTTCTTCTTTGATTAAATAGCCAGGCTCATGAGAAGTGATTGTCGCAGGAATATCATTATCCATGTCATATACGCCGTTTTTCTTGTGCTGTACTTCGAAAAGCTCTTGTAATTTATCCCATAGCTTTTCAGTACTTGGCGCCGCATCTTCCAAGAAGCTGTCGTCACCTGTATATTCTGTGTAGTTGCGTTTGATAAAGTCCAAGGTATTAACCTCATGTTGCCAGCGACCTTCGTTAAAACCTTCCCAAGGATTTTGAGTTTGTTCTACAGTTTTTTTGATTGTTGTAGTTTCCATATGCGCACTCCTTTGTTAAATAGTTTCACAATAATTTAAAATGATTATAACAAAGGAATCTGTTTTAAGAAAGGGCTTTTTTGCTTCTTTTCTCTCCAAATCCTTTTAAAATAATGATAATTTTCTTATCCTCAATAATTATCTGTTACAGTTTTCACTATAACAGATGATGTAATTGATAATGACAGTTTTTACTTGATATCCATGTTTGCTCACCAATATACAATTCCCGTTCATTTATTCAGTGAAAAACAGAAGACTGATACAGACTGGCTTGTGAAAAAAAATCTCCCCTCAAACTCTCATAATAGGAAAAGATTTATTTGAAAAAAATTTTTATCTCATTATTCTAGTAGCTCTTTTTAATTCAAAATAGAATACTTTTGTCGTTATCCTATAATCACTATTACTATTCGATATTTTTATCTTCTCTGCCATCTGGGGATTTGATTCACTAAAATAGTTCTTAAATAAAAATAATTTAATTTATTTTAAAATCATTATCAAAATGTATTTTTAGCATTCTTCCTAATTATTTTATCTATCTGTCTAAAAAAATGGCGAGTTAGCTCTGTTCAAAATACTTAAATAAGTTAAGTTGGTATACAATATCAACCATATGTATTTTATTATTAATAAGGGAGGGAGCTTATGTTAGAAAGATATATTGAGAAAAATATTTTTCGCCAAGTTTACCTTTGTCAGCAATTGTATCAAAAGAAAGAAATTGACCTGCAGACAATGGCTGAACGATTGAAAGTCTGCACGATTACAATCAATAATGATCTTCTGGTTTTGAACGAACTCTTTAACCAAGAAATCACTACATTCAAAAAAAATAGAAATATCTGTAAAGTTTCCTTTGATCCGACTTATCCATTATTAGAGTTAACCCAACGAATTTATCGTCGCTCTGATTTCTTACGGGTATTGAATGATTTCCTAATCGGAAATACTCACTGGTCGGAAATTGCTGAAAAGGAATTTCTTTCTACTAGTAAAATTTATCAGATTCGAGCGAACATTTTTTCTTTTAGCGAAGAACTAGGATGCTTACAGCAAAATCATTCCTTCGCATTCTCTGAAAAAGATCTTCGAAACTTATTTTTGGCTATCGCAAGATATACTGGGGATCGTTCGGCAATTCCCTTTAATAAAGTGATCGCCGCTGCGGCAGAAAAATTAATTGACTACGTAGAAGAACATTTTTTTGCTCGCTACTATCCGACCAATGAACGAGAGCTTATTATCTTGGGGATTCAATTGAGCAACCAGCGAGCCAGACACTTCCCTATTCTTTTTTCCGAAAAAGAAAAAGCGAGTGCACGACAAACACCGCTGTTCAAACTATTACGCGAAGGAATAAAAAACTTAGATTCCACTATTTGTGCAAATGAGGATGAATTATTTTATATTTACTCTCTTTTCAACGCAAGAAACTATCTTTGTAATAATTTGGAACTACTGCAAAAGGATTTTGAGGTCGTCTATCAGAATCATATCCAGCGATACCCTGCAATCGAGGAACTGCTTCAAGAATTACGCTTTTCTCTAAATATTTCTCCAGAAAATGAGCTTCTCTTAAAAAAGGCCTTTTTACCTTTTATTCGCTCTACTTGGGCGGACATGCAGCTTTTCCAGCCCGACTTGATTTACCTATTAGACAAGGAGCAACAAACGCTCTACCAAACAATTCAAACAATCTTAGAAAAATGGTCTGCTGCCTGTCAAACGACCATCCACTGGAATACTAATCTAATTCGTAAAATGACTTTGATACTTGATTTGCTGCTCAGAAATACCTTCGATGAAAAAATTGAGTTGTATATCGTCGCTCCTTCTGACTTCAACTTTTTATATTACCGAAAACAACTGGAGTCTCTCCTGGATGATCATTTTGTTATCAGTAATATGATTTATAATACGTTGAACGAAGTCGTTGACGATGTGTTTTTCTGTTCAAAACGAGTGATAGTCTGTGATACGGCTCTATATCAGACAGATTTAGGCAGTGAGAATACTTTAATTTTCCCTGTGTCTCTCAAAACAATTGATGAGACCTGTAATGAAATCAACCAAATCGTTCGACCAAATGAAAAAGGCCTGAAAGAATAAGTTTCTTCCAGGCTTCATTTTAGTGAGTAAATCCATACGTCTTGATCTCTTTTTTTTCATGATAAACTAAATGTGCTTGATTCAAGGCATCAATCGCTTCTTGCATGTCTTGGATATAGTCACATGCCATATTCATTCCAAAATCGGCTCGGATCACCAGACGTTGTATAATTTCCTGATCCAAGTTTTTAGGGAGTGGGTAAGCCGGAACTTGCCACCCCTTCATCAAAAGACGATCTGCCAAATCATATAATGTCCATTCATGATTCGTGTCTTCTTTTAATTTGTAGCAAACGATCGGTAGCTGCGAGCCGTCATTAACGATTTCAAACAAACCTGTTTCCTCGATCGCTTTTGCCAAATACAGTGCTACCTTATGTGTCCGTTCATGAATTGATTTATAGCCATCAAAGCCATAACGTACAAAATTGTAGTATTGACCAATCAGTTGCGCCGCACTGTGAGAGAAGTTGATGGCCATTGTTGGCAGCTCACCACCTAGATAGCTGACTTTAAAGATCAATTCTTTGGGCAAATACTGCTGATCGCGCCATAAGACCCAACCAACACCAGGGTAGACCAAACCATATTTATGGCCTGAGGAATTGATTGAAATGACATTTTTTAATCGAAAATCCCAGACTAGATTGGGTTCAGTAAAAGGTGCGTAGAAACCTCCTGAAGCTGCGTCCACGTGGATGTAAACCTTATAATCTGTTTGTCTGTTATATTCTTCAACTAGATCATTCAACCCACTGATATCATCATATCGACCCGTGTAAGTAATCCCCATGATACCAACAATTCCAATTGTATATTCATCAACATAATCCATTACTTTATTTAAATTAATCGACATATGCTCTTTATCTAGAGGGACTTCTCGCATTTCAATATCCCAATAAACACAAAATTTTTCCCAGCAAACTTGATAGCCGGAAGAAATGACCAAGTTAGGTTTTTTCGCACTGATATCCAATCCCAGCTTTTCTGCACGCTTCCGCCAGGCGAACTTCATTGCCATACCTCCCAGCATACACGCTTCTGAAGAACCAATCGTTGAAGTCCCCATAAATTTCTCGTTCTCACTTGCATTCCAAAGATCAGCTATCATGTTCACGCATCGATTTTCAATTTCAGTCGTACGAGGATATTCTGACTTATCAATAGCATTTTTTTCTAGCGTTTGACTCATCAATTTGACTGCTTCCGGCTCCATGTAGGTTTGACAAAATGTCGCTAAGTTTAATCGTGCATTCCCTTCATCAAGCATTTCATCTTGGACCAACTGGTATGCTACTCGAGGCTCAATTGATTCTTGATTCAGTTTGTATTTAGGTAAATCGACCTGTTCACTTTCTGAACCAAATATTGGTTCTAAATACTCTGCTTCATCGCGATTTTCTTTTCCATATAACATGTATATTCCTCCTAATTGCTTCATTTGTTTTAGTTAATGCTTTAATGTGTATTCTTCCTTTTGAACGATTTCATGTTCCCCACGAGCTGATGGGTAGATCGCCGTATTCATATCTCCTGCTTTCATATGAACAGGGTTCTCTAATTCTTTTTGTCCATGCTTGTCGTGTAACTCGTAAATTACAAACGGCATAATCACTGTGATAACAAAACTGATCAATAGAATCACTTGGTAGGTTCGGTCCTCACCCTTTGCGATCGATGCGGGCGGAACAAAAGAAATCAATAAAGCAAAAATTGATAATAGTAGTCCAACACCGGCAATAATTGTTTTTCCAATCGTTTTTCCAGGTACATTGTATGTTCGATCTAATTCTTTCTTTTTGTAGACTAAGACGAAATAGCCGATAAAGAATAAAAGATATCCGACTAAATAAATAACTACAGTTAATGAGATCGCTACTAAGAAAGATAGGTTGTTGCCACCGCCGCCAAAGGTCAACACCGCACCCCAAATGGTGACGATCACTCCTTGAGCCATAATCAACGGTACAGGCACTCCATGCTTATTGGTTTTACGAAAGAAGCTGGGTAATAAGCCACGTTGTGCCGCAGCAAACATACCGCGAGATGGGCCAACTACCCATGAACTTACTTCACCCATCACTCCAAAAGCAATCATCAAGGCAATGACTTTGACCAACCACCCTAAGTGTCTGTTAAAATGCAGAATTAATGATTGGAAGGTTTGTATCACTCCAGCGCTTAAAGACAATTCTTTTTGGGGAATCACGGCAGCTACAGAAAAGCCGCCGATCGCATCCAAGGCGATCGCTAAGATAACCAATAGGATCATGGCCAATGGATAATTCTTTTTCGGATTTTCCAACTCATTGATATGTGAGGCGGAAGCTTCGACGCCCATGTAAGCTAAGACAAATGATACAAACACTACTAATGTCGATAATTGTGAAAAATCTGGTATAAACGCTTTTTTGCTAATAGCAATTTCAATCGGGTTGCCACCAATGAAATAGGCGATCGCTAAACCAAACAGAATCACAGAAGGGATCAAAATTCCAAGTACAAATCCCGCTTTTGCGATCTTAGCCGTTCGTTGAGTTCCTCCTAATTGTGAGAAGGTCAAGCTCCAGAAAATGACTAATAGACCAATATATTTCATCAACGGATCTGTATTTAATGCTTGGAAATCCACCACATAGGATAATGCTCCCAAAATGAAATAAATCATGGTGACAAATCCAACGGTAATTTGGAACCATTGAAAAAAGATGGCCGCAAAACCGAAACGTTCACCTAACGTTTGGCTAACCCAACTGAATATACCGCCATTTTGCCAACCTTCTACGGTAGACATCTCGGCTGCACACAAGGCCACTGGTAAAAACCATAAAATTCCACCTAGAAGTAAAAAGAAAACCAGATGCAACTTCGAAGTAGCAAACGTTGGATACTCATAAACCGTTAAGACCATTGAAGCTGTTAAAGCAAAAAAACCGAACAATGATAATTTTTTCTGATTCATAGAACCGCTTCTTTCCCTTTTCTTTAATTATTTTGCGGAAGGAATGTTTCAGGGATAAATATGATAGATCATTTCAGGCACCTCTTTTCTTACACGGAGAAGTATAAATAGTTTCCTCCAAACTTTTTTCCTAATTTTTTTCTTTCACCTATCAATAAACTAAAAAAATATGGAAGTTTAGCCGCAAAAAAAAGCGCTAGTTTTCCTATTTTAGGAGAAAACTAGCACTTTTTTTGCTTATTACAGCTACATACTATATTCCTTAATATGTTCATTCATTAGTCCGTTAGGCACATCATGAAGGCGATAACCATTCCCCCAGTAAGTGATAATGCGAACATTATCAATGTGAGCATGAGCAATTTTTTTACGAATATTTCCAACTGCTGTCGACATTTGAACCAAACGCGACTTGCTGACTTCGTTATTCCAAACTTTGTTGCACAGCTCATCTCTGGAAATAATCTTTCCGCTGCCCTCTGCTAATGCACCGATGATTTTCTTTTCAATATTATTTAATGAACTGTAGAAGAGAACTAAGTCCTGCTTCTTCATCTCCGATTGTCTAACCAATCCTTTTGAGATAGACTCTTTTTGACCCTCACGTTTGTCGCTGAGCAATAAGAACTCTCTCAGTTCAGTCAATGTGCAATCAATCGATAAGCAATGATTTTCGTCGATGTTTGGTACTGGTTCATCCGTGCGCCGCAAATAGTGCATATCTTTTTCAATAACGATTGGTAAAATTTCGTTGAACTCCTGATTAGTCAACGTCTCACTAAAAATGACAATGTCAAAAAGAGACAAAATATCTTCAAAATAATTAGGCTTATCTACATCAAAAAATTCTTTTAAGACAAATACTTCGTAATCTAAACGTTGTAATTCGTTTTGAAATTCTTGTTCAATGATAATATTTCTGGTTAGAATGATCACTTTTTTCATCTTTACTCACTCCAGTCTTTAGTAACTTCTGCTTTTTGCACCTTTAATCTCAAAAAACTCAACCGCCTTTATTTTTCCAAGCAATTTAGACCATACCTCAAATCCTTAACAACTTGCTGCGGCAGATTGTGCTCAAACTTTAAAATCCCTTGCAATTGCTCTTTTAAATCCGTTTCAATATGTCGTGCCTGGTCTTCCGCCTGTTGGATGATCCTTCGGCTTAATGCCGTCGCTTCCAACAATGTATCTGCAGCATCTGCTTTTACAAACAATTCAAGAGCAGCGTTTTCTTCCTTTTGGAACAGGTAGTTAAATAATTGCTCATTTTTATCGTGTTCGTACATATACTGCTCTAATAATCGGTCATATTTTTCTTGTAGCTCGTCACTTTCCACCTTTTTTTCAGTAGCAGCAGTACATTTCTTCGTTTCCTGTTGAACCATTTCTTTTCGGATTATGAAGCGTCGCCTCTCTAAATTATCCTTATTATGAAAGATCACCTTTTCTCTTGGGAAAACTGCTTCAACATTATCAAGCTGTCTCGTTACTTCCTTCAAACGATAGCGATACGCCGAGACTTTTTCTTCCAGCGCTCCACGAATACCTTCCAGCTTATCCACCTGATTCAAAAGCTCGCTGTTCTGTTTCTCTAATACGTCAACTTTGACGGACAATTGTACTTCGGTATTATCATTTAATTTAGAAACATCAAAATTTTTCAAGCTGTCTCATCTCTCTTCTTTGTGATTAAGATCAAAAGATTTTTGCTTCCATATGTATGATTTTTGACTTATTATGTAAAACTTTCTATTTATGCCTGAGCAAGTATCATCCATTAATGAAATCATTAGAAGCTTATCTTCTATTTACTATCCATTGATTTTTGCGCTATTTTTATTCGCCTCACCTCCGTATACTGATCAAATAGATCTTTTAGAAAAAAATAGATGCGTCCTATATTTTCGCTTCACTTTCGAATG
>NZ_JAFLVR010000048.1 GCF_017315985.1 Candidatus Enterococcus murrayae | reverse complement strand
GTGTGCCTTTGTTTAGGAATCATTGCGTGTTTTTATTTTCAAACTTGTTTCCTCCTAATTTATAATAAAAGCACTCATTTTTAAATGAGTCTGAATCCCATTTTTAGTTGAAATACATGCAAAATCGTTTGCCGTCCAGCTCACAGATTTTGATTTCCATTTCGTACAACGCATTTAAAATGTGGGGCTGGATCATCTCATTCGTCGTTCCGTGAGCAAAGATTTCTCCAGCCTTCATTGCAACGATCTCATCGGCATAGGTCGCCGCAAAATTGATATCGTGAATGACCAGCAGAATTGTTTTGTGCTCTTCTTCCACTAAGCGCCGCAAGGTTTTCATCAGCTGTACCGCATGATTCATGTCTAAATTGTTCAAGGGCTCGTCTAATAGAATATATTCAGTATCCTGCGCCAAGATCATAGCAATATACGCACGCTGCAATTGGCCGCCAGACAAAGTATCAATCCGATCCTCCGCCATTTCGACTAGCCCCAGCTTTTCTAACGCATAATCGATCATGTCTTGATCTTTCGCCGTCAAACGGCCTTTCGAATAAGGAAAGCGGCCGAAGCTTACGAGCTCACGGATAGTGATTCGCAAGTTCACACCATTGCTTTGCTTCAGGATCGACAGCTTCTTTGCCAGTTCATTAGAGCCCCACGCTTTGACCTCATTGTGATCAAGGTAAATTTGCCCGGCATCGATCGTGATCAAGCGGCTGATCATCGACAGCAAAGTACTTTTGCCTGCTCCGTTTGGTCCGATAAAAGCGGTCAACTGCCCATTTTTAATGGGTAAGCATACCTCAGAAATGACTTTTTTCGCCCCATAGTTCTTTGATACTTCTTTCAAATCGATCATCGCTGCTGTCTCCTTTCATAAATGATTTTCCAGATAAAGTACAGGCCGCCGACAAATTGTGTCACGACGCTGACCGTTGTTTTTAAGTGAAATACTTGCTCGACTAAAAATTGGCTGCCGACCAAAAAGATGATTCCGAGTAACACGGCAGTTAAAAAGAGATAGCTGTGGCGATAAGTCGGCATCAGCTGGTAACTGATATTTGCGACAATGAAGCCTAAAAACGTGATCGGGCCGACTAGTGCGGTAGCTGTTCCAGTCAAAAGGCTCACTAGGAATAAGACCATGATCTGAAATCGATTTAGTGAGATTCCTAAGTTCGTCGCTTGATCGCTGCCTAAATGCAGGACATCTAGATAATGATTGGCAGCGAATAAACTGAATGAACCCAGCAAGATAATCACGGCGGCTAAGCCTAAATGAGTGGTATTGATATTTCCAAAGCTGGCAAAAAGCCGCCCCTGCAGCAGATCATACTCATTAGGGTCCATCATTACTTGCAGGAAATTACTGGTGCTGCTGAATAGGGTACCCAGAATCATTCCTAGCATTAACAAAATAAATAAATCGTTTTGCTGGCGCTTCAACAGAACCTTGGCCAGCAGCAGACTCAACAGCGCCATCAAAAGAATACTGATTAAAAAAGTGGAGGTTTGTTCCTGTGACAGCATGTTGACACCACCAACGATAAAAAACAGCAGGGTCTGGATCAACACGTATAAGGAATCCAGGCCTAGAATATTCGGCGTTAAAAACTGATTTTGGGTTAGTGTCTGAAAACTGATTGTCGCCATTCCCGTTGCCAGTGCCACCAGTAAAAAGGCCGCAACCTTTTTACCCCGCAGCATCCAAGCAAACTGGAAATTTCCATATGTATTATAGGTCAAGTACAGTCCACATAAGAGCAGTGCTATGATCGTGAGAACGACTAGCAGCAGCGCTTTTTTTGGCCGAGAGAATTTCATACCCGTTTCCTCCTAACCAATAAGTAAATAAAAATCACGCTGCCTAAAATACCTACCGTCAAGCTGACCGGTACCTCATAAGGTGCGATCACGATGCGTGAAATAATATCGCAGGCCATTAGAAACACACTGCCGCTGATGGCGGTGATCCATAGATTTTGTTTGACGTGGTCACCGTAAATCAGCGAGACAATATTGGGAACGATCACTCCTAAAAAGGGCACGGTGCCAACCATGATCAAAACCAATCCGCTGGCAGCAGCCACCAGACCGATCCCCAGCGTCTGAGTCAAACGATAGTTGACTCCCAGATTGACCGCGACATCTTCTCCTAGGCCTACGATTGTGAAGTAGTAGGCAAATAAGTAAATAATAAAAAATAGCGGAATTGTCAGGTAGAGCAGCTCATAGCTTCCCTTAGCTACTAATGAAAAATTACCCTGCAGCCAGGAAGACATGTTTTGGATCAATTGGAACTGATAAGCAAAGAATGTGGCGATTGCACCGACAATATTACCGAACATCACACCAAGCAGGGGGAGAAAAATCGGATCCTTTGTTGGCAGCAGACGACTTAGACTTAAAAAGAGCATGGTTCCTAAAAAAGCGAAGACAAATGCTGAAAAGGTCCGAACCGTGGTGGAGGCATTAGGCAAAAAGAGCATTACGAGCAAAATCCCCAGTCGAGCGCTGTCCATCGTTCCAGCAGTTGTTGGTGAAACAAATTTATTTTGTGTCAGATGCTGCATGATCAAACCGCAGATACTCATCGTTGCGCCTGCCAGAATTAAGCTGACTGTCCGCGGTACACGAGTGGTGGCGAGTATCAGCCACTGTTCCGGATCGCCATGGAATAAAGCCTGCAGCATCAAATCTTTTACTCCGATAAAAATAGAGAGAGCGCTTAACAATAATAGAACAAGCACGATTCCTTTTTTTCTCAAAGACTCACCCTCCCACAAATAAATGATAATGATTCTCATTCTCTCTGTTTATAAAGTTTAGGTGAAAAACAAAACAAAAGCAAGTTATTTTTAAATGATTTTTTGGCTATGGAGGACGCTATTCCGTATGAGCAATTATTCTTTGACCTGCTATAGTGGGGATCTTGTTGAAAAGGTTGTCCGTGGAATTTCCTTTAAAGGGATTGTGTAGAATTGCATTTATTTGCAGACTAAAAAGGACTGGGAAGAAACTCCCAGTCCTTTAGATAACGGTCGATTATTGTTCTTTTCTGAATGTCACGAGAATCGCGCTTCTAGTCGCGGTAACATTTGGCATATATGAATGAGTCACGAATTCCCAGCCTTCATTTGCGCGGCTGTTGATCAAATCATCCAAACGCTCCAAATCCTCTCTGTTGGCGCTATCCTTAAACCACTTCACGGATGTTTCTAATACGTCGCTTTTGTAAGTCCACATACCCTATCTCCTCCTTTTTTTACCTATTATAGGATATTGAACAGGCTGAGGATAAAAATAGAAAGTATTGTTTCAACAAAAGCAGGGAGGCCTTATTGAACGGCTGCTATTGAGCAAAAAGGAAACTATTGTTTCAAGCCGATTAGCTTCTTCTGTTGACCAGCATTTTTTTATAAGTCTCCTGTTTGTTTTCCAAGAAAAAGAGATGGTCGTCAATCTTTCTTTTTTCCGCTAACAGCCGGTTTCTTTGCGCGGCTAAAAGCTTCATGCGCTTTTCAATGGTCTGATCGCCTTGACTTCTCAGCTTTGAATACTTCTTGATTGTTTCCAGATCCATACCGGTCTGTTTTAAGCGATGGATGAAACGCAACCAATCAATGTCTGCTTCACTGTACTCACGGTAGCCGTTTTTATTTTTAGCCGGAGTACTGATCCCTAATTCTTCATAGTATCGCAGGGTCGGGATACTAAAGCCGATCATTTTGGAAACTTCGCTGATTTTATACATCTAGATTCTCCTCTGCTACATTTTTTATCAAAGCTTCTTGCTATAAAGTCAACTTGATAGTTTATAGTACTTTAACATAAAGGAGGCAGAGACTGCTATGAATGATAAGAGATTGGAACAAGGGATCAAGAATTTACAAGAGATTGATGGTGAAGCAGGGGAGCGGGTGATTCATAGTCTCGAGGCTATCGCTCCGGATGTTGGCCGTTATATTTTGGAATTTGCTTTTGGGGATATATATAATAATCCCGTTTTGTCCTTCAGGGAGCGGGAAATCATCACGATCACCAGCTTACTGACTCAGGGCGATACGAATGCGCAATTAGTCGTTCATATTAACGGCTCGCTAAATGTTGGACTTACGGAGGAAGAGATCATAGAGGTATTTACCCACTGTATTCCCTATGTAGGTTTTCCCAAAGTTTTAAACGCGATTACAGTAGCTAAAGGTGTTTTTAACGATAGAAGAGCCTAGCTATTTTACACAAGCTATTGACATCACCCTACTATCTTAGGTAACGTTAGTATAGCAACGTTGTATGCGTTATCAAAAAAGAAGGAGTGATGTTCGATGTTTGATTTAAATGGAAAAGTAGCAGTAGTAACAGGTGCCAGCAGCGGGCTGGGTCGCGATGCCGCGATCGCTTATGCAAAAGCCGGTGCGGATGTGGTTTTGTTGGCTAGACGTTTGGAACGGTTAGAAGAAGTAGCCGCAGAAATCAAGGAGATAGGCCGTGATGTCTTAGCGATCAAAATGGATGTTACGGATGAAGCGAATGTCAAAGACGGAATCCAACAGGCATATGATCATTTCGGACATTTGGACATTTTACTAAACAATGCAGGAATCGCGGTGCGCGGCGGTGTGGATTCCTTAACGGTGGAAGACTTCGATAAATCCATGGATGTCAACGTAAAGGGCATCTTCCTAGTGAGTAAATACGTAGTAAAACATATGATAGATAACAACTATGGAAGAATCGTCAACGTCGCATCGATCAACGCAGTCATGGCTGATAAGGAGGATGTGTTTATCCGTCATTCATACAATGCCAGCAAAGCAGCGGTTCTCGGATTAACCAAGGGAATGGCAGCCAGCTATGGGAAATACAATATTACAACTAATGCGATCGGGCCGGGCTTGTTTGAATCTGAGATGACAGAGGATACGCTGTTTAAATCAGAAGACTTCTTAAACTTATATCAAGGCTTGAATCCAATGAGCCGTCCAGGCAAACGTGGGGAATTGAATGGAACGATCCTTTACTTCTCAAGCGATGCTTCCAGCTATACGAATGGTCAGTTCATCATCATTGATGGCGGTATGTCGATCGTTTAATTGAAAAGCGCAAGACACTTTCTCAATCCGAGAGAGTGTCTTTTTTTTAAATAATATCCTTTTTTATTGTTATATTTGCTACAATCATAGGTGATAAAGACTTATAAATCAGTACTGAAAGACTGATAGAACAGGAAGGATATCCATGAAAAATTGTTCCAATTGTGGTCATGAAAATGTATCAGAGGCGCGCTTTTGTGAAGAATGCGGACAGCCATTTACTGCAGCTGCCTCAGTAAAGCCAGAAGTGATGGCAGAAGAAGAAAAGTCGGAGGCACCGGAAGCTAAACGTTTCTGCCCAAATTGCGGCGAATCCATCCCATCGGATGCGGATTTTTGTCCGAATTGCGGGCATCAGATAAAAACCATCGTGAGACCAGCAGCTTCGCCGAAAAAAACGTTATCGAAGAAGCAGAAAATTGGCATCGGTGCAGGAGTAATGGTAGTAGTATTATTTGCCTTCGGGTTCCTATTTGGCCGATATTATTATAGCTACCCGCAGCAATTAAGCCGGCTGGAACGAATCTTCAAAACACAAGATCCCGAAAAGATAGCAGAAGTTGTCGTTTCGGAAGATCCCAACTATCAAGTATCGGCGGCCAACCTGAAAAAATTTGTCAGCTATTATCAAGAAAGTAATCATAAAGCGGATTTCGCTGATTTTTTAACGGATTTAAAAAATAATCCCGGTCAGCTAGACGATTTTTCTGTTCAGGAAAAAGGGAAGCATCTTGGCTTGTTTCCTCGTTATCAATTAGTGATTCAGCCGGTCTATCTGACCGTTACGACCGATCAAGCAGGCATGCAGCTGTCGCTGGATGGTGAAAAGCTGGCAACCTCTAAAGGGAGTAATTATCAGACGACCTGGGGGCCATTAACACCAGGCAGCTATCAAGTAGAAGGAAAATTAGATAGTGAAAAATCAGCCGCTAAGCAAGCGTTGGTTCGCTACCATAACCCTGAATTTGAAACGGACAGTCATGTCGCAATCAATCTCCATAAGATTTCCTTCAAAGTCACCTCGAATGTCGACGGCGCGCAGGTTTTACTGAATGATAAGGAAGTCGGAACCATCGAAGAGGGCCAAGCAGAGATTAAGGACGTCGTTTGGCATCAGGGGATGGAGGTCCAATTAGCATTCAAGACAGCTAGTGATCAGTTGAAAAGTGATACGTACCGAATCGCAGCGACTGAGTTTCTAGCAGACGACTACAAAGCGGACAGCTATGCTTCAGAAATTCATTTGGATTTTGACAATGTCCAATCAACAGAGGATGTTCAGATTTTCTTGGATCGTTTATACAGCGATTTGTCGAGCTATAGTTCTAAATATAGCGATTTCGGCGCATCTGAAAAGAGTGATCTAGCTGAGCATTTTGTTAACGGCGCAAGTAATGCTGATGAAAAGGATTTTGAGAAATTTATCAATGAATTTCGCACGAGCGCTAAAAAATCTCGGGTCAATGCCAAGGCAAAAGTCGAATCCGTCAGTATGACCGGAAAAGATGTCTATACTGTCCAGTACTTGATTTACTACGATACGATCTACACGGATGCTACGGACGATGTGAGCCAAGTTTTCCGTTATAAGAAGGCTACACTGAGCTATAACAAAGACGAAGCGACCTTCCAGATCGACAATCTGGGAGGCGCAGAGAACTTTGAAACTGTTGATAGCGGAGACGCATAGAAAGGGGACGCCGAGTTGGCGTCCCCTTTTGAATTAATAGCATTTGGAACAAGGTGTCAATCCGCTTGCTTGGGCCTCCTCCAGAGTAGCCGGCGAATAGGTGCCATTACCGCATTTATGGGTATGGTACTTACTGCCGGTCGGAGTGACATAGACTGTTTGGCCTTGTGCAGCTTGAGCCTGTTGCTGTGCCTGTGCTTGGGCCTCAGCTTCAGCCTGAGCCGCGGCTTGTTGGGCCGCAGCCTCTTGAGCTATTCGCTCCTCTTCCGCTTTTTTAGCTGCTGCCGCTTCTTCTGCAATTCGTTTTTCTTCGGCCTTTCTAGCCGCTTCCGCTTGTTCTGCCGCTTGTTTTTCCGCGACTTCTTTGGCCTCCTGCTCTTTTTTCAGCCGTTCTTCTTCGGCTTGCTTGGCAGCTAAGGCTTCAACGCGGGCTTTTTTGTACTCATCTGCTGTTGCTTGATCATACCCTTTGCCTGCTTGGGCATAGTTTTCAATACTCCAGATATTTCGTTTCTGTTCTTTGGCTTGCTGTTCCGCTTTTTTGATTTTATCAAGGTACTTCGTGTTCTTGCCTTTTGTACTATGAACCACAGCCAAGCCTTCACTTGTTAATGTTTCTTGGATTAATTTATCGTCGGCCCAGATATAAACCAGCTCTCGTTTTTTATTGTCGCGTTTCGAGCCTTTGTCATATTCTATTTGGATTTTTTTGGCCTTTTTCAGTAATTCTTTTGTTCGATCCTTCGCTTCTTGTGCGTAAGGATTCTCCTTTTTGAGCTCTGGTGCAGCGATCAATAAATATTTTGCAGTAACCGTTTTGCCGTTTTTCAACTTAAAGCGCGTCGTATCGCCGTCAATATACTTTTTAACCTTTACGGTGACTTTCTTGTTGGCAGTACGGGTAATTTTAACCTTTTTCTCCGTTTTGGTTTTCGCGGCTTCCACCTGATAATGCTGGGTTGGAGTGGCGAATAGAAAACTAAATAAGACTGCGAATGTTACACCAAGCTTGACCCCAATTTTTTTGTTCATTTGAACTCCTCCATCTTTCTATCCTTTAGAAATAAAGATTAATAAAAATATGTGTATCTAAATAATACTATAATTTTTTGATAAAGTTAATTAGATAATAAAAATAGTGATTTAATGCTATTTTTTTAAGTATATAAGGTCCGTAATGACAAACATTTCTCCAATCCGATTATTTTATGAAAGACAACTGGATAGACTCCGTACGGCGGTGAAGGTGAAAGGCGTTTGGAGAGGGCTTTCTAGATGGTTTGATGTCCTTTGCTGAATGGTTATTATTCAAATCCTTTAAAAAAATTAAAAAGGTTGACCAGTTTGAAGCGCTATCATTGTTATATAATAAAGAAACGAAGGTAAGAACCGAACGAAGAAAAGAATGGACCGATCAGGATCTGAAGGGGAGAAAAAAGATGGCAAGCAAAAAAATATCACAAATCACGTTGTTCACAATGGGGAAGATCAATCTTGAGAAAAGAATCTCGCAGGCATACGCAGAATCATCTGATGCGGATGCGGTGATTCAATATATTGTGGCAGTGCTGATTCGGCAAAGCTTGTGTATCAGTGATTTTTCAGATTTCTGCAGTGAGTTAATTCGGGAAATTTTTCTTTATGCTGAGCCGACAGACGTGCTGCGGAAACTTTGCCCGTTGTTCCGCGATTCCTTTAAAGGCGGCAAAGAGTGGGAAGAAGTCACTCGTCGGCTGTATAAAAATAAGAACGAATACCACCGCTTCAACAATCGATTAAGTGAGTGTAAGAAATATTTATTTGTCCCAACGACCCCTGTGGAGGAAACAGACGGTCAGCAATATAAACTTCTTTCCACCTTTGAGGATGCAGTCGGCAAGATTCATACCTGGAGTTTGCGCGATGCCGATATCCGTTCTTCGGGGATGAAGATCGATGCGGTGTTAGAGCTGATGAGCTCCTTAACGATCTTTGAAAAGGACGG
>NZ_JAFLVR010000047.1 GCF_017315985.1 Candidatus Enterococcus murrayae | reverse complement strand
TACTATTCATTGTAATCCCTCCATTAAATGAATATTAATTCTTTTTTTCGTCCAAGTAATTCATTTTTATTCATAATAACTGAATAAAGAAAAAGTTTCAACTACAATTACAATTTTAATCAAAAAAACTTCCTCAATTTTTAAGGAAGTCACTAACCTATTTTTCTAAGGAAATATTTACGATAATTGCACCTTGAATTTTGATAAATTTCGAGTAATTTCTGAAAAAGCTCCTTCCATTCCCCAATTACCTATAAAAAAGGTCCAGACAAGTTAATGTCTCAGACCTTTAAACAACTATGTTTTCTTTAATTTTCGAACACGCAAAGTAACTAGATATTTGAGATCTTCCAAAGTTTTCTCAGAGATGACGTCTACAACAAACCAGTATCCACCCATCACAGGCTTACTTTCCTTAAATGTTTTTTGTACTTCTTCAGACATTGAAAAAATATTTTCTGATAGCTCTTCTTCAAAAAGTTCTGATACAACGACCATCATTCTCACATAGCCATCGCAAAGATAAATCGTACCGATATTGCCTCCATACTTTTTAGTCTTTAAATGCCAACCGCCAAACGATCCTTTTTCTTTTGAGTATTCAACTGAAAGTTTGGGCTGATACTCTTCAGTTAAATAGTCCAATATTTTTTTGAAATAAGTAGCCTCAGCAAATTCTTTCATGTCTTCTAATGTAGGTCTTTCTTCAAGCGAAAAGGCTTTTTGCCATTTTTTCTCCATCTCATCACATCCTTTTGCTCATTATAGCAAGAGGTTAAATGTGTTGAAAAGCTAAACTTGGTTTAGCGTTTAAACTCATATCCGCAAAATGGTGTTTCTGTAGTTCAACATGGGCAGCCGCTCCAATCATTGCTGCATTATCCCCGCACAACCGTAACGGTGGAACAATCAGTTTTACTTTTGGCAATTTAACATTCATTGCAGCAGACATTCCTTCGCGTAAACCTCGATTGGCTGCTACGCCACCAGCTATAACCAATTGTTTTACTGGATAAGCTTCACAGGCTTTGATCGTTTTTGTAACTAATACCTCAACGACACTTGCCTGAAAACTTGCGGCTAGATCTTTTTTGTCTAATTCTTCTCCTCGTTGCTCAGCATTATGCGTTAGATTAATAAAGGCACTCTTCAAACCACTAAAACTAAAATCAAAATTATCCTCTTTAATCATTGCTCTTGGGAAATTATAAATATCCTTACCTTGGTGCGCCAATTCATCGATTTCTTTTCCACTAGGATAGCTTAATCCTAAAACACGTCCAACTTTATCGTAAGCCTCACCAGCAGCATCATCTCTGGTCTCACCAATAATTTCATAGGAACCATCTTCTGTCATATAGACTAACTCTGTGTGTCCGCCGCTAACTAACAAAGCCATCAAGGGAAATTCCAAGGGAGCAACCAAACGTGCTGCATAAATATGCCCAGCCATATGATTGATTGGCAATAGTGGCAACCCATTTGCCCAAGCAAAAGCCTTAGCGGCACTCAAGCCAATTAATAGTGCTCCGACTAGTCCAGGTCCATAAGTTACCGCAACTGCTTGAAGGTCTTCGGCAGTCACATTCGCTTCAGCTAACGCTTCTTCAATACAAATCGTGATCTGTTCAACATGGTGCCGACTCGCAACTTCAGGAACAACTCCCCCAAAACGTTTATGACTTTTGATTTGCGACGCAACTATATTAGACAAAATCTTCTCTCCATTTTCAACTACTGCGACACTCGTCTCGTCACAACTGCTTTCGATTGCCAAAATAAGTTCTGTTTCATTCATTTGCGTTACCTACTTTCAAAGACATCATTATAGCATCCTCTTGAGGGTGCTGATAATAATTTTTTCTTGTTCCGATTACTTGAAAACCAAACTTTTCATAAAAAAGACGCGCCTCTTGATTCGAAGCACGTACTTCTAAAAAAATACTCACTATTTTCTGCGATTCAGCATGCTTAATTAGGCGCTTCATTAATTTTTTTCCATAACCATGACCTTTATCTTTTGTTGCAATATTAGTGATTTCTATCTCATCACAAACTTGATGGAATCCTAAGAAAGCAACAACTTCCGATGTTTCGGTAAAATAATGACTATGAGATTGTCTCATATCACTAGCAAATTGATCAGCAGTCCAAGAAGCGCCATCAGTATAAGCGGCTTGACTGATCTCCCAAAATTTCTTTGCCAAATTTTCCAACTTATCCCACTTCCAAACGTTTGATCATGTCTAAAGCATCTTCATTATTCTCAGTATAATAATTTTTGCGAATATTCCGAGCTGAGAAACCCAGTCTTCGATATAAACGTTGAGCATCCGTATTACTAAGTCGTACTTCTAATGACAGAGTTTCACAATCGTTCATTATAGCGAATTTTTCTACTTCGTCAATCAATAGCTTGCCAATACCTCGATTTTGAAAATTCGTTCCCACCGCGATATTAGTGATGTGCGTATCATTTCCAATCAAACGACTACCAATAAAGCCCGCAATTTCCTCTTTCTTGGTTACAATACAAATATATAAATGGGGGATAGGGGAATGTATTTCTGATAGAAAAGCACTTTTCGTCCAAGGAGTTTCACCAAAGTAAACATCGCGTTCTAGTGCAATCAACTCTTTAATATCTTGGTCAATGATTTTTCTTAATAAATATTCTTCATCACTTAAGCTTATATACTTTGCACTAAAGGGATACTGTTTCCCATACAATATCGTTTTTACTAGACCGCTAAATTTTTTCAACATAATTTTCGTCCTCTAGTTGATGTGTTTCCAGCCACTTCTCTTCAGCCTCTACACGTTTTAAATATTCTGGCACTACAGCATGAACATTCTCGATCGGTTCCGCGAGAAATCCTAATTTTCCTAAGACTATCCCGTTTGGCAAGTTTAGTTCGTCTGCTTCTGAAATCAATGCAGTTAATTGAGTTGATTCAATCTGTTCTTTGAATTTGCTTGCGTCTCCGATAAACCAAGCGGGTTCTTTAATCTGATCTAATAAATTAGTTAATGAAATGTGTTGATCTGCTAATTCAGTTACTAACTGTTGGTTTTCCCAGCGATAGACTCCTGCATATACATTATTCCTACGTGCATCCATCAACGGAACAATTAATTTACTTGTACGGATATTTCCGGCAATTACAGCTAAGCTAGAAACCGCAGTTAACTCGATTTTTAATGTCTCAGCCAGTGTTTTCGCAGTGGTTACAGCAATTCGGATACCCGTATATGATCCTGGTCCTTTTGCTACGACGATTCGATCCAAATCAGTTGGCTTCAGCCCACTGGCTTCCATCACAGATTCGATTGCTGGCATTAGTGTTAAGCTATGATTCATTTTTCGATTTAATTGAAAGTGAGCCAACACTTTCTCGTCCTCTAAAACAGCCACAGCTAACGTTTGATTGGATGTATCTATCGCTAATAATTTCATAAAAGTTCATTTCCTCGCATTTAAGATAGCAATATTTTAACACAAACCATATTTGCTTTCCTACTAACTGTTTAACAATTTCTGATTTCATTAATTGGTAGCAAAAAAGAGCAGCAAAATAGGCTGCTCCAATTTATTTGGATGACTCCCGCTGAATTAGTTTCGTTCCCAGCATGATTTTTCTTGGAACTGGCGAAAATTCTTTAGCCAATTCCAAAATTGTTAGGATTGCTAATTCGCCCATCCACTCAGTTTCAACTTTTATCGTTGATAACGCCGGCGACACATACTTTGCCACACTGACATCGTTAAATCCCACCACTGAGATATCTTCTGGAATTCGTAGACCGGCAGCTTGAATCGCTTGCATTGCACCTACAGCTAATGCGTCGCTTGACGCGAATAAGGCATTGGGAAGCTCGTGGGCATTAGCTAAAAAATCTGCCATTACTTTTTTTCCTGCTTCCATAGAAAAGGGTGCCGTCATGGTAAACTCTGGTCGATATAGATTGATTTGTTTCATCTTAAGCTTAAAAGCAATAAGTCGAGGATCCTCAATAGGCTGCAAATTGTGCTTTGTTTTTTCTTCACCTGACAAAATTCCGATTTTTTGATGTCCCTGCCTAATAAAATGGTCAATTACTAAATCCAGACTTTGATCAAAATCAACCACTAATGAATTTAGTCCCATATTCATTCCATCGAAGTCAACCAAAAGTAAATTTTCATCAATATGTTTCAATTGACGAATTTGTTCTGCATCAAACTTTCCTAGAGCAATCGTTCCACTAACTTGAGTATCCGACAACTCGGTTAATGATTCACGACGAATCTGGATGTTAAACTCTTCAGCTTTTTTTTCGATTCCTAAACGTATTGATAAATAGTATAAATCAGCTAATTCTTCTGCTTCATCATACCATTGAACCAGACGAATCACCGCTCTGCCGATTTTATTGGCACGTTTGTGCTTTGTATAGTTCAACTCCTCCGCCACTTCAAAAATACGTTGCTTTGTTTCCTGGGCGACGGATAATTCTTGATCATAATTCAACACACGTGAAACCGTAGCAGGTGAAACTCCTGCCATTTTTGCAATATCTCGAATAGTTGCCATCGCTGCCCCTTTCTACAAAGACTCAATAAAGCGCATGAAACCTGACTGACCCTTCGCATTTCGCTTGAAAACTCCGGCATCTTCCAATACACGCGCAAAAACAGATCCCACTGCTTTTTGAACAATTTGTGTCACATTTTCACTCGTAATTTGATTATCATTCTTCAATTGATTTGCCCATTTCATATGATAATCCGCAATAGTATTTTCTTCATCTAATAAATACCTTTCGACCTCTTTTAGTTCGCTTTTCAAGCGTGGAGGTAAAACAGCCAGACCCATCACCTCGATCAAACCGATATTCTCTTTCTTGATATGCTGCACATCAGGATGTGGATGGAAGATACCATCAGGAAACTCTTCAGAAACATTATTGTCACGTAAAACAAGATCCATTTCAAAAAGATCATTCTTTCGACGAGCAATTGGTGTAATCGTATGATGCGGCGTTCCATCTTCAGATCGAGCAACGATTTGTAACTTTACGTCTGAATATGATTGCCATTTTTCAAAAATCATATTTGAGGCTTCAACTAAATCCTTTTGACTCTTTCCTTGCAATCGAATCACTGACATCGGCCATTTCACTATACCTGCTTGAATAGTAGGATAGTCTTTTAACTCGAAAGTTCGTTCCATCTCTGCTACAGCCATTGGGAAAACGTGGCGCCCTCCTTGATAATGATCATGGGAAAGGATAGAACCTCCAACAATCGGCAAGTCTGCATTTGATCCGACAAAATAATGCGGCAAAACTTCAATAATTTTCAATAATCGTTGGAACGTTGCTCTTGTGATTTTCATCGGGCGATGCTCTTCCGATAAAATAATACAATGCTCGTCATAGTATGCATATGGGGAATACTGAAATCCCCAGCTTTCTCCATCAAGATTCATTCGAATAATTCGATGATTTGTCCGTGCTGGATAGTTCAATCGCCCTTTATAGCCTTCATTCTCCATGCACAGCATACATTTAGGATAATCCACTTTCACCGCTTGGCGTTCTGCCGCGATTTGTTTCGGATCTTTTTCAGGTTTAGATAAGTTGATCGTGATCTCTAAATCTCCATATTCAGTTTCAGCGGGGAAGATAATGTTGCGGGCAATTTCTCGTGTTCTAATGTAATCGTTGGTTCTGCTCAAATGAAAGAAGTAGTCTGTTGCTTGTTCTGGATCTTTAGAATAGTACTGAGCAAAATAGGCATTGACTACTGACGGGGGCGGCGTCATTAAATCCATCAGCTGCGCTTCTAAAATATCTTTTTCCGCTTGCAAATCAGTGATTACTTTATTATTTTCCGCTTTTATCAAAAGCTGTTCTACTAAATCTACTGCACTCTCAGTAACTTCGCGAACTTCAGCTTTAGCTAAAGAATCCTCTCCAACCATAGCAATGACTCGATTTTCTAAGTATAAGCGATCCATTTCCATCCAACCTCCTGACTGAATGGATAATGTGATAAAATCCCTTATCGTTTGACTGATTGACACGCTATTTCCCCCTAGTCTTCATATCCATGTGGATGACTAACATGCCAGTTCCACGCTGTCTCAATGATTGCTTTAATATCCGTATACTCAGGTTTCCATCCCAATGCTTCTTCAACTTTTTTGCTTGAAGCAACTAAACGGCTTGGGTCACCCGCACGGCGCGGTCCAACTTCTGCAGCAATCTCTTTACCGGTTACTTCTTTGGCTGCATCTAGCATCTCTTTCACTGAGTAACCACTATTTGAACCGAGATTAAAGAAGTTACTTGGATTTCCTGCCTTTAAATATTCTAAAGCAAGAATGTGAGCAACTGCTAAATCTTCTACTTGGACATAGTCACGAATACATGTACCGTCAGGTGTATCATAATCGTCACCAAAAATAGTTAAATGATCTCTTTGTCCCAAAGCAACTTGCAAAATGATAGGTACTAAATGGGTTTCTGGCTCATGGTCTTCTCCAATACTTGCATCTTTCTTTGCACCCGCAACATTAAAATAGCGTAAAGCTACATAGCGCATACCATAGGCATTGTCACACCACTTCATCATTTTTTCCATCATTAATTTGCTCTCACCATATGGATTTGTCGGATTTGTAGCAACTTCTTCTGTAATAGGGGAAACACCCGGTTCACCATAAGTCGCGGCTGTTGAAGAAAAAACAATATTCTTCACATCAAACTCTTCCATGACTTCTAGTAAACTCTCCATACCTGTTACATTATTATTGAAATATTTTAGTGGTTTTTCTACTGATTCTCCTACTAATGAGCTGGCTGCAAAATGCACGACACCTTCAATTGTTTCCTTTTTAAAAACCTCTATCATAAAAGCCTTATCTCGACAATCCCCTTCATAAAATCTTGCATCAGGATGAATTGCTTTACGATGCCCTGTTAATAAATTATCGACTACGACTACATCATAATTCTGTGAAATCAATTTATCGACCGTATGAGAACCAATGTAGCCTGCTCCCCCTAGAACTAAAATTGCCATTTAATCTACTCCTGTCATATCTATTTTATTTAGTAAACAAATTATAATTTGTTTACTAAATAAAAGCAAGCCCATTTCCCATTCATTAAACTTTTCATTTTTGCGTTTTTGCTTCATAATGAAGGAAACAATAAAAAAAGTATACAGCTCGTAAAGCAAACATAAATTTTATGTTGCTCAGAAAGGAGTGATGAAACGATGCGTAAATTTGCCTCAGGATTCGTTACAGGTACTTTAACTGCAGCTGCAGTAGTTGCTGGTGTGGTGATGGGTGTGAAAAAGAAAGTAATTGACCCAATTGATGAAAAAGAATCAAAAATCGATGAAAATCGTAAAAAAGCTCGCAGAAAAAGAATCGCACGATAAAAAAGAAAGCCAAAGGGCTTTCTTTTTTATCGATAAATTGTATTAACGATTTGATTGGCTAAATAAAAGACACGATCATTGCTTTTTGGTCTTGGCGAAGCGGCATTCAGCCAATCCAGACCCTCAAGCGGTATTCCATAGCAATAAATATGTTGGAGCACAACACCAGTTTGATCTATCACTTGATGTGTCTTACGAGCGACTCGAATGGCTCCTGTAAAATGTTCGCTGCCATCAACAGTCAAGCTGTGTGAAGATAAATAGCCTTTTTTACGCATTTGGATCACTAAAGGATTTTTCGTACGTTTCAAGCTAGTAGCAGGCAAACGAGCTTCGATCAAATTTTTCGCCCTAAAAGAATGACGCGAATTCCTTTTACTATAGGCCAAAAATTCTCCATTAACTCTTTTGATGTCCATTTCTGGTGCTAAAAATTTAATGACTCCTGCTTCAATTAAAGCCAACAATTGTTTTTGCCTAATGACAGGAGCACCGATCGTCAAAAAACTATAATTGCGATTAAAGGAGCCAAAGAAATCCTCAAAGTATTCTTTTGTCGTAAATTTCTCGTTATCTAACATAAAATTAAACGGTTCCTGCAACTCCTTATAGGTATCAATCGCTGAAGCAATCGGCCCCGTGACATTTCCCCGTTCAGCTTCAACAATGTCCTTTTTTAAATAGCTTTGAATGAAATCCGGAAAATCTTTGGGCAATATTTCTTTTGCCGGATCAAAAAGTTCTGTCCAATCTAAACGTAATTCGTCAGAGATTTGATATTTAGACAGGACGACCTCTCGTTCACCTTTTCGATACTCTTCTAAAAAACCACTTAAATCAATCTCTGTATTCGCCAGCTTTTTTTGATAATATACCAGTTCAGCTTCCTTTTTTAATAAATCAAATAAATTATCTGCAGTTCCTCTAAAATGCTCCATAAACGTTTCCGTTAAAATTTGCGGCTGAGCATCTTCTCCGGGCTTTTTTTGATTATTCGGACGAGCATGATAGGGTAATCCTCTTCCTGAACCAACAACTAAGAGCTGCTCTTTTCCAGAGGGGGCATATACTAAACAATTATCCTCTTCGATGAATTTCCCACCCCATTTAGCAACAAAAAGTGCAATATAATCAAAGAAACTTAGTCCTAAACCGCGAAGTATTACAGTCTCCCCCTCAATTAATTGATCCAGTCGAGTATCAGAAGGGTTTCCTGGTCCTTGATAAAAAAGATTATGTTCTTCGGCATATTTTTGCTGTTTATTTTCAGTTTCATTCAGATAGTTTGCAGAATGACCCGTCGCTAAAATTACATCATCTACTTGAAAATTCTTGGTAGTTTTAATTAAAATCTCTTTTTCCGTTACAGTTAGATCAATAACCTGCTCTTCTATCAAATCGACAGTAACATTCGCTGGCAGATTTTTCATCAGCTCATCAAAAAACCAGCATTGGTAAATGCCATAATAACGGCGCTGACAATAATCATTTTTTCCTAATTTGGTCTCCTCAGAAAAAAATTCTCCATGATTTAATGAAGACAAATAGTTAGGCGCCACCGTCTGATTCCATTCGGCAAGATTCGGCCCTTCATCTTTGGAAAAAAGTGTTACATGCTGCATAACGGTATTCATAATAACTTGATTGCTTTGATCTTTACGCCAGATATTTCCACCTGGTCCATCTGGGTCAAAAAGCAATATTTCAATTTTCTCACTTAATGAAGATTGCTTAATTAACCTATCTAGGACAATCAGTCCGTATGGTCCTGCTCCAATAATTGCAATTTTTTTCATACACATTCCTCATTTTTTTGATAATTTCGTCTCTTTAAGAGTAGAGAATAATTAGGGAATAAGCAATCAAAAAAAGCTTCCAATGATTAAATTCATCGGAAGCAAAAAAATTATTTTAGTACCCAACGCTCAAAAGCTTCTTTCACACCGTCTTCCAAGTTTGTCGCTACGGTATAATCTGCAGCGGCTTTGATTGTCTCACTCGCATTCCCCATCGCTACACCAGTGCCAGCAAACTCGATCATTGATAAATCATTTTCCGCATCCCCAATTGCCATTACCTCTGATTGATGTATTCCAAGATGTTCACTCAATTCTTTCAGAGCCAAACCTTTACTAGCATTAGGATTTAGTACCTCTAAGAAAAATGGTGTGCTGCGAACAATCGTATATCGTTCAAAATAAGCAGCTGGAATTTTTTTGAACGCTTCGCCTAGAATTGCTGGATCATCAATCATCATCATCTTAACTGGCGACACCTCTGCAGCAATTTCCTCTGGTGTTCGAAAATGCAGCGGCATGTTGACTAAATAGGATTCCAAAATTGTATAAGGGCTGATATCTCGATTAGCTGTATACATCGCCTGCTTGTCTGCAATGTGCAAATGAACATCTAACATACGAGCCAGATGGTCGATCTCTAAATAGTTTTCTCTCGTCAAACTATGTTCCGCTACAATCTCCCATGTTTTCGTATTCAAAACTAAAGCCCCGTTGTAAGTAATGATATAATCGTCTTCAGCATCTAATCCTAGCACCTCTAATTGTGATTTAGTCCCTGATAACGGACGTCCCGTAGAAAGAACTACATAGACACCGGCTTTGCGAGCCTCCTTAATGCAATCAATCACTGGCTGGTTGATCTCATGATGATCATTTAATAGTGTTCCATCTAGATCAATGGCAACTAACTTTATACTCATTTAATTCTCCTAGTTCTTCTTTATTTTCTTACAGAAAAGTGCTGTTTTGCTTTTCTCTTTATCGCTAATCTGTTCAATGATAGGCATTTGTTTCATTGTATAGCACTCTGTAAAAGTTTACAGCTTCCATAATAAGCGCAATTTAATATTCCGTCAATTTAACAAAATCGCAGCTCTCTCTTGATATAAAAAAAATAAAAACGGCCGAACATTTATCCAGCCGCCAAAAAATTAATCGTTTTTTTTCTGTTTCACTTTTCCAGTCCATTCTTGCATACCGCCTTTAAGAATGTACAAATCTTTATACCCTTTTTTACGTAACATGTTTGCAGCGCGGGCACTAACCGCTTTATTATGATCATAGATGTAGATCGGTTGATCTTTTCGCAAAGAGCCAAATGTTTCTTTCAGCATACTGAACGGAAAACTACGCGCTCCTAAAATATGCTTTGCATTGAACTCATCTCGTTCGCGAACATCAATAATCTGAGCCTTGCGCATCCCTGCTTGAAATTCTTCCTGAGAAATAATTTTTGCAGAACGCCTCATCATGATTCGGACTATCAGCTCATACAAAGCAAATAATGCGATTACCGATATTAGTACAATATTAATTTTCCACCAAATTGACATAGCTTGATTCCTCTCTTACTTTTAATCTATTTAGCTAAAGAAGCGGCACCGATAACACCAGCTTCATTTCCTAATTCTGCTAGTTTGATTTTTGTACTCTCCCGTACCTGTGGAAAAGTAAATTCTTTAAAGTAATTTTCAACACGGCTACGTAAAAATTCACCAGCCGCTGAAACGCCGCCGCCAATAATAATTGAGGATGGATTTAACGTATTTCCGATATTTCCGCAAGCTAGTCCCAAATAGAAAGTCACTTTATCAACAACCATTAAAGCCAGGTCATCCCCGTCAACCTCTGCTAGTTCAAAAACGTCTTTGCTTGTAATGTCTTCTCCATTGTCTAAACGAGCCTTTAATTTTGAGCCGCCTGCATACTCTTCTGCCAGTTGACGTGCAACTCGAACGACTCCGGTTGCACTGGCTACTGTTTCTAGACAGCCACGTTTGCCACAGGTACATTCAAAACCGTTTGGATCAACTGTCACATGTCCGATTTCACCAGCACAACCCGCTATACCATGCAGCAATTGACCATTCATTACGATTCCTCCGCCAACACCTGTCCCTAAGGTCATAAAGACTACATCTGGCTCATTGTCGCCAGCACCTTTCCAGCGTTCGCCTAAAGCAGCTACATTGGCATCATTATCAATACTAAATTTGATTTTCGTTCCTTTTTCAATCTCGCTTTTGACTTGCTGTAACGTCGTCCAATTCAGATTATAGGCTCCAATGACTGTTCCTGCCTCAACATCGACACTACCGGGAGTCCCCATACCAATACCCATAAACTGTTCAGGTTTCATATCATATAGAGATAAGTGATGATTAATCGAATCAATAATATCTGGCACAATATGTGAACCATCATCTAAAATGTTCGTCTCAATACTCCACTTTTGCTGAATTTCACCTGTTTCAGTCAAAATAGCAAATTTCACGGTTGTCCCGCCTAAGTCAATACCTAATAATTTTTTATCCACTCTAGTCACCTTCTCGACTTTCTTCAATGTGATGTTCTCGTTTTAAAATGCCCCAGCCTTGCAGATAAGTATCTCGATCAATCACACGGCTCTCATACAAATTTTTCAATTCAATCTGCATCAATTCGATGTCATATATTCGTTTTCCAACATAAATATAAATACCAAACTGTTTTAATAGCTGCTGCACATCATATAAACTTTCCATCAAACCACATCCCTAGTATTATACAGAAAAATTTTTCTTTTTTATAGCCTATTCTTTATTTCCTATTCCATTTTTTAAAAAAGGACACTAATCCACTCTATATTCTATAATATTGTTCCATCCGTCGCAAATTGAATCAGCTAGACATCTAGAAATGTCGCTAGATTCATTTCTCTTTTTCAATTATGGAGAGTAAAATCATCATGTAACTCACATTATTTAGGTAGCAATTTCGAAAAAAGCTTAAGCTCTATTGAAGCTCACTTTTTCTATTTTTGTATGTTAACAATAGTGAAAAGCCGATTGTGACTCACTAAAAACATCCTATGCTTTATTTCATGAATAATTCGTTTAAAAAAAATTTCTTAATACTAGAGCATCGTTTATTAAAAAAAGCGGACATTTTCGTCCGCAGCTATTGTTACAAACTAAATTTTCTTAAACCGAATAAGACAAAAAGCACGATTGCAAAGATAAAAAATAATCCAGCGGTAATCCGTGCACGAGTAGTAAAGCGATCCTGAGAATGAGGAACTGCCAATGTCCAGCCAGACAACGCCCCACCAACAATGCCACCTAAATGCCCCCAGATATCGATTGTTGAGTCAAACATTCCGAAAGCTAAATTCAGTAAAATGAACAACGCAAATTGTCTAGTCAATGCTTGAACTGCTCCATTATCACGATAGTGGAGACCAACTACCAAGAATGCTCCAAATAGACCAAAGATTGCTGTGCTGGCACCGCCAGATAAAGTAGTTGGTTGATTGAAAGCAAAACTCGCAAAATTTCCCATCACACCACTTAATAAATAGATGATCGCGAACCGCCAATGACCAAAAATAGCTTCACATTGCTGTCCCATATAATAAAGGACGACACCATTTAATGCGAAATGCATCAAGCCAAAATGAATAAACATCGGTGTGATAAAGCGCCAATACTGATGGTGCCAAATAACTGATGGTGCGAACATACCTAATTGATTTTCAATTGATAACCCAGACAATAAGTATTGCATCAAGAAAACAATTGTATTAATTGCAAAAAATGTATACATCACATAAGGCTTATCTTTTCTCATATATCCACCTCTTTCAAATTTTTAATCGTTCATGCTTCATTTACACTGCTCAAGAAAGAAATAATTGCTGAACCGGCTGATCGAATTCTTCTGTTTGCCATTCCTCCATCAATTGTTCAGCAAAAACAAAGCTGCAGGTCCTCCCTTTATAATCTGCTAAAAACCGATCATAATACCCACCGCCAAAACCAATACGATAGCCAGCTCTATTAAAAACTAAACCCGGAACAACCAATAGATCCAACTCATCAGACGTTGCCGTATCTTCAATCATAGGTTCCTCAACGCCAAATTTTGTAGTATAAAAATCTGTTTTATGATTGATCCAATGAAAAACCATCTCACCTTTTGGTAATGATTTAGGTACAGCTATCTTCTTACCAGCCGCAAAAGCACATTGAATCAACGGTGATGTTGGGAACTCGAATTGAGTCGCCATCGTCACACCAATAGAAGCAGATTCTTTCCACGCCTTACTTTTAAAAAAATTGGCGAGAATAAGCTCAACTTGAACTTGCCTTTCTCCGTTACTAGCTATCTTTTGCAGTCTGTTTATCGCCAGCTGTCGAAGCTTTTCTTTCTCCATTCATTCACCTTCTTATCTAGAAATACTAACAAAATTGAAACAGAATAAAAAGGGGATTACTCCCCTTTAACAAAATCACTAGAAATTTGTCGAGCAATAGCCAAACCAGCGATAGCATTAAAATGCAAATGGTCTCCGCTATCAAAAGTCCTTTTCAAGCATCCTTGTGTCCCTTCAACGATTGTCGAAAAATCCCATAAGTCATCAAAGTTTCTGATTAACCAAGTATTGATTTCTTTTCGCAGTACTTCTTTTGCTTCATTCATTTCTAAATATCCTAAGCAAGGGGTTAACGTACACAGTTGATAAGCAACATTGTATCTCTCGCATAATTGAATCATCTTTTCTATTTCTACTTGAAAACTTTCCAATGTGAGCTCGCCATTGATTAAGTCATTTATACCAATAAATATTATGACCTTTTCAACATTGCAATGACTGTTCAAACAATTTTTCAAGCGCTGTACACCACTATAGCCGTAAAAAAAATTTTGTGAATCTTTAGTCGATATATCGCTATTCGATTTTAGCAGACAGCTGCCGTTGATACCCTGGTTGACCAAATAAATATTTTGTTTACGCAGGCTCCTCTGTAATGGTGCTGTCCAAGTTGCTCCTTCAGTTAAGGAGTCACCGAATGCTACTACACATTGTCCCGTGATTTCAGCTTCAATTGCCATCAATCCCGAACAAAAATCCATTTCTCTAGCTCCCGTGAAAATATCAGCATCTTCATATGAAAAGCCGCTCTCACTTGTAGATACATGGAAACAAATTTGCCATTTTTCTGCCTTAGGATCAATTAAAATGGATGCTGTTTTAACAATTTCTCCTGGATCTATAGTAAAATCTGGAATCATTTCACTTTTTTCATTTGTTTTAAAAGAGAGATTTTGAATTTTTTGTTTTTGAGTTCCATACTCATTCTTGAAAACCAAACGAATTTTTTTTGCTGGGACAATTTGCCGCAACGTTAATTGTACAGTTCCCTTTGAAGCACAATGATGCGCAATTCCTCTTTGCGCATGACTCCATACTGTCGTCCACCCCATCTGATTCTTCCTCATTTCTAATTATTTTTTTTCAACAGCAACAAAACAAAGTATGGTGCACCAATCAATGAAACAATAATACCCGCAGCCATTTCACCATTCGGCAAGATTACTCTAGCTAAAATATCACTAAACAATAATAAGATTCCGCCAATAATGGCCGTCATCACTAACGTTTGATTATTTTTACGACCTGTTATTTGACGAGCGATGTGGGGGGCAATCAAGCCGATAAAACTGATACTGCCAGCAATTGAAACACTTACTGCTGCTAAGCAGACCGCACAAACTAAAAAGAACAGCTGCGTTTGCTTCAATTTTATACCTAACCCAACAGCCACTTCATCGCCCAACTCCAGTACTTCCAATGATCGGCCTCGTAGTAAGATTAAGGGCAACAGGCAGATCATCCATGGTAATAGCAGCAAAACATGTTGTTGGGTCGTCCCCCATATTGTCCCAGCAAGCCAGGCTGTTACAAATTGATAATTATCCTTAGAAACCCGAATAGTCCCCATTAATGTTAAGGCCGAGATCCCAGCATTCACCGCAATACCAGCTAAAAGCAGTCGATTAGGTGTGAGCCGCTCAGACTGACGTCCAAAATAATAAACCAGTCCGGTCGCAATAAAACTACCTGCACAAGCGATCAACGGCAAATACCAGCTACTTTCTCCCGAAGCAAAAAAACCTAAGTAGACTAAAACCGTCAATCCCGCTCCTGCATTGATTCCCAAAATTCCGGGATCGGCTAAATCATTGTGTGTGATTGTTTGAAAGAGATAGCCAGATACCGCTAACCCCATACCTGCCATTATAGAAACCAGTAGTCGTGGAAAACGAAAATCAAAAACGATCAATTGCTGACTACTAGTTGCAGTTTTTTGAAAAACTCGCAGCAAATCATTTAAAGACAATGGGATCGTGCCAACAATAAGACTAAGGATTATTCCAATAATCAGCAGAAGAAGCAAGACTAACCAACCAATTTTTTTCCTCATAAGCTTCCCTTTCTAATCTGCAAAAGTAAAAATGGCACACCAATGATCGTAATAATCACTCCAGCTGGTGTTTCTAAAGGTGGTGCGACTAGTCTAGAAGCAATATCAGCTACAACAAAAAATAAAGCACCAAATATTCCTGAAGCTGGAATCACAAAACGATAATCATGCCCAACAAAAAAACGGACCACGTGAGGAACAATCAACCCCAGAAAGCTGATAGTTCCAACCAACGCCACCGAGCTTCCTGCTAACAATAAGACAAGAAACAAACTCAATTGACGAATTCGACTGGGATTTTTTCCTAGTGAAGTCGCCGTATCTTCTCCTAAACTCAGTAAAGTTATTTGCGGACTAATCAAGCAAGCACCGATAATTCCTAAACCAATCAACGGAAAAATGACTTGCAGTTGATTCCAAGAAAGATTGGCTGTTCCACCAACAAACCAAAAAGTCATGTCTTGATTCAAGTTGAATAGTAACCCAATACTTTGGCTAACAGCCGTAAAGAAAGAGCTTAATGCTGCTCCCAATAAAACAATCCGAACTGGAGATAAACCAAAAGAAACTTTGGTAGAAACCAAATAAATCAGCAAAATCGAAACCAATGCTCCTATAAATGAACCAAATACCCCCGCACCTGGAGAAGGATTGGCATTCAATGCAAATACTACAGCAAGACCCAACCCTGCTCCAGAATTGATTCCTAGCAGACCTGAATCAGCAATGGGGTTGGAAGTGATTCCTTGGATCAAAGCCCCAGATATCGCAAAAGCAGCACCAACCAGAACAGCACCCAACATTCGCGGCAACCGTAAATAACGGATTAACTGCTGACCCTGACTAGCAGGGTCAAAAGCCAGTACAGCCTTGGAGACATCTCCCCACTTACTCGTAACCGCTCCATATCTTAAGGATAAAATCATTGCTGCTATAAGTAATACCACAACAATTGGAAAAAAATATGTTCGTTTAGTCATTTATTAGTGCTCCTTCACTAAATCATACGCAACAACTAAGGGTTTATCCGTATCAGGGAATGTAGCAAAAGTCGCTTGGATATCAAACAAGTTTAATAACTTATCTGCTGTAAAAATTTCCTTTGGTGATCCCTGAAAAATCAGCTCACCCTTTTTCATCCCTAGTAAGTAATCGGAAAAACGTGACGCGTGGTTCAAATCATGAATCGTCATCAGGATAGTTTTCCCCTGTCGATTGATCTCTTGTAGCAACTCCAAGATCTCCAATTGATGCGCTGGATCTAAGAAAGTAATGGGCTCATCCAAAATTAAAATATCTGTATCCTGTGCCAGCGCCATTGCAATCCAAACTCGTTGTTGTTGCCCACCGGATAACGTTGTCAGTGTGCGTTCTTTTAATCCCTGCAAATTCGTAGCTTCCAAAGCCCATTGAATCAATTGATGGTCATGTTCTTTTAAACCTGAAAAGCCTTTTTGATAAGGAAATCGTCCATGTGATACAATTTCTTCAACAGTCAATCCATTTACTGGATTACTTGTTTGTGATAGCGAAGCAATTTTTTGAGCGACTGCTTTAGTATCCAAACGTTGAACATTCTCATCATTAATAAGGACTTCTCCTTGAGCCGGCTCAAGAATCCGAGCTAAAGCTTTCAGTAAAGTCGACTTTCCACTACCATTTGGACCAATTAAACTAGTGATTTGTCCTTCGGGAACTTCTACTGTGATGTCTTTCACAACTATTTTTTTATCGTATCCAATTGAAAGATCGGCCGTAGTTAATTTTGTCATAGACCTTCCCCTTTTCTCTGATAATCGTTCTCAATTATGACCTTCTTTATCATCATCGTCAACCATTGATGAAAGAAAACTCACTGTTGACACTCTTTTCTCTTTCGGTAATAATATTAATTGAGAACATTTCTCAATTAATTCTGAAGGAGTTTTTTTATGTTTAAAAAAATAGCTTTAAGTACGACTTTTCTGATAGCGCTTTTTAGCTTAGTAGCTTGTGGACAAAGCAGTGAAAGTAAAGATAAAGATAATGATCTTCGAACCCTGACCGACGCCCAAGACCACAAAGTCGATATTCCTGAAAAGCCTAAGCGGATCATCGCCTCATACTTAGAGGATTATTTAGTCGCCTTGGATGAAAAACCAGTTGCCCAATGGACGGTCGGCGAGGGAAAAATACAAAATTATTTACAAGATGAACTAAAAGGTACTCCAACAATCAATTACGATCTGCCTTACGAAGATGTTTTAAAATTTGAACCTGATCTATTATTAATCGGCTCAAATGGCTCTCTTGAAGGTGGCAAATATAAAGAGTATTCTAAAATCGCACCTACCTATGTTGTTAAAAATGGCGATAATGTTACTTGGCGTGATCAGCTAGAGGACGTTGGAAAAGTTTTAGGCAAAGAAGAACAAGCCAAAGATGTCGAAAAGGACTATGACCAACTAATTGAAAAGACCAAAAAAGATTTAAAAGACAAAATCAAAGGCAAGTCTGCTGTTGTTTTATGGGTAACGAATAATTCTGCGTTTATGGTGGCAGATACTCGCTCTAGCGGTCAACTGCTTTATCAGGAGCTAGGCTTTGAAGTTCCACAATTAACCAAAGAGATCAGTAAAAAGGCAACTGCCGATTTCTCACAAGTTTCTTTAGAGAGTCTGTCGCAGCTTGATGCAGATTATATTTTCCTAGTTAACAGTGATTCTGGTGCTGCAATGTTTAAAGATCCTTTATGGAGTAATATTCCAGCGGTGAAAAATAAACATTTGTATGAATTTGACGGTAACTCAAGCTGGTTATACAATGGACCAATCGCTTATACCAAAATGGTCGAAAATATCCAGGATGTTTTAAAATAAAAAATGCCGATCTGATCGAGTACTCCTTCAACAGAAGTTGTCTCAATCAGACGGCATTTTATTTTTTGCTGCGACGTGTACGCTTAGCCGCTGTGACCTCTTCTTTTTTGGCTAAGAATTTCAATCGATAAGGTTCATGATAACGAACCCCCTCCTTAACAAAGTCTCCACCAACAATAAATAATCCTATCGGTCGTAACGGCTCTTTTTGACGAATCCTACCAATGGTTTCCAATTCACGATAATTTTTTCCTATCTGTAGCTGATAGGTCGCAGAATCTATCTGTTTCACATAGTAATAGGGATACAGCGTATTTTCATCGATCAAGAACCCTTCTTGCTTCGTTATATCTCGAGTAGTAATTTCTTTTCCGTCTATTAGAGCCTGAATGTTTTCAACTAATTTTAATTGATAGTCTTCATTGAACTCAACAGGTATTTCCTGAGCCTGTTCGAAAACTTTCTTTGCTTTTTTGGCTTTTTCATTTTGGATATTGAAAGCATCATCAGGTAAATATTTAACAAAAAGCTGCGTAATATCTCCTTTTAAGTTTTTGTCTAAAAAATAATAAAAGAAATTTAAGACAATGAAATAAACCAACCCAATAAAAACTAAACTATAGATCACTAATTGCAGATAATTTTGATTGAGCCACAGACCGTATACAATTCTTAAAATGTATACAGTTGGTATTATGCTTAACAACGTATACGCTCTATTCGAATATTTTGGACTAATATCTAAAAAGCCTAAAAATTTATTTAGTCCATTAATAATATCTAATAGCAGAGTCATTGACTATCACCTTCCTCTGAGCCTATCGGTCCATTCGCCGGCTGTTGCTGTTGTGTCGGAGTTGTTTGAGATTCCTCTGTTGAAGATGAAGGCACCTCGGAAGTAGTAGAAATTGAAGATTGCGTTTCCTCCATTCGATTGTCTCCGTTCGTACTGTCCACGATGTTCTCATTTCTTTCAGGTTCTTCTATTTCTGATTGTTCATTGATTGTACTTGTCTCACTAGTAATACTATTTAAATCACGAGAAGAATCGTTAGTGCCAGTAGTACTTGATTCTGTCGTCGGTGTCGTAGCCTTCACTTGACGATAGCTAGAATTATTTAAAATTCCCGATGTCGTAGCAATTAATATTGACAATGTTAGCAGTGCAATCGGCTTCAAAATCGGTGGAACTTTGCGCATCTAATCCTTCCTTTCCATAATTGATTTGTTTAATAACTAGTTTTATCATTGTAAAGTTAGCTTTTGTTTAGGATTCTGTGAAGATTTTATGTAGATTTCTGAAAAAGTTATGCAAGTTTCTCTGAGTAATAAAAAAAGCCAGCAATCAAATTTGATTGCTGACTCGTAGTTGCGATTATTTTACTTCTTTATGCAAAGTAACTTTGCGTTCGCGTGGGCAATATTTCATTTTTTCCAAACGATCAGGATTGTTACGTTTGTTTTTATTTGTTAGGTAGTTACGTTCTTTACAAGAAGTACATTCTAAAGTGATATTTACGCGCATGATTTTCCCTCCCTTGTAAAAACAAGTTTTCCAAGATATTTCTCAGACTTTGATATCATATCATGTTTTTATTTTCTTGACCAGTCTTTTTATCAAATTCGTTAAGTAATTCTACTTGACGATTTTAGAGATATGTTTCAATGTCCTGCGCAATATCTTCGGGCTTAGTTTGTGACGCATAGCGTTTTACCACGTTTCCTTCGCGATCGATCAAGAATTTTGTGAAATTCCATTTGATTGCTTTGTTAAGTAAACCACCTTGCGCACTCTTCAAATAACTGTAAAGCGGATCTTCATTTTCTCCATTAACATCGATCTTAGTAAAAGTTTGAAATGTCGTATGATATTTCAACTGACAAAATTCTGCAACTTCTACATCAGTACCAGGAGCTTGATTTCCAAATTGGTTGCAAGGAAAATCAAGAATTTCAAATCCTTTGTCTTTATACTGATTATATAAATTTTGTAATCCTTCATATTGTGGCGTAAATCCACATCCAGTTGCGGTATTGACGATCAAGATGACTTCTCCCTGATAATCTGATAAAGACTTTTCGGCTCCATCTGTTTGTTTCACTTTAAAATCGTATACTGACATACTTAGCTCTCCTTTTCATATAAACGTATTCATTCTCTTTGGAAAATCGCGTATTTTTCCTATGCTGTCAAAGTGATCCAATCCAATGAGAATCCTTTTAACGTTCCTCTCGTTCAAGAAAAATATGACTCCATCATAAAAAGCTAAGGAGCACAGCTCCTTAGCTTTATTGTACGCCATATGTCTCTGCAAATGCATTTATTATGTCTTTTGCAATAGCTTTGTTTGTATCATCATGCTCTTCATCTAAATTTGGCAACATCACACTAATAGCAATTTGAGGATTGTCGTGAGGAGCATAAGCCACGATATTGCTATTAATGGTGTTCACTGCTTGTCCATTGACTGATACCACGGTTTCGGCCGTACCTGTTTTTGCAGCTGGATCTAGTTTTGCTGAGGCTAAATCTTTGGCAGTCGTATAAGGATCACTTCCGTGGACAGCTTGATAGAAGCCTTGTTTAATGATTCCCATCTGCTCAGCTGTGATATTTACCTGATCCAATTTTTTACCAGTAATTTCTTGTTGAAGCTTTCCTAATCCGCCGCTGTCATTATTGCCATAGATTCCTTTTACAACATGCGGCGCGATTCTAGTTCCGCCATTTGCTACTGTTGCAGCATATTGCGCTAATTGCATTGGCGTATATGTGTCATACTGCCCAAATGACAAGTCAAGCAGATTTCCGCCTCCAGGGGCATTATCTGTACCAAATTGATCATTGATTAAGCCAGGTGATTCGTTTGGTAAATCAATTTGTGTCTTCACACCCATGCCGTATTCTGCAAATGCATTTCGCAATTTATCATACATTTCTTTAGAGGAGGCACTTTCAGGTAAAGTCATATTTTGCTGGTATTGAACCCCCAGCATCCTTAAAACAATTTGCATCATATAAGCATTGGATGACCATTCTAAAGCTTTTACTGTATTCACTGGAATTTGAGTTCCCAAAGATTTGTTATAGATCGATCCTTTTAACGCAGTACCAGATAATTTGATCGGCTGATCGATTAAGGTATCATTTCCTGTTATTGCCCCAGTTTGATAGCCAGCTGTAATAGTACCAGCCTTAACGACTGAACCAGGTTCAAAAGCACTAGTGATTGTTCCTAATGTATTTTCTTCTATTTCTTTACTACTTGAATCGTGAGTAAAGCCTGTCATAGCTAAAACCTCGCCAGTATTAGGATTCACTGCAACGGCATAAGCTCCAGGCGAATACTTCGCAACACCACTATCAACTAAGCCTTGATAGTGTTTTTTCAAAATATCTTCAACCTTCTTCTGGAAGTCAGAGTTGATAGTTAAAACAATATTCGATCCTTTTTCACCCTTTTTGATCTCTTCTTGTTTCTCGATGTTGCCATTTTGATTCAAGGTAACTTTATATTCGCCTTTTTTACCTTGAAGCTGTTCTTCATACTGCTTTTCTAAATAGCTCTTACCTACACGATCATTGCGAGCGTAACCTTTTTTCAATAGTTCATCTGCTTCTTCGGCAGGCAGTCCCTCTTTTTCCGTTGTGATCGTTCCTAAGATACTTTTTAGTGAACCATCTAAATCATCATTGTATGAACGATCCCAGTCAATTCCCGTGGACACACCGGGCAGATCTGAAGCATGTTCAGCAACTACTGCTAATTCTTCCTTAGTCACACCTTCATTTTTTACAAAAACCGTGCTCAGTGCTGATGCTGCATTCATACGTTTAAAAATTGTTGCAACCTTAAGCTGTTCTTCATCGAGCTGAATTTCACTATCTTTGACTTTATCAACTAATTTTTGATATTCGTTGGTATTATCAAGATTTTTTTCTTTAAAAGAAAGCCGCTCTTCGGCCTTTTTTCTATTCTTTAGATCTGCTAACCAATAATCTTTCTTGTCTCTAGTGGTTAGACTTTCATCAACTGGAACATCAATCAATTTATTTAGCTCAATCGCTAATTCAAGAATGTCTTCGCTCTGCATCATATTGCTTCGGGTAAAGGTGATTGCAGAATTCCCGGTATTATTGACTAAGGCTGTACCTTTGGCATCATAAATTACACCACGAGGTGCATTTTCTTTTACAGTGATAGTCGTTGAAGCCTTCATTTCCGCCTTCATCTTATCACCTTCAACTATTTGCAGATAGCCCAATCGTGTGACTAGAATTACAAACAGTGCAAAGATGATAAAAAATAAAAAGTTCAATCTAAAAGGTATGTGGCTTTTATTTTGATTGCGGCCACTTTCGTCCGCAAGCTTCAGTTTTTCAAAAAATTTCTTAAATGGATTCGTTAGTTTCATTCATCTGTTCCTTCCACTTTGACAGTTACTTGTCTTATTGTAGCCGAAAAAGAGTTTTTTCAAAAGGATTAATCATAGTTCCTTTACCATAGTTTAAAAACTTTCATTTATTTCACGATAAAAAAAGAGAAGTGTTTCACGGTAAGATGAAAGAATTTTTAATTTATATATTCATTTGCATAAAACGTGGGTTTCCAACCAATTAAAAAATTATTTTTCGTGAAACATTTTTCGGTTCTTTTTTTTGTGGAAAACTCCGATAATTTGAAAAGCGGTTATTACGCATTTTCTTTAAAAAGTTTTCCACAAATGAATCGAAAGTTTCGGTTTGTGCCAGTTAATACTTTTTCTACTTATTTCATTCAAAGTATCAAAGCAGAACAAATAAAAGAAAAAACTGTAGACATCATCCAAAAAAAGTGGACTTTGTCTACAGTCTGATGGTACGAAAACATGTCATTCTTTTTAATTACGACTTAGATTGTCAATATCATCTTTGATCGCCTCAACGAACATATTCAAATCTTGTGCTTCTTGTTCCTCGCTACCATAACGACGAACATTTACAGAAGCACTTTCTACTTCTTTGTCACCAATTACCAATAGATAAGGAATTTTTTGTGTTTGCGCTTGACGAATCTTATATCCAAGTTTTTCGTTACGGTCGTCGACTTCAACACGAACACCTTCACGGACTAAACGATCTTTGACTTCATAAGCATAATCCCCATGATGCTCTGGTGATACTGGCAGGATCGCCACTTGTTCTGGTGCTAACCAAGTTGGGAAAGCTCCTTTGTATTGTTCAATCAAATATGCAGTAAATCGTTCCATTGTTGAAACCACACTACGGTGAACAACAACAGGACGATGTTCCTTCCCATCTTCACCAATATAAGTAAGATCAAAACGTTCAGGCAGTAAGAAGTCAAATTGAATTGTTGACAATGTTTCTTCTGTTCCAAGCGCTGTTTGCACCTGTACATCTAATTTCGGACCATAGAAGGCCGCTTCACCATCTGCTTCAAAATAATCAAAGCCTGATTCATCCATAACTTCCTTCAATAGACGTTGCGAATTTTCCCACATAGCATCATCATCGAAGTATTTTTCAGTATTTTCAGGATCGCGATAGCTTAGACGGAAACGATAATCTTCAAAACCAAAATCTTTGTATACTTCTAAAATCAAATCTAATGTACGACGGAACTCTTCTTTGATTTGGTCAGGACGAACAAAGATGTGTGCATCATTCATTGTCATTTCACGAACGCGCTGCAAGCCTGATAGTGCACCAGATTTTTCATAACGGTGATCCATTCCAAGCTCAGCTAACCGAATTGGCAATTCACGGTATGAGTGGATATGGTTTTTGTAGATCATCATATGGTGCGGGCAGTTCATTGGACGCAGAACTAATGATTCCTCGCCATCACCCATGTCCATGATTGGGAACATATCGTCTTTATAGTGATCCCAGTGACCAGATGTTTTATATAAGCCCGTATCAGCCAAGACCGGAGTATATACATGTTCATAACCCATGGAAATTTCTTTATCAACAATATAACGTTCAATAATCCGACGAATTGTTGCACCTTTTGGCAACCAGAATGGCAGACCTGATCCTACTTCTTGAGAGATCATAAATAAATCTAACTCTTTTCCTAGTTTACGATGATCGCGCTCTTTGGCTTCTTCACGCATCTGCAAGAAATGATCTAAATCAGCTTGATTAAAGAAAGCTGTGCCGTAAACTCGTTGCATCATTTTATTATCAGAATTTCCGCGCCAGTAAGCACCTGCCACAGACAATAATTTGAAGATTTTGATTTTCCCAGTTGATGGCACGTGAGGTCCACGACATAAGTCAGTAAATTCCCCTTGTGTATAAGCAGTAATGACCTCGTCTTCTGGAAGATCTGTGATCAATTCTACCTTATAAGGATCATAGCTAAAGAAATCTAACGCTTCTTGACGACTCATAACTTTTCGTTCAATCGGTAAATTTTCTTTCACAATCTTTTTCATTTCTTTTTCGATCGCCGGAAAATCTTCTTCGCTGATTTGAGTTTCACCATTGTCCGTATCATAATAGAAACCTGTGTCAATTGCCGGTCCCACACCAAAATGCATATTCGGAAATAGACGACGAATTGCTTGCGCCATTAAATGTGCGCTTGAATGACGGATAAGCGGTAAGGCTTCTTCATCTTTTTCAGTTATAATTTTTAACTCTGCATCTTCTTCAATTACCCGATTTAAATCTTCGAGTTCCCCATTTACTACAACAGCCAATGCTTTTTTTGCTAATGAACTGGAAATACTTTTCGCGATTTCTAAACCAGTAATACCATTGTCAAATTCTTTTGCTGATCCATCTGGAAATGAAATTTTTACCATCCTGTAGTTCCCCCTTAATTAGTTTTTGATTGATAATAAGAAAGGCTTCTCGAATTTGCTCAGCTTTTAAGTCGTAGTTATTAGTAATTGCGCAAAATCAATCATCGCATCTTACAGAAATAAAAACTAAAAATCTTCCTGTAAAACTATTCAACTATCGAAAATTTTGCGTACTGCTGATAAGCGAGTTCGATAAACGGAATACGAATAAAAAAGTCCTAGTACCCATAACGGTACTAGGACGAATAAACGTGGTTCCACCTAATCTTTGGACAGCATCTCTGTCCCTCACAAGCGATAACGGCGCTATTCCGCCTCTGTTTTTACACAGAAGTCTCAGAAAGTGGTCATTCCTTGTGCTTGTCTGGAAAAGTTTCAGCCTTGCTTTTCCTCTCTGTTAAACAGCCTTCAAGTTCAGGTGTCTTTCTTCATCAATCAATTACAAAGTAATTATAAACACTTATTGATTTGAAATGCAAGTATAATATAAATTATTATTTCCACTTGCCGCCTTGTGCATATTTTCCTTTTTTCATTTCATTAACAATAACATGGATGTTTTCCTTTGGTGCTCCAGCTGTTCTTGACACTGCTTCGGTTACCTCTTCCACCATTTTAGTTAACTGCTCTTCCGTTCTTCCTTCAACTAACTCAATGTGCACGAATGGCATAATGAATCGCTCCTTTGAATTTTATATTTCTATCGTCTCATATTTTATCATAATTAGGAATAAAATGAGGATTCGATCTACACTATTGTCCCTCATATCAGACAATACCATAAATCTTTGTCAAACAGTCGAAGAAAGCAGCTTTCTATTTCTTTTAATAAGAGCAGTTTACTGAAGCAGTACCTTTTATCGTTTTATATGAGTCAAATTGTTATTGATAGCCCTTTCTTCGTGGTAAAGTATAGGCACAAGATTGGAGGAAATAGCATGGATATCTATTTGCATTTTAAAAACCAAGCTGCAGAAGCAATCGCCTTTTACGAGAAAGTATTCAAAACAGAGCCTGCAAAAATTATGACTTTTGGAGACATGCCGCATGACGACAACCATCCTGTTGATGAAAGCATGAAGGATTTAGTAATGAACGCTAATCTGAAAATCAACGATACAAACGTCATGGTCTCTGACAGCCCTGAAGGTATGGCTCCTCCATTAATTGTTGGAAATAACGTTGCTTTAGTTTTCAATGCCGCGACAGTTGAAGAAGCATCAGAAGTTTTCCAACTATTAGCAGAAAAGGGAGCTGTTTTGCTTCCGCTTGAAAAAACATTCTGGGCAGAACTGTATGGAATGGTCAAAGACCCGTACGGAGTAAATTGGCATATCAATCTTTACTGAAGGGAGGATGAAATTTCATGGAACAGCAATTTGGCTGCTGCCTTTGGTTTGATAATCACTTAGCTGAAGCAGCCGACTTCTATTTAAATACATTTGAAGATAGTAAGAAATTGAAAGAAACGCATTTTATTACTGATGAACATGGAAAAATCGGGGATCTATTAACGATTGGGTTAGAACTAGCTGGGTGCGAATTCCTCTTATTAAATGGTGGTGCCGATTTCAAACCAACTCCCGCTGTTTCTTATGTTGTCAATTGTGAGAATGAAAAGCAATTGAATAGCGTTTGGGAACGATTGAATCAAAATGGACAAACTTTGATGCCCTTAACAACTTATCCAGAACTCGGAAAATTTGGTTGGACAAATGATCGTTATGGCTTTTCATGGCAAGTTCGCTTAGGCGATAGCCTGCAAACAATTATTCCATGCATCATGTTTGCTAATGAAAATTACGGTCTGGCTCAAGCCGCAGTCGATGAATGGATTAAGGTTTTCGGTGGGAAACAAACATTTATAATTAAAGGAAAAGAAGAGCGGCTCCGCGCTTCTGGTTTTCAGCTTCGGGGGCAGGACCTGATTATCATGGATAGTCCAGAGAAACACGATTTTGATTTTTCCATGGCCAACTCTTTTTACTTTTATTTTAAGGATCAAGCAGATATTGACCATGCTTGGGAGGCACTCACTACTGACGGCAAGGAATGGCCTTGTGGCTGGATGGAAGATCGTTACGGTGTTTATTGGCAAACGGTCAATGATAAGCTGCTGGAATGGACCAATGATCCAGATTCTCAAAAGGCGCGACGCGCAACTCAAGAAATGTATAAAATGAAAAAAATTGATCTCGCTCAAATTCAACGAGCACATGATGGATTAAGCTGATTTCAACAAAAATGGAGATAGATTTTCTATCTCTGTTTTTGTTGAAATCAGCTTTTTGCTTCTCCTCGCTCTTATGTGCTATACTATTATGCTGTTATAAACAGTTGAAGGAAAAACAAAGGGGGATTGCTCAATGAATGCAAGAGAGTACGAACAAGAGCACGTCCAGCAGACAAGCGCTTTGATCCAACAAGAGATCGCATTTTTAGATAGCCAAAAAAAAGAAACAAAATCAAAATTTGATACAGATATGTTAGAAAATGCTGGACAAAAAATTCAAGGTGGTTCCTTCGAAGCATTGGCCGACACAATGGCAGATACGCGACAACACGAAGCCGAATTGCTTTTACGCTACCAAACCTATGCTTCACAAGAAAAGCGTCAAAGAGTTTTGAAATTGATGGGTGAAAATCCTTATTTTGCACGGATTGATTTTAAAGAGGATCAAGAAGCTGAGACTCTTTACCTAGGCATCGCTTCTCTACGGGATACACAGGAAGAAACAGTTGTCATTGACTGGCGGGCACCAATCGCTAATCTTTACTATGAAGGAACTTTAGGAAACACACAGTATGAGGCTCATGATGCTATTATTCCAATCGAGTTGTTGCTGAAGCGTCAATTTAAAATCCGTGAAGGACAAATATTGTCGATGGTTGATACGTCAGAGGCAATAAATGATGATTTTCTACTAGAAATTTTAGACGAAGCCTCATCCAATCACATGAAGAATATCGTAGCAACGATCCAACGTTCACAAAATGAGATTATTCGCGATACGAAGAGCAAAGTTTTAGTAGTGGAAGGAATTGCAGGTAGCGGAAAAACTTCTGCACTGCTGCAGCGTGTTGCTTATCTACTTTACCATAATCGTAAATGGTTAGATAATGAACAAGTTTTACTATTCTCGCCTAATCATATTTTTTCAGACTATATTTCGACCGTATTGCCTTCACTTGGTGAAAGCGGCATCCCTACGGAAACATTTAAAACCTTTTTGAGTGCCTTATTACCTACTTATCACATTCATACTGAAGAAAGTCATGAAGAGGTTTTTCTTTCAGGGCAAGATGACCGAGTATTACGCGTAAAAAGCAGCTATGCGATCGTTCAAGAGCTCTATAAGTATGTTGAGCGGATCGCGGATTTGGGTCCATTGTTTCGCGATCTTAAGTTAAAACAAGATATTTTAATCTCAAAAAAACAAATTCGCAATTGGTACCAAGAAGCCAATCCAGAATTACCAATGTACCAACGTATGCAGCTGCTGCAAACAAAACTGTTAAAAAAATTAGCTGGCTTAGAAAAAGATGAAATGAAAAAGGATTGGGCAAAAAAAGCTGCTGATGAACTAGTTGAAGCTGTATTTGTCAATAATCCCGATATGGAAGACTCTGAAAAGGCTGAACGTCGTTTACGTCGTCAGATAGCTCAAAAAGTCGTACGCAAAAAATTGCGTCCTATTCGCAGACAAATCAATCGGTTTGGTTTCATTAACTACGCAAAACAGTATCTCCATTTTTTACAGAATCTATCAAACCATTTATTAAAGCACTACCAATTAACAGAGGAAAATTGGCGCTCGATGCTTGAAGCATTACGAACCGATTTTAAACGGAAAGATATCAGTTTAGAGGACGGGACTTTGATGTTTCTTTTAATGAAATCCATTCATCCATTCGATGTGAATCAAAAAGCTCGTTTCATTTTTATCGATGAGATGCAGGATTTTTCTCCAGCACAAGTTGCTTTGTTGCGTCATTTATATCCGAAAGCAACATATACTTTGTGTGGTGACTTGAATCAAAAAGTTTTTGGTAATGAAAGTATGGTTCATTCTTTAGAAGAGATTTTCCCTGACCAGTCATTGACCCATTTCGAACTGACTACCAGTTATCGTTCGACTGAAGAAATCACTCACTTTGCCAATCAATTTCTTACGCAGGAAAATCGCGTTGAACTTACTGCCCGTGTTGGTGATTTACCAAAAGTTTATTACTCAAATGAAACACGGCAAATGATTGATGGATTAATTCATCAAATTGAAGCAACAGCAGAAATGGCAAAATACTGGCGGACAGCGATTATCGCAAAAACAGTAGAAGAATGTCAGGCACTTTACGCTCAATTAGCACCTGAGCAAAGAAATCAAGTGCAATTACTGACTGATGAAGAGGACTTTATGAAAAAAAGTCTGATCATTATCCCTACTTACTTGGCAAAAGGATTAGAGTTTGATCGCGTCTTTGCTTGGAACATCTCACCTGAGAATTATCACACGGACCAGGACAAACTGATTCTTTACACGGTTTGTACTCGAGCTATGCATGAGTTGAATCTCTTAGTCATTGGCGAAAAAAGTCCATTATTGGAAATGATACCAGAAAATCTCTATGTTCAGGAATCATTGAAATAGGCTCTGGTAAAACTATTAGTCAAAAACAAAAATAGCCGTCCAAACCTAAAAGGTTTTGGGCGGCTATTCTTAAATAGATTAATCCTCTAGTTCAACATTATGATAAACTTGTTGAACATCTTCTAGTTCATCCAATACATCAATCATTTTCTCAAACTTTTCTAGATCGTCTCCAGTTAAAATCACTTCATTTTGAGGAATCATTTGCATTTCTGCAACTGAGAATTCAGAGATCCCTTTTTCTTTCAAAGCTTCTTGAATTGCATTAAAGTCTTCTGGTTCTCCATAAACAATAATTTGTCCATCCTCATCCACAACATCACGAACATCAATATCCTTATCCATTAAATACTCTAAGACCTCGTCCGCGTCTTCTCCTGCAAAACCAAATAATGCAGTATTGTCAAACATATAAGCAACTGCGCCGGAAACACCCATGTTTCCTCCATTTTTACCAAAAGCCGCACGAACATCTGATGCTGTCCGATTCACATTATTTGTTAAGGCATCAACAATTACCATTGAGCCATTTGGTCCAAAACCTTCATAACGCAATTCTTGGAAGGTTTCGTCCCCAGAACCTTTAGCCTTTTCAATTGCTCGATCAATAATGTGTTTGGGAACATTGTAGGTTTTAGCACGTTCAATAACAAAACGTAATTTTTGATTGGCATGAGGATCAGGTTCACCTGATTTTGCTGCCGCATAAATCTCAATTCCAAATTTAGCGTAAATTTTACTGTTGTTTGCATCTTTCGCAGTCTTCTTAGCTACGATATTCGCCCATTTACGTCCCATATTTTCACTTCTCTTTCGTTATTTTCATACTTTCCCATTATAACGACTGACTCAGACTTTGGAAAGTATTTTTTATACTCGAATAGGAAATCGACCAATTGTTTGTTCTTGCGAATGGATCAACTGATAAATCTGATCAGCGCGATAGGTCAAAAAATGATTCTCTTTTTCTTGTTGTCCAATTTTTGCTGCAACTGGTAAAGTAAATTGTTTTTTCTTTTTATTTAAGTATGCTTGTCCCTTTTCAGAAAAGCCTAAAATATGCAGCATTGAATTTTCCTGCTCCGCCTTTATTTCTGACTCTTTAACCTGAAGTAAAATATAGGTCAAGAGACGTTGAATGCGCGGCTGAGTATAACGTTTAGTACCGACCAGTTGTAAATAATCAAAAAAACTATCTGCTTTTTGTTCAATTAAGCGATATTCCAATCCTTCCTTCATTTGATAAATCTTTCGAAGGCTTGCCAAAGAGTCGGCGCGCAATTGATAATTTAAAAATGGCCAAAAATCTGCCCATGAAATTTGAGTTTCTTTTAGGTCCTTCAATGTTTCCATTGGAACATAGGCGGAAACATCTTCATTCGAAAAAACTGCCTGTCGAATCCCAGTTGCACTAGCAAACTGATCCGCGACTAATAGCTCATCATGATACCCCTGATCTTTTCTTGGCAACGGAAAAATTTCCATCGGATGGCTATACAATGCATTTTCCTTCGCATAACTTAAACCTAAAATATGATTTGGCGGAAAATCCTGCGCCTTTGGATAGAGTTGCGAAACAACTTCAGCCATTTTTTCGGGATAACTCCAACCTATTGGCAGTTCGTGAAATAATCGATTAATCGCCGCCTCATTTTCAAGAAAAAAACGTCCATAATCCGCATAATCAAATTTGGAAGCACCATCTGTGCCAAAGCACAGCGCATCACAACCCAATGCGTGTAATAGCTTAACACTGCCCTTAGCAAAATAGTCTGCAGATTGAACAGCCCAAGAAAAGGGCAGTTCAACGACCAAATCAACACCATTTTGCAATGCTGCATTAGTTCGTGACCATTTATCAATAATCGCCGGTTCCCCACGCTGAAGAAAATTCCCGCTCATAACAGCAACAATAACATCCGCGTTGCTCAATTCCCGAGCTTTTTTTACATGATATCGATGACCATTATGAAATGGATTATATTCTACAACTATTCCGCAACTTCGCATTTCGCTACCCCTTTCCAATAACAAAAAAACCGAGATTACTCTCGGCTATTTCTGACAAACAAAAAACCAGCGCTTACTTGCTTCATTTGGAGCCTCGTCAGTAAAGTCCGCAAAAACTGCAACTTTGAAGCCTGCCACAGTTAGCATTTCCTGATACTGTTCTAAAGGATAGGTACGTTCCCTATGCAGTTCATCAAATCGCTCGAACTTTTCCCCTTGCTTTACAAAAAAGGTCAAAAAGTGTTCGATACTGTGCACTGAATCACCAGAATAACTATCCCAAAGAAAAGCAAAATCTTCTGTTTGATCGTGAAAACTATACTCGGGAAAGACTTCATCTATTTGATAAATCGAATGAACATCAAAAATGAATATTCCTGATTCCTCTAACAGCTGATAAACACCTTCAAATACTTGTTGAACCTGTGTAGCGTCTTGCATATAGCACAACGAGTCAGAAAAACATGTCACTGCCTGATAGTTTCCTATATCTGTTAAATCAAGCATATCTCCAGCAATCCAGTTAACAGAGACGTCTTCTTGAAACGCACGATCACTGGCCAATGTCAACATCTCTTCAGATAGATCCAAACCTGTCACTTCAAAACCGTTTTTAGCAAATTCCACTGCTAGCGCACCAGTTCCACAGGCTAGTTCCAAAATCTGGTTGGTCGCCTTTGGCAAATGACGCAATGAAAAATCCAGCCATTGCTGATACAAAGACTCATCCATTACCTCATCATAAACAAACGCAAAGGTCTCATATGCCATCAGTCCAACCAAGCCTCAATATTTTCTAACGGTGCATCCGACCATAATTTTTCTAGATTGTAAAATTCACGTTCTGAAGTACTAAAGACGTGTACGATCAAATCTCCCAAGTCGATTAAAACCCATTTCCCGCCATCTTTTCCTTCAACACGTTTAACTTTAACCTGTGCTTCTTCCTCTTTATCAATAATCTCATCCACGATCGCATTGATTTGACGATCAGAGTTAGCGGAACAAATCATGAAATAATCCGCTAATAATGAGACCTGCGATACATTTAATGCAACGATATCAACCGCGCGTTTCGAATCAGCTGCCTTCACAGCGATTTCTAACATATTTTTACTATCTATGATAATTCTCCTCCTTATTTCATACCATATCCATTTATCTAAATAACTTAAACAATTTATTCTTTGCTTTCTTAAAAAATTTTGTTGAGAACAAGCTGACTAAACTATTGGATCCCGGCAACCCAACGGTTATAAGTTTCAAGCGTTTTGGGATAGACTGGATCTTCTTCCTCAATTAAATGAGATAGCGTATGCTTAGTTTCAAAAGCTACAGCTTGATCCAAATCACTAAAAGCAATGACTCGAGCATCTTCTACACCAGGAAACTTTCTTCCAGGTTCGATATAATCTGCCACGTAAATAATCTTATCCAACAAAGTCATTTCAGCGGCTCCAGTGGTATGAAGTCGAATAGCATCCAGAATTTCCGCTTCAGTAATCCCCAACTCACGAGCAACAAAATCTGCACCAACAAGCCCATGCCAAATCGCATTCCCATATTTCAATAATTCGGCTTTATTTTCATAGCTGCCTCGTTCGATCGCCAATTGAAACTCCTCATCAGAGCGTTCCTTCGCATAGTCATGCGTTAAAGCAGCAATACTCGCTTTTTCTGGCGACTCCCCAAAGCGTTCTGCCAGTGCTATCGCTGTTTCTTCAACACCTAAAACGTGCTTGAAACGTCGTTCGCTCATTCGCATCTGCACAGCTTGCATCAGTGCTTCACGATCCATTTCTGTATATCTGCTACTATACTTCATCAAGATACAATCCTTCTTCCGCGATATATTCTCGTACTCGATCAGGTACAAGGTAACGAATCGAGCAACCCTGTTTGACCTGATTGCGGATATAGGAAGACGACAGCTGAATCTCAGGGACATCTACCCATATGATTGGATAAGGGCTTTCTTGCGCATAGCCTGCTCGCTTCACACCAACAAAATTGACAATGCGAACCAATTCATCAATTCGATTCCATTTTGGTAGATACGCCACTTCATCTCCCCCGATAATGAAATAGTATTCTGTATCAGGATTTTCCGCTGTTAACTCTAACATCGTATCAACTGTGTAGCTTTTGCCCTTACGAACCAACTCTCTTGTATCAACTGACAAAAATGAATTGTCTTCAATAGCCAGCTTGACCATCGCCAAACGATGCCCACTATCGATCGTCTTCTTTTCATCTACATGCGGCGGCAAATAACTCGGCAACAGATGTACTTCATCAAATCCCATTTTTTGCCCGACCTGCTCTGCAATCATTAAATGTGCGTGATGAATCGGATTAAAATTCCCCCCTAACAGTCCCACCTGTTTTTTAGGCACTGTGGTATCTGTCATTGGTTTGACTTTTGGAATTGTTAAGACATCTTGATACAACGGTTATTCCTCCTCTATTATTAGATAAATTGAAGCTTAAATGGCTTTAACTTCCTTTGATATTTTTTGGTACTTCTCTTTGCTTGAAGCTTTATATAAAACTAATACGCGACCAATAATCTGAACAATCTTACAATTAATTTTTTCTTCTAAAACATGGGCCACATCTTCAGCCATCTCATCCGTATTTTGCAATAAATTAATCTTGATTAATTCTCTCTTCTCCAACGCTTCGGCGATTTGAACAACCATTGCGTCATTGACACCATTTTTACCAATCTGAAAAATTGGTTGTAGGTGGTGGGCTTGACTGCGTAAGAAACGTTTTTGTTTTCCTCTTAATTCCATTAATAATCCCCTTATTCAGTAAATAAATTTTTAGATCAATGCTTTGCGAGTCAATACATCGACACCCTTTGGCGCCCAACCAGCAACTACTGCTGGTTTAGACACTGTCACCCAGCCTAATCCAGCAAAAACAATATCGGTTTTTTCTTTGATTGAAAATTCAAATCGAACCAATTCAGGAAAATCAGCAACTTCATCTGGACGAGGCGGCTGCAATAAACCACCAACATGCTTCTCATAAAAAGCATCGGCTTTCTCTAATTTAGTCCGATGGGGCTCAATGTCATTCGATACATATGCAACAAATGACGCCCGATCTCCTTGAATAAAGTCAAACCGTGCTAATCCGCCTAAAAACAGTGTTTGCCCAGCATTCAATTGATAGACCTTAGGCTTGATTTCCTTGTGTGGTGCAATAATCTTCAGATCTTTTTTACCAAGATAATGAGCCATCTGATGACGATGGATAATTCCTGGTGTATCAAAAAGATAGTGCCCATCATCTAGCGGAATCTCAATTTTATCTAATGTTGTCCCAGGGAACTGCGAAGTCGTAATCAAGTCCTGGACGCCAGCAGTCTGCTTAATAATTTGATTAATCAGTGTTGATTTCCCCACATTAGTTACACCTACTACATAAACGTCGCGCCCTTTACGATATTCCTCAATTTTCTCTAATAACTCAGTCATTTCGTTAGACTTACGTGCACTTGTCAATAAGATGTCTACCGGACGTAACCCCTCTTCATGGGCACGTTCACGCATCCATTGAGTTAAGCGGCCCCTTTTTAGCGACTTAGGCAGCAAATCGACCTTATTGCCGACCAAAAGCACTGGATTATCACCAACGAAACGATGCAATCCAGGAATCAACGAACCATTAAAATCAAAGATGTCTACCACATTCACGATCAAGGCATCCGCTTTGCCTAATTCGTTCAACAAATGCAGAAAATCGTCATCCGTTAGTGAAACATCCTGAATTTCATTATAGTGGCGAAGGCGAAAACAGCGCTGACAATACACCTCACCACTTGCTAGTCCTTTTTCTAAAGCTGATTGCGGAGTATATCCTAACTCATTAGGATGTTCTATTTGAATCTTTGCGCCGCAGCCAATACAAAATAATTCTTCTTCCATTTATAATTCACTCTTCCATTTCATCTCAGGATCTTTGTGCAATAAAATATGCATTACACGACGTTCAAAGAAACGATTGATTCGTGTATTCCAGCCATCTGTATCAAGAATAGGTCGAACGAGAATACTGCGAATACCAGCTGCACTTGCTCCGCGAATATCTGTCATTACCTGATCCCCAATCATGACGATTTCATCTTTTGACACACCTAATTGTTTTTGTGCATTTTTTATTCCTATTGAAAAAGGTTTCATTGCCCGTGAGACAAAATCCAATTGAAAACTCTCTAGCGCTTTAGCTACACGACTAGCTTTGTTATTTGAAACGACGACCACAGGTATTTCTGCTTCATCCATCATCTTTAGCCAATCAATCAGCTCTTTTGTGCCATTAGGATTATTCCAAGCAATCAGTGTATTATCCAAATCTGTCAACACTGCTTTAAATCCATGCGCCTTCAATTGTTCTGGGGTTATTTGATAAATGGCTTCGACCATCCAAGTAGGTTTGTATTTATCTAACATGGCAACTCCTATAACTTTATTTATACTTCTACAAAACCTGATTATAACGCAAATTTTTTGAAAACTCTACATTTGGGTACAAAGGTTTAAAAAAAGACTAGGCTTTCTCCGCCTAGTCCAGTTAATTTTATAATACTTTTGACAAAAAATCGATCGTACGAGAATTTTTTGTGTGATCAAAGACTTCCTCTGGAGAACCCTCTTCGACAATCACACCGCCATCCATAAAAATTACGCGATCGCCAACTTCTTTGGCAAACCCCATTTCATGAGTCACGATCATCATAGTCATACCTTCTTTAGCCAATTGCTGCATCACTTGCAATACATCTCCAACCATTTCAGGATCAAGAGCTGATGTTGGCTCGTCAAACAACATAACATCCGGTTGCATCGCTAATGCACGAGCGATGGCGATCCGCTGCTGCTGTCCTCCAGATAAAGACTGCGGATAAGCATCCGCTTTTTCAGATAGGCCGACTTTTGCTAGCAATTCCTGCGCAATTTTCTCTGCCTCGATCTTCGTCATACCCTTTACTTTGATTGGTGACAAAGTAATGTTGTCTAAAACGGTCATATTAGGAAATAAGTTAAACTGTTGAAAAACCATTCCCATTTTTTCTCGTGTTTTGAAAATATCATTCTTCTTATCTGTAATATCCGTTCCTTCGAATCTGATAGTACCCGATGTCGGAATCTCTAGTAAATTGACACAACGTAAAAACGTACTTTTACCAGATCCAGATGGTCCGATAATTACAACAACTTCTCCTGGAATAATTTCAGCGGATATATCCTTAAGAACTTCATTATCGCCAAATTTTTTGTTTAAATGTTCAATTTGAATCAATGCTTCTGTCATTACCTACACTCCTATCTCGAATCAAAGAATTAGTCTTTAAACGGCTTCACATCTCCTTGAAACTCTAATATTCATATGTTTATTTCTTTTAAACAACACCTATTACGCAGAAGATGAAAACTAAAACCTTATCTTTGATATCCTTTTCCAAGTTTTTTCTCCCATAAATTCAGCAAGCGTGACGTGACAAAGGTCATCACGAAGTAAAGCGCCGCTGCGACAAAATATGGTTCCAATGGAATATAAGAATTTGAGATAACAATTTGAGCAGACCCCATTAATTCGTTGATTCCAATTGCAGTCAATAGGGAAGAGTCCTTGATCAAAGTAATGAACTCATTTCCTAAAGGCGGCAGAATATTTCTTAATGCTTGAGGTAAAATGACATAACGCATCGTCTGTGCGGGACGCAAGCCTAGCGAATGCGCGGCCTCTGTTTGGCCATAATTCACAGCGGTTATTCCACCGCGAATGATTTCTGCCACATAGGCTCCTGAGTTCAAGGACAAGACAATCATCCCTGGAATCAGTCGTCCTAAATCAACTGTCAAAACACCAACCTCTAGATCCTTTGAAGGAAAGAATCCTTGCAAAACGAGAAAACCAATCATAATCTGCAGTAGCATCGGGGTACCGCGAAGTACTTCGATATAAATATTCGCCAACCAGTTTAGTGGTTTATGCTTAGACAATTTCAAAAGGGCCATCACTAACCCAATTAACGTTCCTAAAACAACTGTAACGAGTGAAATAATTACTGTAATACCAGCACCTGAGGCAAAATAAGATAAGTATTTATCTAAAAATGAAAAGTTCAATGCATGTTCCCTCTATTCTGCTGATTTTTCGGCTAATTCATGATTTTGCTTAACGTATTCATCAATCTTGCCTTCATCATTTAACTTTTTAATAATTTTATTTATTTCTGTTTGTAACTCTTTACTGTCTTTTGGTAACGCGATTGCAAATGCTTCATCCTTTGATGCCTTCAAATCAATATTAGCAATCATCAGATCAGAATTTTGCTGTACATAGGATTCAGCAATTGTTTTTTCTACGACCATCGCGTCTAATGAACCACTATTTACTTCAACAACCATGTTAGGAACTTTTTCGATTGAAACAGGTTTTGAATCTTTTAATTGAGTTTTAACGATGTCTTCTTGAATCGAACCTTTTTGAGCCCCAACATTTTTATCTTTCAATGAAGCTACGCTTGTAAATTTGTCTTGATTCTTTTTGTTAATAATTAAAACTTGAGGTGGATTGTAATAATTGTCAGTAAAGTCAAATTGCTCTTGACGTTCTTTTGTCGCGGAAATTGCTGAGATAGCAATATCAGATTTTCCTTCTTTTAATGAAGCCAGCACTGTATTGAAGCTCATATCAGAAACCTCTGCCTTCACACCTAATTCTTTAGCAATTTCATTAACTAAATCAATATCAGCACCGACGATTTTATCTTTTCCATCCACCATTGTATGAAATTCAAACGGCGCATAGTCAGCTGATGTTGCCACTTTTAACACACCTGCTTTTTTGATCGCTGCTAATTGATCTTCTGATTTTGCACTTGATGAATCAGCAGTTTTATCACTGCCTCCCCCACACGCTGCTAGAGTAAATAGCGCTACTACTGTCATAACTAAGCCGGTAATCTTTTTCATCCTGTTTCCTCCTAAAATTATTTTATTATTATTTAGCCTTCAAAAATTATGGTCTCATCAAACGAATAATACTTTTTGAATGCTTTTTTCAATGAATTTATTATAGCATGAAACTTTCATAAAACAAGCAATTTGTTGTATAAATATTAAATATACATTGAATACTGCTTTACATACTGTATATATTCAACTTCATAGTGAATAAATATTTTAATCTCCACCTTTTTGAGACAATTGATTGTTCTCTTCAACCATTTGATCAATTGTTCCCGCTTCTTTCATTTCTTTGATATGTCTATTAAGTTCCTTAACCAATTTTTCATTACCTTTAGGAACCGCGATACACAACGCATCCTCTTTCATACTTTTCAGTGAGATATTAGCAATCATTAGTTCTGGGTTTTTATTGACGTAAGCATCCGCTACGGTTTTTTCAACTACTAATCCATCCAAAGAGCCGTTCTTAACTTCTACAAAGATATTCGGCAATTTTTCGATTGAAACTAGTTTTGCTTCTTTCATTTGTTCCTTTACAATATTCTCTTGAATCGTTCCTTTTTGAGCACCAACCTGTTTCCCAGCAAAATGATCAATCGATGTAAACTCATTTTCATGTTGTTTATTAATCACAATCACTTGAGGGGATGTATAATAGTCTGTAGTAAAATCAAAGCTTTCCTCTCGTTCACTGGTGACGGAAATCGCTGAGACTGCCACATCTGCTTTTCCTTCTTTAGCAGCTGCCAGAACTGCATTAAAACTCATATCCAACCACTCAACTTTGACGTCCATTTTTTTCGCGATTGCTTCCATCATTTCAATGTCAGCACCTACGATTTTGTCTTTACCGTCAATTGTAGTATGGAAGCCAAAAGGAGCATAATCTGGTGAAGTCGCTACTTTGATCACACCTTTTTCTTTAATCGTATCTAATTTATCCTCTTCATTCTTACTTCCACATGCTGCTAATACAAATAAAGCTATTCCTGCTAGTACAACCTTCAACCCTTTTTTCATATGCTTTCCTCCATAATTAGTTTTTAATAGTATAGCATATTTTTTCATTTAATCTATAGTTTCATGAATATTTATTTAATAAAGAGCGATTATTTTGCATAAAAAAAGAACAGCAGAAGCTGTCCTTTTTAGCTTGTTAAAATTTTCTAAATCGCTGATATCTTTTTTCAATCAATTCTTCTGACGAATATTTTGATAGTTCAGTGATTTTTTCAACTAGAGATTTCCGCATCATACGAATGATTTTATCTTCACTAAGTTTTTTCCCCTTCAATGTTTCGGGGATCACACGGTCAATAACATCCAACTGCAACAGTTCTGCTGCAGTAATCTTCATCAATTCTGCCGCCTCATCTGCTCGTTTTCCGTCTTTCCAAAGAATCGATGCAAATCCTTCTGGTGAAAGAATCGCATAAATACTATATTCCATCATCCAAACTTCATCTGCTAACGCTAATGCTAACGCTCCACCACTGCCGCCTTCTCCAGTTACAATTGAAATAATCGGAACTTTTAAATCAGACATCTCTAAAAGATTACGAGCGATTGCTTCGCCTTCTCCTCGCTCCTCAGCCTCTACACCACAGAATGCACCCGGTGTGTTTACAAAACAGATTACTGGGCGATTGAACTTTTCAGCCTGTTTCATTAGACGGAGTGCCTTGCGATACCCCTCAGGATTCGGCTGCCCAAAATTACGCTCCATGTTTTCTTTTAAATCGTTTCCCTTTTGAATGCCGATTATCGTTACTGATTTACCTGCAAGCTTGGCAATACCGCCAACAATAGCAGGATCATCTCCAAATAAACGATCACCATGTAATTCTTGAAAGTCAGTAAAGATTTTTTCAAAATAATCTAGACTAGTCAAACGATCTTGATGCCTTGCTAATTTAACAATTTCTCCAGCAGTTAGACTCATTCTTCACACCAGCCTTTCTGTTGATGAAATGCCAGTAATTGTGACAACCGATCTCGTAAAACCATTCTTGGTACAATTTGATCAATAAAGCCATGTTGCAAAAGAAATTCCGCCTTTTGAAAATCATCTGGCAGTTGCTGGCGAATAGTCTGCTCAATTACTCGTCGACCAGCAAAGCCCACTAATGTTTGCGGCTCAGCAAGGATAATATCCCCTTCCATCGCAAAGCTGGCAGTTACACCGCCAGTAGTTGGATCCGTTAAGACAGTAATATAAAGCAGTCCCGCATTACTATGTCGTTTGACGGCTGCTGAAATTTTGGCCATTTGCATCAGTGAAAATATCCCTTCTTGCATACGAGCTCCGCCTGAAGCGGTAAACAAAACTACAGGCAGACTTTCGTTCAAGGCCTTTTCAAAAAGCCGAGTAATTTTTTCACCGACGACTGTTCCCATACTCCCCATAATAAAATTGGCATCCATTACACCAATAGCAACAGCTTGATCGTTAATTGTTGCTTTCCCTGTTAATACGGCTTCATCCAAACCAGTTTTTTCTTTGGTTTCTTCGATTTTAGTTAAGTATTCAGGAAAATCAATCGGATTATTTTGTTCTAGCTGATTATCCCAATCAGTAAAACTTTTTTCATCGATCGTTAGAGCCAATCGTTCCCAAGCACTGATCCGAAAACTATACCCGCAATGAGGGCAAACTTTTTCAGCGCCAATCTCTTTTTTGTAGAGGGTACGTTTGCAATTTGGACACTTTGCCCACATATCATCAGGTACAGCTGGTTTCGTTGTTGGTACACTGTCGCGGTTAGGATTGATCCGAATGTAGTTTTTTTTCTTATTAAAAAGTCCCACCTAAATTCCTCCTACTCGCTTTGTTGCCACTCAGGTAAAAATGTTTTTTGCAAGAAACTTGTGTCATAGTCGCCAAATAAAACACTCGGATGACTAATCAGATCCATTTGAAATTCAACATTCGTAATGACCCCGTCAGAAACAAACTCGCCCAAGGCCCGCTGCATCTTCATTAAAGCGTCAAAACGATCTTCACCATGGACAATGATCTTCGCAATCATTGAATCATAGTAGGGCGGAATCGTCACTCCACTATACATCGCACTATCTACCCGTAATCCTAATCCGCCGCTAGGCAAAAGCAACGTTTTGATTCTACCAGGAGAAGGCGCAAAGTTAAATGCTGGATTTTCAGCATTTATTCGGCATTCAATAGAATGTCCTTGAAACTTCACATCTGATTGTTTTAAACCTAAAGGTTCACCCGCTGCAATTTTGATTTGCTTTTTCACGATATCTATTCCTGTTACCATCTCTGTGATTGGATGCTCTACTTGGATACGAGTGTTCATTTCCATGAAATAGAAACTTCCCTCTTCATCACGTAGAAATTCGATCGTTCCGGCACTCTCATAATTTACAGCTTTCCCAGCTTTGACAGCGATATCTCCAAGCATTTTGCGAGTATCCTCACCGATAACAACAGAAGGAGCTTCTTCTAATACCTTTTGATTATTTCTCTGCAAAGAGCAATCTCGTTCGCCTAGATGAATGACATCTCCTTGCTGATCTCCTAGAATCTGTACTTCGATGTGACGTGCAGGATAAATAATTTTTTCCATGTACATCGCGTCATCACCAAAAGCTGCTTTAGCTTCTGACTTTGCAGATAAGAAATTCTTTTCAAGCTCGCTTTTTGTAGGAACCTTGCGAATCCCTTTTCCTCCGCCACCAGCAGCAGCTTTCAGCATTACAGGATATCCGATTTCATCTGCAAGCTTTTCTGCTTCTTCCAGCGTTTCGATCGCACCGTCACTGCCTGGTATAACAGGAACACCTGCATCTTTCATTAGTTGCCGTGCATGAATTTTATTTCCCATCGCGTCGATGGTTGTTTCGCTTGGTCCAATGAACTTGATGTTACATTCCGCACACATCGTCGCAAACAAACTATTTTCTGACAAGAAACCAAAGCCAGGATGAATCGCCTCGGCATTTGTTACGATTGCCGCACTCAAGATTTCCTGCATATTTAAATAGGAGTCACTTGAACGCGCGGGGCCAATACAAATTGCTTCATCCGCCATTTCAGTATGCAACGCTTCTTTATCCGCTTCAGAATAAACCGCAACTGTCTGAATTCCTAATTCACGACAGGCCCGGATGATCCTTACAGCAATTTCGCCACGATTAGCGATCAAAATTTTTGAAAACATAGACATCTATCCAATCATAAAAGTCAGTTCTGCTTCGGCAACTTTTTTACCATCGACATATGCGATGCCTTTTCCACAGCCGGCTGAAGAACGAACTTTTGTTAATTCTACTTCTAAAACTAAGGTATCTCCTGGAACAACTTTCTTACGGAATTTCGCTTTGTCAATTCCACCGAAATAGGCAGTTTTGCCTTTGAATTCATCCATTGATAATAAAGCAACAGCACCAGCTTGAGCCATTGCTTCAACAATCAATACACCTGGCATTACTGGTTCATGAGGAAAATGACCTTGGAAAAATGGTTCGTTAACAGAAACATTTTTTTTAGCCTTAATGTTTTTTCCTGCTTCTAATTCTTCCACTCGATCAATCAGCAACATTGGATAACGATGCGGAATAATTTCTTTAATTTCTTCAATCGTTAGCATTTATAAATCCTCCTAGTTCGTATAAATGAGCCTGTTGCTCATCATGTCTATCATTCATCTAAAGCTTACATTTTTTAGCACTATGAAAAATTGAATTAATCCCCTAGTTAATACGGAATAATGGTTGCCCATACTCAACGACATCTTCATTTTCTACTAAAATTTCAGTGACGGTACCATCAAAGTCACTAGTAATTTCGTTTAACAATTTCATCGCTTCAATAATACAAACCGTTTCGCCTTGCTTCACCGTGTCGCCAACTGATTTGTAGGCATCTTGCTCTGGCGATGGTTGTAAGTAGACAATTCCTACAATTGGTGAAGTGATTACTTCACCTTCGCTTTTAGTCTCAGCAACCGGAACATTTTCTGAATCCGAAATCGGAGCAGCTGATGCAGTTACCTCAGCTGTGGTTGATTCCATGGACTGAACGGTTTGAACTGGTGCTGCAGTTTGGCGACTCATCTGATTTTTATTCATGTATAATTCAAAGCTGCCTTCACGTAAATCAAATTCAGTTAGGTTTGAATCATTAAATTGATTCAGCAGCTCTTTGACTTCGTTGATTTCCATGCTTAATCCTCCCAGCGTTTCAAGCAGATCACAGCGTTGTGACCGCCAAAACCTAGAGAATTACTCACCGCATAATTGACTGGTGTTTCCTTTGCTTCGTTCACAACAACATTTGCCTTGATTTCTGGATCTACTTCTTGAATATTTGCGGTTGGTGGAATAAATTGATGTTGAACAGCCATCAATGAAGCAACTGCTTCTACGCCTCCAGCGCCCCCTAATAAATGTCCCGTTAATGATTTTGTACTGCTGACATAAGCTGTTTCGGTTAGCGCAGCCTCAATTGCCTTACTTTCCGCTTTATCGTTTGCTTGTGTACTTGTTCCATGGGCATTCACATAATTAACATCAGCTGGAGAAATTCCTGCTTCTTTGATTGCTTCTGAAATCGCTCTTGCTGCGCCTTCTCCGTCTGGTGACGGAGCCGTCATATGGTAAGCATCGCATGTTGCCCCGTACCCAACAACCTCACCAAGAATATTTGCACCGCGTTTTTGCGCGTGTTCTAAGGATTCTAGAACCAGAACACCAGCACCCTCTCCCATGACAAAACCATTGCGGTCTTTATCAAATGGAATTGATGCTCGGGCTGGATCCTCTGACGTACTCAAAGCTGTTAATGAAGCAAAGCCAGAAATCCCAATTTTATTAATACAAGATTCAGCACCGCCAGCGATGATAACATCTGAATAGCCGTGCTTGATATTACGGAATGCTTCCCCGATTGAATGGGTTCCACTGGCACATGCGGTTACAGTACTTGTACAAATTCCTTTTGCTCCAATACGTAAAGCAACATTTCCAGCTGCCATATTCACGATCGCTAAAGGTACGAACATAGGAGAAACGCGTGCTGGTCCTTTGGCATCCATTTTTAATACTTGATCTTGGATTGTTCCTAGACCACCAACACCTGAACCAATCATCACACCAAAACGTTCCATATCTTCTTCTTCAGTGTTGATTCCGCTCATTTCTAATGCTTCAAGGGCGGAATAGATAGCATATAGCGAATAAGTTTCCATTCGTTTAGTATCTTTTTTGACAAAATATTTTTCCAAAGGGAAATCCTTGACCTCAGCCACTACTGAAATACCTGTTTCACTGGCATCAAAACGAGTGATTGGACCAAAACCATGATTTCCTTCTTTTAAATTTTTTAAAAATGTTTCTTCATCATTACCAATTGGTGAGGCAACACCAAAACCTGTAATTACGACACGATTCATTTTATTCCGTCCTTTCTTTACATGACCATTCCGCCATCAACGTTCAATACTTGACCGGTGATATAACTATTTTGCGCCAAGAATAAGGCAGCATTTGCCACATCATCCACATTGCCAAAACATTTTAGCGGAATTTGCCCTTCCATTTGTTCTTTAACTTTATCGTTCAGTTCATCTGTCATATCCGTTTTGATAAAACCAGGGGCAATCGCATTACAAGTGATTCCCCGTGGTGCTACTTCTCGCGCTACAGCTTTGGTAAAACCGATCACACCAGCTTTGCTTGCAGCATAGTTGCTTTGCCCGACATTCCCGATCAATCCTACTACGCTGGACAGATTGATAATCGCACCGGCACGTTTTTTCATCATTTTCTTCAAAACCTGCTGAGTCATATTAAATGTTCCTTTTAAATTGATGTCCATGACTGCATCAAAGTCCTCGGGTTTCATTCGTAAAAGTAATTGATCCTTTGTAATTCCGGCATTATTAATCAGAATATCGACCGAGTCTAAAGTTTCTTCACATTCCTTAATCATTTTTCCAGCTTCATCAAACGAGCTGATGTCGCCGCAAATGCTAGTACATTTCACACCTAAAGCTTCAATCTCAGCTACTTTCTCTGCTGGGATCGCTTTTCGGCCGTTCAATACAATATTGGCTCCTGCTTGAGCAAAAGCTTTCGCTATGGCCCAACCTATTCCACGGCTGCTGCCGGTAATAAACACTGTTTTATTCGTTAGTTCCATTAGGACCTCCCAAAAAGCTGATTGTTTCTGCTAATGTTTTGCTATCTTCCACACGACTCATCGATAACGAACGATCAATCTTCTTAATAAAGCCGGTTAGTGTTTTTCCAGGACCAATCTCGACTAGTTGAGAAATACCTAATTCCTTCAACTTCTCGATACTGTCACTGAATCGTACCGGTGACATCACTTGTTTCGTTAATAATGAAACGATTTCGCCTTGAGGCATACTTTCTGCAGTGGTATTTGAAATCACAGGAACATTCATTTCTGAAAAAGTGATTGTCTGCAGCTCTTGATTCAAGCGTTTGCTGGCAGGTTCTAATAATGCGGTATGGAATGGACCGCTAACGTTCAACGGAATCATCCTTTTTGTTCCAGCAGCTTGCAATAATTCTTCCGCTTTTTCGACTGCGGCAACTTCACCGCCAATCACGATTTGTTGCGGAGTATTATAGTTTGCTGGCGAAACAACTCCGAGAGCAGAAGCCTGATGACAGCAATCTTCAATCACTTCAGCAGCTGTATTCATCACAGCTACCATTTTTCCACTTCCAGTTGGCGCAGCTTCACTCATGAACTGACCACGCTTGTAAACAAGCTGTACCGCATCGCTAAATTTTAGTGCACCTGATGCAACTAACGCTGTATACTCACCTAAACTTAAGCCTGCCAATGCATCAGCTTGAAATCCTTGAGTTGTTAAAATACGTAAGAAAGCCGTGCTGACTGTCAAAATAGCTGGTTGCGTGTACTTTGTTTCATTTAACTGATCATTTTCTTCGAAACACAAGTCCTCCATTGAAAAGCCTAATAAATCACTAGCCTCTTCAAAGGTTTCTTTTACAATTTTTTCTTGCTGATATAACTCTTTGCCCATTCCAACATATTGAGCGCCCTGCCCGCTGAACAAGAATGCTGTTTTCATGATCGTCTCCTAATAGCAGGAAAGGCCAGGCCTTACGCCTAGCCTTTTCCCGAAATTTTATTAATTAAGCGTTTTGTTGTTTTTCAACATATTCAACTAAATCTTTAACAGTTGTGATACCGTCTTCTGTTTCGATTTTCACATCAAATTCGTCTTCGATTTCGTTGATGATTTGGAACAAGTCCAAGCTATCTGCCTCAAGATCTTCTTGAATGTTTGTTTCTAATTTTACTTCTTCTTTTTCTACTCCTAGTTCTTCTACGATAATGTCTTGGATTTTTTCGAATGTCATAAGTTGTTTCCCCCGATAATTTTAAGTTTTGATTTTATATTTTTAACAAACTTACAGCTGAATCAGCAGGTTCCCCCACGCTAATCCACCGCCATAGCCTGTCAATACCACTTTTTGCTTGCTATTTAAAGATAAAACATTTGCTTCAACCAGTTCATCCAATAAAATTGGGATACTTGCAGCTGAAGTGTTCCCATAATTCATTAGATTCATAGGGAATTTTTCAATTGGCTCATTCATTTTACGAGCCATTTTTTCAATGATTCGCTTATTGGCTTGATGCAGCAGATAATAATCAACTGACTCCTCACCAATAAATTCTTTCAAACTTTTGGTGACATCATTTAAAGCGAAGTTCCAGATTCCGCGGCCATCCATAGATAGCGCTGTATTAGTCTCCGTTTCTTCATGAAAGATATTACTGTTTTTGCGGAAACCCGAGGTCAATGCATTAGCTCGTTCGCCATCTGCTCGCAGCATCTGCTTTATAATAGAAGGTTCTTCATTTGCTTCTAACAAAACTCCCGCAGCGCCATCACCAAAAAGTACAGCAGCTGAGCGATCCTGCCAATCTAACAGCTTAGAAATTTTTTCACCGCCAATGACGATTCCACGAGTCATTCCACTGCGCACAAAATTTTCGGCAGTAGCTAATGCATAAACAAATCCTGCACAAGCCGCCGTTACGTCAAAAGCCATTGCCTTTTTAGCTCCGAGTTGACCTTGTACCTGACAAGCTACAGAAGGCGATGTATAATCTGGCGACATTGTAGCAACAATGATAAAATCCAAACTCATAGGATCAATTGTCGCTTTATCGATCAGTTTTTCAGCAACACGCAAACACATATCCGACGTATTTTCCTCTTCGGCGATATGTCGCTGTTTGATTCCTGTCCGCGTTTCTATCCATTCATCCGACGTATCCAGCCATTCGGTCAAGTCATCATTTGTAACGACTTTTTCAGGTAAATAGCGTGCCGTTGCGATTATTTTTCCGAACCCCATACTCATTTGATCTCCTCTAAGTAACTATATAGGTTTACTAGCGCTTTTAAGAAAACCTCTTGCTCGTCCGGATTCAAATCCTTGATGGCACTTTTTACCATCTCGTGGTGAAAATGCTGATGAATTCGAAATACTAAACGTCCTTTTTTCGTTAAACCCAGTTTAACTACTCGTCGATCATCTTCGCTGCGAATACGTTCTACATAGCCCTTTTTCACTAAGCGATTGATTGATGTCGTCAAGGTGCCAACAGTTACTAATAATTCTCTTGCAACCTCTGTTGTCGTCTTCTTTTTGTACATCCCGATTGCATCAATAGTATGCATCTCAGTAATCGTCAAATCGCTGAATTGTGATTTTTTTAGTTCGTTTTCTTCAATCGACAAAACGTCGTTGAAAATTGAAACTAAATAGGTATTTAATTCTTCCCAGTTTCTTTCCATGTCCTCACCTAATTAGTTTGATTATCAAATCATTTGATGTTCAAACTATATCTTATTTTTTTTCTGAATGCAACTACATTTTTTCAATTAACCAAAAATTAATGAATGTAGCTGATGCCTCTTATTTTTTCTATTAATAAAATACTTTGTCTATCAAAGGAATTAACGACAAAAAAAGAAGCGGACATCCGCTTCTTAAACATTCCGGTGCATTGGAACAGCATTATTATTGGGATGAACCAACAAATATTGGATAACATCAATATTACTGGCTTGGAATGAAGCTGCACAGGCCTGTAAATATAAATCCCACATTCGATAAAAGGTCTCATCTTTTTGTTCAATTACTTTATCTGCCACCTGATGGAAGTTCCTTGTCCAATGCTCCAACGTTAACTGATAATCACGACGAAGACTTTCAAGATCAACCAACTGCAGATCATTTTCTGTGATGTGTCCGACTAGTTCACTCACACCAGGAATATAGCCGCCTGGGAAAATATATTGATTAATCCATGCATTTTTCGCTCCGCCTTGTTGGCGGCTGATTCCATGAATCAACGCTGTTCCATTAGGAGATAAATGCTTCTCAACAACTTTAAAGTATTCCTGCAAATTTTCTGCACCTACGTGCTCGAACATGCCAACACTTGTAATGTGATCAAACGTACCCTTTAGATCCCGGTAATCCATCAATTCAACAGATACAGTGTCCTCTAGGTTTTCTTTCTTGATAATCTCTTGGATATGTTGAAATTGCTCTTCGCTCAGTGTAATTCCTTTGGCTTTGACCTTATATTCTTTTGCTGCAGTCAAAATCAACGTTCCCCAACCGCAGCCAATATCTAACAATGTCTCCCCTGGTTGAATGAACAATTTATTCAAGATATGATGCACTTTATTGATTTGAGCTGTTTCTAACGTATCCTCAGGCGTTTCAAAGTAAGCACAAGAATACGTCAGCGTTCGATCTAACCACATTTCATAAAAATCATTTCCTAAATCATAATGACTATGGATATCATGGGCTGATTGTTTTTTTGTATGCTTTTCTTTTGGCATCCATTTTTTGAAGTTATTATTATGGAAAAATCCGTTTGCTTGATTATACACATCATAAATCAACGCTTGTAAATCACCCTTGATTTCGATTTTCTTTTCCATGTATGCTTCTCCAAGTGCTAACGAAGCATTACTGATAAGCTCTTTTACTGGAATTTTCTCATTAAAAATAATTTCAAAGACAACATCGCCTTCTGGTTTTCCATATTCCTTTACAGAACCATCCCAAAAAGTCACTTGAGTTTTTTGAGAGAAAGATGGTTTAAATAATTGATTGTATACTTCTTTGTCTAACATATTATTGCCTCCCTCATAGTATCTTCTGACTAAAACTGAATAAGTTCAAAAGATTTGCCCCGGGTTGGCGAAAAAAATAGGAATTCCTCATAAAATTGTAATCAAAAATTATATGAAACCCCTTAATAAAAAAGAATACAAAAAAAAACGGGTTTCCCCGTTTTATTGAATCAAATCATAAATTTCCATCGCAACGATGTCGATGTTGTCAAATTGATAAGATTGTTTGCTGTCGCTTTCAGTAAGCTCAAATGTTTCTGTTGTATTATCATAAGTTACAGTACATTTTTCTACGCCCTCTTTTTCAAAACGACGCAACTGTACTTCATTATCGGTCGATTCAGTCATTGCTTCTAAGCGTTTAATAATGGCAACTAATTGTGAATGTTTCATCTAGGTGCCCCCCTTCTTCTCAATTCTGTCTTATTGTATCAAATCCGACCGTATCTTGCATTGATTTTCATCAATTAATTTATGATTTTTTTACTAAATCTAACTTAAGATTCTGTCCACCACAATTTAATCAACGCTTGAGTACCATCATTTTCAAAACCAAGATCAGCTAATTGCTCATAAAGCTCAGTCGCTAATTTAGTTGCAGGCAAATCAAGCTGCAGTTTTTCTGCTTCATCTAAAGCAATTTTTAAATCTTTGATAAAATGTTTTACAAAAAAACCGGGAGAGTAATCAGATTTCAGAATTCGAGGGGCATAATTGGCCATCGACCAATTTTGTGCAGCTCCGCCACCTAACGTTTCTAAAACTTTCGGTACGTCCAGCTTAGCGGCTTTAGCATAAACCAGCATCTCTGTCATTCCAGTCATTGTCCCAGCAATCATAATTTGATTCGCCATCTTCGTGTGCTGTCCAGCACCTGCTTCACCTTGCAGTGAATAACTCTTACCCATAATTTCAAATAATGGGGCTACTTTATCAAAAGTGGCTTGATCACCACCTGCCATAATTGTTAGTGTCCCATTCTGCGCACCCAAGTCTCCGCCAGAAACTGGGGCATCTAACGCCTCTGCCCCCTTTTCCTTAGCAGTTCGATAAATTTTTTCTGCTAATGTTGGAGTAGATGTCGTCAAATCTACTAATACCTTGCCTGTAACATCTACTGAAAAAATACTGTTCGTTCCATAATAAATTTCTTCCACATCGCTAGGATAACCGACCATTGAAAAAACAATCTCGCTGAAATGAGTCACTTCTGCAGGAGTTTCATGCCATTCAGCCCCCTCTGCAACTAGCTCATCTGTTTTACTTTTCGTACGGTTATATACGGCAACTTCATACCCTGCAGCTAAAAAATGTTTTACGATGGATTTTCCCATCACACCTGTTCCGATAAATCCTATTTTCATACTACTGACCTCCATATTAAAAATAATCCATCTCCAGTATACATGAAGAGATGGATTTCAGCTTTATTTATCCTCGTTATTTCTAAGCGAATTAATCCGTACCCGCATTTTTTGAACTGTACGGACTGGCGATCTAACCTCTGTGTGATTTTCAGCATAGTAAATGAGCATTTCTTGATAAAATTTGAGAATTTCATCACCAAAACGTTCCGCCGAAATTTCGACTAGTTTATTCTTCTGCACCTCGGGATCGATTGGAATTTGTTGTTGGGCATAACGAATAAAACAGTCACTAAAATCTTCATCATGCTCAAACGTTATCCCTAAAGATTCATCGTTTAATAGTTGAGCCAAATAATCATTTCCCTCAACGACGCATTGTGTTCCAGAAGCAATAGCCTCAGCATAGGTCAACCCTTGAGTCTCAGAGGTCGATGCACTGACAAAATAATCCGCCGCATGATAGTAGTAGGCAACCTCTTCATGAGAAACTTCTCCTGTAAACTGAACATGATCGTCAATACCCAGTTCACGTGTCATTTCTTCCAAATCTTCACGGTAGGGTCCTTTTCCTACGATAACTAATCGAGCATTGGGATAACTCATGAGTATTTCCGGAAATTGTTGTACGATGATGTGGATATTCTTCTCATAAGAGATACGACTTAACGATAAAATCATCAACTCATTTTCCTGCATTCCCAACTTCTCTCGTAAACGATCAGTATCCTCTTTTGTTATATCCGAACGGACAAAACGAGTCACATCTATACCCGTTGGGATGATTCGCATAGGTACATCTACTTCATAGCGCTTCAATGTGTCCACCACCCGTTTGCTTGGGCATACGACTCCCGTAGAGTGATTAACAAACATTTTAATGAAATGCTTAACGTGACTAGGTCTAACCACTTTACCATTAGCTATATAATGAAGATAATCCTCATACATTGTATGATAGGTGTGAACAACAGGAATGCGTAGGCGATTGGCTACCATTTTCCCTAAAAAACCAGCTCCAAACTCTGTGTGTGTATGAATAATCTCTAATTCTAATTCCTTTGCTACTTGATAAGCGAACCAAATTCCCCGTACTACAATTCGGCGATCTTTGAAGGATACAAAGGGAACACTAGGCATACGCACAATATCTTTCTCAAACTCATCCGCATCTGGATCAGTCGTCGTAAAAATATAGACTTCATGTCCTTGCTTCTCGAGTTCATTTTTTAATGTTCTGATTGATGTTGCTACTCCGCTGACTTGGGGAAAATAAGTATCTGTAAAAAAACCGATCCGCACGTCTATCCCTCCAAACTATTTCGTGACTTTTGCATAGATCTGATGATCATAAGGCAGCTCTAACACTGCTTCATAAACAGATTTTAATTCTTTACCAATTTGTGTAATACTCTTTTCTTGAGCAGTTTTAAATCCTGCCAAAGAAAGATTTGGTAGACGATGATTAACCAATTGACGAATCAACTTTTCAAACTCTTGGTTATTGGTTCCCATATAACAATTTTCACGATCACTTAACCAGCCTCCATAAACAGGAATATCTCTTAGCAAGACCTGTTGCTGACTAGCCAAAGCTTCTAACACGACGATCCCTTCTGTCTCTTCATAAGACGGGAAGAAGAATAAATCGGCTCCAGAATAGGCGCCCTCAATCAAATCTCCGTTGATGTAACCTGGAAATATGACATTTCTAGGATGAGCGGTTTTTACTACACGTCTAATATTAGCCGGGATCGAAAGCATCGGCACATCCCCAAACCAGATAAAGGTATAATCAGGCATCTTCTCTGCTATCTCTACAAAATCTAAAATCCCTTTACGCTCAAAAAACAGACCTACGCAAATGACGACTTTTTGCGTTTCTGTCAAATTGAAGTGCTTTCGGAAAGCCGCTTCCTTGTGCCCGTCTGGATAGTACTTCTTCAAATCGATTCCATTCGAAATAGCCGCGATTGGTTGCTGTAATCCATAACTGCGAAGCAAGCTTTTTGAATAAGGTGTTGGTGTAATCAAATGATCTGCTTGTTGATACAAAGCGACCAACCATTTCTTAAACAAAGGAGCCAACTGATTTGATCCGACAAATGAGTTGCGAAAATCTTCTTCAGTTGAGTGCGCATGAAAAACAACTTTTTTCCCAAGTCTTTTCGCTTTTCTAACCAGTTGAAGACTTCTTGGTCCATAAGTATTAATATGTAATATATCATAGTCTGTAGCTTTTGGATCAAGAGTATAGTCAATTCCCATCGAGGATAACGCCCTTTTTTGGTGGCTTAGCGCTCGACCAATCCCTGATTTACCAATAACATTCTGTCCTTCAAAATAAAGTAATATTTTCATATACAGCCTCCTTAAAAGCAAATCAATTATATCATAAGCATTCGAACTTTATCTCAACCTATAGTCTGATTTTAAACAGACGCCATCATTTTCAGTCCACATAAAATCTTATTTTATAACAAAAAAAGACTGCTGCCTGAAAAGACAACAGTCTTAAAAATTTAAATCTATTTTACATACTCTTTAACTAGCGCTTCGACTTCTTCCATCGTATCGCATTCTTTCAACGCTTTGTCAGCTAATTCAGCCATGTCAGTCGTTGTTAGACGTTTCATTAAGCTGCGTGTTCTAAGAATAGATGTTGCACTCATAGAGAACTCATCTAATCCCATACCCATTAATAATGGTACAGCAGTTTGGTCGCCGGCCATTTCGCCGCACATACCAGCCCATTTGCCTTCAGCGTGCGCTGCGTCAATCACGTTTTTGATCAAACGTAGGATTGATGGGTTGTATGGTTGGTATAAGTATGAAACGCGTTCGTTCATACGGTCAGCAGCCATTGTGTATTGGATCAAGTCGTTTGTTCCAACACTGAAGAAGTCTACTTCTTTAGCAAACTTGTCAGCTAGAACAGCCGCGGCAGGGATTTCGATCATGATTCCGACTTGGATCGTGTCAGAAACCTTCACGCCTTCATTGATCAATTTCTCTTTTTCTTCTTCGTACATTTTCTTCGCTGCACGGAATTCTTTCAATGTAGCCACCATTGGGAACATGATACGTAGATTTCCGTGTACAGAAGCACGTAATAAAGCACGTAATTGTGTACGGAACATGCCATCACCTAGTTCAGACAAGCTGATACGTAATGCACGGTAGCCCAAGAATGGGTTCATTTCGTGAGGTAATGTCAAGTATGGTAATTCTTTGTCTCCACCGATATCCATTGTACGAACAACGACTGGTTTGTCGCCCATGCCTTCTAAAACGGCTTTATAAGCTTCAAATTGATCGTCTTCTGTTGGAAAATCTGAAGAATCCATGTACAAGAATTCAGTACGATATAAGCCGATCGCTTCAGCGCCATTATTGTGAACACCTTCAAGATCTTTTGGTGTACCGATATTTGCTGCTAATTCAAAATGCTTGCCATCAGCGGTAACTGTTTCAGCATCTTTTAGTTTTTCCCATTCTGCTTTTTGCGTCGCGTATGCTTCGCCAGCTTGTTTATATTCAGCTGCTTGCTCGTCAGTTGGGTTTACAATTGTTTCACCAGTGATACCGTTAACCGCAAGTACGTCGCCTTCTTTGGCTTTTGAAGTAATTTCTTTTGTACCAACAATTGCTGGAATCTCTAATGATCGTGCCATGATTGCTGAGTGAGACGTACGTCCGCCAATATCAGTAACAAAAGCTTTTACAAAGTTTTTATCTAATTGTGCTGTATCACTTGGAGTCAAGTCATGCGCCACAACGACAACTTCTTCATCGATCATTGATGGATCAGGTAAAGACACGCCTAATAGATGTGCCATTACACGTTTTGTAACGTCACGAATATCTGCTGCACGTTCTTGCATATAAGCGTTATCATCCATCGCCTCGAACATGCCGATATACATATCAGTAACTTCTTTAAGCGAACTTTCAGCGTTCACTTTATTATCTTGAATATGTTGTTTGATTTGACCAATCATTTCTGGATCTGAAAGAACCATTAAATGAGCATCAAAAACTTGTGCTTCTTCTTCACCTAAGCTTTTCGCTGCTTTATCCCGAATTTTTTCTAATTCAGCAGAAGAAGCCGCCAAAGCGTCGTCTAAACGCTTTTCTTCGGCAGCAATGTCTTCTACATTATTTTGTTTGAAAGATAAATCCGGTTGTACTAGCAGATAAGCTTTCGCAACGGCAACTCCGTCACTTGCGGCAATACCTTTTAGTAGTTCAACCATTATTCAGATAATCCTTCCTTTTTCATTGTTTCTACAATAGCTTCCATTGCTTCTTTTTCATCAGCACCTTCAGCAGAGATAACAACGTCAGACCCTTGGCCAACACCTAGAGACATAACGCCCATGATTGATTTAAGGTTAACTGATTTTCCTTTATACTCTAAGTTAATATCAGAGTTAAATTTGCTTGCAGCTTGCACTAATAAAGTTGCAGGACGTGCATGAATCCCTGTTTCTGCTACTACGTGAAAATCTTTTTTTTCCATATTGACCGTTCTCCTTTATAAAAAAAAATGTTTTTTTATGTTAGGGCTTTAGTAATAACATACATCATTTTGAGCCCTTCATTTTCTTAGATTACCATTTTTTTGCAGTGGATACAACAATTTTAGTCGAATTATTCTTGTGAAATGTATGCCCTTTCTTAAAATATCTAGTTTAATGGAGCTAGTTATTGATTTAGTTTGTTTTCATATTTTTTTCCATAACAACAACCTAGTGCAAATATGCAAAACCAATCATCTTTTAGCACTCTCGTGGTTAGTTTGCTAATTTTTGAAACAAACTGTTTGCTTTTCTTAAAAATCTCGCTATAATTATTCTTAAGGTCAGTGAAAGTCAAACAACTGACCAGCGTATCTTTTTACGAGATTCGCTTACTCGATGTACAATGGAAGAAACAATCAACTATTGAAAGGGTGAAAAATATGCTTTGCCAAAATTGTCACGAAAATGAAGCAACGATTCATTTATACGCAAATGTCAATGGACAACGAAAGCAGTTGGATTATTGTCAAAGTTGCTATCAAAAATTAAAGAATCAAGCTGGAGGTGCGCCGCAAATGGCAGGAAATGATCCTTTTGGTTTTGGAAGTCTAGATGATTTGTTCCGCTCAATGTCACAGCAAATGCAACAACGACAAGGAGCAGCAGATCAAACACCACCAACGCAGTTCGGCGGTGGAAATGGTATAAACAATCAACCCCCTCGCGGAAATGGCGGTGGCGGGCTATTAGATGAGTATGGTATCAATATTACTGGTCAAGCTCGTGAAGGAAATATTGATCCGGTTGTAGGACGTGATGATGAAATTCAACGCGTCATCGAAATTTTGAATCGTCGTACGAAAAATAATCCGGTTCTAATTGGAGAACCCGGTGTTGGTAAAACAGCAGTTGTGGAAGGTCTGGCTCAAAAAATCGTAGATGGCGACGTTCCACAAAAACTAATGGATAAGGAAGTTATTCGTTTAGATGTCGCTTCTCTTGTTCAAGGTACAGGGATTCGCGGACAATTTGAAGAGCGGATGCAAAAGCTGATCGAAGAAATTCGTCAGGCAGAAAATATTATTCTTTTCATTGATGAAGTTCACGAAATCGTAGGTGCTGGTGCTGCTGGTGACGGCAACATGGATGCTGGTAATATTTTGAAGCCAGCATTGGCTCGAGGTGAACTGCAGATGGTTGGTGCCACAACTTTAAATGAATACCGCATCATTGAAAAGGACGCAGCTTTAGAGCGTCGGATGCAGCCGGTTCGTGTTGAAGAACCTTCTGTCCAAGAAACAATTGAAATTTTGAAGGGTCTGCAGCCTCGCTATGAAGATTATCATCATGTGAAATATACCGATGAAGCCATCAAAGCTGCTGCTGAGCTTTCGAATCGTTATATCCAAGATCGCTTCTTACCTGATAAGGCGATTGATTTATTAGATGAGACCGGTTCGAAGAAAAACCTAACAATCCAAATCGTTGATCCAAAAACGATTGATAAGAAATTGGCAGAAGCCGAACAGCAAAAATCGCAAGCTTCTAAAGAAGAGGATTTTGAAAAGGCGGCTTATTACCGTGATCAAATCAATAAACTGCAAAAAATGAAAGACCGTCAGTTGACTGATGAAGAAACACCGATAATTACCGAAAAGGATATGGAAAAAATCGTTGAAAAACGGACCGGTATTCCTGTTGGTGAATTAAAAGAAAAGGAACAAACACAGTTGAAGAATCTCGCTGTCGATTTGAAGCAGCATGTTATCGGGCAAGATGAAGCTGTCGACAAAGTAGCCAAAGCAATTCGCCGTAATCGGGTTGGTTTAAATAAGAAAAACCGGCCAATTGGTTCCTTCTTGTTTGTTGGACCCACAGGTGTTGGTAAAACAGAACTAGCTCGTCAATTAGCTGAAGAGCTGTTTGGATCAAGCGATTCTATGATTCGTTTCGATATGAGTGAATACATGGAAAAACACAGCGTCTCTAAATTGATTGGTTCGCCCCCAGGCTATGTTGGGTATGAAGAAGCTGGTCAATTGACGGAACAAGTTCGTCGCCATCCATATAGTTTGATTTTGCTGGATGAAATTGAAAAAGCTCATCCAGATGTGCTGCACATGTTCTTGCAAATTCTTGATGACGGTCGCTTGACTGATTCACAAGGTCGTACGGTCAGCTTTAAGGATACAATTATCATCATGACTAGTAACGCAGGTACTGGTAAAATCGAAGCTAATGTTGGTTTTGGTGCGGCAAGAGAAGGAATTACACGCTCTGTTCTTGGTCAGTTAAAAGATTTCTTTGCACCAGAATTCTTAAACCGTTTTGACGGTATCATTGAATTTAGTCCATTATCAAAAGAAAACTTAATGAACATTGTTTCCTTGATGCTGGATGATGTTAATGATATGTTGGCTTCGCAAAAACTTCATATTGATGTTCCAAGTAATGTGAAGGAAAAGTTAGTTGACCTAGGCTATGATCCTGCAATGGGAGCTCGTCCTCTTCGTCGGACAATCCAAGAAAATATTGAGGATGGTATCGCAGAATTCTATCTCGATCACCCTACTATTACAGATCTCAAAGCCAAACTTGATAAAGAGGATCATATCGTCATTACATCAAAGCCGGAGCGCTTAGCAAAAGAAGATAAAGACTAGTAAAAAAAGATTCCCGTTTAAAACTTAAAACGGGAATCTTTTTTATGGATCTATCATTTAAATCTTCTAATTAAAATGAGCAACATCCTTCTTTTTTCTTAATCTTTCTTATATAATTACATTATGAAGTAAGGTTAAGGAAGAAGGTGTTTCGGATGAAACTTATCAACGTCACGAACAGCCATTCACAGATGGTTTATAATCAGTTGGAGAACACTGATGCAAATATGATAAAGGTCTATACGATCGGTAATACTACCGTAATTTATACCGATGCCTATAAACATGCGGAGATTGTTTTAAAGAATGACAATCGAAACATCCAGCCATCGGAAGTAGATTTTGTACATAAATATTTCAAACGAAAACTGGATGAAGATACTTACGATTTCACCAATATCTCTTATTTAGAGTCACCTGGTTTAATTGAAATGTCAATAACAAAAAATAGTTGAAGCCGAAATAGCTTCAACTATTTTTTTTATTTATCTTTTTAGCAATGATTGGTAATTGGACAATTCCTACAAAAGCCATAACTTCAATCCACTGAACGACTGGTACTCCAGCCCCGGTATAAATCATCATAAACATGTCTTTTCGCTCCGGTGCCCATGAACAAAACCATGAAACACCGATCAAGAAAATCAAATACGACAATACTAGACCCAAAAGTATCAGCAGCATTCCTCGAAAGGTTTTTAATTGCGCTTTTGAAAAAAGACTTCCTATTAAAATAATCAAAAAGCCTAAAGCGCAAAATCCTAACCAAACCGGTGTGATATCGCGATAAAGCTGGATAATACGATTAGAAATTTTTGCGGATTTCACAACTTTGGGTGATTCAGTTCGCGGAAGATTGATATCTTGCCAATTCTCTTTAAACGAATGCTTTAGTAGTTTTTCTGCTTTTCCTACATCATCTTTCGGCCCCAGTGTTACGTCTGCTCCCTGGCTATAGTTTTTATAAAAAACATTATAGTCAAATCCGCTTTTCATAAACTCACCAACTAGCGGCAAGTCTTTTCTTAACTTTCCGTCGCCAGTAGCCGTTAAATAAATCTCTTTCTTTTGCTTCAATTGTCCCTTTTTATAGGCTGACGACAATTCCGAATCCACTTTTGACCAGAACTCTTCGGTCTTCTTCCCATCCTTATAGTAATCAGCCTGTGCCGCTGCATCGCGCAATGCCCAAAAAATGATATCACCTGCAATATCTTCCCCACCGCTCCAAGGGCTTCCCTTATAGATCCACTCAATATTTCTCGCAATTGATTTAAGTGCGGGTGAAACAGCTTCAGCTTTCTCCAAGGCCTTTTTTGAGACCCAAACTTTGCTATTTTTTTCATTCAGCTCTGTTCCATCATCCATTCGAATCAGCTGCTTTGAAACATTCCCAAAAGCACCACTCGTTCGATCATTGACTAATGCAACCCCATAATGCTCTTGATTCATATTCTTCAACACTTTAACAGTTGAGAAGAGCAGGACAAATGGCAAGAAGCACAAAATCAATTTGACGACTTGTTGCTTAGTAAAATGAATCTTTTTTATAGCTGTTCGAATATTTTTCAATTTGAAATTCGGATTATTTTCAAAAATAACCGAGCCAAAGATAATCACCAAACCTACAGTCAGTATTGGAAAAAGCCATAATGAGTCTTCCCGTATATACCAGTAAAAAGGAAAGATTAATGATAATCCGCCACTCCATAAAATAAATGGTCGCAACTTCCCATTACGTCTAAAATACAGGCCTATGAGACAAGAAATTACCAATAATACTGCCGGAACGACGAGTGTATTCCGATAGATTCTCGTACTATACTCACTTGTTAAAGTGACTGGCGAGTACAAAAAGAATGTGTAAATGAAAATTAAAATCCAGCGATTATGGATGAGCGGCCGTAAAGCTATGGCCGCGATCGAACTGGCTAGGATATTAAAAATTCCCAAAGAAACTCCATAGGATAGATGGAGCTTATTGCTCCAAACCATAAAAAGGGAGTAGGAAACGCCTTTAGACAATGTTGTTGTTGAATATTCCCCAAGCCAATTTCCTTTTAGAATCTCCTCACTATAGCGAATGAATAATTGATCATCATAACCGGCAAATAGATTGGTAAAATAGGGAGCTTTGGCACTCAATACTAAGCGAAACACTGTCAAACCAATCAAAACAACTAATACAATCAAATTGATCGGCTGTTTGAGCTTTTTTAAACTATTCCCTGTGTCACTTTTTAGTGTTTGCATCAAAGGTCCCTTTCTTTGCTTTTTACATCAAGCTCTTCAATTCAACTTCTGGGTATTTATCAGCAAACCAGCGCATTGCGAATTGATTTTCAAATAAGAACAACGGTTGGTCAAAGCGGTCTTTCGCCAAGATGTTTCGGCTTGAACTCATTCGCTCGTCCAGCTGTTCTGGGTCAATCCAGCGGGCAATTTTATTCCCCATCGGCGTCATCACGACTTCGGCGTTATACTCATTTAACATCCGATGTTGGAAGACCTCAAATTGCAGTTGGCCCACGGCACCGATAATGTACTCATCCGTTAAATACGTTTTATATAATTGGATCGCCCCTTCTTGAACCAATTGATAAATTCCTTTATGGAAGGATTTTTGCTTCATTACATTTTTTGCAGTTACTTTCATAAACAGCTCAGGAGTAAAGGAAGGCAATTCTTCATAGGCAACCTTTAGTTTTCCTTCATAAATAGTATCCCCGATTTGATAGTTTCCTGTATCATAAACCCCAATAATGTCGCCTGCAACAGCTTCTTCAACATTTTCACGAGCATCCGCCATAAATTGTGTCACATTGCTTAATTTCATCTTTTTGCTCGTTCGCCCCAACGTGATATCCATTCCCCGCTCGAAGGTTCCCGAACATACACGGACAAAAGCGATTCGGTCGCGATGATTTGGATTCATATTTGCTTGAATTTTGAAAACAAAGCCAGAAAACTCTTCTTCGTAAGGAGAAACAGCTTCTCCTTCTTCCGTCTTATGCGCATGTGGTTTTGGTGCTAGATCTACAAATGACTCTAAAAATGTTTCAACACCAAAATTTGTCAATGCCGAGCCAAAGAATACAGGCGTTTGGGCACCACGCTCAATTTTTTCTAAGTTGAATTGATCCCCTGCTTCGCGAACCAATTCCACTTCTCCTAAAACATCCTCATAAATTGATTTTTCTTTTAAGGGATGATCGCCTATGATTTCGCCATTAGTTAATTTGACAAACCGTTCACCTTCATATTGCTCAGGTCGATAGAACTCAATACGTTCGTTATGGATATCATAAATTCCTTCTAGCCCTTTACCCATACCGATCGGCCAGTTCATTGGATAAGATTCAATATCCAATAGTTCCTCCAGCTCTTCCAATAAATCTAATGGTTCACGGCCATCACGGTCCAATTTATTGATAAAGGTAAAGATTGGAATCCCTCGACGCTTTACTACTTGAAACAGTTTTTTAGTTTGTGCTTCAATTCCTTTAGCGCTATCAATGACCATTACAGCACTATCCACTGCCATCAATGTACGATAGGTATCTTCAGAAAAGTCTTCGTGTCCAGGTGTATCCAGAATATTTACTCGTTTTCCATCAAAGTCAAATTGCATTACAGAACTCGTTACCGAGATTCCACGCTGCTTTTCAATATCCATCCAGTCAGATTTTGCAAAATTTCCTGTCTTTTTTCCTTTAACGGTTCCAGCTTGTCGAATAGCTCCGCCAAATAATAATAATTGTTCAGTAATTGTCGTTTTACCAGCATCCGGGTGGGAAATAATCGCAAATGTCCGACGGCTGTCCACTTGCTGTTTTAAATTAGGATTGTTCATTCTATTGCTCCATTCATATATCTAGTATCTTTCAAATTTCAACCCAATCAGTATAGCATGGATTTTACTCTGTTGGAAAGTTGAATCGCTCTGACAGTTGTTTAGTTTTTCATAAAAAATCCAATCAAAAGTTCAAATATAGACTATTTTACTACTCACTCTAAAGTGTGTAGTAGAATTGACAAAAAGAAAACACTCTGCAAAGCAGAATGTTTTCTAAATAGGCAGTATTAGCGACGTGGTTCGTCATCATCGAAATCTTTCGTAAACAGGCGGCGTTCTTCTTCAGGCTCAGCGTTTACATGCTCCTCGGGATGAAATATCGCCCGCAATGTTAAGACTCGAGAACCTTCCATTTCCTCAGAAATCAGAGTCAAGTCATCCACATCGAAAGAAAGCTTTTCTCCTTCATCAGGAATCGTTCCTAAGGCAGTGATCAAATAGCCGGCCATTGTGTCGACATCGCTCATGTGCAAGTTCAAATCAAACTCTTCATTAAAGTCATCAATCAACATCTTCCCATTAATCAGATACTCATTATCTCCGACTTTTTCGTAAAGCTTTTCGACTTCATCTGATTCATCATCGATTTCTCCAACGATTTCTTCTAGCAGATCCTCTAAGGTAACCAATCCAACCATGCCGCCATATTCGTCAAGTAAAATCGACATTTGATTTTGTGTTTTTTTCAATTCATAAAGAAGGTCATCAATAAAGATCGTCTCTGGTACAAATAATGGCTCCTGCAAAATCTTTTGCAGATTGACATTCTCAAAGCCAAACTGACGAGCTGCTTTTAGCAAAGTCTTCGTATGTAGAATTCCCACGACTTTATCTTTATCTTCATCATACACTGGAATTCTTGAGTAGCTTTCGCTTAATATCTCATCAATATTTTCTAATACTGGATCATTAATATCAATCATGAAGGAGTCCGTTCGAGGAACCATGACTTCTCGAGCTACTTTAGTATCCAATGAAAAGACACCCTGCAGCATCTCGATTTCATCGTTGTCCAGTACGCCTTCATTTTCTAACATATATCGCATTTCATCACGAGTCATCTTCGTGTCTTCATCATCAAACGTCATTGGCGTGATTTTTGCCAACAGATTGGTCGAAGCTGTCAACAGCCAAACGAAAGGCTTTGTAATTATTCCTAGTTTGCGTACCACACCAGAAGTAAACTGGGCTACTTCTTCAGTCTTGGTCATAGCAATCCGTTTAGGGTATAATTCTCCAAATACAATCGAAACGTAAGTCAATAGCAGCATGACGATCGCAGCAGCAATTGTCCTTGCAGCCGAGCCACCACCTAATAGCGGTGCTACGCGGGCAGATAAACTATCCGCCAAGGATGCCCCTGACAAGATATTGACCAAAGTAATCCCAACTTGAATCGTTGATAAGAAATTATTGGGGCTTTGAATGACCTCCAGTAATTTTTTCGATTTCAGGTTCCCTTCTTCTGCCTTTTGTTCCACTCGGTTTTTATTGACCGATACCACCGCAATTTCAGCCGCAGCTAAAAATCCGTTGATTAACGTCAAAATTACTAATAAACCTAATTGTAAAATTAACGACTGACTATCGGGGTCAGCATTCATAATTGCATTCGCTCCTTAATTTAAAGTGTAAAAAAAGTGGCACAAAGGCCACGATAAAATCGTATCACATCACTTGTTTTTATGCAATCTTTTCCGAATCAAGAGCAGCCGCTTATTTTAAAAACTCCTGTTCTCGTTCTTCTTGCTTGCTTTGCTTCATTATTTTTACAATAAAAACAACTAGTGTCCGTAAAATGGCATAGACTGGTACACCAAGAAAGACACCTAAAATTCCAGAAAGATTGCCTGCTACTAATAGGATCAAAATGATCGTCAATGGATGAATATTCAATGATTTTCCGATCACGTTCGGATAGATCACATTTCCATCGACTTGCTGTACGATCAAAACTATCACGATACACAGCAATGCTTTCGTCGGTGAATCAAAAAATGTGTAAATTAACGCAGGTGCCAAACCTAGGTAAGGTCCTAAGTAAGGAATTAAATTTGTTAAGCCCGCGATTACACCAAATAGGAACGCATAATCAACACCAATCAGCAAATAGCCTAAAAAGGTGAATGTTCCAACAAACAGGCATTCAATTGCTTGACCGCTGATATAATCAGACAGCGTCTTATTTAGCTGCTGCAAAAGACCTTTGATATTGTCTCGCTGTTTTTCTGGAAAAATCCGTTCGATATTAGGAACAAGCTTTTCGCCGTCCTTCAGCATATAGAATAGAATGAAGGGCACGGTGACCAATAGTAAAACGACCGTTGTAATCTTCCCAATGACAGACCCTAAACCATTCGTCACTCCCGTTAAGGAGCGCTGAAGAATACTTCCAGCGGAAACATCTAGATTACTGATATATTTATCAACATCCAGTTCCTTAAACAGCGGAAAACGTGTTGCATTATTCGCAGCTTCCTGCAGCCAGCTTTGCATATTGCTGATAAATCCAGGAATGTTTTTCGCCAGCGAAACCAGCTGCTCCACTAAATTCGGTATGACACTCATAAAAATCAATACGATCATGCCAATCAATAAAATAAAGATCAAGGCAATGGCCATTAAACGTTTTACACCCATCTTCATCAATAAATTGACTAATGGATTTAATAAATAATACAAAAAGCCGGCAATCAAGATTGGGGCAAACAAAGTGGTAAAGAATGTGCCAATCGGTTGAAAGACAAAATCAATTTTTGATGAAACTAGAATCAATGTTGCAATGATCAGTATTTCGATTGACCAAAACATTAATTTTGAATTCTTAATTTTTTCAAACATCCGTCTACTCCTTTTTTCAGATTTAGTTTATAGTATACATCATGTGAAGAAAAATCCCCTTGAGGAAGGTGTCATTATGAAAATTTTAATCACTAAAGATACGATGAGCGACATTTATCTCGATGCCGTTCGAATTCGTCAAAAAGTCTTTGTTCAAGAACAAGGCGTTCCTGCCAAGCTAGAAATCGATGAAAAGGAAGCCTATTCTGTACACTTCGTTCTTTACACTGATGAAAAAAAGCCGGCAGCTACCGTGCGGCTGTTACCACTCGATGAGCAGACGCTTAAATTGCAACGCATGGCGGTTTTGAAAGAATATCGGGGAAACAAGCTCGGGGCAGAAATTATTAAAGAAGCAGAAGCTTTTGCTAGTCAGCAAGGATTCAAAGCAATCGAACTAGGCGCCCAATTATCATCTGAAAAATTCTATCAAAAGCTAGGTTATACTGCCTATGGCGAAGTGTTTCAAGATGCTGGGATCGATCATGTACATATGAAAAAAGGACTGTAAAATCTTTTTAATAATATCTAAATTGCAGTAATTATGCATAAATAAAGCTTGTATAACAGTTTTAGATGAAAAGTGACTAGGGAAAAAAGAAGAACATAAAGAGACTATGATAAGGTTCCCATAAAGTCGGAAACCTTATCATAGTCTCTTTTTTTCTAAAATCTATATCAATTTCTTTAGATAAAATCATTTGTGTTAATCTATCTAAAAAATCAATTTTCATTAACCTCGACAGTAGTTTCTACATAGTTACTTTTCGTCAAAGGATGATAAATACCTATATTGATACTGCTAATATCTTTAGGACGAATATCTCCGATAGGAGAAGAAAAAATATATTTTCCATCGACTGAAAGTTGGTTATTTAGCGATGTATCAGCATTGAATCGAGTTTCTGTTGTAGATGAACCTCGTTTCCAATTAACATGAATAAATAGAATAAAGTCGTCTGATGAATATTCTTTTAATAAACTTTTATCGAAAGTGAAATTTATACTATAAGCATTAATAGTACGTTCATCAGGAAAAATATTTAATGCCTTTAATCGAATACGCTTACCAAATGAACGATTTAAAGAAATTTGTTCAGAATTCACAAGCTTCTTATTGCTATAATCAAAGCTAAAATCTTTGTTGAATGGAACAATGGATGTCGATGCTTTAACACCATATAATCCATTCAGATCACCTTGAAACATGTCTATGCTATCAGAAGGATTGTATAATTTGCCAACATAATAATTTGGAATATAGATTTCCTTTTGATTATGCTTTTTTCCATCTAGGATGGCTTGTTCTCTTATTTGAAACTGTCCCTGCAACGAAATTACGCTCTTAGCAGCAAAATAATAAGTTAATATGAATGGAAAACAAAGTAAAATTACAAGATAGAAAATACTTCTTTTATAAATCGGAACCTCAATATATGATAAATCAAACATAAAGAAAGCTAGAGAAATTAGAAATAAAATTAAGGAACCATTTAATGAACGAAGAGCAACCGGAAATACATATGAGCCGCCAAACGCAGCATTTGCAATAATTGCAGAAAAGAAGAAAATTAAACAATAAATCAAATTGTTTTTCCGTGGTAATTGATGTTTAAAAAAATAAATAAACCCTATTAATATGAATGTAACAAATACCCAAGAGAAACTTTTAAAAGTATCAATAAACCAAGGAGATGAGAAATAGTTCCATAATCTTTGGAATACTGATAATTCTCGCGAAATCTGAAAAGCAGGATTTTGTAGTCTTTCATGCTGTCCTGGTGAAAGAAGCAATGTCAACATTCCAACAACAGTAAATGGTAACCCTATAAGAAAGACTTTCTTATTTCTTTCAATTAATAAAAACACCAACGTGAGTAAAACTACCACTATAGAAGTATTTTCATTAGAATTTCCTGATAATAGTCCAAGTATTGCAACTCCAGGTATATGCAAAAAATTTGAATTTCTATCTTTCAAGAAAAAAATTAACGTAAAATAGGCGACTATGAAAAAGTTAGTTAGAATATAATTTGTAAAGCCAACTGTCCAAAATGATGTTTGGCCTAAATTAGGGTTTGCAATCCAATATAGCAGGAATATGACTACAAAATTTTTAGAGTTATATATAAATTTTTTCTCCAAAACTGAAGGTAGTTGAGATATCAATGTAATCAAGCTTATCCAAATAGCGGCTTTTAAAAAAATATAAATAAATGGTGGAAGCTGTAATAAAATTAATGACGATACATCAGCTACTATTCGTCCAGACCAATTCATGTAACGCCATGTCATACTAGACCATTTAGAATTATTAACAACATAAAGAGTATCATCACTTGAAATAGGGGTAAAAACTTGTGGAATCAACACTATAATAAAAGCAACAGCAAGAAAGAAAAAAAAGAGCACCTTTTTATTGTACTTGATTTTATTATGTTTTTTAGTATAATTTCTTTTTGAATTTTCCAAAATAAACGCTCCTAATTTACTTATTCTATTTTTTAGTTTAACAAAGAAATAATTCAAAACCAACTGAATATTAAAAACTATATGACATAGTTCTCTTCATTTCCTTAGTATTGTAAAAAAAGACTGCTCCCAAAATGAGATGCAGTCTTTTCTTTCTACTTCCGCGACAATTGCTTGTAACGATCATACCAAATATCAATATAGCCCTGGGAAAAAGGCCCCTTTTCATTGTTAATCCAGTCCACTAAGATTTTGACATTTTCCTTGAGGATATAATCAATTTCTTTAGAGTAATGCATCTGCTGACTATGGGCTTCGTATTCATCTACGTCCAATAGACGTTTTTCTCCATCCGGAAAAACTTTGACATCCAAATCATAATCAATGTACTTTAATGCTTCATCATCTAATACGTAAGGTGACGCTAGATTACAATAATAAGAAACTCCCTTCTCTCGAATCATTGCTATTATGTTGAACCAGTACTTTTGATGAAAATAAACGATTGCTGGTTCGCGAGTGACCCACCTTCTGCCATCTGATTCTGTAACCAAAGTGTGGTCATTCAAGCCGATCAGAGAACACTCACTTGTTTTTAATACCATGGTATCACGCCACGTTCGATGCAAACTGCCGTCGTGCTTGTAACTTTTGATTGTTACAAACTCTCCTTCTTTTGGAACTCCCATAGCTACCCTTCCCTCAGCGAAAAAATTTTCGCATTTGTTTGGGTGTTATCACACCGACATCAGAATTATTATAGCAATAAAATGAAAGATTGCCTACTAATCTTTGTCGTCTGCTGAATTATTTTCAAAAACTTCCAACATTTTTTGCTGTGGTTTTGGAAAAACATATTCCGGGAAATCATTTGGTTTTACCCAATGTCCTTTCAAAGTCAAGGGTGCCGCACAACGACCATAAAAAACTAAGATATGCCAACGCAAATGACTAAAGACATGTTTAACCTCACCAAGCACTTTTTTCTGCCATACAACATCTTGTTCTGGGAAAAAGTTCGGGCTCTCTTCGGCAACGATTGTGCTGGAAAACAAGTCCCAAGCATTTGGATCGTATTGTTCCTGCAATTCTTTAAAACGAGGCGCACTGATCTCTTCTAGTGGAAATAGCCACATGTTTGCTAATAATCCTGTATCTGGGCGCTGTTGAAGAAAAATTTCCTGCTGGTTGTTTTCAATGATCCCGGCTACATAATATACATCTTTAGGCTTCTGCTTTTTTGACTTGACAGGGAAGCTCGTTTGGCGATTTTCACTATATGCCTGACAATACTGCTGAATCGGGCAAACATCACACTGCGGATTAGTAGGTGTGCATATACTTGAGCCTAAATCCATCATTGCCTGGTTAAAGTCTCCCGGCTGATCTTGACTAATGATTCTACGCATTGCTTCATCAAACGCATTACGACTGCTAGCCTTTGCAATATCAGCTTCAATACAAAACAACCGACTTACCACACGCATCACATTACCATCAATTGCAGGCTCGGGAATTTCAAAGGCAATACTGCCGATTGCCCCTGCTGTGTATGGTCCAATCCCTTTTAAGGATCGAATATCCTCAACCGTTGTTGGAAATTCACCGTCAAATTCACCCATGACCTGTTTCGCTGCCGCCTGTAAATTTCGTGCTCGAGAATAATAGCCTAAGCCCTCCCACACCTTCAACAGCTTATCTTCTGGTGCATTCGCCAAATCCTGGATCGTCGGAAACTGCTCCATAAAGCGATAAAAATAATCGATTACCGTATCAACTCGCGTTTGCTGCAGCATAATCTCTGAAATCCAAATCCGGTAAGGATCATGATTATATCGCCACGGAAGGTTTCGCTTTTCCTGCTGGTACCACGCAAGAAAATCCTCCTGAAAATTCGCAATCTTTTGTTCTGTCCAGTTTTCCCAGCTCTTACTCATCTTCTTCCTCTTTTCCACGAATAAAGGCATCAATCTGATCCAGCTGGAAGCCTTTTTGATATAAGCTTTGTTTCACCTTTTGACGCCGCTTCGCAGGCTCGAAGCGCTGATTTTTGCGCCATAATTTTTCACCTTGCAATTCCAACGCGTCATTTTCCTGCTCTTCAACCTCAGAAAAATCCAGTTCAGCTAAAACACTCTTACTGATATCGCTGTTGAAGCCCTTCGTCATCAGTAATTGTTGTAATTTCTGCTGCACCTCTCGCTGACTGCTGTGATGAAATTTTCTCATAGCTTTTTTTGCCGTATGCAAAGCCACCTCGAACTGCTCCTCTGCTTCATAAAGATAAAGAGCCTGTTGAATATCACTATCCTTCAATCCTTTTTGTCTCAGTTTTTGCTGCAGTACTCGAGGGCCTTTATCGCCGATCCGCATTTGCGTACGTACATAGCTTTCCCCATAAACAAGATCATTCAGCAAATCCATTTCCTTAAGTCGTTCAATGATTTTATGACGATCGCCACTTTCAATCTCATTGTCTTTTAAATACGTTTGAATTTCTTTTTCTGTTCGTAATTGATAGCTCAGATAATTTAAGGCCAATTGAAAACCCAGGTCTTCTTTCCCTTCTTGCTTAATTTCCTCTAATGTTTTTTCGTCAAGCTCTTGCCCCTTTAACAATCGGTGACGCACAACGGTATCCTCAGATAATCGTAAAGTCTCCCCATTAGAAAATTCTACTTTATAAAATGGTCCGCGACCTTGACTGACTTTTACTACTGTTAACATCATTTACTCCTCCTATTCGAATAAATGGCTTTTCTATTTCTACAACGTATACCCTAGCAAAAATTAATTCTATCATAGATAATCAACCAATCGACAAAAATATGCTAAAATGAACTGCGCTGAACAATTGAAAAATACTTTTAAGAAAGAGGCTGACTATGGCTGTTCAACTTAAATTGAATCAAACATTAACCTTAAAAATAAAACGATTGGGCATTAATGGTGAAGGTATCGCTTATTACAAACGCCTGATTATATTTGTGACTGGCGCTTTACCAAATGAAACGGTTGTTGCTCGAATTACTAAAGCAACGCCTCGGTTTGCAGAAGCCAGCTTAGTTAAAATTACGAAAAAAAGTCCTGATCGAATTACACCGCCTTGTCCCGTTTACGAAGAGTGCGGCGGATGCCAGCTGCAGCACTTAGTCTACAGCAAACAATTAGACTTCAAGAAGGACTTACTGCGGCAAGCCCTGGAAAAATACAAACCCGAAGGCTACCAAACATTTGAACTACGTGACACGATCGGAATGGATGAGCCTTGGCATTATCGCAACAAGGCACAATTCCAATTACGCAAAAATAAAAAGACCCAACAGGTTGAAGCTGGTCTGTATCAAGCCGATTCCCATCATCTAGTACCCATCAAGGACTGCTTGGTGCAAGAACCAACAACTCAGAAAGTCATCAACCTTGTCACGAATTTATTGAGTAAATATGATATGCCGATTTATGATGAACGTTCAAATTCCGGTATTATGCGTACCCTAATGGTTCGGATTGGAATTGAAACTGGCGAGGTACAATTAGTTCTCATCACTAAAACTAAAAAGCTGCCGCAGGGAAATGCTCTGATCCGTGAGATTACGAATCGCTTACCGGAGGTTGTTTCCATCATGCAAAATGTGCAGGACAAGAAAACCTCAGTCATCATGGGAGACGAAACGATTCATTTATGGGGCAAGGAAGTCATTAATGAAAAAATCAATGAAGTAAGCTTTGAGCTGTCTCCACGCGCCTTCTTTCAACTGAATCCCCAGCAAACTAAGGTTCTTTATCAAGAGGCCATCGATGCTTTGGATTTGTCTACGCCAAAAACCATTGTTGATGCATACTGCGGTGTTGGAACAATTGGGCTGTCTTTAGCCAAGCAAGCAAAGGAAGTACGCGGAATGGATATCATTCCACAAGCAATCGATGACGCTAAGAAAAATGCTGAAGCTATGAATCTTACGAATACACATTATGAAGTTGGCACAGCTGAAAGCTTGCTGCCAAAATGGCTGAAAGAAGGCTTCACACCTGATGCGATTGTTGTTGACCCGCCGCGAACTGGTTTGGATAATCAATTATTGAAGGCCATTCAAGAAGCTCCCAGCCCACAAATGGTCTATATTTCCTGTAACGTTTCGACATTGGCTCGCGATCTTGTCAGCCTTTCAAAAATCTATCGCGTAGAATATCTACAATCCGTTGACATGTTCCCTCAAACCGCGCGTTGCGAAGTTGTCGTTAAATTAGTTAAAAAATAAACAGAAGAGGTGTGCCCACCATGTACTGGGTCACACCTCTTCTTTTAATAACCGGCTGCTGGCTGCCCATAGGCCGAATTTGGATCGGTGGCACCACCATAACCACCTTGATCTACTTGATTGGGATCCGTATAGCCCTGATCATTTTGACCAGTCTCATCATACTGCGGATAACCATCGCTGCTACTTGATGAATTCCCGTAAACACCACTGTCATCGTAATTATTTGGATTATCATATCCTGGTGCAAATTGACTGGTATCCTCGCTGGCTTTTCCATCAGAATCATCATAGAACAAGCTTTCCGCATCCGCTTCCTTCAAATTAGGCAAAGTATCTGACGTTGCTAGTCCAAGCTGCTTCTTCAGCGCGTTTTGAATATCTAATAATTCATTTGTTCCTAAAATCTGATAATAGATTTCGTCAATCATTTGACTTTTACCGACCAGCTGTTTTTGCTTGATCGTATCAAAAGCAGATAAATAATTGGTCCCGATATCCATCATATCGTCCCAGTCCAAATCAGTCTTCATATTTTTCTCAACTGCTTTTAAAATCTTCTTATAGTTGCCGACTCCATTGATCGACATCGCCTTACGTAAAATTTTAGTTACTACTTCGCGTTGCCGTCTTTGTCGGCCCACATCACCTTCAGGGTCTTCATAACGCATTCGAGCGTAAGCCAACCCTTTTTCACCATCAAGAGTTTGCTTCCCTTTTGCTACATGAATACCATCCAATGTGAATTCAATTTTATTATTCACTTCGATCCCGCCAACAGCATCAATCAAATCCTTCAGACCTCGCATATTGATTGACACATAATGATCCAGAGGGATATCCAATAATGTCTCAATGGTATCCATCGACATTTTCACGCCGCCAAAAGCATAGGCATGATTCAATTTATCATTCGTTCCATAACCGACAATATTCGCTAAAATATCTCGATCTAAACTGACAATCGTCGACTTTTTCTGTTTCGGATTAATCGTAACAACCATCATACTATCAGAACGGCCTTGATCAGAACGACCAAGATCTCCTGTATCTACTCCAGCAAGCAGAATAGAAAAGGGTTCCGCATTATCGATATTCGGCTTGTCCCCTTCTCGCTTTAAGCTTGTACGCTTAACCGTTTGGCGAATGTTATCGACCATTTTACTTGCGTCATTTGTCACTTGGACAGCGTAGTAGGTAATCCCACCTATAAATAAATTTAGTAGGACCAATAATCCTACGATAACTTTCTTCCAACCAGTCATAGCACACCTCTATCAACGATTTTTACGTTTCATTTTCTCATAGTTCGGCCATCTGTTCAACCACAGTCAAAAATAATTAATCCTATATAATAGAAACTTAAAAAATAATAATTGCTTATTTGCCCTTTGAATTTGATTTATACCATAAAATTATGAAGATTTTTGGAAGGTCAAAAAACTTGTGTAAAAATGAACAAAAAAAGAAAGACCAGCAAAGCTGATCTTTCTACAATTTCGTTAATTATTTAGCAGCTGCCAAATTTTCGTTTGCTTGATCCCAGTTTACAACATCCCAGAAAGCGGCGATGTAATCCGGACGAACATTTTTATACTTCAAGTAATAAGCATGTTCCCAAACATCTAATCCAATAATTGGTGTTTTGCCGTCAGTTAGAGGATTGTCTTGATTAGCAGTTGAAGTAATTTCTAACTTGCCATTATTCAATACTAGCCAAGCCCAACCAGAACCAAAACGTCCTGTTGCGGCTGTTTTGAATTCTTCCTTCATTTTTTCAAAGCTGCCAAACGCTTCATCAATTGCATCCTTGATCGCACCAGTTGGCTCACCGCCAGCATTTGGTGCCATGATTTTCCAGAAGAAGCTGTGATTTGCATGCCCGCCGCCATTATTACGAACGGCCGTGCGAATGTCTTCAGGTACCTCATTCAAGTTCGTTACTAATTCTTCTACCGATTGTTCTGCTAATTCTGGGTATTTCTCAATCGCAGCATTCAAATTAGTCACATACGTGTTGTGGTGCTTGTCATGATGCAAATGCATCGTTTCAACATCAATATAAGGCTCCAAAGCGTCGTAGCCATAAGGTAGATCTGGTAAAGTATAAGACATAGTTCAAATTCCTCCTTAATTATCCTTATGTACTAACTGTAACAAACAATGCAACTATCTTCAAAATATATGCCTACCGTGGCGAAGAATTCGTTTTCTCATCTTCAATAATCTCTACCTTCTTGAAAATGAAGACCTTACTGAAGATATAATTCGCTACAACTACAACAATCTGAGTAATAATTTTCGCAATTAAATTGCCTGTATGCAGCATATCGATAAACAAATACATACACGCCATATCCATACCAAATGAAATGATTCGCGCAAATAGAAATTTTCCAAACTCCCAAGCTAATGCTTGAACCCCTTCAGTTTTTGATTGAAAGACCCATAATTTATTTGTTACAAAAGCAAATAATACCGAACAAATCCATGAAATAGCGTTAGAGATCGGCCAGCTTAAATGAAATGCTTGGTATGCTAAAGTAAAGGTAAGGATATTAACAACTGTCGCCAGTCCACCAAAAAAAAGATAGATAAAGACTTCCCACAGTCTTTTTTCTTCTAAATAATTTCTGAACTTCTGATAGATTTTCATAATTTCTCACTTTCTTATTCTTCTCTTCATAAAGTAAGATAGCGAAGCAGGAAATAATAGTCAATTCTTTCTTGATTTCTTTCTACTTTTTTACAGATCGCCTTGTTATTTCAACCTTACTTCGCTACAATGGCTCTTGTATAAAAGATTGGAGCGATCACATGACTTTTCGTCAATTAATCAAAGGATCTCTTTTTCATTTTGAAGAGCTAAAATCAGCAAAGGACACACCTTTCTGGAAAGCGATTGTTTATCTGCTTGGCTTGAGTCTGCTTTTGGCGATTCCAACTGTCTATCAAGCTATGCAAGTAATGAATCAAATCAAAGCAGATAGTCTTGAGATTGTAGAAAAGATTCCTGATTTCAAAATTGAAAATGGTGAAATTAATACAACAAAACCAGAAAAAGGCTTCATTTATCAAACAGATTCGATCATCTTGACCTTTGATCCTGAAGGCAAACGTACACAACAAGATGTGGAAAAGGACTTAATCGGAAATTATTTCAGTATAGGCCTATTAAAAGATCAAGCCATAGTCGTATTGCCTGATTATGGTGGTGTCAGCTCAACAATTTTCGGAGATAATGTTTTGAAATTTTCCTATAAAAGAGAGCCTCTTAAGAGTATGACTGGCAATAATTTACGAAACGAGCTGGAAAATCTAGAAATGCCTGTCTGGACACCGCTTGTAATGTTGTTGGCAGGTGTTTATCCTTCCTTCATCAATTTGTTTGTGACATTGGTTTTCGCCGGTATAGCCGGTATGATCGTTGCTAAGCTAAGATTACGACGTGTGACCTTCTTTGAATGTTTCAAAACAATCATTTTTTGCGCCACCATCCCAGCTATCTTGGCAACAATCATTCTATTGTTCCAACCAAACTTTGATTCGAGTCTGTTGATTACGTTCATCAGCCTATTCATTTTTTTCCGTGTTACTCACTATTTCCCAAAAATTGAATTACCAACCAACTAACTGCTTACAAGTGCGTAAGCAGTTTTTTTCTCGGATTTTTGATAAAATGAAGCGAGAATCTAGACAAAACGAAATGAGGGTATGAGGATGACAAAACCAATTATTTTCTTACAAAAGGAATTTCGAACCGAATTTATCGATAAAATTCAAGCAATCGCACCAAATTATCAGATTAAAACTGACATAACAGCTGAAGACCTATCAGCTGTCGAAATATCTGTTGGCTGGACAAAACAATTTAGCGAACAGCTGCTTGCCTCTGACCAGTTAAAATGGGTCCAATCAATTTCCGCTGGTGTTGATTACCTTCCTCTGAAGGAATTTTCTGATCAAAATATTTTACTATCTAACGGCAGCGGTATCCATGCGCTTTCCATCAGTGAGCACATCATAGGCATTTTACTCAGCTATTATCGCGGTTTAAACCAATCAATCAAAAATCAAGAGCGAAAAATCTGGGATCAAGGCGCTATTTCTTACGATCAATTAGCCGGAAAAAACTTACTAGTCGTTGGAACAGGACACATCGGACAGCAACTATCGAAATCGATCCATAGTCTAGGTGTAAATGTGTATGGTATCAACACTACAGGCCATTCTGTTGACGGGTTCGTTGAGACCTACTCAATCAAAAATATGGCAAAAATCGTTCCTGAAATGGACATTGTCGTAGGAATTTTACCTGGCACACATGAGACTTATCATATCTTTAACAGTGATATTTTCGAGAAAATGAAAAAAAGCGCCGTATTCATCAATGTCGGACGAGGAGATACCGTCCACACCAGAGAATTGATTACGGCACTTGAAAAGAAAAACTTTGCATTTGCTGCTTTAGATGTATTTGAAGAAGAACCGTTGCCAAAAGAAAACCCACTTTGGAATTTTGACAATGTTTTAATTACCCCGCATATCTCCGGGTTGACCGTCGATTTCCAAAATAAGTTTATGAAAATCTTTTTAACTAACTTGAAAAGCTATGTAGCTGATAAAGAGTTAAGCGTTAACCAAGTTGAATTGGATCGCGGATATTAAGCAAAGCGAAACGAATTCCTTCAGCTTTTAATCTTATTGTTGAAAAAGCAACTGGAATTTTCTAGATAAATTGACTGAACGACCGTATACATTTCGTTTTTATAAGCTTGAATTTGTTGTTAGAATCCAGGTCTTGCATGTGAAGATATCGCATTCTTAACAGGAGCGATATCTTTTTTATGCCCATTAAAAACTTGCGATTGGAAAATCACAATAACTTACTAGAAACCCAACCATTTTCCTCGGCTAATCTCCCATCAAAGCCGTATGAAAAGACTGAAACGTTTCTTTAAGTTTTGAAGATCATATTCAAATAATCATCCATTATCGACTTTCTTTTCTTATAATTTTTAGGATGATCTATTTGTTCGATCTGTTCTTCATCCATATTCAAATACCTTTTCAACGTCACCAGGTGGAGATCGAATAACTTAGATGCCCCCTTACATTTTTTTAGCTTTATAAATTCCTAGGATACTTATTAAACTCAGCCCAAAAAGGTACGTCCATGAGAAATGAAAACAGATGAGCTTTGCCGTTAAGACAGGAATTTTCTTCCTAAGTACATAATAAGGTAAATTGCACAGGATAGGATTCCTAATAGTTTAATTATAATGATAAATTTCATATTAATGGAAGGTGAATACCCGACAATAGCAGTGTTTTCGCCAATTTTGCTTATGATTTTCAGTAGACCCAGTTCACTCTTCATAACTGTTTTTGAATCTAATTTTTTCCCATTCACTTCAATTGTCGAATGACTATAGATGGCTACTGGGAGAACAATCTCATCTTTCTTTTTAGCTTTCCATTTCAACTCAATATCTGAACTCTTTGTCACTTTTTTTGAAACGTTGTTTGGATTTTCCATAACATCTTTCTTATAAATTTCGTATGGACCTTTCGAGTAAATGCTTTGGGTCGTTTCATTATCTGCAATCGCGAGATAATCTGGTGTTCCCTTTCGTATCACATCAAGGGCTTTAGTTAAATCTTTATCTTTTATCTTGCTTCTAAATTGTTCTGGATCTGTTTCATAGAGACTTGATTTGTTATTTCCTCCTTGTGTTGGATCGGCACTGAGCCAAAAATTCGAACTCTCTTTTACCATGTTGTTTACATTAGCTATTGAAATAATTGCGCCAGTTAACAAAATGATTTTTACTAATCTCATCTTTTCGAAACCTAACGAATCTGACCTTCTATCCAAACTCAAACCTACTCCTACTAACAATAATATATAGGCAATTATTGAAAAACGCATTGGGAATTGTAAGGTAGTTAAAAATGAGAACTTTTCAGCTAATGTATTCCAAGGAACTAGATTGGATGAAATGAATAAGAAAAGTCCACCAGTACCGTTAATAATTTTTTCAATTAGAGGAATTTCCCTCCACGTTATCAAAGCATACAATAGTTGAATTACAAAAATCAGTGAAATTATCAAACCTAAATTTCTTGTTTCATTTTTTGTTAGCGAAAGCATTACTGTGCTATTAGACATATTTGTGTTTATAAACGGCTTTAGAAGGTTGTTTGTAGAGAAAACTTCAATATATCCATACAAAGAGTTTAGAGAGAAAATCAACGTTAACCCAACTGAAAAAAGCGCAGTTACAAACCATTTCAACTTATCTTTACAATAATATAAGCTTACGAGAAAAAATGGTACGATTGCCAAAACGCCTATCAACGCTGACAATATGTGAGTAGCAATTAGTAATGATACAGGGATTGCTAAAAATATTGGATTAATTGGATTCTCTCTATCTCTAACAGCTTTAACAGCTGGTATGAATATTAGTGGTAAAAATGCGCCCCCCCAGCTAATGAACGATTGTATTAATGCATAAAAACTGATAAGAGCACATGACATATAGATCATCGCTAAAATGATTGATAACTTTTCACTTATTTTCAGGTACTTCATTAAAATATAAATATTTATTCCGCTGAAAAAGTAGCAGAGAAAAGAAGTCACTATTTGAAATCTAGTCCATGTTTTAACCACTATTAGTATACGTGCTAGGAAATAAGCTAAATCATACCCATACAGTGCATTAATTATCCTCCCACTTTGATTAAACCCAAAAATTGACTGAAAATAATTGTAGTGTCCTGTTTGTATTTGTCTTGATAAATCGTATACACGATTGAAATGGAAAGAAATATCATCTCCTACCATAATGGATTTATAGTAAATTTGAGGCAAAACCATAATTACTGCTGCCGCAACAATCAATAAAACAGCTACAGTACGTTTCCTGACAAAATTCTTGTTCATTGTATCCTCCGTCTTAATTTCTTAGCTGATTGAATGATCGAAAAAGCAGCTAAGAAATTCTGTTTCTTTTGATACTAGAAAAGACGATCTGCATAACACGTCACCGCGATTAGTGCGTATTTTAATCAATGATTATTCTTACTAACAAGCAGTTTTGACTTTTTTAGTACCTACATAGCATATCGTTATTTTCAAATATTGCCAATACCTTTAAAGACATATCATCAACTTATTGAACGAGAAAACATAATGATAAACACACACTATTTTCCTATTCACAAATTTTAGAATGGTATTTTTTATTGACTTACGTGGCTAAGTTCATTATAAAATCCTCCATTAATACAAAATGCTGTTGCACGATTTCTGTTTAAAAGAATATCTATAATGAACATCAACAGCCTTTGTTGTTATATATTCCTTCAAAAGTAGTCATCAAAAAGAGCAGCGTTACCTTAACCGTCTGCACAAGATATTAATTAGCACCATTGTAGATAAAAATATCATGCATTTCCGCCTTGATTTTTATTCCTACTTTAGCGGGAAATATGCGGTTTTCTTGCAGTTGACCTTCAAGCTTAATGACAATACCACTTGCTTTTCTTTCATAAAGCAACCACCTCCGATTTGTACTTGTATTGTCAGTGTGGAGGTGTTTTTTGATTGTAGGTAATCAGTGGTTCAGCGGTTGCATTCAGGACATACTATGTGATAAACTTTTGTCGTCATTTGATAGCATAGAAAAACTCCTTTCGATAAAATGAGTGGTTGCTAGCCACTTATTGGTATATCGAAAGGAGTTTTTAACGCTAAAGCTCTTTCGTCCACGCGCAGAAACGCGCGGTATTCTTTTTTTACTCGCTGACGCGAGCAAAACTGACTAAAGTCACTAACGAAAGAAGTAGAATTAATTGAAGGAACTTCTTCAACTAATTCTACTTCTATTTATCAATAGGCTCAAGTTAATGACATTGAACTTATTGTTCCAACTTTTTTTCTGTCTCCTTAACAATGTAAACTGGACGTTTCTTCGTTTCCATAAATATCTTACCAATATATTTTCCAATAATTCCAATACATAGTAGTTGAACGCCCCCAATAAACAGAATGATCGTCACTAATGAAGGCCATCCTGACGTTGGATCGCCAAAAATCAAGGCGCGTACAATGATAAAAATCATTGCGACAACAGCGACCAGACAAGAAAATGCTCCCACAAATGAAGCAATATTCAACGGAGCATCTGAAAAATTAACTATCCCATCAATCGAATAATTAAATAATTTCCAAAACGACCAAGATGTTTCCCCTGCTGCACGTTCACGATTTTCGAAGGAAATATACTCTGTCTTAAAGCCGACCCAACTAAATAGTCCCTTTGAAAAGCGGTTATGTTCAGTTAACTCCAATATTGCATCCACCATTTGACGAGTCATTAATCGATAATCTCGAGCTCCATCTACCATTTCAGTATCACTTATTCGATTGATCAATTGATAGAATTTTTTTGCAAAAAAACTTCTAATAGGTGGTTCTCCCTTGCGGTCAGCTCGACGAGTCCCTACACAATCAATATCCGCTGATTCGATCATTTCGATCATTTGAGGTAGTAATTCAGGCGGATCCTGAAGATCAACATCCATCACTGTAACTAATTCTCCAATAGCGGCTTGTAAACCTGCGTATAATGCTGCTTCTTTACCAAAATTTCTTGAAAAAGAAATGTAACGAACAAAATTGTTTTGTTTCGCTAGTTGTCTCAAAATATTCAGAGTACCATCTTTCGATCCATCATTTACGAAAATATATTCTAACTCATGAGCCATTTTTCTTTTTACTTTTTCCATTTCAGTAAAAAAAAGAGGGATTGCTTCTTCTTCATTAAAACAAGGAACAATTACTGATATCACTTTACACACCTCATAATAGATTATCTTAAATCAATTTTATTTTTTAATCTCATAAAGCAAGTAGCTATCCGATTTTATTCCCTCCACCAAATGATATCTTTCTTCAAGAGTAATAAAAACTTTACTATTTAAATTTGATGAGCTTTGTTTTTGCAATAGTGAATCTTTTCGAACTACGATAAATCTCGGACGATTAGAATCTAGTTTTTCTGAAAATTCCTTTTTTAGTTTTGGAAACCTATCATAATTTACTGCGGGTAATACAAAAAAACGAGAGTTCGAATAACGATCACTCAACAAATAGATATTGGCATTGATATTATGCACATATATACTATCTTTTTTAGAAGAATTCTTTTTAATATAATTTGAAATAGTTTTCACTTGAGTTTTATCACTATTTACATTATTAGTATTGTAGCTCCAGTTATAAGTTTTAAAAGCAGAAAAAGTTGCAGGCAATGCAATTATAATTATCATAAGTAATGATACGATAAATTTAGCCCTATTAATAATAAATGTCATAATAAATTGAATAGACAGTGCTATAACAACTGATAATGGTGCAAATTGAGTAATTAAGTAATGTGTGTAATACCTTCCTGATAAGATCACAGTAAAAAAATTTACTACAAAATAAATACACAAAACAAAATAAATCTTATTTGGAGTTTTTTTATTATCAGCAAACGCAGAAATAAAAAAAATTATAACTAGCGGAAAAAGACCTGTTTTCAACAATAAATCAGTGAAACTAAATGCCGCTTTTAATTTGCCAGTTAGATCTGAATCAGAATACAAAAAATTCATAATAAATGCTTGTTGAAACATTTCTTTCAAATTATTTTGAAAAATTGAAAGTCCAATAATTGACAAGGTTGTTATTACCCCACCAATAAAAATACCTCTAATCTGTTGTATAAGAGTATCTATTTTTTTATCGTATAAACTCGTTAGTAATAGGAATAAGCAGAACACTAGCCATAACGAGATCATATTCACTCGTATAAAGAAAGTAGCTGCTCCTAAAAAACCAATCGTAATATAATCTATCCTAATATTTTTATTAAGTATTATGATTTTACTAAACAAATAGAAAGATATACTTATAAATAATAACGCAAATTCCTCAGAGTAATTACCACCATCGTAGCACAAAATAAATAATGGAGTTAACAAAGTTAATGCAATCGCTGAAATTAAGTTACTCCCTGTAAAAACATTACAGGTTCTATATAGAAAAACAAGTGTCCCAGCTAAGAATACACACTCTACTAACCAAATCCCAATCGAAAGATTGCCAAATCCGATTAATACAGCAAAATATTCAATAATGAAAAGAAACGGTCCTTTATGATCAAGCATATCATTGTAAGGAACCAACCCATCAGAAATCCCTTTACCAAAATAAAGAAACATGGATGAATCGTGCCCACTCAAAACATGAGATAATGGATTATCTCTAAAACTAAAGATTGTAATTACGAACACAAATGTTAATAATAAATATGGCAAAACTTTATCAATTTTTTTCATCATTTCTCCAAGTCTAATTGCGTATTATTCATATTAAAATTACAGATTTGAGTCTTCTTTTAGAAACTCATACTTCGGCTCTTCTAACCTCTCATCATAATCAACAACTAAATCATACCCTTTGAAAAACCATTCATCTGATTCTTCAACAAAGAACATCATACCACTAACAATTTCTTCTATCAATGGACTTTCTGGTGTATCAACCGACATTCCTACTGAAAATCCATCATGTACCTGAGTCTTTCCATATACTTTCCCATAGAATTTTATCCCTTGGCCTTCAGCCAATTCGAGTTCTCTTTTAAACCATTCTTGCGCTTTTGGTGTTATCGTCAATTCCATTTCATGCTCACCTATCCATTCATTTTTTCATCTAAATAATCGACATCTTCGTCCCGACCGATCACAACTAGGTGATCATTTTTTAAAACAACCTCCTCAGCCGGCGGAGTAACGATAGGATCTTGGTTATCTCGACGAATCGCCACGACATTCAGACCAAACCGCTGACGAAAATCAAGTTCATCTAATGTTTTACCATAAAATTTTCGATTGGTTACGTTAATCTCCGCCAAAGAAAATTCATCAGAGAGCTCTAGATAATCGAGAATATTTTTTGACACTAGATTATGCGCGATTCGTTGTCCCATATCACGTTCAGGATGTACAACCCGGTCAGCTCCAATTTTTTCTAACACACGGGCATGGTACTCATTTTGCGCCTTCGCCAGAATATTTGGAACACCCATCTCTTTAACCATTAAGGTAACTAAAATGCTCGCTTGAATATCTTCGCCAATCGCAACGATTACATGATCAAAGTTACGGATACCTAATGAACGCAAAGTCATTTCGTCCTGGGCATTGGCAACGACTGCATGTGTCGCAATATTCATATATTCATTCACTCGATCTTCACTGCTGTCGATTGCCAGAACTTCCTGACCTGATTCAATCAATGTGCGGCATATACTGCCGCCAAATCTTCCTAAACCAATAATGACAAAACTTTGTTTCATGATATCTCCTTACTTTTCACGATAGTGTATTAGATTTATTTTCCTAAAAAAGATTTCTAGCTCATGCAAAACTTACATTTTCTAGTATAACAAAGAGCGGGTTAATAAAACAGAGAATGACTCTCTATTTTATCAACCCGTGTTTAAATGCATAAATTGCTGCTTGTGTGCGATCTTCGACTTCTAATTTAGCAAGTATGTTCGATACATGCGTCTTAACTGTTTTCAATGTGATGAATAATTCATCCGCGATTTCCTGATTACTCATTCCTTGAGCAATCAACAATAGGATTTCTTGTTCACGATTAGTCAGCTCTTCGTGAAGAACATGACGATTACGATTGGATAATTGCTCCATCATCTTCGTAGTCACTTCAGGCTCCAGAACTCGTTCACCATTATAGGTCTTACGAATAGCATTGGCGATTTCATGAGCTGTCGACGTCTTGAGCAAATATCCGGATGCTCCAGCCTCAATAGCCGGATAAACTTTTTCATCATCAATAAAACTAGTCACAATTAAAATTTTTGCCTCTGGCCAATCTTTTAATATTTTCTTGGTCGATTCAATGCCGTCCATTACTTCCATCACCAAGTCCATCAAAATCACATCTGGTCGAAGGTCCATTGCTTTCTCATAGCCTTCCTCGCCGTTCTCTGCTTCTCCTACAACTTCGACATCCGATTGAATCGATAGATAAGAGGAAACCCCTAAACGAACCATTTCATGATCATCAACTAATAACACTCGTATCATCCTCTGCCTCCTAATTCCTATTTATTCCATTCATATTATCTTCTATTTAGTTAAGCAATTCATTTTTTATCAAAAAACTAATTTGTTTCATCGTCTTTTAAAGAACTAGCTGTATTATCCTCTGCCACAACAGGAACTTTAATTTCAATACTTGTTCCCTGTCCTTTAAAGCTAATTATTTTTGTTGAGCCCCCAACACCAGCAATTCGCTCACGAATATTACGCAGTCCGTAGCTTCCGGCATGTTCATCCTTCGATTCAAAGCCAACACCATCATCAATTACGCGCAATAAAATATTTTGACCAACAATTTTTAAATAAACCTCTAGCTCGTTAGCTTTTGCATGTCGCAATGTATTGGATAATAATTCTTGTACTACTCTAAATAGCTGATCTTCAATACTTGCCGAAACACAAATATCCTGTATATCCCATTTTAACTGAATTTGGATTTTTGTTCGCAGCTCATTCAATAATTGCTCAATACCTTGACGTAAACTTTTCCCTTCCAAACTAATTGGACGCAGATGAAGCAGCAATGCACGCATCTCTGATTGTGCCGCATTAATAATATCCGCCACCATCGCTAATTGCTTCTTATAAGGCTCCAATTCCTCCGAATGCTGGGACTGTTCATTAAGTGCCGACATCATCATCATCGCCGCAAAAAGCTGCTGTGAAACTGAATCATGCAGTTCCCGCGCTAAACGATGTCTTTCCTCTTCTAAAATCTTTTCTTTCGTCGTGCCATCCACCATTTGCGGTTGGCTGCTTAGTTGCTGCAGCTCTCGTGACATGCTCACAAGTTTCTCTTTGATACGCTTGATATCATGATCAACCAGCAACATTTCCTTGTTTTGCGAAATCGCTACATCCAATGAGGGCTGATCATAGTTGCCTGACGCCAAGCTCTGCAATTTTCCTTCAATTTTTCCCAGCTGACGCTTTTCTAAGAACGTCACAAGAAAATAGACGACTGCACTGACTGTCAAAGAAATCACAATGATGTGAACAAAGAGCGGAATATAGAAGATTCGTGCAATGAACAGCTGTGCTAGCAATTGTTTTTTTCCAATTGCATACATGTACAGAAATAATGTTGTCAAAATCAACAAAAAGGAGATCAAACCAGAATAAAGAGAAATCTGTAAACGGGAGTATTTCCCCATCATACGCGAATCACCTCGACATCTCCGACCAATGTGTTAGTCACTATTTTCAATCTACGAGGGCTTTCATCATAATCCTCACTGTACATTTTGATTGTTTCATTACGAAGAACCTGCGTATCCTCATCAAAATCGACCTTACCGTATAGGGTAGCATGTTCAAATAGAATGCCGATGCCGTATGGAACTAAGATTCTTGTTCGGCCAAAGCCTTTACGAACGATTACGATACTGTCCTCTTTGGGCAATAGTGTGTTTCCCAAATCAACAATCGTATCGCCAGCCAAAATAGCTACGTTAATATCGTCCCATTCAAAAACCTGTGTACCGATTCGATCATTACCGATCCAGCTCTGCTTTTTACGTTCCCCATTATGGCTAGTCGGATCAGTCGTCTCAACCATTACAATGCTCTTTTTGTTCTTTAGAGAATGATTTGGCATTGATATACCTGCAATCTCGAAGCCCTTAAGACCAAGAAATATTACGGCAAATATCAACATCAACCAAGTCGCAGGACTATTCACTAGACAGATGATTAAAATCACTGAACCTAAGATCAATTGGAACTTTCGACGACGGTGCCTTCGCAATGCCAAATATATATTAAGTACTCCAAAGAGCAGCATAATCAACATCGCAGGATTTGAAGATAATTGCCATAATAAGAAAATTGCAAGTAAGGCTTCAATTACAATGAAAAAGCGCCATGGACTTTTCATTTTATCTTTCCTCCCAACTTTTTATTTATACCTTATTCTACTTTCTTTACGTACCGAATACTATCGGTCTAAAGTCGCAACCTAACTAAAACTGACAGCTGCCTCGTAAGGACAAGTATTTTTCCAACGCAACACGTAAAATAGTGCATACTTCTACCACTTATAGTAGAACTAGCAAAATAAAAGAGGCGACCAGCGCCTCTTTTATGTATTTTAGTTTTGTTTCACATTTGTGATTTTAACTTCCATGTTTCCACCTGGTGTCGCAATTGTTACGACGTCTCCTACACGTTTTCCAATCAAAGCTTGAGCAATCGGGGAATCATTTGAAATTTTTCCGGTTAAAGGATCTGCTTCAGCTTTCCCTACGATCGTGTACTCTTCTTCTTCATCGTCAGGCAGTTCAACGAAAGTAACAGTTTTTCCGATGGAAATTTCATCAGAGTCAACATTTTCATTATCAATAATTTGTGCAAAACGAATCATATTCTCTAAAGTACTGATTCGTCCTTCGACAAATGCTTGCTCATCCTTAGCAGATTCATACTCAGAGTTTTCAGATAGATCGCCAAAGCTGCGGGCGATTTTAATTCTTTCAATGATTTCTCCACGTTTTACTGTTTTTAATTCTTCTAATTCCTGCTCCAATTTTTCTTTTCCTTCTAGAGTCATTGGATATGTTTTTTCTACCATTTTTCTTCTCCTTCAATCAACAAAATTACGAAAGGTAATCCCTTATAGATTTAATCCACAAAAGATTACCACGTAATTACTGTAATGTAAATTGTTTATTTCTCTTTATTGACATATTTTTCAACCAGCTCCATATGCTCTTCATATGTCTTCGCATAATAAACTTTTCCGGTTGAGATATCTGCAACAAAATAAATATAATCATTTTCAGTTGGATCAAGAACCGCAAGAATCGCTTCCTGACTTGGATTGTCGAATGGTCCAGGCCCATAACCAGTATTTGTATACAAGTTATAAGGTGAATCCACCTCAGTATCCTTGATCGTTACAACCTCTTTGTGTTCGCCTAGCGCATAAAGAATTGAGATATCTGACTGTAATGCCATCTGAGCATCAATTCGATTAAAGAAGACTTGTGCGATCTTCTTACGGTCAGATTGAGTAACCCCTTCTTTTTCCACTAAGGAAGCCAACGTCATGACTTCTTGAACAGTTAACCCTTTTTCTTTAATTTGATTATAATAAGGGGTTAAAACTTGATTAGTAGTATCCACCATTTGGGTCACTAGATCTTCAAGACTTCTATTTTTGTGAACATTATAGGTCGCTGGGAATAAATACCCTTCTAAACGATAACGTACATCCTTCGCATTACCTGCATCTGTTAATAGATCCGGATATTGCGTTTTCAACTGGTCGAAGAATTTGTCATCTTTCATTACTTTGATGAAATCTTCTTTCTTGAAGTCTGTCTTCTTAGCCACTAGACTGGCAATTTTATCAACATCATATCCTTCAGGAACCGTTAGCTTAGAAGCATCATCCAATGGCTCGGCGCTTCCTCCTTGCTGCAATTCCTTACTAATTTGATCCAAAGTCATATTTGGTGAAAATTGATAATAACCCGCCTGGAAATTCGTTAAATTCTTGAATTTCGTATAGAAATTGAAGACCATGCCATCACGGATGACATCCCCATCTTCTAAAATATCACCGATTTGGCGATTTGAAGAACCACTGGGAACCTCTACCTGTACCAATTTTTTATCATTCTTATCTAGTGGCTTCAAGCCGGCACTCACATAATTATACCCTGAGATTGCTAAAATTCCGGCGACGATCAAAATACCGATCGTCAATATATAAACGATTTTACGGACGACTCGGTCCTCTTTGCGACGTTCTGCTCGTTTCAAGTTGCTCTCCTCACTTAAATCCCCTTCAAATTCCTCATCCATTTGTCGAAGCTCGTCGAATTTTTCACCAAGACGATGGAAAATCGATGGTTCTTCTTCAACATGCTCATCCTTATGCGACTCCTTTACAGCTTTGACTTTCAGCTCTTCTTGCTTTGAACTAGCCTTAGCTGTTTTTTTTGAGTTCGAATGATGTGAAGTCGTTTTTTTATCTCGAATAGTTGAAGGTTCATTCTTTTGCTCTTCTTTTATAGTCCTCTTTTTATCAGCCGACGGTTTCCTTGTTTCTTTCCGCTTCTCAGGCTTTGATTCAGAGCCACTACTAGGAGCTGCTTTCTCTGAAGTTTTCTCTTCTTTAGGAAGTTCAGGCAGTTCCTCTTTTTTTACTTTTTCTTCTTTTGCATCAATTGGTTTAGACTTCTGCTCAGCAGTAGTTGATTCTTTTTTCTTTTGTCTATTACCAAATAAGCGTTCATAAGACGATGCTAAATCGTCATCATCGCTAATAGCTTTTTTTACTTCCGAAGTTCGAGTAGTCGTATTTGCTTTCTTTGTTGACTCTACTTCACGATTCTTTCGACCCTCTTCTAAAGCACGCATAATCTGCTCTTTAAAAGATCCTTCTTCTGAGTGTTGATTTTGATCCTCAGACAAAAACAACTCCTCCTTACTTCATGTCATAACTTAAACCATTATACATGAAATGAAAGAGGAGTGAAATGTAAAATTTATTTAGTTAAGGAAATTATATTTTTTTCTTTTGAATATTTTCTTCATACAAACGATGCAGGTTTAATTCATACTCTTTCTTTGCATTTGTTACAACCGTATCTAAAATCAATCCGGTAATTAACAACAACAATGAAAATACCATCAGACCTGTTGCTAGGATCGATGAAGGTACCTTAGTAATAAAGCCCGTCCTAATAAACTCATTGATTACTGGAACTCCAAATATAAGACCAAATAAAAAGAAAATCAAGCTAAAAACTGAGAAAAATAAAAGTGGCTTATAGTCTTTAAACATTTTCAAAATGGTCAATAAAACTTTGATTCCATCAGAATAAGTATCCAATTTTGATTCACTGCCTTCAGGTCTATCACGATAATCGATCGGGAGTTCCACTAACTTAAAACGCTTATCTAGAGCGTGGATTGTAAACTCTGTTTCAATCTGGAAGCCAGAACTCATTACAGGAAAGCTTTTTACAAACATACGGTTAAATCCACGATAACCAGTCATTACATCCTTAATATCTGCTTGATATAACCGGTTGATCGAACTCTTGACTAAATTGTTTCCAAAATCATGAAAAGCGCGTTTATTCTCATTAAAATAGGTTCCATTCGATAAACGATCACCAATAACCATATCTGCTTTGCCATCTCTTAAAGCCGCAACCAACTCTTGAGAATTCTCTGCTGGATACGTATCATCCCCATCCACCATTAAATAGTAATCGGCATCAATATCAAAAAACATTTGACGAATAACGTTCCCTTTACCTTGGCGAGGTTCCTTTTTAACTATTGCCCCCTCATTCAGTGCAATCTCATACGTATTATCCGTAGAATTATTATCATAAACATAGATATCCGCCTCAGGTAACTCCCTTTGAAAATCATTGATCACTTTTTTGATCGTGAGTGATTCATTGTAGCAAGGAATGAGGATAGCTATTTTTTCACTGTTCATCTTTACGCTCCTAACTTCACAACTATCTACCATAATACCAAAAAAAAGTCGGATATGCTCCGACTTTTTAAAACAATTCTTCTGATGCTAAATATTTCTTCATACCTTCTTGAACACTGAAATTAGGTTTATAACCTAATTTCTTTAATCTGGAAATATCGGCAACAGAATCTTTAATATCTCCATCTCTTTCAGATTCGTGTTTTACAGATAAATTAATATTTAATGTTTCATCGATTACTTCAATCAATTCATTCAGTGTAATCGCATTACCCGTTCCAACATTAAATTGCCTACCCAATGCCTCATCTTTACTCGCTACAAGTAATAAAGCTTGTATAACATCTTCAATAAAAACAAAATCACGAGATTGTGAGCCGTCACCAAACAATGTGAAATGTGTATCCTCACCCTTTTGGATTTTCTTATAGCGATCAACCAAAATTGAAATTACTCCACTATAAGGAGATTCTGGATTCTGATTTGGTCCATAAACATTAAAGAAGCGTACCGCACTAGTATTAATACCATAAAGGTGATTATAGTCTAGCACATACTGCTCCGCAGCAAATTTGTCTACCGCGTAAGGAGTCAAAGGTCGAATAACCGAGTCCTCATGCTTAGGTAATGTTGGTTCATCTCCGTAAACTGCTGCCGATGAACTGAAAACCAATCGCTTCAAATCTTTTTGATATTTTCTGATTAACTCTAACATCATCAAAACACTTTCGAAATTAATTTGATGCGTTTCAACCGGACGCTCTACTGAGTCTGCTACACTTGCGATTGCTGCTAGATGGAAAATATAGTCAAATTTATTATTTGAAAGAACTTCAGTCATCAAATCTTTGTCTGTGACTGAGCCTTCAATAAACTCGAGATTTAGATTTACCACTAGATTCTCCTTTTTACCCATTGAGAGGTCATCCAGTACTATTACTTTGTTTTCCTTGGATAAGTGGTTGGCTAATGTAGAACCGATGAAACCGGCGCCGCCGGTGATAAGATAATTAATCAACTTCTTCTCCTCCATTTTGGATTATATTTGCAATCAAACTCTGCCATTGATTAAGTATATGACTTGTATCAAAGCTTTCAGATCTTTCCAAAGACTTTTTTTGAAACTCCTCGCGCAAATCTCTATTTTGAATTAACTTATTCAATTTCTCAGTCATTTCTTCCAGATCATATTTTTTGACAAGACATCCAAACTTTCCAGAATCCAGAATTTCAACAGCTCCACTATGTTCAAAACTAACTATTGGTAAACCAAAAAACAATGCTTCAATCAGTACCAATGGTAAGGCTTCTACTCTGGAAGTTGACAGAAAAATAGAGCTTTTCCTGTAATGCTCTTCTAATTCTTTCCCAGATAATGATCCCACAAACTCAATTTTATTTTTTTTATCCTTGGTTTCTAATAATGACTTAAAATCCTTTATTTGATCTTCGCGTCCTTGTCCTGCTACTCTCACATGCCAATCATCAGGTAACTTTTGTGCAATATCTACCAAATAGTCTAATCCTTTAATTTGAATATCCAACCTAGTAGTGAAAGAGATAACTTTATCTTCCAATTGTGATATCTTCTTTTTGTCAATATTTACTGGATTATATATAACTTTCGTTTTTTTGTTTAATGTTAAAAACTTCTTTGAATCATTTCTTGTTAAACACACAATCTCATCAGAACGTACCAAAGCCTGTTCAAAAGCTGTAGGATAGTTTTTTGCTAGATCATTAAAACTATGTTCAACTGATTCATGCATCCAAGAAATAACAGGAATATTTAGTCTTTTCTTTAACTCCACACAAAATATTGTAGATGAGACAAAAGAATTTAATATCACTAAATCTATGCTGTTTTGATTCACAATTCTACACAAATTATCTATTTCGTCTTTGTAATATTTAGAAAGTGTAATTTCTTTTTTCAACAATAATTCAGACGCTTTTTTGGCCTTGACAAATAATTTAAAGAATCTGTTTTTTTCATTTCCAATATAGTACATTTGATCTTCAGGGATGTTAGTATAGTTCGCGTCTGATTTAAATCCAACGAAATAAACCTTATTGTTTTCGCTTAATTTTTTTCCCACATTTGCCGCAACTATGTTTGCTCCACCATACCCAAATGACGGTCCGACTATACAAATATTCATAATTTCCCCTTTATTTTATTCAAAATTTGTCCCACAATACTAACAACAAATCTAAACTCTTTGCGTTTAAAATTTAGGGATAAATAAACAATAATCCCAGTTATTAGGCTGACAATTACTGAGACAATTACATCCACAACCGAGCCGTCATCTCTCAACGCTATTCTAGAAAAATAAGATGCGCCTCCCCACGACAATACAATTTGAAGAAAATAGTTAAGCATAATTTTTATAAACTCAAAAAAACTTTTATCAAAAGCATGCTTAAAAACAATATAGGCCTCGTACCAAATAACGTATCCTAATGATGAAATAATTGTTCCCAATAAAACTCCGGCAATTCCTAATTTAAACACAGAAAGAAAAACTAATGAAATTACCAAATTCATTATTGCTTCTATGATTGGTTTTTTTCTCTGATGCCAGTACAATCCATAAGACTCAATAAATACAAAACCAGTATTTCTATATACTTGGATAATAAAATTAACAACAATTAATGTACTATTCAAATCAGATAGTAA
>NZ_JAFLVR010000046.1 GCF_017315985.1 Candidatus Enterococcus murrayae | reverse complement strand
GTTGATGCTAGTCAAGCAGATACGACAAAGGCAGGCACATTTGATGTGACCTATACGTATGAAGGAGTGACAAGTACTGCTAAAGTGACGGTGAAAGAAAAACAAACAGCCGTAAACGTGCATGACTCAACAGAAGAAAAACAAATAAAATTGAATAATAAATCTTTAGTGGATAAGAAACAATCATCATTACCTGAAACTGGAGAAAACAGATCGCTAGTAGGAACCTTATTAGGAACAATAATGTTAGCATTCGTAGGTTTGGGTACTTTTTTGAAAAATAAAAAAGATGAGGAATAGATTCAAGAGAGAATACTGAGTAGTGAAATATAATATTAGGGGGTTAATTCGGAAATATGTTGATATATTGTATATATATATCAACATATTTTTAGAAAATATAATAATGAAAAAAATTCTTCGTTTAGTCTTAATTTTGTCAATATTAATTTCTGCTTTTGGAAATAGTATTGAAATGAATGCAGAAACTAGGAAAGACGAGTTTGATGTTGATGAACTTGAATTGACGGATAATTCTAGTATTACAAAAGCTGAAGATTGGGTATTATCAATGATGGAATCTCCCAAATCTGAAGGGGATGGTAGCACGATTATACCAACTGAAGAATATGATCGTGACTATGTAGGAGAGGTTAAGGGCGAGTATTCACTGAAAGAAGCTCATGAAATAATTTACACTTCTCCAATAAAAGTTACATATCCTGAGAAACTCTCTGAAGGTTATCGAGGGATTGTAAAAGGTAATTTGCGCGAAGAAAGAGAAGGAGTTTTTTTTGTAAAAGCTTACTTAAAGGTAGGAAGTCGCGAATATGACCAATCACAATATGCAATTCCGGTGCAGGTTTCTGCAGATGGAAATTGGGAAATGGATCTGTCACCAGTTCCAGATTCAAGAGAAGGGGAATGGCATTTTCGTTTATATAAAATTGTAACAGACATTATTTACGACACGGTTGTTGGTGAAGGAAGATATGCAGATCAAGCAACGCTAATTGACGTGAACTATCCTGAAGAGATTACAGATGATTATCGTGGATCAGTGCACGGAGGAACCAAAGAAAGCTTAGTTGGAAACTATGAGGTAAAAGCGTTCTTAAAAGTAGGAAACACAGAATATGACCAATCTGATAAAGTGTCACCATCTGTAATGAATCAAGATGGCACATGGGAACTGGACCTATCCAGTGTTCCAGAAACAAGGAGTGGCTCGTGGCGGTTTGGTCTATATAATGTTGATACGGGAATGAAAGAAGGAGCAAGCTGGGCACCAGATTATGCTGTTCCTGTAACGATTGATTCACCAATTATTTTTCCAGATCAATATCGAGGTACAGTTACAGGAACTATGAAAGCCCAGGCAGAAGGGAAATATGCAGTAAAAGCATTCCTGAAGGTGGGAAGCACGGAATATGATCAATCAAAATTAGCCGTTCCAGGAGAAGTAAACGCTGATGGTACATGGTCGATAGATTTAAGTGGAATACCTGATTCCAGAGTAGGAACGTGGGTTTTTTATCTTTATCAAATTCCAGAAGAGGAACAAATAGGGACAAGTTGGCCTGGTGAAAGTTATTACAAAGATTTAGAATTTCAATCGATTGCAGTCACTTCTTCAGAATATGAAATTGCTACAGATAAAGTATATGTAGGAGATAAATGGACATCAAAAACGAGAACTGGAGAAAAGATGTATAGAATTGTTAATACATCTACTAATAAAGTATTAGCAGAATACTTTAAACCAGAGCTATCCGGTCTTGTCCGGTCGTATGAATATGATATTTCTGATCCAGAATATTCAACAGGAAGAAAGTACATTTCATATTTATATGATCAAGCGACAACATTGTTAACTGCAGTTGGAAATAAGGATGAACAGCTAGCTAATAGATTAATTAATGGTTTAAGTTTGACTCAAATTCAATCTGGAGATAATCAAGGAGCATTTCCCGCTCATTCATTCCAATTTCAACAAGCAGATGTAAAGTCTAGTATATGGGTTGGAGGAAATGCATTTATTACCTATGCGATGATTCGCTATTATGAACAGTTTGGGAACTCTTCAAACTTTTCTAGTGGAAATAAAGACAGTTTTGATGTGCTTTCAATGATTAAGAATAACTTAGATTTTCTATCAACAATGAAAATCAACGAAGGTGAGGGGCAAGGCTTATACACAGGAGGATATCGTAATGTAGAAGGCGAATTGGTGAAAATTGAATGGGCTTCTACCGAGCACAATACAGACTTATGGCATGTATTTGAAAGAGCTGGGAGAGTCATTGACGCAAAATATCTAACTGAAGCAGAGAACTTAGCACAAGTAATTCTTGATAAACTATGGAATGAAGAAGAGCAAAGATTTAACCAAGGCTTAAATGATCCTGCAAAAGCATTAGACGTTAATAGTTGGGGATCTATTTTTTTAAATGCTATTGGTGAAACCGAAAAGGCGCAATCAGCGTTAAAATATACAGAAATTTTTAAAGTAGACAAAGGCGTGACCTATGGTTACACACCTAAATTGAATTCAACAGTACTTCCAATATGGTACGAAGGTACTTTTGGGGTTAGTTTTGCAAAACGAATAAATGGAGATTCAAAAGAAGCAGCCGATATAATAAATGAATCCATTAAACAGCAAAATGATAATGGTTCTTTTCTATATGTAGCAGAAGCAGATCCTGGAAGACAATTAATTAGCAAACCATCTGTTGCATCTACTAATTGGTTTATACTGACAACTAAATTACCTAGTGTTCTTTGGTCAGAAAAGTATATTGACAATGAACAATACACTATAACCTATCATAAAGATGATTCGACTAGTGGTAAAGTTCCGATTGATCCCAATATCTATACTCTAGGAATGAATGCAACTATATTGGATGGGAAAACATTGAAAAAAGACGGTTATGATTTTGTTGGTTGGTCGGAAGAGAAGAAAAGCTCGAAAGTTGACTTCAAACCAGGTGAAGATATCGAAATGATTAAGAATCTTGACTTATATCCAGTTTGGAAAAAAACAGAGGATAATAGTATTAAACCTGAAGAGAAGCCTGAATCTAATTCGGAAAATAAACCTGAAACTGGTTCAAATCCAGAAAATGATAACAAGTCTGATAAATCTTCTAATTCAGCAAACGATAATAAACTCAATTCAAATAGAAATTTGAGTAATAATACTACGAAAAAAATTGATACTACTAAGTCCAAACTTCCGAGTACAGGAATGCATGAGAATAGTATTTATAACTATGTTGGATATAGCATAATTTTTGGGTTGTTGTTGTTTTTCATTTATAAATCAACTAAAAATAAATCTAATTTGGATAAATAAAAAAAAGAAAAAATTTTTTATTTTGATGATGTTTAGAAAATAGTTTAATGAGAATGAATTTGTGGCAACTATAATACAATGGTGTATTTTTACTCGAAGTAATAAAAAAATTCTCTTCTAGATTGCATTACTAAACTAATTTGGAAATCATATTTCGTTATCTATTCAATCTAAAAAAGCAAAAGAACTTCATGTCCTATATTTTTTGGAAAACAATGTAAGTCTGTAATCTTTTTTGTTTAAGAATGTATTTTGT
>NZ_JAFLVR010000045.1 GCF_017315985.1 Candidatus Enterococcus murrayae | reverse complement strand
GTATTATTGATATGCTGTTGGTTTTGATCCATAGAAATATGAGCAAGAGTAATTTATATAATTTTATTGAAAATAAAAAATTAGAGAATAAAATTTTACTGAAGCCTTCATGGGCTTTTTTTATAAAATATATGATTTTCTATTCGTTATTTATTGATATAGCTGAAGTTGCTTGTATGCAAATGAGTTGGGAGAGATGTCATGAAAAAAATTTTATTGCTTTCTAATCAAGCAAAATATACTTATCGTTTAAGAAAAGAATTGGTCTTTGAACTAATAAATCAAGGCTACAAAGTAGAGTTGATTTGTCCATATGGAAAGGAACTCGATGCTTTTAAGACTAAAGGAGTCAGCTTGAATCATATATCTTTTGATGGTCGAGGAAAGAATCCTTTCAAAGAATTAATTCTATTTGCTCGCTTAATGTATATGATTTTTAAAATAAAGCCGGATATTGTTTTAAGCTATACAATCAAACTCAATATTTATGGGAATTTAGCTGCGAGATGTTTGAGAATTCCTTTTATTGCGAATATCACAGGCTTGGGGGAAGGTTTTTCTAAGAGTAAAAAATTAGAAAAACTTCTTTTAGCAATGTACCGTATCTCTTTTAGGAATGTTAGTCATATTTTTTTCCAAAATGAGAGCAACAGAAATTATTTTGAAGAGCATCGTATCCTTAGTGGAACTCATTCTGTTTTACCAGGCTCGGGAATAAATTTTGATGAATTTCCACTAACCCCCTTAGTTGAACGCAAGACAACGAAGGTACTATTTCTTTCACGTGTGATCAAAGATAAAGGAATCGATGAGTTTCTTGATGTTGCACAAAAGATTGGGACAACAAAAGGGATAGTTAGCTTTCATGTAGCTGGACCCATGGGAGAGGAATATCAAGAGACAATCACTTCCCATGTCGAACAAGGAAGTATTACCTATCATGGTGAAATTGACGATGTCGCGAGTTTTATTCAAACGATGGATATTGTGGTATCTCCCTCTTATCACGAAGGAATGTCTAACACCTTACTTGAGGCAGCAGCCATAGGCAGACCAATTATTACTAGTGATATAGCAGGCTGCAAAGAAATTGTTCACGAAGGGGTATCTGGCTACGTTGTTCCTGTTAGAGATACCGTTCGTCTAATGAAAGCAGTAACGAACATCCTTGCAGTTGATAAGGATGAATTGGAAGAGATGGGAAACTCTGGAAGAAACTATATTGAAAGAAAGTTTGATCGAAAGATTGTGGTAGAGAAATATCTGGAAATTATCCAGAAATACGTACAATTAAGAAGCGATTATGATGAGGAAAATTATGAAGAATTTGGTTCAGAAGCTTAAAAAAAAGGAAGTCGCACTTTCTGTTGTCGGCTTGGGTTATGTAGGGTTGCCAGTAGCATTAGAATTTGCTAAGCATCTAAAGGTTATTGGGTTTGATGTGAACAAAAGTAAGATTGAACAGTATCAACATGGGATCGATGTGACAAACGAAGTCGGTGATGACTGTATCAGACAAAGTTCTATAATGTTCACATCAGATGAAATACGATTGTCAGAAGCCCAATTTCATGTAGTGGCAGTACCTACTCCAATCAATAAGGATAAGTCCCCAAATCTGACACCTTTGAAATCAGCTACTGAAATTGTCGGTAGGAATCTAAAAAAGGGTTCAATTGTGGTGTTTGAATCAACTGTTTACCCGGGATTGACAGAGGAAATCTGTATTCCTATTCTTGAGCAATGTTCTGGACTCAGCTTTGGCAAAGATTTCAAAGTCGGGTATTCTCCTGAACGAATCAACCCAGGAGACAAAGGTCATCGTTTAAAAGAAATTACTAAGCTAGTTTCTGGCTCTGATGATGAATCTTTAGAAATAATAGCTGAAGTATACGAATGGGTGATCAAAGCTGGCGTATTTAAAACAGCCTCGATCAAGGTTGCTGAGGCTGCCAAAATTATTGAAAATGCACAACGAGACATCAATATTGCATTCATGAATGAATTATCGCTTATCTTTCATCGTATGGAAATTGATACTAAAGAGGTTTTGGAAGCTGCTAAAACGAAATGGAATTTTCTTGATTTTTCACCAGGTTTAGTTGGCGGACATTGCATCGGAGTAGATCCCTATTATTTAACGCATAGAGCAGAACAGTATGGATACCAATCCGATGTAATTTTAGCTGGACGAAAGATCAATGATAATTTAGGAAAGATGATCGCACAAGAAGCAGTGAAGGTACTCATTAAGAAGAATAAAAATTTTAGTGATGCGAAAATAGGTGTCTTTGGTATAACATTTAAGCCCAACTGCTCAGATACAAGGAATACCAAAATAATCGATATCGTTGAAGAACTAAAGGAATATTCTCTTGATCCGCTTGTTTATGATCCTGAGGCTGATTCTGAAGAGGTTAAGCGGGATTACGATATTGAGCTGGTTGATGAAACCGAAATGAATAATCTGGATGTTTTGATACTTGCTGTTGATCATGCTGTTTTCCAAAATAAACCTTTTGATTATTGGTTGGATCGTTTAACTACAACAAAAATCATTTTTGACGTAAAAGGGATCTTAGATAGACAAACAATGACGGCAGCTGATGTGGAATATTGGCGACTTTGAGAATTTCGAAGAAAGATATTAGTAAAATGAAAAAGAAAAAAATCATTTTTGTATTGCCTAGCCTAAGAATGGGTGGGGCAGAAAAAAATGCACTAAATATTATGAATCGACTAGATAAGCGGAGATACTCAGTGCATTTAATTTTGTTTGAAAAAACAGGAAGTTTGTTGAATGCACTGGATCAAGAAATCACGATTGAAGAACTGAGTGCAAAAAATAGAGTTGCAAAGGTAATCAATCTTTATAAAAAAATCGGTTCAATAAAACCAGATATTGTTTTTTCAGCAGTCATCAATGCGAATATTCTCACAGGGATCGTTGCACTGTTTTACAAAGATTGTCTTTACATAGGTCGCGAGACAACGGTCCATTCAAAATTACTTGAAAAGAACCATTTTTTGATGAAAAAAATCATTGTCTTATGGTACAAATTGTTCATTTCTAGATTAGATAAGATAATCGTTCAATCACAATTTATGAAGGATGAATTGATTTCTTTATTTCAATTAAACGTCCAAAAACTTATTGTGCTGCCTAATCCCGTGAACAAAATACTAGACAAACAAACAAGCACGAAGTCGGATAAAACAAGCGATCAAATTAAGCTACTATCAGTGGGAAGACTGGTTCCACTTAAACGGACACAGCTTTTATTAGATGTCATGAGTAGGTTAGATAATCAATACCAGCTGACTATTATTGGAGATGGGCCTGAAAGAGAGGAACTTACATCTGCTATTCACAAAATGAATCTAGCGGACAGAGTAACTCTTTTGGGTGAAGTTGAGGATCCTACAAATTATTATAATGAATCAGATCTACTATTAGTAGCTTCGGAATATGATTCTTATCCTAATGTCATTATGGAAGCATTGTCTGCTGGGTTAAGAGTTATCGCTTTTGATGTGCCAGGGGCAATTAAGGAAATATTGACTGAACCAGTAAGAGGGCGGCTAATTGCCGATAACGAAATGGCTTGTTATATAGAAGCAATTAAAGAAGAGAGTCAACATTCTTTCTCTTCAGAACGAGTAAAAGATAGTGTCAGTCACCAAAACTGGGATCAGTATATTCAAAAAATTGAACGTTTATTTGTTAGATAAGGAGAAATTTCATGCGATATCAAATAAATCTAAGAGAGCTTTTAGAAATTTTAAAAAAAGAAAAATTTCTTCTTCTTATAGGGACATTTCTATTCACAGGGATTGTTGTGATGGGAAGTGCTCTATTGGTAAAACCCGAGTATTCCGCTTCATCACAATTAGTGGGAGTACCTAATGTGACCAGTACAAATGAAATTAATGCCAATATTTTATCGGTAACGACGTTCAAGGATTTCACCAAAAGTACGATCGTTTTGGGAAAAGTTGCTGATGAATTAGGAAATAGAAATTACTCGATTGGCCAGCTAAGAGGCAGTATTGAAGTAAAGCAATCACCTAATTCACAGGTATTTGCTATTCAAGCGACAGCAGATACAGCACCGAAGGCCGAAACGATCGCGAATAAAACGGCAGAAGTTTTTCAACGAGAGGCAAAAGAGATACTGAAAAATGACTCGATCGCGATTGTTTCGCCTGCTGGAGAAGATACTAGAAAAATCTCGCCTAATTTGAAATTAGCGAGTGCTTTTGGTCTTGTGTTGGGGTTTGTAGTGATGGTGATTATTGCTCTGATTAAGGATTTCTTCAATGGAACGGTTAAGAGTGATTATTATATTGAAGAAACGTTTAATATCGTTCCTTTAGGCAGTGTCGGAAAAATTGATAAAAGAACTCGGCAAAGAATTAGTCGATTGAAATTGGAGAAATCCATTCATATAAGAGAAAAATAAAGAAGAGGTAGTTTAATGACGAATAAAGAGATTCCCCTAATGACTCTTTTTGCTAAACAGTCGTTGGTAGTGGAACAAATGCGTTCTATCCGTGCCAGTTTGAATTATATTACTGAGCGACAAGAGATCGCAACGATTCTTTTTTCTTCAGCAGAAATGAATGAAGGAAAATCAACAGTTGCTGCGAATCTTGCTACGTTATATGCCGAAAGTGGAAAGAACGTGCTATTAGTGGATGGTGATTTGCGTAATCCAAGTATCCATACAACTTTTCAAGTAACAAATGAATGTGGATTATCAAACTGGCTAAATGGAGAAACTCAAGATATAGAAAAAGCAATCCAAGAAACTGCAATCAATGGATTAAGTGTAACTACCAGCGGTAGTCTAAAGAGTGATCCAGCAACTTTGTTGGATTCAAGTAAGATGGACGACTTCCTTTTATTTGCAAAAGATCAGTTTGATCTTGTGATGATCGATACTACACCAATGACTGCGGTTAGTGATGCCCAAATCCTATCAGCAAAAGTGGATGGGACATTGATCGTAGTAAGGGAAAATGTCACCAAGAAAAAAGCATTGAAAAAGACATTTAACCTACTTCGGCTTTCTGGCAGTAATTTATTAGGAATGATCTATAATGGTGCAAGAAATTCTGTATATACAGGATACTATTAGGGAATGAAGATGAATTTACAGAAGGAAGATTTTTCATATAAGATATTCTATTTATATTTGATTTCTCTACTTTCATTGCAGATTGCGAATGCCTATCAATTCTTACAAAGCTATTTTCTATATGGCTTTATATTTTTTAGTGCAGTATTCATCTTGAAAAAGGGATGGGCTGAAATGAATTATTTTTTTGTCAGCTACGGACTTTTCTTTCTGTATTGTGCCATTGAATCAATTTTTGTAAGAAATACCCGAACTTTAGGTTTTTTATACGATCTCTTTACTTGTTTGATTATTGTATTTCTAATAATTAACGTAGTCGAAACAAGAGAACAATTAAAAAAAGCCTTTTATGGCATGATCATTGGAGCTGTCATATTTTCTATTATTATTTTTTCTTACTATGATTTTAGTTTTGCAAAATTGGCCCAAGATGCTGCCTCAGAAATGCGTATCGGTCATACTCTGACAAATCCGAATTTTATTGGTATCGTTTGTTCTTATGCAGCTTGTGTCGCGGTCTTTCTGATTTTTGAAAATTTGGACCAAAAAAGGTATTCACTGGTACTTTTTCTATTAGCCAGTGCTCTATTTTGCGGCTATTTTGCGTTTCTATCTGGTTCTAGAATGACTTACCTGACTTTATTTGTAGGTGCGATGATTCTGTTCCTGATAGAAATTGTTCCGAAGCTGACCCTCAAAAGAGCAGTTGTCTTTATCAGTATGATCTCAATAGTTCTATTTCTGTTTTTCCATTTAGAGGCCTTTAGCTTGAGTCGCCACCGAATGATGCAGGCATTTTTGCTGCTAAATGGGGAAGGAACAAGTGAAGGATCGATGAATCATCGGAAACTTCTGTTAGAAGAAGGGCTAAGGCTTTTTTCAGAGCATCCTTTTTTTGGTAACGGAGTGGACGCACTACGAGAAATAGCAGGATACAATGCACATAATAATTACGTAGAAATACTTTCAAATAATGGAATTATCGGTTTTGCTTTGTATTATTTTACATACTTGGTCAATTGTCTTATGTTACTTAAAGTGAAAAAGAAAGATAGTTTGTATTCAATCATGCTATTCACCATGATTTCGCTGATTGTAAATGAAGTCGCGCAAACCACTTATTATGATCGTTTTTCACAGGTAAAATTGGCTTTAGTCAGCTGTTATTTAGTCTTAGAGTTTCAAAAGCGAAGGAATAAAGAATATGTATAAAAAAATAGCTCTTAGAAATATCAGCACAGCATTGATTTGGCAAGTGGCTACCATGATTAGCGGCTTGATCCTGCCAGGCTTGATCATTAACCATTATGGATCTGAAATCAATGGTGTCGTTGTTTCGATCACTAGTTTTTTAAGCTATATCACACTACTGGACTCTGGAATGGGTGGGGTGGTAAAAGCGGAGATCTATTCACCTTTGGCACAGCAAGACTGGAAAAAGGTATCTGCTATTTTAGTAAATGCAAGACACTTCTTTCGAAAAATAGCCTATGTCTTTTTGGTTTATAGTATCTGTCTTTCTGTTGTTTTCCCAAAGATTACCGATACATCTATTGACGCTAAAACCCTTTTTTTCTTGACGCTTATTTTAAGCCTGTCACTTTTTGCGGAATACTATTCCGGGTTAGTAAATAGGTTGCTCATACTAGCAGATAAAAAGCATGCTTTTTATAATATTTTACAGAGTATGATAGTGATTATGAATTTGATTGTATCGATGATAATGATTTACGGACACCGTTCAATTGTAGAAATGAAGCTATTTAGCGCTCTTGTTTTTTTGCTTAATCCTTTTATTCTTTCGTATTATGTTCGAAAAAAATATGAAATTGACTATCACGTAAAGTCTGAAACAGACTTCTTAAAGCAGAAGTGGGATGGATTAGGTCATCATATTGCTAACATGTCTCGTAATACTATCGATATATTTTTGTTGACGATCTTTTTCTCAGCAAAGGAAGTATCTGTCTATTCTGTCTACATGATGATTTTAAATATATTGAGTAAACTATTGTCCATTTTTATAAACGGATCAGAATCTTTTTTTGGGGAACTACTTTCGACAAATCAGATGGAACGTCTAAAAAAATACTTCTCCTTTTATCAGTTTTGGTATACTGCGGCAGTTTTCATTTTTATGACGACTACCATCGAAGTAATCACAGTCTTTTTGGAAATCTATGTTCGACAGGCGGCTAGTAGAGGGTATTTAAATCCGTCGTTCATGGTATTGATCACCGTGGCACAACTAGTTTATTTTATTCGATTGCCATTTATGAATCTTATTTTTGCAAATGGACGCTACAAAGAGACCAAACGGTATGCGTTTGTTGAAGTAGGGATCAATATTCTTTGCTCGGCGATTTTTTTACGTTTTTGGGGGATGGCTGGATTGGCTCTTGGTACCTTATTGGGTTCAATCTATCATTTGGTAAAGGTGATCGTCTTCTTCGAGCGATTCTATTTTAAGGGGTTGTGGAGAAAACAACTCCTACAATTCATTTTGTATACAATAGTAGGAGGATTGTCGATCGTTATTGTTTCTCGATTTATGATCCATACTGATCAATTACATATATGGTTTGTTTTAGCGTTGATTGTTTTCATCTTCAATAGCTTATTGTTTATTGCTCTTAGTTTTTGTTTTTTTCCTCAAGATAAAAAAAAGCTTTTTAATTTGTGTTTTAATAGAAGTTTTCGTGTTAAGAAAGGAACCCGTCATGATTGATACAAAGATTTTGAGAGACTCACGATTCTTGGTTACAGGAGGCGCAGGTTTTATTGGTAGTAATTTATGTGAGAGGCTCGTCGAAAGTGGTGCTAGCGTCCATTGCTTAGATGATTTATCCACCGGGAAAATAGAAAATATTGAACACCTATTGGACAAAGAAAATTTTGAGTTTATCGAGGGCTCAATTGTAGATTACGATACTTGTTTAGAAGCAGTAACAGGAATCGATTATGTCCTTCACCAAGCTGCTTCGGGGAGCGTCCCAAGAAGTATGAAATATCCGTTGCTTTATGAAACGGTGAATATACAAGGAACACTAAATATGCTGGAGGCCAGTTCAAAACAAAGGGTGAAAAAATTTGTTTATGCCTCTAGTTCTTCTGTTTATGGAGACAGTTCTGCATTGCCTAAAAAAGAAGGAGAAGAAGGAAATGTTCTTTCTCCTTATGCTCTAACGAAAAAAGCCAATGAACTATACGGTAAATTGTATGCGGATATTTATGAACTTCCTACTGTTGGACTAAGGTATTTCAATGTTTTTGGTAAGCGCCAAAATCCTAATGGTCCCTATGCGGCTGTTATCCCAAAATTTATCGAGGCTTTTTTAAGAAATGAAGCGCCAATAATTAACGGTGACGGGATGCAGTCACGCGATTTTACTTATATTGATAATGTTGTGGAAGCCAATATTCTAGCTGCCTTGTCATCAGAGAAAACCGCTGGAAAAGCTTATAATATTGCATCTAAAGGTCAGGTAACCTTGAACCAATTAGTTGAGTTGCTCCAACAGAAATTAGGCTGTGGAGATATAGAGATCAAGCATGGTCCAGATAGAGCAGGAGATATTAAACATTCTTTTGCAGATATTGGGTTAGCAGAAAACGAGCTTGGTTATCGACCAACCATAACTTTTGAGGAGGGACTAGAAAAAGCGTTGCACTGGTATAAAAATGACCAGACGTGAAACACGCCATTTGTTTTATAAGATTTTTTCTTTTGAAAGGCTGATAAAATGAGTAAGCCAGTAAGAATTTTGCAAGTAGTCAATCGTCTTGATGTCGGTGGTGCGGAAACGTTCATTATGAATGTCTACCGCCAAATGGATAGAGAAAAAGTCCAATTTGATTTTATTGTTCATGGAGCCAAAAAAGGGATGTATGTTGAAGAAGTCGAGCAATCAGGTGGTCGAATCTTCCAAGCACCTAATTTTAAAAAGAAACATCTTTTAAGCTATAAAAAATGGTGGCAGCTATTTTTTTCTAAGCATCCGGAGTATAAAATCATTCATAGTCACATCCGAACGACCACACCCATCATTTTTTATGTAGCGCGTAAAAATGGCTTAATGACAATTAGTCACAGTCACAGTACTTCAAATGGGCATGGGATTAGACAAAAAGTGAAGGGACTAAGCAACTACTTTACAAGAAACTTGAGCGATTTTATGTTTGGCTGCAGCGATGAAGCGGGAAAATGGATGTATGGGAAAAAGGCGATACGATCCACAGACTATCAGACATTGAGCAATGGAATAGATCTTGGCAAATTCCGGTTTGATGAAAAAAGCCGTGAGAAGATCCGTACGGAATTGAATGTGAATGATACATTTCTTTTAGGCCATGTGGGTCGTTTTGCGGCAGTCAAGAATCAACGTTTTTTGATAGAGTTATTTCCTGAAATACTGAAATTTCACCCAAATACCAAATTGATTTTTCTAGGTTCCGGCCCATTGTTAGAGGAAAACCAATTATATGTTAACGAAAAAGGTCTACAAGACGACATTCTTTTCTTAAATAAAAAGTCGAATATCAATGAATATATGATGGCTATGGACCTATTTTTATTTCCTTCATTATACGAGGGACTACCTTTAGCGCTAATTGAAAGTCAGGCGACTGGACTTAGGAGCGTTGTATCCGATAAAGTCACGTCAGATGCTGATCTGACAGGATCGATATCCTTTTGTGATATCACCGATAAACAGCAGTGGTTGGAAACGATTAAACATTCTATTAGCACTAATTATCCTAGAAATACTCAAGCTGAAATATTGAGACAGCACGGGTATGATATAAAAAGGACAGCGACTACTTTGCAGGAGTTATACTTGAATTTGAGTGTAAAGGAATGATTTTAAGAATCATTTTTGTACGTTCATAGTATCTCGCTTGCTTAGGACTGCGGTGCAAAAAGCTACGAAAGTCTTTCTAAGAAAGGGGCTTCCGTAGCTTTTTATGTGATCGAAATTTAGCTTTTCGAAAACTGTGCTTCATATAGTTTCTTATAAAATCCGTTTTTCTGCAGCAACTCTTGATGGCTGCCGATCTCAACTATACTTCCATGATCCAATACCAATATTTGATCCGCGTTTTGGATCGTTGATAATCGGTGGGCGATCACGAAGCTTGTATGGTTTTTCATCATCGCCAGAAACGCATTTTGGATTTTTTTCTCAGTTAATGTATCAACGGAGCTGGTGGCTTCGTCAAGGATCAGCATAGACGGCTGACTGATCATAGTTCGAGCGATCGTCAATAATTGGCGTTGCCCGTCAGAAAGCTTGATCCCAGCTTCACCTACAATCGTATCTAATTTATCCGGCAACCGCAGGACGAAATCATACATATACGCATCTTTTAGTGCCGTATAGATTTCTTCATCGGTTGCTGTTTTTCGGCCATAACGTAAATTTGCACGCAGGCTGCTGTCCATCAGCCATGTTTCTTGCAATACCATCCCGAATTGTTGCCGCAGACTATCGCGAGTCAGATGGCGAATGTCTGTACCATCAATCGTAATCTTTCCTTGATCGACTTCATAAAAACGCATCAAAAGATTCACTAGCGTGGATTTTCCAGCACCAGTTTTTCCGACGATGGCGATGGTCTCTCCAGGTTCGACGGTCAAATTAAAGTTTTCAATCAAACGTTGATCTTTTTGATAGGAAAAATCAACGTGCTCAAAAATGACTTTTCCTTTTGTCTCGGTCAACGTGATCGCATCTGGATCATCCGCCTGCTCAATCGGCTCTTTCAGCAATTCAAAGGACCGATCGAGACCGGCGATCGCTGTTTGAATCTGGATCGTAATCCCGGAAAGTTCAATGAATGGTTTGGTGAACTGGCTGGAATAAATCGTGAAGCTGGAAATAATCCCGATTGTTACACCACTATCAGAGTTTAAGGCTAACAAACCACCCACAAGCCCTACCATTAAGTAAGCCAAGTGATCAACAAAACGCGACGAGGGATTCGTTAGAGAAGAAGCAAATTGCGCTTTTTGCCCACGAACATAAAGCTCTTGATTTAACGCTTCAAAATTTGTTTGGTTTTGACTTTCTCGTTGGAAAGCCTTGACGATTTTCTGATTTCCCACCATCTCGGTGATGAAGCCGGAGATCGAGCCGACTAGCTGCTGCTGGCTGGTAAAGTATTGCTGAGAAGTACGAGCCACGACATAAGTGAGCAAAAAGATGATCGGTGTCGCCACCAAAACGACTAATGTGAGCATTGGGCTGAGATACAGCATAAAAACTAATGCCACTAAAACGACGGTCATTCCAGAAAACACCTGATTAAAGACTGCAGATATGGCGGTGGAAATATTATCCATATCGTTGGTAAAGCGACTAACGATATCACCTTTGGAGCTTTGATCGTAATAGCTCAGCGGTAATTTATTCAGATGGGTAAAGGTTTCTTCCCGTAATTTGGCGACTGAGTCAAAAGCTACGGTATTACCTAAACGTTGAATGAAATATTGGCTAATAACTGTGACCAAAAAGATACCAATAAACAGCTGCAGAATTTGGAAAAGACGAGTAAAATCAACGGCTCCCTGATTGACCATTTGATCGACAGCTACACCGATGTAGTATGTCATCATTACCGAAGTGATCCCACTAGCGATACCTAAAATGATCGCGGCAATCAATTCTTTCGGATATGCGGCTAGGTAAGGAATAAACAGTTTTAGTGAACGGAAAAAATTCTTTTTCTTGATCATTGGGTCGTCCCGCCTTCCTCTTGAGATTCGACCAGCTCTTGATAAAGCTTGGATTCCTGCAGAAGGATGTCGTGTTTTCCTTGAGCCGCAATTTTCCCGTTATCCATCAATAAGATCGTTTCGGCGTCTTGGATCGAGCGCAAGCGTTGGGAAATAATAATGACACTGCAATCTAGATCGCGTTTTAATGCTTGGCGTAAATCGAGGTCTGTTTGATAATCCAAGGCTGACAAAGAGTCGTCCAAGATCAGCAATTTCGGTTTACGAATCAATGCACGAGCAATGGTCAAGCGCTGGCGTTGTCCCCCAGAAAAGTTTTTCCCATTTTCCAAGATCGGCGTATCTAACCCCTTTGGCAAAGTTTCGACAAATTCACTAGCCTGTGCGATTGTTAGGGCTTGCCAGCATTCACCGTCGGTTGCGTCAGCTTTGCCCCATTGCAGGTTTTCGCGAATTGTTCCGCTGAATAGTACGGCAGTTTGCGGGACAAGGGAGATCTCAGAACGCAACCGTTCTAATTCCCAGTCTTTGACATCACTACCGGCAAAGCTGACGCTTCCTTTAGAGGCATCATAAAACCGTGGAATCAGACTGATCAACGTAGATTTTCCACTACCCGTTGCACCTGTGATACCAAGAATTTTATTTTCGGCTAAAGCAAAAGAAATATCCTGCAAAGCGAGTCCGGACTTTTCTGTATAACGAAAATCCACCTTATTAAAATCGATCAAAGGGGCCTGTTCGTCTGTCTGCTGAATTGTACCTTCGTCAATTAGGATCGTATCTGTCGCAAACACTTCGTTGATCCGATTCGCAGATGCTGCCGCTCGGGTGAAGAGTACGACTAAGTTTGAAACAACGATCAAAGCTAAAAGCATTTGATTCATATAATTGATCAAGGCCAACACTTGTCCTTGCTCTAAATAACCGATATTGACCTTAAATCCGCCGAAATAAAGCAGCGCTGCAACACCAGCATTCATAATGAGTGTTGTACTAGGGGATAGAAGGGCTGAAATATTTGCTACTCGCTGATTTAAACGGGAAATGGTTTCAGCTTCATTCTTAAAATGGTTGGTTTCGGTCTTTGTCCGAGCAAATGCACGAATGACACGAACACCACTCAAATTTTGTGTAACTAATTGGTTCAACTGATCTAGCATTTGTTGGATTTTTTTATACAGCGGGACAGAATAATGAATAATCAAAAAAAGAACCAGACAAAAAAGCGGTAATAGGATCAAGAAAATCAAACCCATCTGCCAATCAATATAAAAAGCCATGATGACTGAACCGATACTCAAGAAGGGAGCGCGAACAACTAGACGGATCAACATCGCCAGAGCTCCTTGCATTTGGTTGATGTCATTGGTCATACGAGTAATCAGGGTATCCGTGCCAAACCGATTCAACTCGTTATGGGAAAAGCTGTTAATTTTTTCCATCAAACGATTTCGTAAGACTGTTCCGAACCCTTGTGAGGCGATTGATGCATAGTACTGACAGATCAGAGCACAGAGCAGCCCGACGATCGATAGACCTAACATGGCGACAGTCATCTCAATCACCTTTCCTTGATCATGGCGAGCAATCCCTTCATCGACCAATCGCGCCATAAAGAGAGGCAGAATCAGTTCAAAGACTGCTTCTAAGAATTTAAAAAAAGGACCAAGGATAATCTGTTTCCGATAATCTTTAGCGTAACGTAAAAGCTGAAACATGTAAGTTCCTCCAATTATATAAAGTAGATAATGTGCAAAATAGGATTGCTTCTATTGTACCGTATTTGTCAAACAAGTCCGAAACATATACTTAAAAAGAATATCCTGATGAACGGAGAGAAAGGTATCTTGAAACAGAGGGACTTGTTTGGCAAACAAAAGAGCAACAGAAGGAATTCTGCTGCTCTTTCGTAGTTATTCTGCTGTGATTTGTTCTCGCTGTTTTGAGAGATTACTGATCATTTCTTGGATCCATTGGGCGCTTTGCGTCGTTAAGAAGGGATCAATGACTACGACAGGATAATCATCCGGCAAGCCTTTTGAAGCGCCTGTTGTGATTAAGCAGTCGTAATTATCTAGTTCCTTCCAAAGATTGGGAGTACCACCTGATAATTGCTCGAAAAGAACGATTTCGAAATTGCCATAAATAGTATCGGAAATCTGTTTTGCAAGAAAGCTTTCTTCGGTTGGCGTCAAATCAGATAGTAATAAGACTTTTAACAAGGGATCTTGTTCAGCAAGCCACTCTAGACTATTTACTTCGGTCGTGACCAGTAAATAAACATAGTTTTGAATGAAATCCTCTTCCTGATACATATGGTATTTGGTGACAAAACGTTCTACGAGGTCTCTAACTTTTTGCACTCCTCGTCGGTATACGCTAGATACTTCTTGGAGAAAAACAGAGCGATTACGCCATAAGACTCCGATGTATTTTCCATTTGGCTCACATAGATAAAAATCATTGTTCAGTACAGTAGCCAAATCAAGTCGATTCAATTTGGTTAGACGATTTCCTAGTAATTGATTGAATTCTTCCGCTAAAGAATAATGCTGCATAAACAGTCTTCTATATTTAGGATTTTCTGCTAAAGCGACTTCCCGATGGAGCAGACTGAATACGATAGAATCTGAAAAAGTCAGCCACAATGCGTCCCGCAGCATTTCTGGTGTAAGCTCTAAATCTACGCCATCTCTAACGGCTTGTTGCAGCATTTTATAGGAAAGTGCCATCGGTAGAAGGATCTTTTCAGTCCTTAACTGCTCCTTTGGAAAAGTATGGCCGCTTTTAATTCGCCAAAAACTGATATACATGCTGTAAATCAGCCGTTTTTGGAAAATATATTTTTGATGGATGCCATTCATGTCTACAAAGTCCTGTACATACCGTTCAATAATATGGTAATGAGCGGAGGGTAATTTTGGTAGGGTACTTTCAAAAGCACTTTGCCGTTCACTATAAAAACGATAATAAAAGTTTCGAATCTCACCCTCATCACCCTCTATTCGCAGGGGCCGATAACAAAATTTCATTCCAGCTTCCGTTAAGGTTTGTTTGATCTTTTTTAGATAGCGTTGAGTGTTAGAGGAGCTCAAATACAATTTTTTCGAGAGCTCATTGATATTTTCGCACTCCTCGTATAAGAGCTCTTCGATAATCTGAAATTCCGGACACATGTTCAAAAAATTAGCATATAAATTTCCTAAGCTCATCGACTTATCTATGACAATGCGATAGAGACCTTTTATTTTAATAATTTGAAAATTGGGTCTGTCTGAATTGATCAATTCGATGTCATTTAATAAAATCGGCAACGAACAATCTAGTTCGTCTAGTAATTGGTCACTAGATAGGCCGTCTCGGTGATAATACAAATGCTCCAGTAACAGTAGTCGCCGTTTGTTGGTCGTTCCTAAAACCCCGCGGAAATCCATCGTCACCCCTCCTTTGAAAAACTTATTGTGCAGCATATAAGCCATTTTGATAAAAGATGAAACCTATTAATAAAAAGGGAATATCTATAATTTTTTTATTTGATGAATGACAAGAATATAGTGAAGGAAATCATATAAATAAAACGTTTTCTATATAAAAATCATAAGGCTAAAATGTTCTAAAGACAAGTTTTTATTGATTTATTGTTTCCATTTAAGAGATAAGAAGAACCTTTGTTTAGTAGTTTATTTTGGTTGCAGTGGAAATAAACGGCGAAAAGTCAGCAGAGAAAAATGACTTCTGAAATTTTGTATGACTAAAACGTTGGAAGAATACTCATGAAACTGGTATTTTTTTGCTATCCATGGAATAATTAGGCACAAGTCTTAAACTTAATTAAGGGAGAGAGAAGATGGAAAAACTTTTTACGATTGTTGTGCTATTATTTTTTTGCTATTCATTTATTGGCTGGCTGTGGGAGACGATTTACTGTTCGATCAAAGCGAAGCATTTTGTTTATCGTGGATTTCTATTAGGACCGATTACACCGATTTACGGTTTTGGGGTCGTTGGAGTACTCTATTTTATTGAACCGTATCAGCAGAATATCGTGCTGCTGTTTATCTTAGCTTTGATTCTAGTAACTGCATTAGAGTATCTTACAAGTTTTCTATTAGAAAAGATTTTTCATCTGACGTTGTGGGATTATAAAGAGGTCCCATTGAACATTAATGGGCGGGTTGCTGTACCTGTATCTATTTTTTGGGGTCTTGCCTGTATCTTTATCGTTCGTGTCTTAAATCCTTATCTAATGGGGTTAATCTTCAATTGGCAACAACGTTTTGGCATATTTTTACCAATGATTTTATTGATGGTTACTAGCTTTGATCTAGGGTTTACATTGGCCAACCTAGCGTCATTACGTCAAGCCATGAACAAGATGAGTACGACGATTCAAGAGAAAAAGGAACAATTGCAAACCGATCTTGGGGAATTAAAGGTTGCTGCAGAAGAACGTCGTCAAGGCTGGATGACAGAAATCAAGGAGCAGCCAGAGTGGCGTAAACAATTGCCAAAACTGAATTTTCAAGAACGCCGTTTCTTGAACAGCTTTCCAAATATGAAATCAAAGGAAATCAAAAGTCCATTAACGGAGATTCGTCAACTGGCGAAAGAGCTACGAAGAAAATAATATTACAAAAATATGACAAAAAGATAGTCCCTTTAATACTTGAGGAGACTATCTTTTTTCTGCAATAAAAAGAAAATAAAACAAATGTTACTAAAACGCGCTTTGTTTTGTAATGAAATGTAATGCTTCTGAAACAAAAAGGCCCTCTTTTTTTCGTATAATAACGAAGGGTAAATAGAAAGGTGGACTTTTAAGTGAGAAAGCAAATGTTTGGGTTCGTTGCCACGCTAATGTTGGGTGCTAACGTACTTTTACCAGTCTTTGCACAGGCAGAGTCACTGAATGAGTTAGACAAAAAAGAATCTGCGATCACTCGTCAAAGCGACAAAATCAGCGGAGAGTTGCAAATTGCATTGAACGATGTCAACGAGAAGTATCAAGAGGTCAATGACATTCGGATAAAAATCAGCGAGAATGAAGCAACTCTAGAAAAAACCAAGACAGAGATTACTGACACTGAGAAGAAAATCGAACAGCGAAAAGAAGCGATCGGCGAACGAATGAAAAACGCACAGGTCAACGGAATGACGGATCGTTCAATCAATGCATTGTTAGAGTCAAAAGATCTTGGTGAATTTTTGAATCGTGCGTTTGCGATGTCCGTCATCCAAAACGCGGAAAAAACAAAAGTTGCCAGCTTAGGTGAAGCCAAAGAAAAGTTAACTGAGCTGAAAGCAACACAGGAAAAGACACAAGCCCAATTAAAAAAAGATAGTCAAAGTTTAGAAGCTGAGACGACTAAGCTGGATGATAAAATGGCGAACTTAAAACAAGAGCTAGCCAATAATAAAACAAGCTTAGAGAAAATCAGTCAAGATAAAGAAGTAGAAAAAGCAAGACAAGCTGCAGAAAAAGCCCAAAAGGCCAAAGCAGAAAAAGAAGCGAAAGAGGCCGCTAAAGCAGCAGAAGCAGAAAAAGCGGCACAAGCCGCAGCTGCTCAGGCAGAAGAAAAAGCCAAAAATGAAGCTGCTTCACAGGCTTCGGCACAATCATCAAAACCTGCTGCGTCAGCTTCAAGCTCACAGCAATCAACAACAACACAAACAAGTGAGCAGCCAAAACAAGAACCAGTAAAACCTGCTGAGCCAAGCACACCGACAACGTCTGGTCGGACAATGCAGATGGAATCAACTGGCTATTCATGTGCTGAATCAGTCAATACGTACTTCACCGCAATGGGCATTGATTTGCGTCAAAATCCGCAAGTTGTCGCGGTTGATCCAAGTGTTATCCCGCTAGGCTCAATGGTAGAGGTGTCAGGATATGGTATCGCCATTGCTGGAGATACTGGTGGTGCGATCAAGGGGAACATCATTGATTGCCATTTCCCAACTGTTGAACAATGTATCCAATGGGGACGCCGTTCTGTAACAGTAACAGTTATTAGCTAAAAGTTTAAGCATCGATTGAAATCTGTTGATTTTGATCGATGCTTTTTTGTTTGATGAGCTGAAGTTATCCATACTTATATTAATTGTAGGAATACGCCAAATAATGACGGAAAATCATTTGGTAATATTATAATAAAAGCATCTACTTTGTTTATAAAGAAGATGTTTTTGTTACTTGTTTTATTTAGGGTAAAAGAGAATTTTATGCGAATATAAATATCATAGTCTTATAAAAAACTAG
>NZ_JAFLVR010000044.1 GCF_017315985.1 Candidatus Enterococcus murrayae | reverse complement strand
CATGAATGAACAAACACTAACTTGCCGACAATTATTCAATTTAACACCAAAAACACTAGAGAAACGAATTACTGAATACTATTACCAAACTCAAAATAGCAGCCTAACGATCAAATACATCTTAACGTTACGCGTGCGTTTTCAACTCGGTGCGGAGGAGTTTGCCTTCATTCTGAAGGATCTTGTCCGTGAGATTTTTATGAATACCAAAGCCACTCGCACTATGAAGCGTTTCTTTTATTACTTTCAAGATTACTTCATGGCACCCGAATGGCGCTCATTAGCTGCAAGAGTATTTCCTGTCCGTAACTTTGGCGAAAAGGCCATCTCACTTGTCCGTTCTCTTATTGCAAAAGTTCGTCCCGCAGAAACTAACGAACCTTGATAAAAAAACTACCTACGCAGAAAAAAAAGAATGAAAGGAATGCAGAACAATGACCCATGATTTAGTCACGACCTTTACCAATGGTCTAGGCAAAGAACACGACTGGACCTATAAAAATGTGAATGCCGATTTGCCTGTTGAACAGATCAAAGAAGCGTGCGAACTACTGACTCAATTGGATATTTTTGAAAAAAATGGCGTAAAACTATTTGATACTGTCGTCACAGCAAAGTTCGTCACCACGTACGAAACCGATATTTTTGATGTGGCCAATGACTCGACCACTCCAAGTAAAGAACTGAAGGAGAAAAAAGTATCAATTAATAAACAAGAAAAAACAGCAGCTAAACAGACTTATAAAGAGGTGACAACGGCAGACTCTTTAATGAAGTCCAAGAAAAAGGAACCTGCGACTGCCGATTCAATAAAGCTGGAAACTCCGATTAACTCTGAAAAACCAGCACTAACAGCTTCTACTAGATCAACAAGAAGCTATGACTATTTGTACAATTCCTCAAGAAATGCGCTTGAAGAAGCATTGAAAGGACCCGCAGAAGCAAGAAGTAATCACCCTTCATTAATACTAAAAAATCAAACAAGTGGATTAAAGCACACAATCGATGATAATGACCCTTCTGTCAGTGTCCCTACACCTTCTGCAACAGAACAACCTGAGGAAACAGAACAACTAACCACACGAAAAAGGTTTCTTTCCTGGCTTCGGCGAAGGAAAAATCGAAACAAGGATGACCCAGATAGCCAGCCGCATAAGCTAGAATAGCTTAGTCAACTTCTGCCCTTTCACAATTGAATACTTTTTGCGTAAGTATTACCCGCTCATGTCTGTCGCCAGCCTCCACTTTTGAGAGGAGGTGATGCACCTTGAGCGAGCTGATTCGATATGTCCTCGCTCCGCTCTTTATGGGGCTGATCATCGCCCTCGTCAACCATTGGTTGAGTGGGCGCGCTCCATGACGACTGAAATTAAATACACCTGCGATTAAAATTCGCAGGTGTTGAAATCATTCCTATTTACAGTATCTTCTCAATCGATTTTTCTGGGATGAACCACATCAATAAAATCAAAACATTGACGATTAACACCGCAATAGGGGCAATCAATTTTCCTAGGATCAGTGCTACGATCGCTAAGCCAATTGATAAATAGGATTTAGGATAATGTCTAAATAATTGCCCAACCTGAGAATCTTTACCGTTTGCCCGCACCAGTGTTCGAACCAATAGATAATAGGCGAAATCGGTTCCTAATGTCACTAAGCCATATAATGCCTGCGGCGGCCAAGAAAAAGGGTAATCCCCAACCCAAGCAGTGACATATGGAAAGAGTGTCATCATTAATATTAGAAAATTATTAGCCCACAATACCCAGCCGTCTACTTTTCGTACTAGTTGAAAAAGATGATGATGGTTGTTCCAATAAATCGCTAAGCTGACAAAACTGATCAGATAAACAATAAATTTATGCTCCATATTTAAAAATGCCGTCCAGGTTGGAGCACCTGGTTCGTGTAACTCTAATACCAATAGAGTCATAATAATAGCGATCACCGCATCTGTAAAAGCTTCAATTCGTGACTTTGACATTTTTTCTTAACTCCATTCGTTGCTTACTAAAAAGTAGCTGTCTCGACTCTTATTAAACAAAAAAAGGCATAATTTGCCAATAAATACGTCTTAAGTTGGACGTAAGCGTGAAAATATTTTGCTAAACTATGTTTAAGTTAAAACAAATGGAAAGAAGGAATCTAAAATGATGAAAGAATATCCTATGGTTGTACGAATTTTAGCTGTTGTCGGCTTTTTCTTAGTTGCTAGTTTGATTTTAAGTATTGTTGGTCCAATCTTATCTGGTTTGATCGGCTTATTCTTTAGAATCGCGATTCCATTAGCAATTGCTTACTTCTTGGTCAACTGGTTGACCAAACGTCGCGGACGCACCTATTAAAAAAATCGTCGAAAGCTTTGCTTTCGGCGATTTTTCTTTATCCCAACGCAACATCGAGAATCATCATGATAATAAATCCTGACATTGCCCCAAATACCCCAAAATGATGTTTACTATCTGTCGTTGCTTGAGCCTCTGGAATCAATTCTTCTACCACTACATAGATCATAGCTCCAGCAGCAAAAGATAAGGCATACGGCAATAAGGGTTGTACACTCGTTACTAAGATCGCTCCTGCGACAGCAGCGATCGGCTCTACAAGTCCTGAAGCCTGTCCGTATAGAAAAGATTTCGTTCGGCTCAAGCCTTCCTGTCGCAATGGAATCGAAACAGCAGCACCCTCTGGAAAGTTTTGGATTCCGATCCCCAACGTGACGGAAATTGCTGCTAAAACTGCTGCTGTTGGATTCGCTGCTTCATTTGCCGCACCAAAAGCAACACCAACCGCCAAGCCTTCCGGAATATTATGCAGGGTAATCGAAAATACCAGCAAAATCGTCCGCTTCAAGTGGCTGGGCAGTCCTTCTTTTTCTTTGTTCGGTCCAAAGTGCATGTGAGGAATCGTTTTATCTGCTATATAAAGAAATAATCCACCTAAACCAAAACCGAGACTGACTACTAACCAAGGAATTGAACCGTTCTCTTCTGCAGCTGCAATCGCCGGATCCAATAATGACCAAAAGCTCGCCGCAATCATTACACCAGAGGCGAAACCTAACATTAGGTTCAATACATTACGATTGATATTTTTAAAAAAGAAAACCAATGCAGCACCTAAAGCAGTCATTCCCCAGGTGAACAATGTTCCCACCAACGCTTGCTGCCAAGCTGCTAAATCAAGTAGCCATCCAATCATAAGAGCCTCCTACTTTCTATTTTAAATATGTTTCTTTCTAAAAAAATTTGCTAGTACACCTTAAAATGATTGAAATTACTTTAAGGAACCCGCAAATTTGAACTGGTATCCTGAAAACGTTTATTTGCTATAACTTTATCATGTTTTAGGCATGCCTGTAAACTTCTTTTGGAGACACTTTCTTTGCTGGTTTTTTTAAGACGCGTTATACTTTTTAGGTAGGAAACTTACAAAAAGAAAGTGAGTGGAGAAGATGACAAAAATTAATGCAGGAGTTGCAATGGTCAACGTCTTAGAAGCTTGGGGAATCGATCATATTTATGGTATTCCCGGCGGTTCATTCAACTCAACAATGGATGCCTTATATCATGAACGCGAAGCTGTTAAATATATCCAAGTGCGCCACGAAGAGGCAGGCGCCTTGGCTGCTGCCGCAGATGCCAAACTGACTGGTAAGATTGGTGCTGTTTTTGGTTCAGCTGGTCCTGGTGCGAGTCATTTAATTAACGGGCTCTATGATGCTCAAATGGATCATGTGCCTGTTTTAGCTTTGTTGGGGCAAGTGGCTTCTACTGCAATGAACTATAATTCTTTTCAAGAGTTAAATGAAAATCCAATGTTTGCAGACGTCAGTGTGTATAACCGGACGGTAATGACACCTGAAAGTTTGCCTCATGTAATCGATGAAGCGATTAAAGCGGCTTATCAACAAAAAGGAGTAGCCGTTGTTACCATCCCTGTTGATTTGGGTTTTGCAGAAATTGAAGAAGCAGAGATCGCCACTGCGAAAAACCATAAAACTGGCGTAGTACTTCCAGATGAAGCTGATCTGAAGGCCGCATTGCCTCTAATTGAAGCAGCGAAACAACCGGTCCTTTATATTGGGCAAGGTGTCCGTGGCGGATTCGATGCTATTAAAGCCTTTGCTGAACATTTTTCAATGCCTGTCGCAGCTGCTGTCTTAGCTAAAGGAATTGTCCCTGATCTCTATGAAAACTTCTTAGGCTTCGCTGCTCGTGTGGCAACTAAGCCTGCGAATGAAGCATTGGCTGATGCTGATTTGATTGTGTTTGTCGGCAGCGACTTCCCATTTGGCCGATATTTCTTCAATCCAGAAGCAAAGTTCATCCAAGTCGATATTGATGCAGCAAAATTTGGTCGTCGCCACCATGTCGATCACTCTATTTTAGGGGATGGCGCAACAGCTCTTCGCCGCTGGGTCGAACTTGGAAAAGAACGACCTGCAGACGCATGGCTTGAAGCCAATCAGGAAAATATTCGTAATTGGCATGCTTGGCGTAAAAGCTTCTATAATGATGATTCAACGCCATTACGTGCAGAACCTGTCTTCAAAGAAATCAATCGGATCGCGGAACAAGATGCTGTTTACGTTGCCGATGTCGGGAATGTTACGCTGAACGCTATTCGTCATCTAGAAATGAATGGCGACCAGCAATTTACAACCTCTGGCTGGTTTGCAACAATGGGCAATGGTGTCCCTGGCGGTATTGCAGCACAATTGACTTATCCAGATAAACAAGTCTTTACATTCAGCGGAGACGGCGGTTTTGCCATGCAGATGCAAGATATCATTACTCAGGTAAAATACCATTTGCCAATTATCAACGTCGTCTTTTCAAATGATGCTTTTGGTTTTATTGAGGCTGAACAAGAAGATACAGAGCAACAAAAATTTGGTGTCTTTCTAGAGGGCGCAGACTTCGGTAAAGTTGGTGAGGCATTAGGTGCTGATGGCTTCACGATTACTGAATATAGTCAATTAGAGCCTGCCTTCACAGCAGCGAAAGCCAGCAAACGTCCAGTCGTAATCGACGTCAAAATCAAAGATGAACGACCTCTGCCCGTCGAAGCTCTAGAATTAGAACCAGAAAAATTTTCAACAGAGCAAATCAATGCCTTCAAAGAAAAATATAACGTTCACGATATGCCTACTTTACGTGAAATATTGAAATAAGGCAGCGGTTCTTATTAAAAGTGAAAGTGGTGGTGCCAAAGATATCTGGCATCACCACTTTTTTTACATTCTCCGAATTGTCTGTTTGGCTTCCACTTCTAATTGCTTTGTCAGCTCTTCTGCCGACAGTTCGCGATTTACCAAAGCCTGTAGAAGCATGGGTAAATTCACTCCTGTCACTAAAGACTGTCGCGAATCATTCATTACACAATAGCTGGCATAGCGAAATGGCGTACCACCAAACATATCCACCAGCCAGACTAGTTCATCAGCTTTCGTTAATAAGTCTTTGGCATATTTTTCAATTTTTTCCTGCAGACCTGTAGCTCCTGGCTGGATATTTAATGTTTCTACACAGCTTTGTTCACCCAGGATGGACTCCGCTGTTTTTAACAGACTGTCCGCTAAATGGTCGTGGGTCGCGATAATGATCCCGATCATACTGACACATCCCTTCAATTTCTCAGTCTATCTTATTTTTAATCCCAAGTAAATTCTTATAGGTTGACTTGAAACTTCAGATGTTCCCCGATATAATGCAGAGAGGCCTTACGCCAATACTGATAAAGCGAGGAAAATCATTGATTACAGTAAGTGACGTTAGTTTACAGTTCCCTGACCGTAAACTATTTGATGATGTAAATATTAAATTCACTCCCGGCAATTGTTACGGGTTGATTGGTGCGAATGGTGCCGGTAAATCAACCTTTCTAAAGATTTTAGCAGGCGATATCCAGCCTTCTACCGGCTCAGTTACTTTAGGCCCAAACGAACGAATGGCTGTGTTGAAGCAAAACCATTTTGACTTTGAAGAGTACACTGTTCTTGAGACAGTCATCATGGGACACGAACGATTATACCAAGTCATGCAAGAAAAAGACGCTGTTTATATGAAGGAAGATTTTTCTGACGAAGATGGTATTCGTGCAGCAGAGCTAGAAGGTGAATTTGCCGAACTCGATGGTTGGGAAGCTGAACCAGAAGCAGCGGTTCTATTGCAAGGGTTAAATATTCCCGAAGAACTTCATCAGCAAAAAATGAGTGAATTGACGGCTGGACAAAAAATCAAGGTCCTTTTAGCTCAATCGCTTTTTGGCAAACCAGATGTACTATTGCTAGATGAGCCAACGAATGGATTAGATATCCAATCGATCGACTGGTTAGAAGAATTCTTGATCAACTTTGATAATACCGTAATCGTCGTATCCCATGACCGCCACTTCTTAAACAAAGTGTGTACACACATGGCTGATTTAGACTTCGGAAAAATCAAATTATATGTCGGCAACTATGACTTCTGGTTAGAATCAAGTCAGTTAGCAACGAAATTGCAATCGCAGCAAAATGCTAAAAAAGAAGAACAAATCAAAGAATTACAAGATTTTATCGCTCGCTTCAGCGCCAATGCATCGAAATCAAAACAAGCGACTTCTCGTAAAAAAATGTTGGATAAGATTACATTAGATGATATCCAGCCTTCTTCACGTCGTTATCCATTCGTGCAGTTCAAACCAGAGCGAGAAATCGGTAATGATTTGCTGCAAGTCGATAACGTTAGTGTAACAATCGACGGCAAGAAAATTTTAGATAACATCTCTTTCACCTTGAATCGTGACGACAAAGTCGCTTTCATCGCTGAAAATGACTTAGTTACTACTACCCTATTTAAAGTGATTATGGGCGATCTTGAGCCCGATACAGGAACCGTTCGCTGGGGTGTAACGACAAGCCAAGCTTACTTGCCAAAAGATACGACGAAAGAATTCGACAGTGAACTGCCAATCCTTGATTGGCTACGTCAATATGCCAGTAAAGAAGAAGATGACAATACTTTCTTACGCAGTTTCTTAGGTCGTATGCTGTTTTCTGGCGACGAAGTAATGAAGCCAGTCAATGTTCTATCCGGTGGTGAAAAAGTTCGTTGTATGTTATCGAAATTAATGCTGTCAAAATCAAACGTCTTAGTCCTAGATGACCCAACCAATCACTTGGACTTAGAATCGATTTCAGCACTAAATGATGGTTTGATCGCCTATAAAGGTTCGCTTTTATTTGCTTCTCATGACCATCAGTTCATTCAAACAATTGCTAATCGAATCATTGCTATTTCTGAAAATGGCGTGGTTGACCGTGCAGAAACAACCTATGATGAATTTTTGGAAAACCCAGAAGTTCAAAAACAATTAAGCAAATTGTATTAAAAAAAAGCATTCGCGAGAAAAAATCGCGAATGCTTTTTCTATTAAATAAATTGTACGAGCTCCATCAAGATCGGAACGACAATCACAAATAATACAGTACTAGTTGTTACTAGATTCGTAGCATATTTAACGTCTCCGTGCGCTTCATTTGCTAAAATTGGCAAAACAGCCAACATTGGTGTCGCAGATTGTACGATCAAGGTTTGTTTCAATAATGGCGCAAGATTTGCTCCAAAAGCGTTTGATCCAAGAGCGATTAAAGCAATCAAAACAGCTGGCGCTAAGATAAAACGTCCTAGTAAAGCTACGACAGTATCACGATCAAAGCGGATGCTCTTTAACCCGGCATCATATAAGACGATCCCGATATAAAGTAAGGATAACGGTGTAACGATACTGCCGACGTAGCCAAGCGTTGCATTGATAAAGCTTGGTACTGGGATACCTACTAACAAGAAGATAATCGCTACGATAAAACCTAATAAAGGTGGTGGCAATAATTTCTTCCAATTCAGTTTGGCTTTGCTTTCACCTTTGACTTTGGTTGGATCATCATTCGATATCAGGAACACCCCAAAAGCCCAAGTAGAAACGGTATTCGTCACATAATAGACCAAGAAATAAGGCAATGATTTTTCACCGAACAAGGCGATATTTAAGGGCAGTCCGATAAAGATCGTGTTGGCATTAACGATCGCATTCATGAATATCCCACGGCGTCCTGGACGAATCTTCAAGATTTTAACTAGAGCATAGGCCAATATATAGGAGATAATCACTGCTCCAACCGGGTAAATCAAACTACCCGATAGCTGGAACAGGCTTTCCTTTGTCAAGTTCTTTAATACGGATACAAAGATGGAGGCTGGCAGCGCCACACGTGTAATCAATGATGAAATGCTTTTACCAAAGCTTTCATCAAACCAACCTTGACCTTTCAAGATATAACCTAAAGCAATCATAATAATGATGCTTAAAACACTTTGAATCGATTGAAAGAAAATCATCTTTTTTCCCTCCCCTTTTACTCAATTATTCATTATCAAGCGATTGATACTCTGGATACCATTTCATCTCTTCAACAGCTTGTTTGATGTCGTTAATTTCTTCTTTATTTAATTTTTGATCCACGACACTTTTTACAACTACTTCAGCAATTGTTTGAGAGAATTCCGTCAATTTTGATACAGGCGGCAGTACAGCTGCACCTGGTTTGCTTGTATCAACAATTCCGCCTAGTGCATGGCTTGCTCGTGATAGCATTTCACCATTAACACGGGTTGCAGTTGAAGCAATGATTCCGAGTCCTAAGCCAGGATACATTAAAGCATTGTTGGCTTGACCAATCTGGTAGGTAATACCGTTGTATTTTACATCTGCCGCAGGAATTCCCGTACCGATTAGAGCTTTCCCATCCGTCCATTTAATTAAATCTTCTGCGGTTGCTTCAGCCAATTTTGTTGGATTAGACAAGGGGAAGATAATTGGACGTTCTGTATTAGCCGCTATTTCTCGTACGATTTCTTCAGTAAAGGCTCCTGGTTGAGTTGACGTACCGATAATAATCGTAGGATGAATCGCTTTAACCGCCGCTGCTAAATCTGTCAATTCAGCAGCATTTGAAAACTCCTTGCGCTGACGGACAAATTCTTTTTGACCAGGCGTTAAGCCCTCTGTATCTTCAAACAACACTCCTTGTTTGTCTACCAAGTAGAAATGCTTTCTGGCTTCTTCTTCAGACAGTCCTTGACGCTTCATTTCATCCAGCAATTGGTTGGCAATACCAACACCAGCAGTGCCGGCACCAAAGGTCATCACTGTTTGTTTCGTCAAGTCTTCTTGTGAGATATTCAAAGCACCTAAGACACCTGCTAAAACAACAATTCCTGTTCCTTGAATGTCATCATTGAAGGTCGTGATTTTATCTTGATATTTCTCTAAGATAGTTGCAGCATTCGAACGTCCGAAGTCTTCCCAGTGCAGCAAAACCTCAGGAAACAATTCTTCAACAGCTTCAACAAATAGATCAATCACTTCGTAATATTTATCGCCATAGATCCGTTCATGCTTATTGCCCAAATACAATGGATCATCTAACAACTCTTGGTTATTCGTCCCAGCATCGATCGAAACAGGTAAAACTTGAGCTGGATTGATACCGGCTGCAGCAGTGTAAACCATCAATTTACCAATCGCTATATCTACTCCATTGACACCCCAGTCACCGATTCCTAGGATCCCTTCCGCATCTGTTACAACGATTAATCGAATATCACGGCCAGCTGCAGCATTTTTCAAACTTTCTTTGATGCTTTCTGGTTCATCGACTGAAATGAATGCGGCATTTTGTGATTCAACAAATAACTCATTATATTGTTCGATGGAATCTGCTACAGTTGGATCATAGACGATCGGCATAAATTCTACGACGTGTTGTCCCATTAATTTGTAAAACAGAGTACGATTCGTATTAAAGATTTCCATCAAAAACAGACGTTTTTCTAAGTTCGTTGCTTTACTTTGGTATTGACCATAGGTTTGTTCTGCCTGCTCTTCCAAAGTTTGCACTCTGGCTGGCAGCAAACCCGTCAAACTGTATTTCTTACGTTCTTCCTTTGTAAATGCAGTTCCTTTATTTAAAAATGGATTATTTAAAATTTCGATTCCTTTCATGTCGTTCTCCTCCTTATTGATTACAGTTAGGACAATACACGCTTGCACAGACTATAGTCAAAACAAAAGCTTAGAATAAATTTTATTTATATGATAATCTAATTTCACAAGAGGAGACGATTATGAACTTTAAAGACTTAGAATATTTCCAACGCTTAGTACGAGAAAAAAGTTTTACGAAGGTAGCAAACGCTTTTCATGTCAGTCAACCCACGATTACTTATGCCGTAAAACGGCTGGAAGATGAATTGGGGACAGAACTCGTATATCGTGATCAATCACATAAACAATTGGTCATCACACAATCTGGTTTGATCCTTTCACGTCACATCTCAAATATTTTGAAAGAGGTGACGATCGCTGTTACGGAAATCGACCGATTAAAAGAAGAAACCTTAGATTTTGGATTGCCCCCTATTATTGGAAATTTCTATTTTCCAAAACTTTCTTCTTATCTCTTTAAAAATAATTTGATGCGCCATATTCACTTAGTTGATGGTGGATCAAGAGATCTCTATGGTCTTTTACGTCGAGGAAAAATAGATCTTGCCTTGCTTGGTTCAACACAACCGATCCGCGATGATGATTTGACTAGTGAAATTCTAATCGAAAAAAACTTCATGATTGTTGTTAGTCAAAAGCATCCTCTGGCCAATCGCAAAGAGATCTCTTTTTCTGAATTAAAAGAAGAGCCGTTTGTTTTATTGAATGAACACTACGTTCATCCCACTGCTTTTAAAAAAATGGCGCAACAAGCTCATTTCGAACCACAAATCATTTATCAAAATAGTAATCTAAATATTTTGAAAGGCATGATACGTGAACAAATTGGCATTGGTTTTTTAGCAGAACTTGCGATCTCGCCTGAAGATAATTTGGTTATGATTCCTATCACCGATCAACCTCAGCCCACGTTCATTATTTCACTTGTTCAACGCGAGCAAGTGTTAGATTCAACGATTCGCGGTCAATTAATCGAGTTGATTCGGGGATTTAGCCAGCAAAAAGAGCACTAAAAAAACGAGGATAACAATAGTTATCCTCGTTTACTTATTAACTTCGTTTTTCACCGCGAGTGAAGACCGCAATACAACCCAAGCCAGTATGGCTAGCGATTGTTGTTCCTAATGGAAAAATTCGGATCTCTTTTGGTTGAATACTTTCTTCTAAATGACGCTTCACTTCTTCAGCACCTTCTTGATCAGCGCTAGTTGTGATAAAAATCGTTTGATTTTCAGGATCTGCTGTCGCTTCACTGATTTTATCAGCGACTAGCTGCAACGCTTTTTTACGTCCACGAACTTTTTCAACATTTTGCAGCTTGCCTTCAACATCGACAGTGATAATTGGTTTGATGTTCATCAAACCTCCAATTGCTGCACTCGTCTTAGAAATACGTCCACCACGTTGCAAATGATTCAAATCATCAACCGTTACCCAATGATGATACGTCAACTTATTTTCTTCCAGCCAATGATATAAATCCGTCAAAGACATCCCTGCCTGCTGTTTTTGAGCTGCTTCATAAACCATCAGCCCTTCACCGCCGCTGGCAGCTAGAGAATCCACCACATAGACTTCTGCCTCAGGTAAATCTTCTTTTAAAATTTCAACTGCCTGCATAGCACTTTGATAAGAGCCGCTCATTCCAGATGAGAAGCAGATATACAAAATCGGAATGTTTTTTTCTGCATAACCGCGGAAAAATTCAACATAACGACCAACATTGACCTGTGATGTCGTTGGCATCGCTCCATCTTTGATTTGTTGATAAAAATCAGCGATCTTAAAGCTGCGCCCCAAGTCATCAGCAAATTCTGCCCCATCGATCGTGACGTACATCGAAATAAAATCAACATTATTTTCATCTAATAATTCATAAGGCACATCGCAACATGAATCTGTCAGAATCTGATACATTTTTAAAATCCTCCAAACCCCCACTTAATAGTAAATCTATTTTACTAGATAATTGGTTGCTTGTCTCATAATATGTTAGATTTGAGCCCAAACACTCTCCATGATATTCGTTTGTGTCCGATCTGGGCCAACAGAAAATGTTGAGATTCGTACACCTACAAGTTCAGAAACACGACGAACATAATTCCGCGCATTTTCCGGCAAATCAGCTAAATCGCGGCAACCCGTGATGTCTTCGCTCCAGCCAGGTAATTCTTCATAAACCGGCTTGCAGCGATTCAATTCTTTCAAGCTTGCAGGATAATGATAAATCAATTCTCCATCCAATTCATATGCAGTACAAATTTTGACTGTATCTAATCCGCTCAATACATCGATTGAATTCAAAGAAAGATTGGTAATGCCTGAGACACGTTTTGAATGACGCATCACAACAGAGTCAAACCAGCCAACACGACGTGGACGACCCGTTGTAGTTCCATATTCGCGACCAACTTTGCGAATTTGATCTCCAACTTCATCAAATAATTCCGTTGGGAAAGGCCCGTCACCGACACGTGAAGTATAAGCTTTACATACCCCTACTACTTTATCAATTTTTGCTGGCCCAACACCACTACCGATAGTTACACCGCCAGCAACTGGATTCGATGACGTAACAAAAGGATACGTTCCCTGATCGATGTCCAGCATCACTCCTTGAGCACCTTCAAACAACACACGCTTGCCCTGATCAAGTGCATCATTTAAGATAACCGAAGTATCTGTCACGTACTGTTTAATCTGTTGGCCGTATTCGTAATACTCTTCAAAAATGTCATCAAAGTCCATTGCTTCGTCATCAAACATTTTCACAAATTGACGATTTTTTTCTTCCAAATTGATCTTTAAACGTTCTTCAAATATTTCTTTATCTAGCAAATCAGCTACGCGGATACCCACGCGAGCTGCTTTATCCATGTAAGCAGGTCCGATCCCTTTTATGGTTGTTCCAATTTTATTTTCACCTTTAGCATCTTCTTGCAATTGATCCAATTTAATATGATAAGGCAAAATTACATGGGCACGATCAGAAATTCGCAAGTTATCTGTTGTAATTCCGCGTTCATGTAAATAAGCCAATTCTGTAACTAATGATTTGGGATTTACTACTACACCGTTTCCAATGACACTCGTTTTTTCTTTGTAAAAAATCCCAGATGGAATCAAGTGTAATTTATATGTTTCATTGTCAAATTTGATTGTATGACCTGCATTATCTCCACCTTGGTAACGAGCAATGACTTCTGCATTTTCACTCAAAAAATCCGTGATCTTTCCTTTACCTTCATCGCCCCACTGCGTCCCTACAACTACTACAGATGACATCTGAACACCTCATTTATTTTTATTTAATCCTGAATCATTGTATCAAGAATAACGCTATACTTCAATGAAAATTCGAATATTAAAATATATAGATTATAAAAACAGAGTAAATCACGAACATTATTTTTAAAATGAGCGCTATTTGCAAAAAAAAAACGCAAGTCTTAAACTTGCGTCAAAATTCTTCTCTTGGTGATAAGGAAGAGAATTTATTGTATTGCTTAATAAAGAGCAGCTCAACAGTCCCTCGGGCTCCACTCCGGTTCTTTTCAATGATAACTTCGATCACATTCCGATTTGCTGCGGATTCTTCCTCTTCCTCACCTTCGCGGTCGTAATAATCGTCACGATACAAGAAAGCTACAATGTCCGCATCTTGCTCGATTGATCCAGACTCACGAATATCACTCAATACTGGCCGCTTATCCTGTCGTTGTTCTACACCACGTGAAAGCTGAGACAAAGCAATGATTGGTACCTTCAACTCTTTAGCCAGCTTCTTTAATTGTCGTGAAATTTCAGATACTTCTTGTTGTCGGTTTTCTCGACCAGTTCCTTCAATCAATTGTAAATAGTCGATTAATATCAAACCAAGATTTCCTTTTTCCTTTGCCAGCTTGTGGCATTTTGCCCGAATTTCAGAAACTTTGATACCTGGTGTATCATCAATAAATATATTTGCTCGAGACAAACTGCCCATTGCAACAATCAAGTTCTGCCATTCTTCCTCAGATAACTGACCTGTTCTCAAGTGACTCGCTTCGATTGAGCCCTCCGCACAAAGCATCCGGTTAACCAATGATTCTGCACCCATCTCCAAACTGAAGATAGCTACGGATTTGTCTGTCTTCGTTCCCACATTTTGGGCAATATTTAAAGCAAAGGCTGTCTTACCGACTGCAGGCCGTGCAGCTAAGATAATCAATTCCTCTGCCTGCAGACCAGCCGTCATTTTATCCAGAGCAGCATAACCTGTTGGCAATCCGGTAATCTCTTCATCATTTCGTGCCAATTGATCAATATTTTCAATCGCAGTATTTAGAACCTCACTGATGGTCAAAAAACCGCTCTTATTGCGACGTTCCGACACTTCCATAATATTCCGTTCAGCAGTGTCTAGAATCGTTTGTACGTCGTCTCCTTGCTCAAAACCTTGGGTCACGATGTTGGTGGCTGTCTGAATCAGGTTCCGCAACAAAGATTTCTCTTCTACGATTTTAGCATAATAGCCTACATTTGCTGCCGTCGGAACGCTTAAAGCAAGCTCAGATAAGTAACTTAATCCACCTGCATCTTCCAGCTGATTCTGTTGTTCCAATAATTCCTTGACCGTCACCACGTCGATCGCTTCGTTGCGATCATTTAATTGAATCATACCTCGGAAAATCAACTGATGCCCGCGGCGATAAAAGTCCTCTGGAACTATGTACTCCATGGCCGTGATCAAAGCATCCGTCTCCAAAAAAATAGAGCCTAAAGTTGCTTGTTCGGCTTCAATGCTTTGTGGTGGCACACGATCTTGTAACATTTCGCTCATGTCTTTTTACGCTCCTCTTTGTCCATCTATTTTACAAAATCTGCCCGTTAAATACAACAAAGAGTATGAGGAATTCTTTTAATTTCAAGAACTCTCATACTCTCTTGTAAATTGTTCGTTTAAATAAACTATTCTTCAATCACATGTACTTTTATGATTCCTTCAACTTCAGTATGGAGTTTAACTGGAACCTTTGTATAACCTAATGTGCGAATTGGATTTTCTAGTTCGATTTTTCGCTTATCGATCTTTAAATCGTATTGTTTTTTCAATCCTTCAGCAATTTGTTTCGATGGGATCGAACCAAACAAACGGCCATCTTCGCCGCCCTTCGCTTTGATCTCTACTACAGTTTCTTCTTTTGCTAAAAAATCCGCCAATTTTTTTGCTTCAGCCAAGACTTCAGCTGCTTTTTTATCTTGTGCTTTCTTTTGACCACTTAATTCAGAAATGCTGCTTTTTGTAGCTTCCTTCGCTAAGTTATTTTTTAATAAGTAATTTTGTGCATAACCTGTTGGGACTTCCTTGATATCTCCCTTTTTTCCTTTACCTTTAACATCTTGTAAAAAAATTACTTTCATTCTTCTGTCCCCTCCGTTAACTGTTTATTAATAGCATCGAGTAACTGTTTCTTTGCCTCTGTAATCGTACTATTCTTTATTTGAGTAGCAGCATTAGTAAAATGACCGCCGCCTCCCAAAACTTCCATTACAGTTTGGACGTTAATCGTCCCGGAACTACGTGCGCTGATAGCTATTACTCCATCAGTTCGTTTGATAATTACAAAAGCTGCATTGATGTCCACCATTGATAACAATGTGTCAGCTGTCTTAGCCGCCGTCACACTATCATACTCTTGATCATCCGTTCCAGTAGCAACAACGATATCATCTCTGACATAATCACTCTCGCCGACTAATTTACTGATTTCCAAATAAGATTGAATATCAGTACTCAATAGATATTGTACTAAAGAAGCATCGGCACCACAAGTCTTTAAATAACTAGCAACATCAAATGTTCTAGCAGTTGTCCTAACCGCAAAATTTTTCGTATCAACAGTAATTCCCGCGAGCAATAGTGTCGCTTCCATTTTGCTCATTCTTTGACGTTCGTTACTTTCAAATTGAATCAATTCAGTTACTAATTCGGATGCTGAAGATGCTGAAGATTCGATATAGGTCAATAAAGACTTCTCTGGAAACTCTTCACCTCTTCGATGATGATCAATAATTACAATATTTTCAAATTGTTCATATAATTCTTGATCCACGGATAAGGACGGTCGATGATAATCGACCATCACTAATAGATCCCCTGCTTTGCGTTGCTTTTTAGCAACATCCGGAGAAATCAAAAGATTTACTAGCTCGCCATTTTGATGAATCTCTTCTAAGCAGCGTTCCACATCAGGAATAGTCTCTTCTTCATTAATCACAATTCGAACTTTTTTATCATGGTATCGGGCTAAACAAGCAACACCAAAGGCTGAACCGATAGCATCCATATCGGGAAAACGGTGACCCATTACATATACGTTTCCAGTTTGGTTAAAAACATTTTTTAGTGCTGTAGACATTGCACGTGAACGTACCCTTGTTCGTTTAGCGGCACTCGCAGAATTGCCGCCATAAAAAACAGGCTTTTGGTCTTCCGCTGCATTTTTTACAACCACTTGATCACCACCACGAACTAACGCAATATCTAGATTATTTTGAGCCTCGTCGCCAATCACTTCTAAAGACTCATTGCCATAACTGATTCCCATACTGACAGTAATCAACATATCCTGCTTCTCAGCTGAAGCCCGTATATGTTCCAACAAATCAAAATGATTCTCTATCATTTTTTCTAAATCATCATAACGAGCAAAAATAAAAAAACGCTCCGCATTTACTCGTTTATAAAAGATATGATATGAGTCCATCCAATCAGAAATAATTGTTGTAATAAAAGAATTCAAATTAGATATTTCCTTGTCATCTCTCCGGTCAATCACGTCATCATAATTGTCGACTGAGAGAATTCCAACAACTGCTTGCTGCTGTTTTTCCTTATTTTCTAACGTATATTCTTTTGTAATATCAATTAAATAGGCAACGCGTTTCTCTTTATTTAAGTCAAAATGATAAAGTCTATTATCTATTTTATAAATATTTCTCCCTTTTTCTGCTCTTTGTAGCAACTCATTGACCATATCTTGTTGATCATCTTTTGTTAATAATTGAACACTTTCAGTTATTGCTGGATTCGTCCAAGTAAAAGTATTATTTTCATCCCAAGTAATAATTCCAACGGGCATGTCATCAGATACATAAGCTAAGGCTTCTTCAGCACGCTGAGAAGCATATTGGATTTTCTGCTGATTCGTTACCTCGATAGAATTACGTAAGACAATTAGATAAACCCATAATAAAAGATCAATTATTATAACAATTGCGGCAGTCAAGAAAGTAAATGGCAATAAGAATATTGCGGTTAATTGAATCCCTAATAAGCAGAGGAAGAAAAAGGCCCATTTTGTTCTAGGTTTCTTTTTCATCTGAAACCTCCTAATTGTTTTTGACTAACAATTTCTAAAATGTTCTGTTTGATTCTGAGAACAAATAGTCTAACAGTGCAATTTTATCACAATCTATCATAGCAAGCGACTTTCTTGAATGTTTCACGTGAAACAAAAAAGAGACTTCAAAAATTGAAGTCTCTTTAAAATAACAGATTATGCTTCTTCTGATACGAATGCTAATAACCCCATAATACGAGCGCGTTTGATAGCGATCGTTAATTTGCGTTGGTTTTTAGCACTTGTTCCAGTCACACGACGAGGTAAAATTTTACCACGTTCGCTGATGAAACGTTTTAGTAATTCGATATTTTTGTAATCGATGTACTCGATATGATTAGCAGCAATATAGTCTACCTTACGACGTTTGCGACCTCTTCTTTGTTGTGCCATTCCGTTTCCCTCCTATTCAATTGTTAGAATGGTAAATCATCATCTGAAATGTCGATTGAGGATCCACTAAATGGATCTGAATCTCTATCGAAGTCAGGCATAGTGTTCTTAGCTGACTGAGAGGATTGATTATTATTGTTGTTGTTAAAATTATTTCCTCCACCTTGGAAGTCATCATTAGAACTAGGGTTCTGTTGACGTTGTTCATTTGCAGAACGAGATTCCAGTAATTGGAAATTCTCAGCAACAACTTCAGTCACATAGACACGTTGTCCTTGCTGATTTTCATAATTTCTTGTTTGGATACGGCCAGTCACACCTAAAAGAGTTCCTTTGCGCGCATAATTAGCTAAAGTTTCTGCTGATTTTCGCCAAATCACACAATTGATAAAGTCTGCTTCGCGATTTCCGCTTTGATTCGTAAAATTACGATTCACCGCTAAAGTAAACGTTGCAACACCTGTCCCATTTGCAGTATAGCGTAAATCAGGATCCTTTGTTAAACGACCAACTAATACAACATTATTAATCAAAGTAAAGCCAGCTCCCTTCTCGTCAATTGTTTCACGTGAAACAATTATTCTTCAATCTTAACGATCATGTGACGAATGATATCGTCGTTGATTTTTGCAAGACGATCGAATTCGTTAACTGCACTAGCTGTTGTTGGCGCAGTTGCATTGACGATATGGTAGATGCCTTCACGGAATCCGTTCATTTCGTAAGCGAAACGGCGTTTTTCCCAATCTTTTGAATCGATAATTTCTGCTCCATTATCTTTCAAGATTGTATCGAAACGTTCTACTAAAGCAGTTTTTGCTTCTTCATCAATGTTCGGACGAATGATGTATGTGATTTCATACTTCGTATTTTGACTCATTGATTTTCACCTCCCTATGGACTATAAGGCTCTTAATTGTTTTAAGAGCAAGGAGAGCGATCTAAATTTTATCTAGACTACTCACAAATATTCATTATACATAATCGTCCTACAAAAATCAATTATTTCTTTACTTTAAGTTACGAAAAAAGACTGGGATTTCTCCCAGTCTTTGCTTTTTTTTATTCTTCAGTATCTTTTGGTGTTTCTGCGGACGTGTCAGTTGTATCGATTGTTTCCGTATCTTCAACTTCCTCGTCTTCTTTATCAACGATCGCCATTGTTACAACTTTCGTATTTTCTTCCATCTTCATCAGACGAACACCTAGCGTTGCACGACCTGTTTGTGAAACACCGCCAACATTGAAGCGGATGATCACACCTTTATCTGTAATTAACAGGATGTCTTCGTCACCATTAACAGTAGTTAATCCAGCTAGTGGCCCATTCTTATCTTTAACGTTAGCAGTCTTGATTCCTTTACCGCCACGTCCTTTGATTGGATATTCAGTAGCTTTTGTACGTTTGCCATAACCTTTTTCAGTAATGACTAAAACTTCTTGCTCTTCTTTTAATACATCCGAGCCGATCACGTAATCCTCATCTCGTAAACGAATACCACGAACCCCACTAGCTGTACGTCCCATATCACGAACAGCCTCTTCTTTAAACGTTACTGAATAACCGTTGTGGGTACCGATAATAATTGTTTCATCGCCTTCCGTTGACATTACATTTACCAATTCGTCTCCTTCACGTAGTCCAATCGCAATTAAACCATTCGCACGAATATTCGAAAAGGCAGTAACTGTCGTACGTTTAACAGTACCTCTCTTTGTAACAAAGAATAAGAAGTGACCATCTGCAGCTTGTCCATTCACTGAGATTACTGCTTGGATCGTTTCATTTGAATCTATTCCTAACAAGTTGATAATAGGAATTCCTTTAGCTGTCCGGCCGTATTCAGGAACTTCATATCCTTTTGCACGATAGACTCGACCACTGTTAGTAAAGAATAATAACGTATCGTGTGTCGAGCAAGAAATCAACGTCTTCACGAAATCATCATTGTGAATGCCCATTCCTTGGACCCCTCGTCCACCACGACGCTGTGCACGAAATTCAGTTGAAGCAATTCGCTTGATGTACCCATTGTTAGTTAAAGCGATAACGACATCTTCTTCTTCGATTAAATCTTCATCTTCAAGACTCAAGACTTCACCGATGAGCAATTCAGTCCGACGCGCATCTCCGAATTTCCCAGCAATTTCAGCTAGTTCGGTTCGGATGATTTCTTCCACACGCTCAGGACGCGCTAAAATGTCATCTAAGTCACTGATTGTCTTCAACAGCTCTTGGTACTCATTTTCGATTTTCTCACGTTCTAAGCCCGTTAAACGACGTAAACGCATATCTAGAATCGCTTGCGCTTGTCGATCAGATAATTCAAAGCGTTCGATCAAAGTATTTTTCGCAATTTCATCTGAAGCAGAACTGCGGATCGTTGCAATAATTTCATCTATATGATCCAATGCGATCCGTAAGCCTTCTAAAATATGTGCTCGTGCCTCGGCCTTTTTCTTATCGAAAATCGTCCGACGAGTAATAACGATCTTTTGATGTTCAATATAGTTTTCCAAAATCTGTTTCAAATTTAAGATTCGAGGAACACCATTTTCAATCGCCAACATATTAAAGCTAAACGATGTTTGCAATGAAGTCATCTTATACAGGTTATTCAAAATGACTGATGCACTTACATCGCGACGAACTTCGATAACAATCCGCATACCTTCACGAGAAGATTCATCTCGCAAATCAGTGATTCCCTCTATTCGTTTATCACGATGTAACTCAGAAATACGTTCGATCAATTTCGCTTTATTGACCATATATGGTAATTCAGTGACAATAATACGTTCTTTCCCATTCTTCTGTTCTTCGATTTCAATTTTTGCGCGTACTGTGATGGAGCCCTTACCAGTCTCATAAGCTCTACGAATACCGGATTTCCCCATGACTAAACCGCCAGTTGGGAAATCTGGTCCTGGAATACATTCCATTAATTCTTGAGTTGTTGCCTCAGGATTTTCCATTAATAATTCAATTCCAGCTGTAACTTCTCTTAAGTTATGTGGCGGAATATTAGTTGCCATCCCGACTGCGATTCCTGTTGCTCCATTAACTAATAAATTGGGAAAACGTGCTGGTAATACTACGGGTTCTTGTTCACTGTCATCATAATTTCCTTGAAAATCAACAGTATCTTTATTGATATCCCGCAACATTTCCATCGCGATCTTACTTAGACGAGCTTCTGTATAACGCATCGCCGCAGCTCCGTCTCCATCGACAGATCCAAAGTTTCCGTGACCGTCTACTAACATGTTACGATAGCTGAATGATTGAGCCATACGAACCATTGATTCGTAGATGGCGCTGTCCCCGTGAGGATGGTACTTACCCATTACATCTCCGACGATACGCGCAGATTTCTTATGCGGTTTATCTGGAGTAACGCCTAACTCATTCATTCCATATAAAATTCGACGATGTACAGGTTTCAATCCATCCCGTACATCTGGTAAAGCACGTGCCACAATAACGCTCATCGCATAATCAATGAAGGATTCTCGCATTTCACTAGTTAGATTGACGTCGTGTATATTCTCTCTTCGATCTTCCAAATTGATCCTCCTATCTCGTATTAATGTATTCATTTTTCAAAAACCGAAAAATGAGTCTGTTTCTCGCCACGTATATCATTTCTCTAAAAACGTAAACGAGTAAGAGAAACTGACATCCTCATTAGAAAGGCTTTGCGAGCTCGCTCAGCTTTTGAGCGATAAGACTAAAATTTTATTCAGTCGTTCCTCAGACTTAACAAAATTTTCGCTTATCGTCGAAAAAGCTTGCTCGTTAAGCCGGACATCGATAAATCAGCTACAAAAACTTTTTCTACTTGCAAAAACTTATACTTTCTTACTAGTTTAAATATCCAAATTCTTAACGTAATGCGCATTTTCTTCAATAAACGCGCGGCGTGGTTCCACTCGATCACCCATCAGCATCTCAAAGACTTGATCGGCTTCGATCGCATCATCAACACTGACCCGCAACATTAGACGATTTTCTGGATCCATTGTCGTTTCCCATAATTGATGATCATCCATTTCCCCTAAACCTTTGTACCGCTGTACGTTGGGTTTTGGAGTCGCGGGTAATTCTGACATTTTTTGCGCTAATTCTTCTTCCGCATTTTTACCTGGTTGAATGTAAGTAATATTCTTTCCTTGCTTAATTCCATACAATGGTGGTTGCGCAATATAAACATATCCTGCTTCCACAATTGGACGCATATAACGATAGAATAAAGTTAGCAGCAATGTTCGAATGTGTGCGCCATCTACATCGGCATCAGTCATGATAACTAATTTATGGTAACGAGCTTTTGATACATCAAAGTCTGCTCCAAAACCAGTTCCCATAGCCGTAAACAAGGAACGGATTTCTTCATTCGCTAAAATTTTATCCATCGATGCTTTTTCAACGTTCAAAATTTTTCCACGGATCGGTAAGATCGCTTGGAATTCTCGGCTACGGCCTTGCTTTGCTGAACCGCCGGCAGAATCTCCTTCGACGATGAATAATTCACATTTCTCTGGATCATTACTTGAACAATCGGCTAATTTACCAGGTAAATTACTGATTTCTAAAGCACCCTTACGTCGCGTCACTTCCCGAGCACGTTTAGCCGCTAAGCGTGCTTTAGCAGCCAGCATTCCTTTTTCAACGATACGACGACCGACAGACGGATTTTCCATCAAAAACTTTAGAAAATTTTCCGAAAACAGACGATCTGTAACTGTCCGAACTTCAGAATTTCCAAGTTTTGTTTTCGTTTGACCTTCAAACTGCGGCTCTGGATGTTTGATAGAAATTACTGCCGTCAATCCTTCCCGCACATCTTCACCGGAAAGATTTTCATCATTATCTTTCATTATTTTTTGCTTACGAGCATAATCATTAATAACGCGCGTTAAAGCTGTCTTAAACCCAAATTCATGAGTACCGCCTTCATAGGTATGGATATTATTAGCAAAACTCAATATATTGGTGTGATAACCATCTGTATACTGCATAGCTACTTCGACCGTGATATCCTGCTGTTCGCCATCTACAAAGACAGGTTCATCAAAAATAACCGCTTTGTTATGATTCAGGTGTTCCACATAACTTTTGATCCCACCTTCGTAGAAATACTCACGTAAAACGGGCTTTTCCTCTCGTTTGTCTTCAATCGAGATCTTTAGTCCACGATTCAAGAAAGCTAACTCACGAACACGGGTTGCCAATTTATCAAAATTGAAGACGGTAGATTCGGTAAAAATCTCAGGATCTGGAATAAAATGGACCGTTGTTCCGTGTTTTTCGGTCTCTCCAATCACTTTCAAATCATCCACGACAGCTCCGCGGCGATATTCTTGGAAATAGATTTTACCATTTTTAAAGACACGAACATCTAAGCTCACGGACAATGCGTTTACAACAGATGCCCCAACCCCGTGAAGCCCTCCAGATACCTTATATCCGCCACCACCGAATTTTCCTCCTGCGTGTAGGATTGTATAAACGGTTTCCACCGCAGGACGACCTGTTTTTGCTTGAATGTCGACTGGTATCCCACGACCATCATCGCTGACCGTGATGCTGTTGTCCTCTTCGATTACCACATGGATATGTGATGCAAAGCCTGCTAGAGCCTCATCAATAGAGTTGTCCACGATTTCCCATACAAGATGGTGCAAGCCCTCTGTACTGGTGGAACCGATATACATCCCTGGCCGTTTCCGGACGGCTTCTAGCCCTTCTAGCACCTGAATCTGACTGGCATCGTACTCTTGAGCACGTTCTAGTAAACTCTTTTCCTCTTCTGTCATCTACGCTTCTTTCCTTTCTATCTGTCCTTGATGGACATAAAAAATATCCGGATGAACCGTCATTTTTCCTTTAACATGATTCAATGTTGTCGTCGTCAAAAACGTCTGTACTTTGTTTTCGATTGTCTCCAATAAATGGATCTGGCGACTGTCATCGAGCTCACTCATAACGTCATCTAATAGTAAAATCGGATATTCTCCTGTTTCTTCTTTCATCAAATCAATTTCAGCTAATTTAACACTTAAAGCTGTGGTACGTTGCTGACCTTGTGACCCATAGGTTTGCACATTTTGCTGATTCACTTTAAATATCAAATCGTCTCGATGAGGGCCTAAAAATGTATTTCCTTTGAATATCTCCCGTTTACGATTTTTCTGCAGCTCACTTAGAAAAACTGTACGTATTTCTTCAGTCTCTTCGCTATCTAGCGAAATACTGGCATCATATTCAATTGTCAATTCTTCTTTCTGGTTCGTAATCTTACCATGAAGATCGTTGGACCAATATTCTAGTTTTTTGATAAATTTCAACCGATTGGCTAAAACTTTGCTGCCAAAATCTACTAGTTGCTCGGTCAAAATATCTAGGTATATCTCATCAGTCTGCTTCTTTTCAGATAATTGCTTCAAGTAAAGATTACGCTGCTTTAATGTTTGTTGATACTGGGCCAAATCGTAAAGATAGACAGGATTAATCTGACCTAATTCCATATCGATGAACCGTCGTCTGATTTGCGGGCTGCCCTTCACTAATGAAAGATCCTCTGGAGCAAATAAAATGACATTTAATTGACCTATATAACTACTCAATTTTTTTTGCTCGATATGATTGACTTTAGATTTACGACCTTTTTTAGTCAATAATAACTCTAACTCTAACTCACTTGTTCCTCGTTCGATTCGACCCCTAATCTGAGCAAAATCATCCTGCCAACCAATTAGTTCTTGTTCACTACTGGTTCGATGACTTCGGGTCAACGCCAAAACATAAATACTTTCCAAAAGATTGGTTTTCCCTTGAGCATTCTCTCCTAGAAAAATATTTAAGCGGTTAGGAAATTCCAAGACAAGCTCTCGATAATTTCTATAGTTCCTTAGCTCAAGCTTATTCAGCCGCATCTTGTTCTTCCTTATTTTTGACCATAAAAAAAGTTCCTACCTCAGGAATATCGATCATCATTCCTGGATAGAGCTTTCGGCCACGGCGATTTTCCAATTCACCATCTACAAATACTGTTTCCTCCGCTAGAAACCACTTGGCTTGTCCTCCGCTAGAAATTAAATTGATTTCTTTCAATAACTGACCAAGTGTCATGAAATCTGTTTCTAAAAAAATTTTTTGTTTCACATTCATCCCTCATTTTCATGCTAGAAACACCTCTTCATTATACCCTTTTTTTATCGATAAAACAAATGAACTCGTTGTATTTTTCGTTTTAAGAAGATCTAAGCATTTTTAATTAATTCACTCAAAAAAAAGTAAAAGGTCTTAAAATCGATTTTAAGACCTTTTACCGGAATTGAGTTTTTTACACAATCTTTTCATTTTTTTCAAAAAATCTGTGAAACTCACTAATTTTTTTAGTTTGTCCGTACTGGTGTAATCAATTGAATAAAGGAAACGTCCCCTTCGCTTGGTTCTAAAGTAAATGGACGAATTGCTGAAATAAATTGAATCTTGATACTCATATCGCCAAAAGCACGCAAAGCATCCTTCATATAATCAGGATTGAATGAAATCTCTAACGGATCACCGCTGACCTTTTCATAAACTAGCTCTTCTTCCACTTTACCAATTTCTGGTGAATTTCCATAAAGAATAACAGAGTTATCTGCAATTGCTAGACGAACAATGTTGTTGCGTCCTTCATGTGAAAGCAATGAAGCACGTTCGATTGCAGCTAAAAATGTAGGTACAGAGAAAGTAATTTCCGTGTTGAAGCTCGTTGGAATTAAACGATTGGTATCTGGATAATTCCCTTCCAGTAAGCGAGAATAGAAATACATCGTTGGCGTTTTGAATAAAACTTGATTTTCCATGATACTTATTTCAACTTCTGCTTCCTCGTCAGATAATGATCGTGAAAGCTCTACTAAACTTTTCCCTGGAATAACAATATCAAAGTCCTTATTAGCATTTTCTACAGGTACAATTCGTTGGCTCAATCGATGCGAATCAGTGGCAACAGCTAGTAGCTGGCCATTTGACATGGTCAGGTGAACCCCAGTTAAAATAGGGCGACTTTCATGTTGAGACACAGAAAAAACAGTCTCACCAATTAATTTTGTCAACATGTGGACAGGTAATTTTAATTGATTTTGTTCCTCTACAACAGGAAGATGTGGATAATTATCTGCATCCAAGCCATTAACTGTAAAATGAGCAGCACCTGATGTAATCAATACTTGATAGTTTTCTTGTACTTCCAATGTAAACGTTGTTTCTGGTAAACGACGAATAATTTCACTAAAGAAACGCGCTTGCAAAACAATTGTTCCTAATTCAGTAATCTGTAACTCTGCTTTTTCGTCATCAGCTGCTAAAAAAGTCTCAATTGAAATATCGGCATTACTTCCAGTTAAGTTCAAACCTTCGTTACTTAACTCGATCTTTACTCCTGTTAAAATCGGAATAGTTGTTTTAGTCGAAATAGCACGTTGAACAGTTTGTAATTCTTGAATGAAGCGGGCACGATTAATAGTAAATTTCATGATGGAACTCCTTTTTCATTTAATTTATTTATTTTCAAGCAATCTTATCATTAAGTATATATCCAACACGTAGTCAAAAAATTTTTTGTTCAAGAAGGCTGTCAGGTATTATTTTATTTATTTAAGATAATTAAGTAATAAAAGTAGTAGGGCCTGTTGATCATGTGGAAAACGAAAAGAAAACGTTGAAACAGCAGTTTTTCCACTTGTGGATAAGGTGTGGATAAACAAGCTTCTTTTCGTTAATGTTTCCACAAGCTATCCAAGCAGTAAATTTTTGATCTCAGCAATTTCTTGTTGGATATCACTATCGTTTTTCATTAACTGGCTGATTTTTTCATGTGCGTGAATAACAGTTGTATGATCTTTCCCACCAAATTCGGCACCAATTTTTGGTAAGGAGCTTTCTGTCATTTCACGAGCTAAATACATAGCGATTTGGCGTGGAACAACGATTGTTTTAACTCGCTTCTTCCCTTTCAAATCTTTTACTTGGATATGGTAGAATTTTGCGACTTCATATTGGATTTTGCTGATAGAAAGCTGTGCATTGCTAGTTCCTTTTAAACTTTTTAATGCATCTGCAGCGATACTGGTAGTAATATCGGCACTATTCATTGTAGCAAATGCTTGAACCCGTACCAAAGCCCCTTCGAGCTCACGAATATTAGAATCAATTTGTCCTGCAATATAACTCAATGTGTCATCTGGAATCTCAAGATTTTCTGCTTGCGCCTTTTTTCGTAAAATTGCTGTTCGAGTCTCTAAATCTGGTGGAGTTATATCGACGGATAATCCCCAAGCGAATCGAGAAACTAGGCGTTCTTGCAATTTAGGGATTTCGTTAGGAAGTCGATCACTAGTCAGTACGATTTGCTTATTATCATTATATAAGTTTTCAAAAGTATGGAAAAATTCCTCTTGAGTTGCTTCTTTATCTGCAAAAAATTGAATATCATCTACTAACAACAAGTCCACCTTACGATATTCTTGTCGAAACTCCTCCGATGTTTTGTTCTTAATCGAATTGATAAAATCATTAGCAAAAGTCTCGCTTGAAACATATTTTACTTTTGCTTTAGGATTTATCGCTAACATTTGATGTCCGATTGCGTGCATCAAATGTGTTTTCCCTAAACCAACTCCACCGTAGAAAAAAAGTGGATTATAAATAGATCCAGGTTCTTCCGCGACAACCAACGCAGCAGCGTGTGCCATTTGATTCCCCTTACCAATTACAAAAGTATCAAATGTATATTTAGGATTGAGCATTGCACGTTTGGTTGTATCTAATTTTGGCGTTTCTTCTTTTTCAACGATACTGACGGGAGGTGCTTCGTCTGGAGTAACAAAAACGGGCATTATTTCGTCTCCTGTCACTTTAAAACCGATTTCGACGATTTTCGCGGCTAGATGTTTTTCCCAATAGCGCTTATGTAAATCGCTTGTAACTTCAATTGTTAGTTGATTATTTGTTAAGGCTAAAGGTTTGGCAGTGCCTACCCAGGCATCGTAACTAGCAGGATTAAGGTCATTTTTATAGCTGTCCTTCAATTCCTGCCAGAAATTGTCCAATGAGGTCAAATAAGTCGCCTCCTATGTTAATAAAATTCAGATAGACTTACTTTATCATTTTTTTTAAAAGTTTTCCACAGCCGGAGATGAAATAGGACAAACTTTCTTGTTTTCCACAGAATGTATAAAAATACAAAAAAGAACTGACAACCATGTAAAAACATATACACAGCTTTTAGAAAAAATGTGGAAATTTCCTTTTTTCCACGGGGAAATACACAAATAAAGAAAAAGAGAAGCCTTGGTATATAAAAGCGAAAAACAGTTATACACATAACTTATCCACCATGTGGACAAGTTATCAAAAGGCAAAAGAATTGGGGAAAAAACATTTAGAAATTCTATACAAACTTTTTCCACAAAAATGTTATGCACAGATAAATCAAAATTATCCCCAGATTTTGTGGATAAAAAGTACGTCTATAATTCTTGAGTGGTAAAACATTTAGTTGTTTGGTTTCAGAAATTAGGTAAATTTAGATTGTCTTCCTAATTTCATTATTGACAAAGTAGGGGAAGAGTCGTTATAATATTCGGGTATGTCTATGTAATGTTAGCTATGGAGGTGTAATTTAATGAAAAGAACTTATCAACCAAATAAACGTAAACGTCAAAAAGTTCATGGATTTCGTAAACGCATGAGCACTAAAAACGGCCGTCGCGTATTAGCAAGCCGTCGTCGTAAAGGAAGAAAAGTACTTGCTGCTTAAGCCACTGCCGGTCAGTGGTTTTTTTTGTACCTAAAATGAGATTCTTAATGAATTTTTCTGACAAATAAGGATGATTCCTTATTTTGAAGTATGGTATTATTGTCAGGTATAGATTTAAAAGAAACGAAGGAAACTAGATGAAAAAAAAATATCGGGTAAAAAAAGAACGAGATTTTCAAAAAGTGTTTCAAGAAGGTATTTCTTTTGCTAATCGAAAGTTTGTAGTATATCGTCTAGAGCCTTCTGGTCAAGAACATTTTCGAGTAGGCTTGTCAGTCGGTAAGAAGGTTGGAAATGCAGTTGAACGGAATCAAGTAAAACGGCAAATTCGTGCGCTTTTACAAGAGTTAAAATTTGAATTACCACCAATAGACTTTATCGTTATTGCGCGACCAACTACCAAAGGCTTGTCTCATGATGAAATGCGTTCAAATCTTATACATGTTTTAAAATTAGCTAAAATATTAAGTTAGGAAGGAAACAGATTTAGGTGAAAAAATATAAAAAAATATTATTGATGACAGGTTTATTGAGCCTAGTTTTCATATTATCGGCCTGTGGAACAGGAGAAGTGAGTGCACACAGTACTGGTGTATGGGATCGTTACGTGGTTTATTACTTTGGTCAGGCCATCAAAGGACTAGCTTTTAGCAATGTCGGGATTGGAATTATTCTATTTACTATTATCATCCGAATTATTTTAATGCCGTTGATGCATTTTCAAACAAAAAGTATGCGTAAAACGCAAGAATTGCAACCGAAAATCAAAGCATTGCAAGAAAAATATAGCTCTCGTGACCAAGAGACACAACAAAAGCTGCAAGAGGAAACTAAAAAATTATATGCAGAAAATAATGTGAGCCCTTACGCAGGATGTTTGCCGCTTCTAGTTCAAATGCCTGTTATGATGGCTTTGTATCAAGCAATTTTACGAATTCCAGAGTTACGATCAGGTCATTTTTTATGGTTGAACTTAAGTCAATCCGATCCTTATTTCATTTTACCGATTCTTGCGGCAGTCTTTACTTTTGCAAGTAGTTATTTGTCAAGTATGAGTCAACTTGAGTCCAATGCTTCATTAAAAATCATGAATTTTGCAATGCCAGTTATGATTTTTGTCATGGCATTGAACTTAGCAAGCGGATTATCTTTATATTGGGTTGTTTCCAATGCTTTCCAAGTAGTTCAAACATTATTAATTAATAACCCATTTAAGATTCGTAGAGAAAGAGAAGAAGCTGCCCGACAAATTCGTGCAAGAGAACGAGCGTTGGAAAAGGCTAAGCATCCAAAGAAAAAACGTAAAAAATAAAGCGACTAGTGTTTCATTTTCATAAGATAAATACTTTACATTAATTATAATAAGGAGGTTTAGAAAATGCCTGTTTATGAAGGACCAACAATTGATGAAGCAATCTCTAAGGGTTTGCAAGCTTTAGGATTGAAGAAAGAAGTTGTTGATATTGAAATTTTGACCGATGCTAAAAGAGGTTTCTTAGGAATGGGGAAAAAGGACGCCCGTGTCTCAATTGAACCGATTAAGGCTGAAAAATCTGTAACTCCTGAGGATTCAGCAGAAAAAAAATTAGACGAACGTGCTCCTTCTAATGAGTCTGAATCTGAAGAGAAAGTACTAAAAGAGGATTTCTCGATCCGTTCAACTAGTCAGCTAAATGAATTAGATGAAGAAGAAGCGACTAAAGAATTGGCATTGTACTTAACTAACATTACTAACGACATGGGAGTACCGGCTTTAGTTAAGATTCAACATGAGACTAGTGGTCTAATTATTATGAATTTAGAAACTAGTAAGCAAGGTATGTTGATTGGTAAACACGGAAAAATATTAAATGCTTTGCAGTATTTGTCGCAGGTTTTTCTGCACCGTGTAGCAAAGGAAAAATTATCAGTAGTTGTGAATGTTGGCAATTATCGACAAAAACGTGAAGAAGTTTTAACGCGTTTGGCACAGCGAACTGCAGAGAAGGTAAAAGAAACAGGACGACCAGTCTTTTTGGAACCAATGCCAGCATTTGAACGGAAAATGATTCATTCAGCGTTGAGCAAAGACGAATACATTAAGACTCATTCTGAAGGTGAAGATCCATATCGCTATTTGGTCGTTGAACCAGCAAAAAAATATTTTTAAACTAGAATTTGAATGCTGTACCGAGCTAATGGGTACAGCTATTTCTTTATCAAAATTTGAGAAAATGACGCCATTTTAGCAGGTATGCTTGAATTGTCAAAAAAAATATGCTAATCTTACACCAGAATTTTGTAGAAAAAAGCAGTCAAAGTGCTCAATCTACTCCTTTATCAAGGGGTGGAGTAGGCACTTTTTTTATGTTCTTAATTAATGGGAGGGAATAAATTGGCAGAGATTACCTTAGAGTTTGATACGATTGCAGCTATTTCAACTCCGCCAGGTGAGGGTGCGATAAGCATTGTACGACTGAGCGGTGATCAGGCCGTAGCAATTGCGGACAAAGTATTTCATAGTGGGAAGAAAAGTTTGATGGATGTGCCTTCACATACGATTCATTACGGTCATATCATTGATCCAGCTGATCAACAAGTGGTCGACGAAGTGATGATTAGTGTGATGCGAGCACCGAAGACATTTACGCGTGAAGATATCGTCGAAATTAATTGTCATGGTGGGATTGTAGTTGTTAATCAATTATTGCAGCTCATTTTACGTTCAGGAGCGCGTTTAGCCGAACCAGGAGAATTTACTAAAAGAGCCTTTCTAAATGGTCGAGTAGACTTATCTCAAGCAGAAGCTGTAATGGATTTGATTCGAGCAAAAACGGATCGGGCAATGAGCGTCGCAATCAATCAATTAGATGGTAACTTATCCCATCTAATTCGCCAGTTGCGACAGGAAATTTTAGAAACATTGGCACAAGTAGAAGTGAATATTGACTACCCAGAATACGACGATGTAGAGGAGTTGACTACACAATTATTATTAGAAAAGGCGCAACAAGTAGGTCAGCAAATTGATGCACTGTTATTGAATGCAAAACAAGGAAAAATATTGCGTGAAGGGTTAAGTACAGCAATTATCGGTCGTCCTAATGTAGGGAAATCAAGCCTATTGAATTATCTTTTACATGAAGAAAAAGCAATTGTGACAGAGATTGCTGGGACGACACGTGATGTCATAGAAGAATATGTTAATGTTCGTGGTGTACCGTTGAAATTGATTGATACAGCAGGAATTAGAGAGACTGATGATATAGTAGAACGGATTGGCGTGGAACGCAGTCGTAAAGCGTTAAGCGAAGCAGATTTAATCTTATTGGTTTTGAATCAAAGTGAATCCTTGACCGCAGAAGATAAAGAATTATTAAAAGCAACGCAAGGTCTAAAACGAATCATATTATTGAATAAAACGGATTTACCAAACAAGCTATCACAACCAGAGCTCTTTGTGCATTTGAGCGATGATGAAGTCTTTTCCATTTCCGTTTTGGAAAAGGCTGGATTAGATCAATTAGAAGAAGTGATTGCCAAGCTTTTCTTTGGAGGTCAAACAGGCGAAAAAGATGCAACTTATGTATCAAATACTCGTCACATCGCATTGCTCGAAAAAGCTGTACAATCATTGGATGAAGTTCGCAATGGGATCTTGTCTGGTATGCCAGTGGATCTGGTTCAAATAGATATGACTCGTTGTTGGGATTATCTAGGTGAAATTGTTGGCGATAGTGTACAAGATGAATTAATTACACAATTATTTAGCCAATTTTGTTTAGGGAAATAAAGAAGGAGTTGCTACATGGAATATCAAGCAGGAAGTTATGATGTAATCGTCGTTGGGGCAGGGCATGCTGGTTCTGAGGCAGCCTTAGCAACAGCACGTATGGGTCAAAAAACTTTATTAATTACAATTAATTTAGACATGGTGGCATTTATGCCATGTAATCCGTCTATTGGAGGGCCTGCTAAAGGCGTTGTTGTGCGAGAAATTGATGCGCTTGGCGGTGAAATGGGACGAAATATTGATAAAACATATATTCAAATGCGGATGCTTAATACTGGTAAGGGACCTGCGGTAAGAGCCTTACGGGCGCAGGCAGACAAACATGCTTACGCAGAAGAAATGAAACATACGATTGAACGAGAAGAAAATTTAACGCTGAAACAAGGCGTTGTTGATCAGTTAGTTGTTGAAGAGGGGATATGTAAAGGTGTCGTGACCTCGACAGGGGCTGTTTATTCAGCTAAAGCAGTGATTATCACTGCTGGAACAGCATTACGTGGTGAGATTATTATCGGTGAACTAAAATATTCATCAGGTCCTAATAACTCACAGCCGTCAATCAAGTTAGCTGATCATTTACAAGAACTAGGATTAGAAATCCATCGTTTCAAAACTGGTACACCACCGCGAGTGAAGTCAGGTTCTATTGATTATAGTAAAACTGAAATTCAGCCTGGTGACGAAAAAGCAAATCATTTTAGCTATCAAACACCGGATAGTCAGTACTTGAAAGAACAAATTCCTTGTTGGTTAACGTATACGAATCCAAAAAGTCACGAGATTATTCAAAATAATTTACATCGGGCCCCGATGTTCACTGGTATCGTTGATGGAGTAGGGGCACGCTATTGTCCGTCGATTGAAGATAAAATCGTACGATTTGCTGACAAAGAGCGTCATCAATTGTTCCTAGAACCAGAAGGCCGACACACAGAGGAAGTCTACGTACAGGGATTATCAACATCGCTGCCAGAGGATGTACAAAATGATGTTTTGCATTCAATTGAAGGCTTGGAAAATGCTGAAATGATGCGAACAGGTTATGCGATCGAATACGATATGGTGGCTCCTCATCAATTGCGTCCTACGCTTGAAACAAAAGTCATTGAAAATCTTTATACAGCTGGACAAACGAATGGAACTAGCGGTTACGAAGAGGCGGCAGGACAAGGTTTGATGGCTGGAATCAATGCAGCGCTAAAGATTCAAGGCAAAGAACCATTCATCATGAAACGTAGTGATGGTTATATTGGTGTTATGATTGATGATTTGGTGACTAAAGGGACTAATGAACCTTATCGGTTATTGACATCAAGAGCAGAATATCGCTTGATATTACGTCATGATAATGCGGATTTACGTTTGACAGATATTGGATATAAGATTGGATTAGTAGAAGAGGAAGACTATCAAACCTATTTGATCAAAAAGGCTCATATCGCAGCGGAAATGGCTCGTTTGCAAACGATTCGTATAAAACCACATGAAGAAGTTCAAAGCTTTCTGCGGGCTAAAAATAGTGCAGAATTGAAGGATGGCGTTTTAGCAAGTGACTTTTTAAAGCGACCAGAGATATCTTATCAAGAATTGTTGCAATTCATTCCTATCAATGAAGAATTGACAGAAAAAGAAGTGGAACAAGTAGAAATTCAAATTAAGTATGAAGGCTATATAAAAAAGGCAATGGAGAAAGTAGAAAAATTAAAACGAATGGAAGAAAAACGTATTCCAAAGCGAATCGACTATGAAGCAATCAATGGTCTAGCTACAGAAGCCAAACAAAAACTACAAAAGATTCAACCAGAAACAATTGCTCAGGCTAGTCGCATTAGTGGTGTGAATCCCGCAGATATCAGTATTTTAATGGTATATATCGAACAAGGAAAGATAGCCAAGGTAGACAGTGAAACGGCTTAGTATAATAATCTTAAAAAGAGAGCAACCCTTATTGTGACATTAAAGGTTGCTCTCTTTTTTATAGAGGCTGATAATAAAATATCGATTTTATTTTATTATATTTAAAGTTTCTCAAAGAGTAATCTCAATTTCTCTGTAAAAATTGGGCTATTTGTAGAAATATTGTCCATATAAATTCATTTGCTTGTGTCAGTTTTGAAAACAACAGCGATTCTATTAGAACCCCATTTAGTTTAGTTTTAACGTTGTTAACATTTTACGTAATTCAGCAACGGGAACTTGTCCCGGCGCCGAAGCTGTTCCAGCGGAACCGAAAGTCGCTGCAGAACCAAAAACTTGACCAGAGATACGACTAACCATTCCTAGTGCTCCCATTGACATAGTAATCAAAGGAACATCGGCATAATACTCATACATTTCATGTGTTGCTTCTAATAATGTTAATACGTCTGCAGAAGATTTCGGCATTACTGCAATCTTGCAGATATCAGCACCCTTATTTTGCATGGTCCTTAGGCGAGTAATGATCTCATTTTTTTCTGGGGTTTTATCAAAATCATGATTGCACATAATAATTTTAATATTGTTTTTATGTGCTAGATCAATCACTTCTGCCACTTTATCCTCTGCCATGAATAATTCCACGTCCAATAAGTCTAAGCTTCCTTCCACTATGATGGCTTTATAAAGGTTAAAATACTCACAGTCTGAAAGTTCACAAACGCCGCCTTCTTTTTTTGTACGGAAAGTGATTAGTAATGGTTTTTCTAAAATAGCTTTTAGATTGTGCGAAAGTTCAGCAACAGATTGTGAGTCCTGAACGTGTTCAAAAAAATCTATTCGCCACTCCACTAGATCACAATCTAATGCATGGATAGCTTTTGCTTCCGACACCAACTCTTCTTTAGTTTGACCTACCATAGGCACGATAATTTTTGGCAGGCCTTCACCAATTGTAATTTGATCAACAGTTACTGTTTTCATGTTATTCCCCCTAAACTTTAAATAAAAGCTCTTTAATATAACTAACAGGCATATCTTCCCCAGTAAATAGTTTAAATGCAGCAGCACCTTGATAAAGCATCATACCGAGCCCATTAATAGCTTTTTTTGCCCCATGTTTTTTAGCAAATTTCAGCAATTTAGTTTCTCTAGGAGAATAAACGACATCAAATACAACCAAATCTGGCCGAATAAGGGTCGAGTCATTGATTAAACTGATATCTTCCAAAGGTTTCATACCAACACCGGTTGCATCAATGTAAATATTACTCTCTGAGATAGATTTTTTGAATGCCTTTTGATCAGCTAAATCTGTAACAGTTGCTTGACAAGCTGTATTTTCATTGATTTTACGGGCAGTTTCTTTGGCGTTGGAAAAGACAGTGTCGTCAATATTGAAAATTCGTAATTCTTTAGCACCGTCAAAGGCTGCTTGGATGGCGATGGCTGTGCCAGCACCGCCAGCACCTGTTAAGGTAATAATTTGGTCTTTTACTCCGATTCCCTCATCCTTTAACGCCTCCATTGCACCTATTCCATCTGTATTGTATCCAACGAGATGACCTTTGCCATCAATATTAGTAACGGTATTTACTGCACCAATCAGAGTAGCTTCGGGAGATACCTCATCTAAATAAGGAATGATTGCTTGTTTATTTGGCATCGAAACATTTGATCCACGAATACCTAAAGCGCGAATTCCTTGAATTGTATCTTTTAATTCTTCATTACCAACTTCAAATGCCAAATAAGCGTAATCAAGTCCTAGCTTAGCAAAAGCTTCGTTATGCATCGTAGGAGACATGCTGTGGCGAATAGGTGTTGCAATCAAGCTAATTAATAAGGTGTGTCCGGTAAGTCTTTCAGTCATGGTATATTCCTCTTTTCAAATTTATTTGTTCAAAGATTTTCAAACGGAGCCTTTTTATCCCTCTTTTTTTAGGAAATAAATCACAATGTTTTATCTCTATTTTAGGATGTATTTTGCTGGAAGACTAATACATTATATTGATGAAATCAATAAAGTGAATAAATAAAACGATTAGCTTAAGACTAATCGTTTTACTAATTTATTATAGCGATGAACGATGACTAGTGAAGCCATCAAACCAATAACATTCAAAAGAATGACGAACCAAAAAACATAGGTAATCCCTTGTTCACTAAGCATACCGGTAATATATGGTGTAACCATAATAGAAACAGAAGTAGCTAGTGAATAATAGCTGGTATATTTCCCTTTCTTTTTAGGAAATAATTCCAACATCAAAGCTAAACCTAGTTGCCAAATACCACCAGATGCAAAAATCCCGATACAGATAGCTGCTATAATAACAGTTGAAAAGCTCGGATAGAGTAGCATTAAAAGCAATGATATCCCTGATATTAAAAGACAAAAACTAATAAATTTAGGTATGTTGATTCCTCTTTTTACTATACCAGAAGTAAAAAATACTGAGATAAATGAACCTGTGCTATAAAGACTGACGAAAATTAAACTATTTTCATGAGAAACGATCTGCATACTTTCCGTATATTGAGGAATCCATAAAATAAAAATATTGAACAACGAAACGGAAACAAAAGAAAAAATCAATAAAGCGATTCCATCTATTTTGAATTTCCCCCGATTTTGCGGTGCATTAACTGTAGTAATCTCTGTCTCTTTTTTAATAATTGTTGCAGAATTCGGAAATCGGGCAAACAGTAGATAAAACATATTAATAAATAAACATAGAGCACATAGAATAAAAGGCCAACCAAAAAATAGATCGTGTTGTATTAAATAACGTGTAATAAAAGGAAGTAGAAACTGACCAAGAGAGATAAACGCTTTGTTTAGAACACTAAGTGAGCTATTTACTCGTTCATCAGGATAAGCTTCAACCAATGTCGGATAGGTGCTAGTATCTAGAAAAGCATTACTAACTCCACCAAACATCGCTAAAAAAAATGCTAACTGATAATTCGGACTCAAAAGCATTCCGCAAAAGAAGATAATATAAGAAGCAATAGCGATTAATACTGTCCTTTTTCGTCCAAACTTATCTGAGAAATAACCGGAAAAATATAAACTTAAAATTCTTCCTAGTCCAATAGCACTCATAACCAATGTAACTTGAGCAGTGGTGGCTTGCCATTGAATTTTTAAGTTCGTCATATTCTGAGATAAAATAATAGCAGCCATTCCTTGGAAAATATAATTGAAATATAAACTAGTAATTAATAGGCGATATTTTTCTTTTTTCATAAAAGACTCCTTTATTGTGATGTATTTCACTTGAAGTCACCCACATAATAACTCAATTTTATTATGAAAACTAATGATTTATATCAATAAAATTGATAAACTCTATTTATCAAATAAGCAGATAATTTTTAGTGAACGGGGTGAGGAAGTGAATTTGCGACAATTAGAATTTTTTGTAATACTAGCTCAAACAGAACACATGACGCAAGCAGCCAAAGAATCAAATACCTCCCAACCTAATATTAGTCATTCAATGACAATGTTAGAACAAGAGATTGGGGTAACTCTGTTTGAAAAAAAAGGACGAAATATCCAATTGACCCGCCATGGACGGATTTTTTATGGATATGTCGCCCCGGCACTGGCTGAGATCGAAAAAGGTCAACGAAAATTGCAAGAAATGATCGATCCTGATTCTGGTGAAATTCAATTTGGATTCATTTTTACGATGGGCGCAAATTTAGCACCCAAATTGACCCAATCCTTTCATCGGAAAGGGTATCAAAAAATTAATTTTGAATTTCAACAAGGAAACTCCAATCAGATCATACAAATGCTGCTTGATGATCGCATAGATATTGGGATTTGCTCAAAAGTGAGTAATGATTCTGAATTAATTTATCAAATTTTAACACAAGAAGAGATGGTTGTGGTAGTCCCTTCTGAGCATCCCTTGGCAAAATATGACAAAATTTCTTTGAAAGATACCACTAAATACCCTTACGTTTATTACAGTAAGCAAAGTGGGCTACGACCATACCTAGATCAACAAGTCCAAAATTTAAAAATAGATTTGGATATTGTCTGTGAATTAGAAGAAGATCATAGTATTTTAGGCTTTGTTGGACAAAATTACGGAATAGCAATTATGCCTAATATACCATCAATCAACTCTTTCCCTGTGAAGAAACTGACCATTATGGATGACTTGGAGGATCGAAATATTTATTTAGCAGTGAAGAAAAATAATTTAGAAATTCCGGTTTTGAAAAAATTTTATGATTTTTGTTTAGAAAATACGAATAAAAAATGGGATTAAAGCTTTATTAATCTCTGTGTGAAACATAGGTAAACCATTGCATGTAAAGCAATAATGCGTTAAAGTAGAGAATAGTCTGTGAAACATTTTGCTGTTTCACGAAAATGAAAGGATTTCTTATGACACCAGAAGAATTTCAAATGGAATTAGGCAAACAAGGAATCGAACTATCAACAAGACAGATGGATCAATTCTCGACTTATTTTCGCTTATTAGTTGATTGGAATCAAAAGATGAATCTCACGGCGATCACGGAGCACAGGGATGTCTATTTAAAGCATTTTTATGATTCTATTACCTTAGCCTTTTCAACTACATTTAAATCAAAGGGGAAGCTATGTGATGTAGGATCAGGTGCTGGTTTTCCTAGCTTACCATTAAAGATCGTTTTTCCAGAATTAGAAGTGACAATTGTAGATTCATTAAATAAACGAATTAATTTTTTAACAACATTGGTAAATGATTTACAGTTGGATGGTGTTCATCTTTATCATGATAGAGCGGAAAGCTTTGGGCAAAATTCTGAATTTCGTGAGTCATTCGATTTTGTGACCGCCCGTGCTGTAGCTCGGTTGAATGTTTTGGCAGAACTTTGTTTACCATTGGTTAAAAAGAACGGTTATTTCTTTTCTTTAAAAGCAGCCAAAAGTGAAGAAGAGTTAGCTGAAGCAAAACAAGCGATTGCTTTATTAGGTGGTAAGCTGATTGATGCTGAGGATGTTTCATTACCAAATGGCGATATACGCCATATCATTACAGTGCAAAAAAAGAAAGAGACCCCCAAAAAATATCCACGCAAACCGGGTTTACCAAATAAGCAACCTTTAAAATAATTAAATGAGTATAACAACTTATTTTTCCTTAGAAAAATAAATTTTTTAGTAGAAACTAGGAGGAAATTAGATGGCACGGATCATATCTGTTGCAAACCAAAAAGGTGGTGTCGGTAAAACGACTACGACTGTTAATTTGGGTGCGTGCTTAGCGTATGATGGTAAGAAAGTCTTGTTGATTGATAGCGATGCACAGGGGAATGCCACAAGCGGTTTAGGCGTGCGTAAACCTGATGTGAAGCAAGACATTTACGATGTTCTAGTCAACGAGGTTCCAATCAAAGAGACAATTATTAAAACTTCACGGGAAAATTTATCAATCGTTCCAGCTACTTTACAATTAGCGGGTGCGGAAATTGAATTAACATCTATGATGGCTCGAGAATCACGATTAAAAAGTGCTTTGGCAGAGGTCAGTGATGATTACGACTTCATTTTGGTGGACTGCCCGCCATCATTAGGGCACTTGACAATTAACGCATTCACAGCTAGTGATGCGATTTTGATTCCAGTTCAATGCGAATATTATGCATTGGAAGGATTGAGTCAGTTGTTAAACACCGTTCGTTTAGTACAAAAACATTTCAATCCTGGTCTAGAGATTGAAGGTGTATTATTAACGATGTATGATGCTCGCACAAATCTTGGTGCCGAAGTGGTAGAAGAGGTTCGTCGTTATTTTCAAGAGAAGGTCTATGACACGATTATTCCGAGAAATGTCCGTTTATCTGAAGCACCTAGTCACGGAAAACCAATCATTGATTATGATCCACGTTCAAAAGGCGCTGAAGTTTATCAAGCTCTAGCAAAGGAAGTGTTAGTTCGTGAGCAAAAATAAAGGATTAGGCCGTGGAATCGATGCCTTATTTCAAGATCTTTCTGAGATTGAAGAAGTTGATATGAAGAAGGATCAAGTAGTCGAGATTCCATTAAGCGATCTACGCCCCAACCCTTATCAACCACGGAAATCATTTGATGAGACAACTTTACAGGAGTTAGCTAATTCCATCGAACAATCTGGGGTTTTTCAACCGATTATTGTAAGAAAATCCGCCGTCAAAGGTTATGAGTTAATTGCCGGTGAACGTCGTTTCCGTGCCTCCAAATTGGCAGGCAAAGAGACAATTCCTGCAATCATTCGTGAATTCGACGAGGAAGCCATGATGCAAATTGCAGTATTGGAAAACTTACAACGAGAAGATTTGAATCCATTGGAAGAAGCCGAAGCTTATGAGATGTTGATGAAAAACTTAAAGCTAACACAAGCTGATGTAGCCAATCGTTTAGGCAAAAGTCGTCCTTATATCGCTAATTATTTACGTTTGTTGACATTACCTAAATTAGTTAAGGAAATGGTGCAGGATGAGCGTTTGTCAATGGGACAAGCACGTACTTTGTTAGGTTTAAAGAAAAAAGATCAGATCTTGAAATTAGCAAATCGTGCGGTAAAAGAGAGCTTGACGGTTCGTCAATTAGAACAGATTGTTAATGAATACAATGAAGGTAAAGCAAAGGATAAGAAAAACGGTCCGCGTTTGACCAAGGAAAAACCTTATTATTTACGAGAAAGCGAAGATCGCTTGATGGATAAATTCGGAACAGGTGTCGAGATTGTTGAAAAAGATGGTAAAGGAAAGATTTCGATTGAGTATCTATCACCATCGGACCTTACTCGCATTTTAGATATTTTAAATATACATTTTGATGAGTCGTAAATGGTTAATCCTTAAAAACGATGAATACGAACATGGAGGTTTGCCAGATGTATGATTTAGGTGATATCGTTGAGATGAAGAAACCGCATGCCTGCCAGACTAATCGCTGGGAGATCATTCGTATGGGGGCGGATATCAAAATAAAATGTGTCAACTGTGGACATATTGTTATGATGACACGCCGTGACTTTGAAAAAAAAATGAAAAAAATCCTTGAGAAGAAAAGCATTTCAACTCAAGAATAATTCCTTAGTAGAGAAAGAGTGAAGTAAACCATGGCCTTAACAGCCGGAATCGTAGGATTGCCCAATGTTGGTAAATCTACATTATTTAATGCAATTACTAAAGCAGGTGCAGAGGCTGCTAACTATCCTTTTGCGACAATTGATCCAAATGTTGGAATGGTAGAGGTACCTGATTGGCGTTTAGAACGTCTAACTGAGTTGGTTCACCCGAAAAAAACGGTCCCGACAACTTTTGAATTTACTGATATTGCTGGTATTGTAAAAGGAGCTAGTAAGGGGGAAGGTTTAGGAAATCAATTTTTAAGCCATATTCGCCAAGTTGATGCGATTTGTCATGTGGTACGATGTTTTGACAACGAAAATATCACCCATGTTGAGGGCAGGGTCGATCCATTAGAGGATATAGAAACAATTAATTTGGAATTAGTATTAGCTGACCTTGATTCGATTAATAAACGTTATGCTCGTGTAGCAAAAGTCGCGAAAACAAAAGAAAAGACCGCAGTAGCAGAATTAGCTGTATTGGATAAATTGAAACCTGTTTTAGAAGAAGGATATTCTGCCAGAACAATCGAATTTACGGAAGAAGAACAAAAAATCGTAAAAGGCTTATTCTTGTTAACGAGTAAACCAGTTCTTTATGTAGCAAATGTTGATGAAGATACAGTTGCTAGTCCATCTGATAATGAATATGTACAGACTGTACGTAATTTTGCGGCTAGCGAACATTCTGAAGTAATTGTTGTTTGTGCTGAGGCGGAAGAAGAAATTGCAGAGTTGGAAGAGGAAGACAAAGCTGAATTTTTAGAAGCAATGGGGATTGAAGAATCTGGGCTAGATCAACTTATTCGAACGGCATATGATTTATTAGGATTAGCAACTTACTTTACTGCGGGCGAACAAGAAGTTCGTGCATGGACATTCCGAAAAGGAACGAAAGCTCCCCAAGCGGCCGGAATCATCCACACCGATTTTGAACGTGGTTTTATTCGTGCTGAGACAGTATCTTTTGAAGATTTAAATAAATACGGCAGTATGCACGCGGCGAAAGAGGCTGGACGTGTCAGATTAGAAGGAAAAGATTATATCGTACAAGACGGCGATGTAATGTTGTTCCGTTTCAACGTTTAGGGAGGAAAGAAACAATGGAACCAGAAAAGTTACAAACGTTGCAAGCAGAAAATGTTCAACTTGAAGAGAAGCTGACTAAGCGTAACGAGCAATACATTTTTGATCTAAAAAAAGCTTTAAAAGCAGCGAACTTGACGGATGAACAAACTATCGCAGCCTTGAATGAGATGTTGCCAACTTTAGTCGAAGAACAAAAATCCGGAAAAACAGCGCGACAATTATTTGGAACTGTTTCAGAACGATTGGATGCGATTGTCAATAAACCGGTTGAGCAGAAAAAATCAACTACAGCTTCCTTGATGTGGTTAGATAATTTCTTATTGTTATTTGGTCTATTAGGTATTGTTGCCGGAATCATGGGATTGTTTGTTTCACGTGGAACACAAACAGTTACTTATGGTTTAACAACACTAATTGTGGCTTCTGCTGTTGGTGGATTAGTATTTTATATGATGTATTTATTTGTTTACCAGTTTGAGCAACCTGGGGCAGATAAGTCGAAAAAGCCAAAAACGTGGAAAACAGTTCTTATGCTAGCCTCGGTTACTATTGTGTGGTTCTTAGTTTTCAATGGTGCAGCGTTGCTTCCACCAGCTCTTAATCCTGTTCTTGAACCTATGATAATGGTTGTTTTATCGGCTCTTGCTCTGGCGTTACGCTATTACTTGAAAAAACGTTTCGGGATCATCAGTAGTCTAGCCACTGCTCCACGTAGATAAAAAGAAGCGGTGATCTAAAAATCACCCTATAGGATAAAGACAGTCAGAAAATCCATTTTTTTGTAGGCAGTACAAATTCTAGGTACTTTTATCTATTTTTTCTACATGGGCACATCTCATCTTTTTTTGAACCATTTAGAAAGTTGTATAAACGATTAGAGAGTAATACTTTGGGCTCTCAGTGATTAAGAGAGTTGAATGATTCAACTCTTTTAATCTTTAGGAAAATAATAGACATCAAATTCATTTATAAAGAATTTGATGTCTATTATTGTTTTATTGATACCTCTTAATTAGTTACTTTAGTAATTAATTTTGCGATTACTTGTCGGTGATATTCTTTCATAGCTTCTTGCACTATTTTTTTCTGTGCTACTTGATCCATTGTAGGATCTTGAATCATAGCATTTTTAACTTTTTCTTGGATAAAGCTTTTAGATTCTTTTTGCATTGAGGATTCATTTTCAGCTATTAATTTTGTTAAATTTTTCGCTTGATCAGTACTTAGTATTAACCAATCTTTTGAAACATTGAACGTATTTTTTTCTTTGATTAGTTGATGATTTTTACTTGAAAGTCCAAACCAGAATCTTGCGGTATCATTTTTGTAAACCCAATATGTTTTATCTGTTCGTAATTGTGTCTGTGATTGATTCTTTTTTAAGGTATTTTCTACATGATTTATTCCAGTTGTTCTCGGTTTCTTTTGAGATTCATTGGTTTTATATAAATAGATTTTCTCTGTTCCATTACCAAGTGGTTGATACAGCAACAGGTTTATGTCTTTATTATTAGTAGCAGATATCAAAGTCTGAGTAGTTGTTTCAGTAGTTTTCTTCATAGCATAGTGATAGCGATCATTTGCTGTAATAAAGATTAAACTGATCAGGAAAATTATTGCGAAGATCATTGAAAGTAATTTTTGCCAGGTCTTTTTGGCAAAAATATTTGTTAAAGCAAAAGCCAATACACTGATAATTGTTATAGCAAAAATCATTTTGTCATACCTCCTTCAACCTTTTTATTGTTCTTTAAGAAGAAGGTAATGATAAAACCGACAACACTAAATATTACAGCAACATAAAAAGCCGCATGATAACCAGAGAGAGTAGCACTGATTGCTTGATTTTTGTAAAATAACGGTAACGTTTTTAATAGGTGGGCTGCTGGTAAATTATCTTTTGTAACATTGGTCAATACACTAATCAATATAGCTGTTCCGATTGAGCTTGCTACTTGACGGAAAGTATTGTTTACGGCTGTTCCATGACTGATTAAGTTCATAGGTAAAGCGTTCATCCCAGAAGTAGTGACTGGCATCATGACCATAGAGATACCGAACATTCTGATTGCATATAAAATTACAATCATAGCAATGGGGGTTTCGGAGGTCAAAAATGCAAATGGTAAAGTAGCAGCCGTTAGAATTAGCATCCCACTGATTGCTAAACGTTTTGCCCCATGTTTGTCAAAGATTGCCCCAGTAATAGGCATCATTAATCCCATAATCAAAGCTCCAGGCAACAACATTAAACCAGAGTGAAAAGCTGACTCTCCACGGATATTTTGAATATATAAAGGAAGAACCATTTCTGCGCCAACCATTGCCATATTAACCACACCACTTAAAATAGCTGCAATTGTAAAGGTTGAGGACTTAAATACACGTAGTTCTAAAAAAGGCTGTTCTAGTCGTAGTTGTCGCCATACAAATAAACTGATGACTACTATTCCTGCGATTAAAAAAACAATAACTTTTGCATTGCTCCAGCCGTTATTACCAACAGAAGAAAAACCATATAGCAAACTTCCGAACCCAATCGTCGACAGTAAGGCCGATAATATATCAATATTTGGATTAGATAATCGAATAACACTTTTCATTAAAAAGGTAGCTAGTACTAGTACTAAAATAACAATAGGAATTACCATACCGAAAAGATCACGCCAAGTGTAGTGGTCAATGATCCAACCAGAAAGGGTAGGTCCTAAAGCGGGAGCAAGCCCAATCACGATACCAGCCATTCCCATAGCTGAACCACGTTTTTCAGGGGGAAATATTGACAACATAATATTTTGCAGTAATGGCATTGAAATTCCCACCCCTGCAGCTTGTATAAGTCGCCCAATCAATAGAATAGAAAAATTTGGTGCCATGAAACAAGTAACTGTGCCAATTAAAAAAATGGTCATTGCAGCTAAATACAATTTTTTCGAACTAAATTTATTAATAAGCCATGCACTGATTGGAATCATAATCCCATTAACTAGCAAGAAGCCCGTAGTTAGCCATTGAACACTAGAAGCAGAGATATCGAAAGCTTTCATCAGTGTTGGAAAAGCTGTTGTTAACAATGTTTGGTTTAACACCGTACAAAATGTACCAATTAATAGTACTACGACTAGTAAGGTGCGGTTGTAGGGTTTCCCATAAATATCGATCGTTTGATTATTACCCACGATCTAACGCCTTCTTTCTTTTTTTGAAAATTTTCAGAAATAATAAATATTCGTTTGTTACTTTACTGCTATCGTTTATTTTTGTCAACTTACTTGACACGAATGTTAGAGGAAGTATAATCGGGATGTAAAGTGAGGGATGCGTAGTGAAGAATAATACAGTTAAACAGCTCCTTGAAAGTGATGACTTATTAATAGGAATCAGTGAATTAAGTAAAATGACAAATGTTTCGCCTCGTCAAATTCGTTATTGGGAACAAAGAAAATATATTGAATCAACGGGGGAGAAAAGTGGAAATAGGAAATTTAGGCTTCCTATGGTAATCAAAGTGGAAATTATTAAACATTATTTAGATGAAGGATATACACTTACTGCAGCCGTCGAAAAGGCGCAAGAGCGGCAAGAAAATATTCATCAGGCCAAAATGTTACTGAAAGACGTGCTCAAAGGTATCCAAAAAATTGGAGATCGTTATACTGTGATTCATCTAGATGATTTTTCAAATAAGGAAGGGTTCTATTTGGTTAGGGATATAGAAACCAATCAAGCCACTTATCAAATTATTGGAAAAGATATCGAAGTAACAAAGGATCGAATAGAAGAGTGGTTTGATTTTGTAGAAAAATAAAGGTTAGATGAGGATTTCGACACAAGTTATTGACTTCACTCGCTCATTCTGTTAGTTTTTTTATTAAAAATAATTCTGGGGAGTGGTAACGAACAATGTCTAATTGGGAAACGAAATTTGCAAAAAAAGGTCTGACATTTGATGATGTTTTGTTGGTTCCGGCGGAGAGTCATGTATTACCAAATGAAGTTGATATGAGTGTACATTTGGCGAAAAATATTAAATTAAATATTCCGTTAATGAGTGCAAGTATGGATACTGTGACAGATAGTAAAATGGCAATTGCTATGGCTCGACAAGGTGGACTTGGAGTCATCCATAAAAATATGAGTGTTGCTGCCCAAGCAGATGAGGTTCGTAAAGTAAAACGTTCAGAAAGCGGAGTAATCATTGATCCGTTTTTCTTGACACCAGAACACAAAGTTCAGGATGCCGAAGATTTAATGAGTCGCTATCGTATTAGCGGTGTGCCAATTGTAGAAACTTTGGAAAATCGAAAATTAGTCGGTATCATTACGAATAGGGATATGCGGTTTGTAACAAATTATGATATCCCGATTCATGAAGTTATGACTAAAGAAGGTCTAGTAACAGCACCTGTGGGAACTAAACTGCAAGATGCTGAAAAAATATTGCAAAAGCACAAAATCGAAAAGTTACCTATCGTTGACGAAAAAGGTTGGCTAAGTGGTCTGATTACAATTAAAGATATTGAAAAAGTTATTGAATTTCCTAATGCTGCTAAAGATGAACATGGCCGTTTGTTGGTTGCAGCAGCAGTAGGGGTCACTAGTGATACTTTTGAACGTGCTGAAGCATTGCTGAAAGCAGGGGCGGATGGTATTGTAATTGATACAGCTCATGGGCACAGCGCAGGCGTTTTGCGTAAAATTAGTGAAATCCGTAAAACATTTCCAGATGCAACTTTGATTGCTGGTAATATTGCAACAGCTGAAGGGGCAAAAGCTCTATATGATGCTGGCGTCGATGTTGTAAAAGTAGGTATTGGACCTGGTTCCATCTGTACAACACGGGTTGTTGCTGGTGTAGGAGTACCTCAATTAACAGCAATTTATGATGCTGCCTCAGTTGCACGTCAGTATGGCAAGGCTATTATCGCTGATGGCGGAATCAAATATTCTGGAGATATCGTAAAAGCATTAGCAGCAGGAGGACATGCAGTTATGCTTGGTTCAATGCTTGCTGGGACAGACGAATCTCCTGGAGAATTTGAAATTTATCAAGGTCGTCGTTTTAAAACATATCGTGGAATGGGTTCTTTGGGGGCGATGGAAAAAGGTTCAAGTGATCGTTATTTCCAAAGCGGTGTTAATGAGGCAAATAAGTTGGTTCCTGAGGGTATTGAAGGTCGTGTTGCTTACAAAGGAACTGCAGCAGACATCATTTTTCAAATGATTGGTGGTCTAAAAGCAGGAATGGGTTATGTTGGTGCCGGGAATTTAGAGCATTTACGTGAAAATGCTCAATTTGTTCAAATGAGCGGCAATGGACTAAAAGAATCACACCCTCATGACGTTCAAATTACCAAAGAGGCACCGAATTATTCAGTTGAGCAATAGAAAAGAAATTGTTTCTCATCAAAATAGCACTTTCGCATATGCGAAAGTGCTATTTTTATAAATTACTTCTCTTTCTTGATGACTTTGATGTTCCCCATATAAGGGACTAAGACTTCTGGAATTGTAACTGAACCGTCTTCGTTTTGATAATTTTCTAGGATAGCCGTTACAGTTCGACCAACGGCTAGCCCAGAACCATTTAAGGTATGAGCATACTGGACTTTGCCCTCGTGGTTGCGATAACGTATCATTGCTCGACGTGCTTGAAAATCTTCGCAATTTGAACAAGAACTAATTTCACGGTAAGTATTTTGGGCGGGTACCCAAACCTCCAAATCGTAAGTTTTAGCCGCTGAGAAGCCCATATCTCCTGTGCATAAGGTGATGACACGATATGGCAAGTTTAATTTTTGTAAGAGAATCTCAGCATTTTGAGTCATTTTTTCTAATTCATCATAAGAAGATTCTTTATCACTGAACTTCACCATTTCTACTTTGTGGAATTGGTGTAAACGAATTAATCCACGTGTATCACGTCCAGCGCTACCTGCTTCAGAACGAAAAGAAGGAGATAAAGCTGTGAAGTAGATCGGTAAATCTTCACCATCTAAAATTTCATCAGCATAATAGTTTGTTAGAGGTACTTCTGCAGTTGGTATCAACGTTAAGTCACGATCTTCAATTTGAAAGACATCCTCTTTAAATTTTGGAAATTGTCCTGTACCAAACATTGATTTGCTATTTACTAAATAGGGTGTAATCATCTCTGTGTAGCCTTGTTCATAAACATGTTCGTCTAACATAAAGTTGTAAACCGCACGTTCCAATCGTGCGCCTAAACCCTTGTAATAAACAAAACGGCTACCTGATACTTTTGCACCACGCTCAAAATCTAAGATATCCAAGTTTTCTGCGACTTCCCAATGTGGTTTTGGTTCAAAAGAGAACTCCCGAGGAGAGCTCCAACGGTGAACCTCTACATTATCATCTTCATCTTCGCCGATTGGTACAGAATCATGAGGCAAGTTTGGTAGAGTTGTTGCGATCTCAGTTAATTGTGTATCAATCTCTGATACTTGAGCATCAAAGTCTTTAATTTTTACACCTACCGTTTTCATTTCCTCAATTTTTTTTGATGCATCAATTTTTTCACGCTTCAGTTTTGCAATTTCACTTGAAACGTCATTACGATATTTTTTTAATTCTTCTGTTTTTACCAGTAATTGCCGGCGTTGTTCATCTAAATCTAAGAAATGCTCCAATACATCTTTTTTTACACCTCGAGTCGCTAATTTTTCGTTTACTTCCGGAAAGTTATTGCGAATCATTTTAACATCTAGCATTGTTTTTCCTCCTTTAAAATAAAAAACACCGTTTCATCCCTAAAACAGGGACGAAACGGTGTTGAATTTCGCGGTACCACCCAAATTCAGCATAAGCTGCACTTGATCGACACTTATCGGCGTCACCCGGTTTTTTTTTCAAAAAACGCAGAATATGAAACTGGATTTCCCTAAGTAGTTTTGTTGATTTTCACCAGCCATCAACTCTCTAAAAAAACAAACTTACGTACTTGGTTTCCTGCATATCTTATTGAGATTAGTATAAGCAATCAAAATTTTAAAGTCAATGATTATCTGGGGTGGGCTTCATTTGATTTTTATAAAGTGGTAAGTGAATAATAAAAGAAGTCCAGTCATCATTTGATTGAGCGTAAATATATCCACCATGAAGATTAACTATATTTTGGGCAATAGCCAAACCTAATCCAGTTCCACTGATTTCCTGTGAACGGGATCCATCAACACGATAAAAGCGATCGAATAATTGATCTAGAGCCTCTCTAGGAATTGGTGACCCATTATTTTTAACAGTGACAACTGCTTCATTTTTTGCTTTTTCGATCACAATAGCAATTTTATTAGCTTTTGTTCCGTATTTTAGCGCATTTGTAATTAGATTATTGAAGACACGAACAAGTTTTTCCGTATCACCATCCATTACCAATTGAGCTTCTTTCGTTTCAATTTGTATTTGAACATTTTTCTTCTTGGCTTCCAATTCGAAGTCAGCGGCCAATTGCTCTAATAGCTGTACCATATCAAAAGAAACATTATTAATAGGAACAGAAGGTTGGCGGACCTTGGAATATTCAAATAGATCTTCAACAAGGGATTTCATTTGTTTGGCTTTTTTGTATGCAATACTTGTATATTTAAGAATCTCCTCATTACTTTGGTATTGGCCATCTTCAATCAACCCAAGATAACCAATGATAGAGGTCAGCGGTGTGCGAATGTCGTGACTAACATTTGTAATCAATTCATCCTTCGATTTTTCAATTTCTCGTTCATCTTCTATAGCTGCAACAGTACTATCTACCAAGCCATTTATACTATCGACAACCTTGCTGAGATCACCACGTAGTTCAAACGGAATTCGGTAATCGTAATTCCCGTTTGCAATATAATGCAATTCATTAATAATATGTCGTAATTGCATCTGTCGATAACGTCTGATTAGTCGCCAAAATACAATAAGTACATCAATGATAATGAAAAAAGGAATAACAAAGTTACGACCACTCCAAAAGATATCACTACCGAGGTTACTAGCAAAAATATCTTTTGAACGATAGATTGCATCGGTTAAATCAGGCGAATTATTTAGCATCTGAGTAAAAAGTACCATAATCGCCACATTTAATAGAAGCAACAAAATGACTGTAACTATTCCTTCAGCTATTAGCTCACTGACTTCTTTTGAGGTAAGACTAACACGTTTTTTCTTTTCTACTTTATTTTGCATCTATTTTATAACCAACACCCCACACGGTTTGAATCACTTTTTCACCATCAGTGGCTTCTTCGATCTTATCACGTAAGTGGCTGACATGAACCATGACCGTTTTTGCGGAGACTATACTTTCTTGTTTCCACACTCGTTCAAAAATTTCATCCGCACTGAAAACACGATTCGGATGACTTGCTAATAAGTATAAAATGCCAAATTCTAAGGCAGTCAATTGAATTTCCTTTCCATCCACAGTTTTTACTTCATGAGAATCTTTGTTAATGATCAATGATTGAATTTCAAGGATATCTGGCTGATCTTCAGCGACATGCATCTTTGTTCGGCGCAATAAGGACTTAACTCTTGCCATAACTTCTAATGGATTGAATGGTTTGGTTACATAATCATCTGCACCCGCCACTAATCCTTTTATTTTATCCATATCAGTAGTTTTTGCTGTTAGCATAATAATTGGAATCTGTGATTCCTTTCGTAATTCTTTTACAACTTGCATGCCATCCATAACAGGCATCATAATATCTAATAGTAGTAAATCGATATTATTTGTAGTTCGAAGTTTACTCAAGGCTTCTTTACCATCGTATGCTTTTACGACTTCATAGCCCTCATTATGCAAATAAATACTCAAGAGTTCTACAATCTCTTTATCGTCATCCGCAACTAGTACTTTCATTTATTGTTCCTCCGTTCATATAAAAATAAATACATTACTATTTTACCAGAGAAATCAAAGGAAGGCGAAAGACAGCACTATGAGTTAAGGAAAAATCAAAAATAGAATAACGAAAATTAATTTTTTATACTAATAGAAACAAGCATTTTGAATGTTAAAAAGCGAACGAAAATACTTTATTTATATCTATTCATCGGATTTAGAAAAAAGTGAATCAAATGATTTTTTTTCGTTGACCAAACCTTATAAAACTGCTATATTATCTTATGTTCTGAAATGGTGAGAAATCTTTTGGAATGATTAAGAGATAGTATTGACAGAAAACTAACTTTCAGTTATTCTATCTAGGTTGCGTTAATCAATAACAAGAAAATCTCAAAAAAGTTATTGACATTCACTCGGCAACCTGTTAAGATGTAAAAGTTGCTGAAACAAA
>NZ_JAFLVR010000043.1 GCF_017315985.1 Candidatus Enterococcus murrayae | reverse complement strand
ATATCAAATAAGTTTACTTTAATGATTTGATATAATTGCATTAAACCTTCATATAAAAAGTTTACTTAATAAAAGATATAATGAAGTTTACCTAAATACTATTAGTTTACCTTATTAATAATTTAAAGTATACCTGTTTTACTAATAAAGTAAACTCTATAAAAAATAAGGTTTACTATTTAAATCATATAAGCTTATATAATGGGGTTCATAATCATTAAAAGTTTACCTATTTATAGTTAAGGTTTACCCTTATTTAAAAATAGATTTACTCTAATTAGTAAAATAGGTTTACTTTTATTGAATAGAGTAAACCTCATTTAATCTCTTTATAGTTTACCTCAACATCCTAATTTAGGTAAACTATAATTTTTCTATTTGAAGTTTACTTCGTATTTTCAGTTTACCTCATTTTAACAATTGTAGTAAACCTTATTGATAAATAAATGATTTTATAGTAAACTTTAATTGAGAAATTAGGATTGGAGACTTTTTATGTCAAACAAAGCAGAGACCTATGTAGTAGGAAATTTTAAAGGCGGGGTGGGTAAATCAACCACTGTTCAAATGCTCTCATTTGAAAGTGCCTTCCGCAAAGATCGTAAGACGTTAGTAATCGATTTAGACCCTCAGGGAAATACTAGTGATGTTTTATCCCTTACCGCAGAAAATTTTGGAAATGATACTTTACCAGATGAATTTGATGCAACAATTTGGGAAGCAGTCCGTACAGGGGATATCCAATCTTCCATCTATCAAATTATGCCGAATTTGGATTTGATTCCAGCAAATATTTCTTTTTCTGATTTTCCTGATTACATGATTGAAAAATACCCTGGTGACAAGTTATCTCAATTTAAATATATGGAAGAGCTAATTGAACCTCTGAAAAATATTTATGATGTCATCTACATCGATGTTCCACCTACAATTAGTACCTATTCAAATGCAGCCATGTATGTAGCAGAATACGTTATCGTTATTTTGCAAACTCAGGTAAAATCTTTAAAAGGGGCTCAAAACTACATCGATTACATGAATTTCTTTATCGAACAATACGATACTGACCTAGAAGTTGTAGGAATCGTACCATTTATGATGCAAAAAAGAGACTCTGTCGACCAAGAGATCTATACTGCAGCTAGAGAGATTTATGGTGCCCATCTTTTAGATACTGTTGTTCTAAATCAAAGCCGTTTAAAACGCTATGATGGGTCGGGGATTACTTATGAAATCAACAAAAATGGCAAAGTTGAGCAATGGGATAAGCGCGCACACGAGGTTTTCGTTAATATTTTAGATGAAATCGATGAACATCGCCTCATATTAAGCGGTGAAGAGTAGGGGAGACGTTAAATGGCGAAAAAAATGAAGTTAGATTCGCTTTTAACGGCGAATAAAAAAAATAAGGGCATTGAAAAAATGTCTGAATATTCCAATCAAGATAAAGAAGAAAAGAAACCCAGCTCCCAGGACCTCTTAGCTAAAAGGACATTAAGCCCTGAACCGGATTTCAGACACTCCTCTTTTCGAGAAGAAGCCAGGCATTTAAACGAAAAAAATCTACATCGGGAACCTACGCCGCAAACGCAAGAGAGTGAAGCTGGGAAGAGAGGTCGGAAGCGTCAGTACTATGATCCTCGTTTAAAGGCACTTGAAATGCAAAAGATATCCGCACGTACAAAAATTCGCATGCAAAATTTGATTAATGCGAAGTTTGACGGTTATACCCCAGATAAAATGATTGACTTCTTATATGACTATTATATTGAAAAAGGTCTGTCAAGAGATGACAGAAACTTCCTAAATCAGCTTGAAGAAGCTTCCATGGAGGAGTATAAGGAGAAGCCGAAATACCAAAAATTGTTCAAAGAATTAGAAAATGATGAGAATTGACTTCAAAAAAAGTAAACCGCAATGTAGATAATATCTTACATTATGGTTTACTTTTTTTGAAGTTATCTCTTATTTAAGTTTACTTTTATTATTGTCAGTTCTTTTTAAAAGTTTACTTTTGAAAACCTGAAGGCCTGGCTTTATAAGCTGTGGATAACTTAGAAACTCCTTATCCACATTACTTTTTATTCACATTCCGAATTATGAAGAACAGACATATTACTTTAATTGGAGTTTACTATAAATACTTTTACAACCTTTAACAAAGTAAACCCCAAATGTTTTTTCTTCATCATTATAGTAAACCTCAAATACGTTTATAAACATAATAAAAGTTTACTCAAAAAAAAGATGGTTGGGAATCGCTTTACAACAAGCTTTCAATCCATTATTCTATACATGTAGAAAAAAGCGAAAAAAAGAGTTTAAAGATTTGGCGATCTTTAAACTCAAAGGTTTGAGCTAATTTTGGCGAATTAGCCTGTCACATTTAGATAAACTTGTAAGGGTTAGAAAAATTGGTGTTTGCCTAACCTTTATTAAGTATACCATATTTTGGTTGCTTTCTCAATCAAATATCATGTGACAGTAAGCATTCCTTTAAAAACTTTCGTAAAAATTTGAGAGTGTATTTAAGGAGGTTTTTTTGTCATGTCCACAAATTTAGACAATATTATGACCGCAACAAACTTACCCAACAGTAATTATATCCCTATTGATTTGAACTTAATAAATAATCCACAATATGAAAATCTTTCCATTGAAGCAATGATGCTACATGCTCTATATACTATGCGGATGACGTGCAGCATTTACAATTCCCAAAAAGACAGCAGCTGGCTTGATGAATCAGGGCACCCTTATATTTATTTTTCTAATGAAGAAGCTGCGCTTTTGTTACGCGTATCTGAGCGAAAGATTACCAATTTGAAAAATGTCTTGATTGAAGCTGGTTTGATTCAGGTTCTTCGTCATGGACTTAAAAATTATCGGATCTATGTAGCAAACCCTATGCCCCCAGAAAAGGGCATTATCGTTAAACTTTCTTTTAAGAACTATACTAGCACCAAAACCTTGCAGGCTGTGGAAAAAGACAGTCCCAAAAAGAAATCGCAGTTATCCACTGTGGATAGAGAAGCAAAATCTGCGGCTTCGGAAACGCAAGATTTGCTTACAAGTACACAAAAACATTTAGCAAAACAAAATACAAAAGCAACAAAAGTAACAGAAAACGCAGGTAAAATTGATGAATCTGCAGACAACAGTCTTATTGACGGATTGCGTGCTCGTTATGCTCACTTACTGCCGCAACAAGCATTCAACCGCTTCTTACCGTTTTGTAAAGGTGACTATAAAAAAGCTCGCTGGTTTGTTGATACGATCTTTAAAGCAAAATTTGCAAGTACCCAACAATATATCAAAGCTGGTTTACCAGCAGAGGCAGAAGTTTTGACCTTTGAACATAACAGCTATTTCAAATCAGATATCAGCGATGCAATAGCTAAAGCATTAGAACAAATGTATCGGTACAAAACAGTTCAAAATCCAGAAGGGTTCTTCTTTGCATTCATGAAGGGCTTTTTTACAGAAAAGACGCGACAATACCTGGTCGATCATTATAAGTTAACACCAGAACTACAACAAACGCTTTCATGTGTTCAATTGATTATTCAACAAAAAAATGGACGCCAAAAGCTTCAAAAAACGCAAAAAGTCGCCCAAAAAGTATCCTAAGAACCTAAACCTTTGTTATAATGTAGCGGAGTCTATCTAGAGAAAGGTTTAATTTTATGAATAAGTTTAAACTAACATTTTTTGGCTACAGTGGTCTTTTAGGATTTGCTGTTGGGATCATTGTAGCTTTATTTATGGGGCTGACAGAACTGGGACACCAGCTTTTATGGCAAACAGTGCCTAAAGCTCTTGGTAATCCAAGTTTTTACCCCTTAATTGTCTGTATAATAGGTGGCGTGGCGATTGGTTTTTTTGTAAAAACATTTGGGCGTTATCCTCGAACGTTGCAAGAATCTTTTACAGAATTTCAGGAAACAAGGCGGATTGATTATCAGGATGGTAAACTGGTAAAAAATTTGTTGGGTTCTTTACTAGTCCTGTTCTTTGGAGCTAGCTTAGGTCCAGAAGCCGCTTTGGTTGCACTACTAGGAGGCCTGATTACTTATGTAGCGGACCGTAGGAAAATTGCGGAGCATCAGCGAGCCGATATGATAGAATTTGGTGTAGGGACCTCCCTAGGGGTAATCTTTATGACCCCGCTGTTTGGTGTAGGTCGTTCCGTTGAACGGGACAATTGGCAGGTCGTTACAGAAAGTAAACTAAAAAAATATGTTTTGTATTTATTTACTACATTCACTGGTTTTATTGGTTATCTTTTAGCTTACAATATATTTCCAAATCAAGAGCAGGTCTTCGCGATTCGAAGAATGGAGAGCAGCTTTACTTGGCAAGGATTACTGTTGGTTATCCCAATGATTATTTTAGGTGCTCTTTTCGGGAAATTCTTCTTAGTCTTGCAAGAAAGAGGCGAAAAATTAAATCAACGGATTCGTAACCCGATACCGTTAGCTGTTTTAGCTGGGGGCATTTTAGGTGTACTGGGAACGATCTCTCCTTATTTCCTATTTTCTGGCGAGCATAATTTATTATCTTTTACGCGACAGGCAGAAACAATGAGTTTTTTCATTCTGCTATTGATTGGATTTGGTAAAGTCGCGATAACAATGATTTGCTTGGCTTGTAACTGGCGTGGGGGAACAATCTTTCCGATGATCTTCTCCAGCATTGCAGTAGGGTTAGCTTTTGTGAGTTTGCTTCCGTATTCACCAGGCTTATTAGTTGCTGTTTTTACAGCTAGTGCTTGCGCTGTTATTTTGAAACAACCTCTTGCAACAGCTTGTTTGTTCTTACTGTTGTTTCCTGTGGAACTATTCCTATGGATATGGTTAGCGGGTTATCTAGGAAACTTATTCTTACAAAGAGTTCCATTTTTCCAAGAAGAACAAACAATAAAATCTTTCAAATTCCCTGAATTACCAAAACGTTCGAAACAGCCAACGGTAAAAACAGAAGAAGATGCAACGAGAGATGTTTCTGAATTGAGAAAAGCTGCGGCCCGTAAAAAAGCTAAAAATGCTGATTCGCAGCCGCGAGTCATCGAGCCGAAGAAAGAGGTATTAGCACGAAAAGAAGTCCAGAAACAACGTGACTTAAAAAGTAGTATTGAAACAAAATCAGATAAACAAACTACCGATGTTCCAATGACACGAATGAGTCGGCATCGGCGGAAATAATGGAATGGGGAGAAATTTGAATATTTTTCCCTATTCTTTTTTTGTTCAATTTTTTGAAAGCGTTGACCAAAGTTCTGCTGACTGCTACTCTATTTATTAGAAGACTAAAAACTTCAAAATAGAAAGGAACGTGTGACGATGTTAAACGAAGGAAAGATTCGTGCGTATTTGGAAAAAGAAAAACTGGATGCTTTTTTTATTGCCAAAAGGGTGAATGTTCGTTTTACAAGCGGTTGGACAGGGGACGATTCATTCATTTTGCTCACACAAGAAGGTCAGTACTTTTTGACGGATCCGCGCTATACTGAACAAGCGGATATCGAGGTATCGGATTATGAAATTATTAATTGGCGCTTGCCTGGCCGAACGGTCGGAGATACTGTAGCGCGTTTAGCGAGTGAGAAAAACTTAAAAACGATCGCTTTTGAAGCGGATTATTTAACCTATGACATGTATTCTGATTTTACTTCAAAGACAAAGGCAGAATTTGTACAAGCTGGCGGTGTGATTGATCGTATGCGGGCAATCAAATCTCCGAAAGAAATCGAATATATGCGTAATGCTTGTGAAATTTCTTGTCGTGCGTTGGAACGACTAATGCCTGAAATTCGAGTTGGTGTTACGGAAAAAGAATTGGCTGCTAAACTTTCTTTGTACATGGTACAAGAGGGTGCCGATACACAACCTTATGGAAATATTTTGATTTCTGGCGCGAACACATCGTTATTGCATGGAATTCCATCTAAAAAAGCAATTGAATACGGCGACTTTGTCTTGATGGATTTTGGTTGCCAATATGAAGGCTACATGTCTGATATGACTCGAACCGTCGTGGTTGGCAAAGCAACTGATAAGCAACGGGAAGTGTATGAGCTCGAAAAACAAAGTTTAGAAGCTGCTGAAGCTGTTATGAAAAATGGTGCTGCTGTGAAGGACATCTATCAAGCGTCATTGAAACCACTGAAAGGAACAGAGTATCCGCAATATACTTATCGTAATATTGGTCATAGTATTGGTTTATTTGTACACGAATTACCATATATTGATGAACAATACGATGACATTTTGGAAACAGGCATGGTGATGACGATTGAACCAGGAATCTACATTCCTGATTGGGGCGGTGTACGGATTGAAGACCAAGTTTTGATCACGGATGACGGCTATGAAAATATGATCAGTATTTCCCATGATTTGATTGAATTGTAAGTATGAGTTAGGCTATACTAAGACGACGACGGCATAAGCTGTCGTCGTTTTTTAACACCTAATTATTATAAGAAAAGCCACACGGATTTGTGTAGTTCTACGAAAAAAGGGGGGCAACCGATGAATGAACGGGAAGCTTTTGATTTTGTCTATGATATTGGAGAAACGTTATTGAAGAATGGTGCAGAAATCAAACGGATTGAGACGACCATTCGCCACATAGCTGAAGCTTTGGAATTAAAAGAGTTTGATAGTTTTGTTTTAATCAATGGTATCTTTATGACGGCACGATTGAAAGATAAAACCGTTCAGGCTCGAGTTCGAGATATTCCAATCTCACCAATTAATTTAGGCCGAATTGAGCAAATCAATACCTTATCTCGACGTTTAACGGAAAAACGTCTGAGTCCAGAAGATGCCAATGAGTGGTTGCAAGAAATAAAAGAAGAAACCTTTGCTTCAAATCCGCTAAAGATTTTTGCCTATGCTTTTGGTAGTGCCAGTTTCTGTTTTATTTTTGGGGGAAGTCTCTGGGATACAATTGGTGCGCTATTTTTAGGAGTTTTGTTGGCCAGTTTTTCTATGTACTTATTACCAAAGTTTAATATGTCGGACATTATCTTGACGATTACTAGTAGTGCCTTTGTTAGTGTTTGTGCTTGCCTATTTGTTCATTTTATTCCTGCTTTACAGTTAACAAGTCTAGTAACTGGTGGAATCATTTCTCTTTTACCTGGTGTGGCGATCGTCAATGGTATTCGTTATTTATTTGATGGTGACTATAGTTCTGGATGGGGACAGATGATCAATGCTTTGATTACTGCTCTTTGTGTTTCCGTCGGTGTTGGGCTTGTCTTGCAATTATTTAGTTAACTTCATTTTAAATCGAAAGGGGCGAATAAGTCATGATGACTACCTTATTTCAAATTTTGGCAGGTTTCTTGGGAACGATCTCATTTGCGATACTTTTTGAGGTTCCTCGACGTTACTATGTTCACTGTGGAGTGATTGGAGCTTGTGGCTGGTTTATTTATTTAATGATTATGCATTTTTGGGTGGCACCAGTTGCTGCAACGTTTATTGCTTCATTGGTTTTGATCTATCTTTCACGAGAAGCATCATTTGCATTAAAGGCACCAGTAACGATTTTTTTAATTTGTGGTATTTTCTGCTTAGTCCCGGGAATGGGAATTTATAATTTTACTTATAATTTTTTTATAGGTGATTCTATCAAAGCGGCACAAATAGGTGTTCAAGTTTTGAAAATTGCCATTGCGATTGCAGTAGGAATCACAGTAGGGTATGAGTTATCTCCGAAATTTTTCTATTCCTATCATAAAATGCAAAGAATAAAAATTCACTCTCATGAATAAGGAAACAATACAGTCTTGTTGTATAACAGGCTGTTTTTTTATTTCTACTGAGTATAAAAGCATGCAGTATTAAACGATGAAAATGTTATTGAAAAACCCATTATTTTAATAAAAAAACAAATTCATGAGAGAAAGATAAATGATTGAAGTTATCAAAGTCAAACCAAATATTGAGAGAGTTTTTTTAATTTATTTCCAAATTAGCACAGATTTGAAAAAAAGTTTAAAGAATTGTTTAAATACGCCAAAAGATATAGTAAACTAATGGAAGCGGATACGAATGATAAATTTGGATTTTATTCTTATAAAGACTTGAAATTCAAATGGATTTATGGTTATTTTAAAACTAGCAACAGGTGAATAGTTGAACAAGTTCTTGGTACTAAACCAAACTGTTCCATAGCAGTTCGTTTTCGTAAAAAAGGATTATTAGCAGCTACGTGAAGACAGAGCTGTTTTTAATAATGCCGACAGGCAAAAAATAATATTTAGAAGGAGTGAAACATTTTGAAAGAACGTCGCGTTGAAAGAGTAATTGAAAAAATGAAAGAACAAGGTTATGGCCAACTGTTAGTTTCAGATCCAACAACTATTTTCTATTTAGCTGGTCGCTGGATTCATCCTGGTGAACGGTTGTTAGTATTAGTGATTACTCCAGATAACAAAAACACATTGATCGTTAACAAATTATTCCCAATTGAAGAAGACTTGGGCGTGGAAAAAGTATTTATTGATGATACCGACGACGCTGTGAAGAAAGTTCTTGAGTATGTTGATACTGACAAAAAAATTGGTGTCGATAAGAACTGGCCTGCGCATTTCTTATTACACTTATTAGAACTTGTTCCAGATGCCAAATTAGGTAATGGTTCAGAAGTGACCGACGCGGTTCGTGCGATCAAAGATGAAGAAGAAAAACAATTGATGCGTGATGCGCAAGCTGATAACGAGATTGCTATTGATCGTTTGAAGAAGTTGTTACCTGAAGAATTGACAGAAGCTGAAATGGCAGATAAGCTAGGCGAAATTTACAAAGAATTAGGTAATACTGGCTTTTCATTTGACCCAATAGTTGGTTATGGTGCAAATGCGGCGGATCCTCATCACGAAACAGATGATTCAAAGGTGAAACCAGGAGATTCTGTCATCTTAGACATTGGAGGCATTAAGAATTCTTATGCTTCAGATATGACTAGGACATTCTTCTACAAAGAAGTATCTGATAAAGGTCGCGAAGTTTATGAAATCGTAAAAGAAGCAAATCAACGTGCGATTGATTTAGTGAAACCGGGTGTGAAATTATCTGATATTGATGCTGCGGCTCGTGATTATATTACAGAAAAAGGTTACGGTGAATACTTTACTCATCGTCTAGGCCACTTCATCGGGATCGATTGTCATGAAACAGGTGATGTTTCAGGAGCAAATGATAATGTTGCTGAAGTGGGCAATATCTTTTCTATCGAACCAGGAATCTATATTCCAGGCGAAGTCGGTGTGCGTATTGAAGATTTGGTGATCGTAACAGAAGATGGTTGCGAAAACTTGAATCATTATCCGAAAGATCTAGAAGTAATCGGTTAGGAGGCCGCGCAACGTATGAAAATCGAAGAAGGATATATGCCATATCTTGGACACCAGACTTATTACCGGATTGTTGGTGAACAAGCTGGTAATAAGAAACCATTGATTGTCATGCACGGCGGCCCCGGATCAACCCATAACTATTTTGAAGTACTTGATGAAATGGCGGTCGATGGCCGCCAGATCATCATGTATGATCAATTAGGTTGCGGAAAATCCGCGGTACCTTCTCAGCCAGAGCTTTGGACAGCTGAGACATGGGTCAATGAATTGATTGCTTTACGGGAGCATTTAGGCTTGGATGAAGTCCATTTATTAGGACAATCATGGGGCGGGATGCTAGAAATCATTTATGTTTGTGACTATGCACCAAAAGGCATCAAGAGTATGGTACTTTCAAGTACTTTACCTTCTGCTAAGCTATGGGCACAAGAACAGCATCGTATGATCAAATTCATGTCTGAAGAAGATCAAGCAGCAATTGCAAAAGCTGAAGAAACTGGTGTATATGATGATCCTGCGTATCTTGCGGCAAATGATCGCTTCATGGTGCGCCATGCAGCGCCAGTATTTACCGAAAATGATCCTGAACCATTGCGACGTGAAAAAGTAGCTGGAACAGAAAGCTATGTCAACGCGTGGGGACCAAATGAATATTCGCCAGAGGGAACTCTGCACGGATATGATTATACGGATAAACTGTCAGACATTACTATCCCAACACTTGTTACTAGTGGCACAAATGATTTGTGTACACCTTTAGTAGCAAAAACTATGTATGACGCGATTCCGGGAGCTAAATGGGAACTGTTTGCTTATAGCAGACACATGCCTTTTGTTGAAGAACGTGAAAAATATATGAAATTATTGGAAGAATGGCTAGCAGTTAACGATTAGTTTTTTAAAGAAAGAAGGAATGATAGTGGAAACAACTCCAGTAAAAAATAAAAAGCCTTTTGGATTTTATGTATGTGCCATGGGGTTTACTTTTGAACGTATGGCCTTTTACACGGCTAAATATATGTTAGCGATTTGGATCGCTACGACTGCTGCATCTGGCGGATTGGGAATGACTAGTGCTCAAGGCGTACAAATCTCAGCATGGTTCGTTGCTGCAACGTATATCACACCGACGATTGGTGGGATTATCGCCGATTATTGGATAAGCCCAAGGCTCTGTGTGGCTGTCGGAATGATTATGATGGGTGTCGGCTATATGTTGGCATGGCAAGCCAGCTCAATGGGCATGGTATGGATCATGATTATCTTAGTTGCGCTTGGTACAGGTTTGTTTAAAGGAAATCTGTCCGGTGTAAATGCCTTACTGTTTAGCGACGAAAAAGAATTGAATGAAGCGTTCTCGATTCAGTACTCATTTGTTAATATTGGTTCATTCATGGGAACAACATTCTTAACTCTGTTGATTCCAGGATTCGGCTTTAACTTTGTCTTTATGATTTGTGGTGTTTTACTATTAATTGATGCTTGTTGGTTTATCTTTAACAGCCGTTCATTAGGTGAAGCGGGTAAAAAACCGTTTAAAATCGACCAACGTCAATATGAATCAGCAGGTAAAAAAGAAGACGGTGCTGATACTGCATTGACTTCCGGCGATAAAAAACGACTTGTGGCTATTTTCTTAGTTACAATGTTCTCTGTTGTTTTCTGGACTGTTTGGTATTTAGCCTATATGCCAGCTTACTTCTATTTTGGCTGGGGTGATGGTGCTGGATTCTTGAACCGTGCTAACTGGGTGATCGGGAACTTCCATATTCCTACTGCTTATTTTGACTCAATGAATGCCTTGACATGTATCATTTTAGGTCCTGTTTTAGGTCGTTTATGGACGAAACTAGCTAAACGCCCTCAAGGTGATATGAGTATGTTTAAGAAAACAGCCTTAGGAATGATCTTAGTCGGCGTTTCTTATGTAGTTATGGTATTTGGAGATATCGTCGGAAAAGGAAGTGCGTCAATTATCTGGTTGGTAATGGTCAGCATCTTAATGTCTGTGGGCGAAATGATCTTTTCACCTTTAGGAAATTCATTTATCTCTAAATTGGCACCAGCAAAATTAATGGGTCTATTATTAGGTTTCTGGACAATCGCAGTATTCTTCTCACAAATGATTTATCCAGTAATCTATGCATTGTTAGAAACAGATGTACCGGGTGATTTCCAGATGGGTTACGGCGTGTTAGCTGCGATCGTAATTGTCTTAGGTTTGATCTTATGGTTTGGTAGTAAATCATTAGATAAATTAGAAACAGCTGAATAACATTTTCAAGAAGCTCTCACCTTATTAAGGTGAGGGCCTTTTTTGATATAAAAGACAGTGGGAAAGGAGCGGGGAGGGAAAAGAGGAAAATATATCTTAATTTTAATGTGAATGATCAAACATATAAATTTAAGATGATATCATCTTTTGAATTAATAAAAATAGTATATAGGATCTATTGTTAGTTGCGGGTTCTTAATTATTAAATAACGGTAATAATTACCGTTTTAGATTGAGAAATAACGAATTCAACTAATATGGTTTTGTAAAAGAAAGGCGGATTGTCGACAGTATACAATTTCTACAAATATCGTAAAATTAGTGTTTGTAAACGTTTTTTGTACAGAAGATAAGTTTGATGAAAATTTAATTAGAGAATCCAAAAAAATCTACAATTTATAAAGTTATTTGTCAGAAAATATCAGTTTTATTGAGAAACCACCTTTTACATGAAGGTGGTTTGTGCTATTATTTACATGAACTACGGGTGGCTGATTTGCTCAAGTTCGAACAAACAAAAAAGTTGGGAGGTGAAATAATTTGACACAAATTCTTATACCATTAAAACAACATGTCGGCGCTCCTTGTAAAGGAATCGTTAAGGCTGGTGATCAAGTTCAACGAGGACAATTGATTGCTGAACCAAATGGTTTAGGTGCAAATATCCACGCAAGTTTCTCTGGTAAGGTAGTAGATGTTGATGGAGATAATATTGTTTTGACTATCGATGATGAACAAGATTTTTCTAAGTACCTTCCTATCCCAGAAACAGAAACGAATGCGAAAGCAGTCGAAGCTGCAGGAATTGTCGGTGCTGGGGGAGCAGGTTTCCCAACATTCTTAAAATTAGCATGTGATATTCCTGAAGGGACGTTTATCGCAAACGGAGCAGAGTGTGAAGCGTTGCTTACTCATAACGTGAAGCAAATGAGTGAACACATTGATCAATTAATCCGTGGGATGAAGTATTGCATGGAGATGACTAACGCTCCAAAAGGTGTGATTGCTGTAAAAGGTAAGCATCGGGTGTTAGTAACTCGTTTATTAAAAGCAGTGGACACTGAACCAACGATTGATGTCTACCAATTGCCAGATATCTATCCGGCTGGGGATGAACGAATGATCGTTCGTGAAGTAATGGACATTGTTTTAGAACCAGGTCAATTACCAACTGAGGTTGGTGCAGTGATCGATAATGTGGAAACGATCAAACGCATCGCGGAAGCAATTGAGGATCGCAAACCGTTCATTGACAAAGATGTGACCGTTTCTGGTCGCGTAAAGAAAAAAGAAACAGTATTTGTTGATGTGCCGATCGGTACTCCAGTGAAGACATTGATTAACAATGTTGGCGGATACGTTGAACCGCATGGCGAAATCGTCATTGGCGGACCTATGACTGGAAGAAGCGGCGATGAGATGACCCCAATCACTAAAACAAGTGGTGGTGTGCTAGTCGCAATGCCGTTCCCTCAAGAAAGTCGGAAAGTCGGTCTTTTGATTTGCGAATGCGGCGGATCTGCCGAACGTATGACCGAGATTGCTAACAACATGGGCGCAGAAGTTGTCGCTGCAGAACGTTGCAAGCGAATGGTAGAAGTAAATGGAAGATATAGATGTGCCCTGCCAGGTATTTGTCCAGGCCAAGCTGCAACTGTTATGTCCTTGAAGAAACAAGGAGCAGAAGTAGTGATGACTGGATCTTGTTCCGATTGAACGAACACCGTAATGGGTGTAGCTCCTAGGTTAGGAGTTCCGGTTTATCATCACACAGATCATGTACTGCGGGCAGATGGACACAGACTATATCGTAAATTACCTACAAACTAAACAAAATTTTAGGAGGATTTAACGAATGTCTATTACAGCAGAAACTGCTCAAGAACATGCCAAAGACCCTGCAGTATTATGTTGCCGTGCAGAAGCAGGCAAAGTAATTGCACCAGATGATTTAGAAGATCCAGCGATCTTCCCAGACTTAGAGGATTCAGGTTTATTAGAACTGCCTGAAAATACTCTAACGATCGAACAAGTACTTGGTACGACATTGAAAGAAACAACGGATGCGTTGGTTCCATTAACAAAAGAATTATTAGATGGTGTTTCTGAAGGCACAGAAGAAGCAACAGAAGAGGAAGCTCCTACAGAAGAAGCTGCTCCAACTCCAGTTGCTCCTATTGCTCCGGTAGCACCAGTAGCACCAGTCGGTGGACAAACTATTAAGATCCACATTGCTGAAGGACGGGGTATTGATTTAGAAGTACCAATGTCTATCGCAGGTCAAATGGGCGTTGCTCCGGCAGCACCAGTTGAAGCAGCACAGGCTCCGGCACCAGCGGTTGAGGCTGTGGCTCCTGAAGCAAAAGTAGAAGAAAAAGTCGTTCGTTCAGTTCGTCGCGATCATATGAAGATCGAAAAAGTAATTTTTGGCGACGAAACAAAAATCGAAGGTACAACTTTGGTTCTACGCAAAATGGAAGATATGTGTGCGGAAGCAGCTGAGCTAGAAGAGCTAGTTGAAAGTGTTACTTTTGAAATCATTACACCAGATAAATATAACGAATATAGTGAAACGATCATGGACGTACAACCAATCGCAGCTAAAGTTGATGGTGCGGATATCGGCCATGGTGTTACTCGTGTGTTAGATGGCGTTGTAATGGTTCTTACAGGAACAGATGCAAATGGTGTACAAATCGGAGAATTCGGTTCATCTGAAGGTGAATTAGACCGTAACATCATGTGGGGACGTCCTGGTGCACCAGATAAAGGCGAAATTTTCATCAAAACACAAGTAACAATCAAAGAAGGCGCGAATATGGAACGTCCAGGACCATTAGCCGCTCATAAAGCATCTGATTATATAACTCAAGAAATTCGTGAAGCAGTGAAGAAAGCGGACGAATCTTTAGTTGTAGAGCAGGATGAAATCGTACAAAAACGTCGGATTGGTAACAAACGTGTCATTATTGTTAAAGAGATCATGGGACAAGGTGCGATGCACGATAACCTGATCATGCCAATCGAACCAGTTGGAACGTTGGGAGCAAAACCGAACGTTGACTTAGGAAACTTACCAGTTATTTTGGCTCCAACTGAAGTGTTAGACGGCGGGATCCATGCATTGACATGTATTGGACCAGCATCAAAAGAAACTTCTCGTCACTACTGGAGAGAACCTCTAGTGCGTGAAGCAATGGAAGACGAAGAAATCGATTTAGTCGGTGTTATGTTTGTTGGTTCTCCGCAGGCGAACACTGAAAAATACTATGTTTCTAAACGTTTAGGTATGACGATTGAAGCGATGGATGTTGAAGGCGCAATCGTTACGACTGAAGGATTTGGTAACAACCACATCGATTTTGCTTCACATATTGAAGAAATCGGCAAACGCGGCATTAAAGTTGTCGGCGACTCTTATTCAGCAGTACAGGGTGCGTTAGTTGTTGGGAACCCAGAAATGATTGCTATGGTAGATAACAACAAATCTATGCAAGGAATCGAAAATGAGATCTTATCTAATAACACACTGTGTAAAGAAGATGCGATTCGTGATTTAGCAATGTTGAAAACACTGATGGGCGGCGGCACGATCAAAGCTGCTGAACGTAAATGGAATCCAAATGTGAAAGCAAACAACATTGAAATCATTGAAAAAACTACTGGCCAAAAGATTGATTTAGTAGATAATGAACAAATCTTGCCTAAGAGTAAAAAACGCCAAGAAATTTACGAAGTAGAATAAGGTGAAATAATGGATGGAATGAACAAACTCAAATACATTTCGACGGAACAGATGTTTGAAGGGATCATCGTAGAACTTCACGATGCCAGCGTGACGATTGACTTGAAAGGTCGATTGGGTCAGCTTAAAATACCTCGTCGAATGATCATTTCTGAGTATAATTTAGAAATCGGTCAAGAAGTTGGGTTTTTAATGACCTATCCAGAAGTTTTGGCAGAAGAGCCTGATGAACATTATAAAACGGCTATTTATGAGCATGAACGTCGTCGGGCCGAGGCCAGAAAAAAACGTGAAGAAGCAGGAGAGGAGAATTAACACATGGGCTTAACAGTCTTTGAAGGGTTACAGTCAGAAATTTTTGTGCCGATTACGCCAAAATCTGTCTTTACCCCTGTGAAAAAAGAGCTTAAAGAAATGCGTGTGGCATTAGCAACAGCAGCCGGCGTACACTTAAAAACAGATAAACGTTTCAATTTAGCGGGTGACACAACATACCGCGAAGTACCAGATACTTCAAAAGTAGAGGAATTGATGGTTTCTCACGGTGGTTATGATAACGCTGATGCGAACCGTGACATCAATGCGATGTTCCCATTGGATCGTTTACATGAATTAGCTGCAGAAGGCTTCATCAAAGAATCTGCACCTGTTCATTACGCATTCATGGGCGGCGGTGGAGACCAAGATGCATTCCACGATGTAACTGGACCAGAAATCGCTCAAAAATTAGTAGAAGAAGAAGTCGACGCTGTCGTCTTAACCGCTGGCTGAGGAACCTGTCATAGAACTGCCGTGATCGTGCAGAGAGCTATTGAGGAAGCGGGAATTCCTACTATTTTAATCGCCGCATTACCACCAGTTGTACGCCAAAACGGGACTCCACGTGCCGTTGCGCCGCGTGTGCCAATGGGTGCCAATGCAGGTGAACCACATAACATTGAAATGCAAACAGGTATCATGAAGGATACCTTAGAAGCACTAGTATCAATCGAAACGCCAGGGAAAATTGTTCCATTACCTTATGAATACATTGCCCACGTCTAAAAAGTAGGTGTGAATGATGAGAGGCGAAACTTTAAAGATCAAAGTTTTTCATATGGAGGAAGTCACTGAAGGTAACGACTTTCGTATTGAACCAACACGTTTGCAAATTAAGCAAGACTTTGACTGCAAGGACGCCGCTATTCAGAAGCTGACGATTCGATTACTCCCACCACATCAGCATAATGTTGAAACCAACACCATCATGGATATTATTCCGATTTCTACGAAGGTGTTGGGTGTGTTGGGTTCAGGGATCACGCATACACTTACCGGTGTTTCAGTTGTTATGACTGGAGCCATTGAAGAAGGAGAACAAATGCATGAATTTGGCTCTTCAGAAGGTGTTTTGCGTGATCATTTAGTATTGAATCGAGCAGGGACGCCTAACGCGGAAGACTACATTATTTTAGTGGATCTTCTAGCGAAAAAGGGGACTCCTTTTAATCGTGAGCTCTGTCTTAAAATGTTTGCGATTGTGGATGAATTTATCCAAGAAATTCGTGAAAAAATGAAGATGCTGGAAGGCAAGGATGCTTGTGAATCACATGTTTATGAAGAGAATATCAACTCAGGAAAACCCAAAGTCGCTTTAGTTAAACAAGTGGCTGGTCAAGGAGCGATGTATGATATGCTCCTTTATCCAAATGAACCAAGTGGTTTTCAAGGGGGCCATTCTATCATCGATATGAACAATATGCCGGTCTTCTTATCAGCAAATGAGTATCGCGATGGAGCGATTCGTTCTATGGTTTAACTGAATAACGGATAGGTGGTGGCATTATGGGAATTGGCCCATCAACAAAAGAAACATCACTGCATCATTTTCAAGATCCGCTTGTCGAACTTCTAGGAAAGGACCCTGATATCGACTTTCAAGGAGTCGTTGTAGTGGGAACACCGCAAAGCAATGCAATGAAGTATCTAGTTGGGCAACGTACAGCTGCATGGTTGGAAGGGATGCGCACAAATGGTGTGATCGCTGCAACAGATGGCTGGGGGAATTCTGACGTAGATTTTGCGAATACCTTGGAAGAAATTGGTCGCCGGGATATTAGCGTGATTGGACTCAAGTTCATTGGTACACAAGCTAAGTTTGTTGTTGAAAATGACTTTACAAAGCATGTATTGGACTTTAATAAATCAGAGGCTGGTATCGAAACTGAAGTAGTTGGTGAAAATACGATCAATGAACGGGATGCAGTAAAAGCGCTTGCGTCAATTAAATTAAAAATGCGAAAAGATAATCAACAAGTACGTTAGAGTAAATTTTTTATGAATATGAATCACCAGAGTACTATTTTTAATTAAGTAGGAAACAAGGAGGATAATCATGAAAGTATCAAAAATGATCTCAGCAATCGACACTCATACAGCAGGTGAGGCTGCACGTTTAATCGTTGGTGGAATTCCAAAATTCCCTGGAGAAACAATGGCTGACAAAAGAGCTTATTTAGAAACGGAAGCAGATGACTTGCGTAGAATGCTGATGCTGGAACCACGTGGACACCGCGATATGTTTGGTGCCTTTATTACTGAACCAGTTCATAAAGAAGCTGATTTTGGCATCATTTTTATGGATTCAGGCGGCTACTTGAACATGTGTGGACATAATACGATCGCAGCAATGACAGCAGCAGTAGAACAAGGCTGGGTAGAAGTTAAAGAAGGCGACCGCGAAGTAAAAGTTGTTCAAGATACACCAGCAGGAATTGTACACGGAACTGTCCATTTAGATGAAGACTACTCAGCAGAGTCAGTGTCATTTGAAAACGTGGAATCATTCCTTTATAAAGAAAATGTGACGGTCAATGTTCCTGAAATTGGTGAATTGACTATGGATATTTCCTTTGGCGGTAGTTTCTTTGCTATCTTGCCTGCAGCATCAATTGGTTTGGAAATCAAACCCGAAAATGCTTCAAAATTTAATGAACTTGGTATGATCATTCGCGATGCTGTGAATGAACAAATCGAGATTCAACATCCAACATTGGATCACATCAAAACTGTCGATCTTGTTGAGTTTTATGGTCCAGCAACAAGCCCAGATGCAACGTATCAAAACGTTGTTGTATTTGGCGATGGACAAGTTGACCGTTCTCCTTGCGGTACAGGTACAAGTGCTAAACTTGCGACTTTATACGGTAAAGGTGAGATGAAGGTTGGCGATACATTTGTGTATGAAAGTATTTTATGCACGAAGTTTAAAGGTGAAATTGTTGAAGAGGCTGAAGTTGGAGGATATAAAGCAATTATTCCTCGTGTAACTGGTTCGGCTTATGTCACTGGATACAACTCATTCTTAGTTGATCCAAAGGACTCCTTGAAGGATGGTTTCCTTCTGGGATAAAAATGAAGGAGGGGTAATATGGTAACAATATTATTAGGAATTTATGTTGCACTGATTTTACTACACACGGGAAATATGGGACGCGACTTAGTCAAAAACAAAGACGACTTAGGACAAGGAAATTGGTTTGTTTCAGGTATCATCGGATTTGTTACGGACTTCTTAGATACGTTAGGAATCGGAAGTTTCGCACCGACAACGTTACTTTTGGACTTTACAAAACAGTTGAGTTCGGATCGGTTATTGCCGGGAACGTTGAATGTTGGTCACGGTATTCCCGTATTGGTTGAAGCGTTTATCTTTACTCAGGTAGTGGATGTTTCTCCAGTAACTCTATTTGCACTAGTTGGTTCTGCTACAATTGGCGCATTTATCGGCTCAAGATTTGTAACTGGTTTGCCAGAGAAAAAAGTCCAACTTTGGATGGGCTGGGCTTTGATTGTCACGGCTGTTTTAATGTTTGCACGTCAGCAAGGTTGGATTGATATCTTGGGCGCGGATAATACAGCAACGGCATTGACAGGCATCAAATTAGTTATTGGTGTTGTGATCAACTTCTTCTTGGGAGCGTTGATGACGATTGGTGTTGGTTTGTATGCTCCATGTATGGCAATGGTTTATATGTTAGGTTTGAGCCCGCTAGTTGCTTTCCCAGTTATGATGGGTTCATGTGCAGGCTTGATGCCGATTGCAAGTTTGAACTTTGTTAAAACAGGAGATTATGCACGTAAAGTTAGTTTGGCGATCACTGTTGGTGGAATTATCGGGGTAATTATCGCTGCGAAATTCGTAACCGGCTTAGATTTAGAAATTCTGACTTATATCATCATTTTAGTAATCATCTACACTGGTATTACTTATATTCGCAAGAGTATGAAACCAGCTGCAACCAATGCATAAGATATGAAATGAAAACTACTTGCTCAAAACGAGCAGGTAGTTTTTTTATGTCCACTTAATTGTCGGAATTTTTGCAGAAAAAGACTTCTTCAAAATATTTTAAATTAGTGACCGATAATTTGGAATAGATCATGTAGGATAGAAGAATATTTCATTTCTGTACAAAAAAATTAAGTTTTTTTAAGAGGGTATAAAAAACATATGTAATGCTTTATGATAGGAAAGAAAAAATGTCGCTGGAATCGTTTTATCTTGGGCACTGAAAGGCTTTCGATTTACGGATGAATGGGACAAAAATTTACATAGAGAAACAAAAAGTAAACTGTTATAATAGAAACCGTGAAGGATGGTGGAAAGCATGGAGACAGTTCAACAATTAATCGTCTGCGGTGGATGCAATGCAAAAATTGGTCCAGGAAACTTAGGAGAGCTGCTAGCAGATTTACCTAAAGCAACCAATGAGAATTTATTGGTGGGATTTGATTCAACTGACGATGCTGCTGTTATTAAACTACGTGATGATTTAGCGATTATCCAGACGTTAGATTTTTTCCCGACAATGGTCACTGATCCTTATCTTTTTGGTAAGATTGCGGCAGCTAATGCTTTGAGTGATGTTTATGCCATGGGTGGCGAGGTACTATCTGCATTAAATATTGTCGCGTTTCCGGAAGAAAAGGATTTATCTATTTTAAAAGAGATTTTACGTGGCGGCGCAGAGAAGGTGCAAGAGGCGGGCGCTATTTTAGCTGGTGGACACTCGATTCATGATCAATCGGTAAAATATGGTTTGTCAGTGACAGGCACCATCGATCCAAATAAAATTTATCAAAATAATACCTGCCAGCTGGGGGATCATTTGATTTTAACGAAACCATTAGGTGTTAGTATCATCACCGTTGGCTACAGTGCAGAAGAAATTAGTGAAGAAGCGTTTGTGAAAGCAACCACGAGCATGGAAACATTGAATAAATACGCGATGGATATCATTCGAAAATATTCAATCAATAGCTGTACTGACGTAACTGGTTTTGGTTTGGCAGGACATCTGCATGAAATGATGAATGAGCGCTTTAGTGCAGAAATTCGCTCAAAAGATTTGCCGTATTTTGAAGAGGCCTATCAAGGAGCGAAGGAATTTATCTTAACTGCGGGCGGCCAACGGAATCGTAATTATATGGAAGAAAAAATCGATTTTAAGATTGCTGATTTTGGAATCGAAGAGCTGCTATTTGATCCACAGACATCAGGTGGTCTGCTAGTGAGCGTGCCAGCTGAGGAAGCAACGGTGTTACTGCAGGAATTACAAGCAGCGGATATCCCTGCACAAGATTTTGGTGTGGTCGTTGAAAAGCAAGACAAAGAATTGATTATTTATTAGAGAGGTGGATAACCATGTTTAAAATTGATGCTCTGGGTAAAGCGTGTCCATTACCAGTGATAGAAACGAAAAAAGCACTGCGTGAACACGAAGTTGTACAAACGTTGGTAGATAATGAGATTGCGACACAAAACTTAAAGAAAATGGCGGAACAGCTTGGCTACATTTATCAAATGAATCAAGATGCTCCGAGTCATTACACAGTAGTTATCTCAAAGGCAAATGCTGATCTGACTGAGGAAGAACCACAAGCAGCGGAAATGATCGCAACTGTCGATGATTATATCGTCGTGGTTGATACTAACGTAATGGGGCGCGGTTCAGATGAATTAGGGAAAAATTTACTGAAGGGCTTCATTTATTCATTAACGGAACAAGATGTGTTGCCAGAAAAAGTGATTTTCTATAATGGCGGTGTCCATTCCGTTGTGGAAGGCTCCGATTCACTTGAAGATTTGCAGAGTTTGATTGAAAAAGGTGTGGAAATCTATGCTTGCGGTGCGTGCTTAAACTTTTATGAGTTGACTGCTTCCATCGGTGAAGTAACGAATATGTATCGTATCGTAGAAATGATGCGACAAGCACCAAAAATCGTTAAACCTTAAAGGCTGTCAGCTTTTAATCACGCGATAGTGTGATTAGCTAAATGGTATACGGCTTGAAACTAGGATGAACTTTTCCAAAGAAAAATAAATCCTCTATTATGAAAAGGAGCAGTTTTTATGCAGACATACGGTGTTGCTTTATTTTATTCAACCCGGGAGGCCATGAAAGCTGAGGAACTCGCGAAGGAAGCCCAACTTGCCGTTCGAATCATTCCAACACCGGAAAAGATTCATGCTAGTTGCGGCTTTTCTTTGAAATATCCGTTGGTCGAGGAAGATGTGTTATCTTCATTGCTTACAGATGCAAAGATCGCCTCAGAGGGTTTTTATCATGCTACCCAAGAAGGGTTGAAGACAGAATACAGGTTGGTTCAGAAAGGATAGGCAGATGGCAAATATTGTGATTGGAACAGCAGGGCATATTGACCACGGAAAAACGACTTTGATCAAAGCGCTGACCGGAATCGAAACAGATACGACGAGCGAAGAAAAGAAACGCGGGATGTCGATCAATTTAGGTTTTGCTTATTTGGATTTGCCAAATAAAAAACGTGTAGGGATCGTGGATGTGCCAGGACACGAAAAATTTATCAAAAATATGGTGGCTGGTTTACCAGGCATCAATTTAGTATTGCTTGTGATCGATGCAGCGGAAGGGATCATGCCGCAAACGAAAGAGCACATCGATATTTTGACATTATTGGGAATTCGAGACTTCTTGATCGTATTGACGAAGGTGGATACTGTCGATCCTGATTTGAAGGAGCTGGTTGTTGAAGATATTCGTGAACAATTGGCAGATACACCGTTGGCGGAAGCGGATCTGATTGAAACAGACGCAGTGACCGGAACTGGGATCAACGAGTTGTTGGCAAAAATTCAAGAGCATTCAGAAGAGGTGCAGGAGCGCTCAGGCAGTGGTTCGGCTCGTCTAAATGTGGATCGTGTTTTTAGTGTAAAGGGATTTGGAACAGTTGTAACTGGAACGCTACTGGATGGTTCCATCAATACTGGAGAAGATTTATATCTATATCCGAGTCAGAAAAAGACACGTGTGCGAAATATCCAGGTTCATGAAACGGATGTAAAAAATGCGCATTCTGGACAACGAACGGCATTGAATCTGGCAAATATTGCAACCGATGAAATCAAAAGAGGGGACGTACTCTCTGTTTCAGAAAAGTTGGAAGATACTTGGATGCTGGATGTAAAAATTACCTGTCTGCCTGAAGTAGAGGGTGGAATCGGCTTATGGGATCGGGTTCGTCTGTTAATCGGTACTCGAGAGGTAATGGCACGGACAGTCCCATTAGGCGTTGATTGGATCGGACCGGGTGAAGAGGGCTTCTTGCAGTTGCGTTTAGAAGAACAGGTTGCGGTTAAAGAGCGGGATCGGTTTATCTTACGTTCTTACTCTCCGATGTATACCATCGCTGGTGGTGAAATTCTAGATGCGGCACCACATAAGCATCGTCGTTTCAAGGTAGAGATTCTAGAAAGTCTGAAGGCCAAAGAAGAGGGCAGCCTAGACGAGTTGATCGCGGATTTCATGGTCAATAAGAAACAGCCGTTCACTAAAGAAAAGGATCTGCAGGAATACTTGGGTGTTGGAGTAGAGGAGCTGCAGCCAATTTTAACTGAAATGGTCTCAGAAGGTCGAGTAATTGAAACCAAAGTCGGATACTTGGCTCAAGCCAGCTACCAAAAATTAGCAGATCGCTCAGCAGAACTTTTATCAGCATATCACAAGCAATATCGTCTGCGTTTTGGGATGCCGCTGGAGGAGTTTCGTTCGCGGATGCGAGGTCTGTTAGCGGAAAAAGAAATCTCTGTTTTGATTACATTGATGAAAGAAAACCTAGTCAAAGAAGCAAATGATAAAATTGCGTTAACTGATTTTGAAGTTACATTTAACAAATATCAGCAAGCAGCAAAAGAAAAAATTGAGACAGCCTTAGCTAAAAATGGGTATACTCCGGTTAAAAAAGACGAACTATTTGATTTGGATAAAAATGCGGAGGAAGTCTTAGAAGCGTTGAATGGGGAAACCGTGGTTTTCTTGACGCATGAATATGTATTACTAGGAAAAATATTTGATCAAGCAGTCAAAGAAATTCAACGCTATATTGCTGAGCATAAGCAAATGACGTTGGGTGATTTTCGGGATCTGACGAATTCCAGTCGTAAGTCGTCAATGCTGATCTTGGAATATATGGATAAACAAGAAATCACTAAGCGAGTGGACAATTATCGTATATTAGGGGAGAAGGGAAAATAAATGAATATTTACCTGGATAATGCCGCGACGACTGCTCAAAAGCCTGTTGTCGTGGCAGAGGCGATGACACAGATTCTAACTGGCGAGTACGGCAATCCTTCTCGAGGTGCTCACGGCTATTCATTGGCGGGCTTCCGTGTGGCAGAAAAGGCACGTAATCAAATCAAGGAGCTCTTTAATGCTGATCAGCGTTATGAAGTTGCGTTTACTAACAATGCTACAGTTTCTTTAAATGAAGTCTTGAAAGGGTTAATTCGCGCGGGTGACCATGTGATTACGACATCGTGGGAACATAACTCCGTTTTACGGCCGCTGTATCAGTTGGAAGCTCAGGGGGCCAGCTTTGATGTAGTGTCAAGTGAAGCAGTGACAGGGCGTCTGAACTATGAGGAGTTTGCTGAAAAGCTCTGCCCGGAAACAAAAGCTGTCGTCTGTAATCATGCGAGCAATGTGACAGGGAATCTTTTGGACTTGAAATGGGTCAAGGATTTTTGTGAAGAACATGGACTTTACCTGATAATTGATGCTTCGCAAACTGCTGGACTCATTCCTATCGATCTTAGTGACGGGAAAATTGCGGCATTATGCTTTACTGGGCATAAGTCGCTTTATGGTCCGCAAGGTACTGGCGGCGTTTGTTTATTAAAGGATTTGCCTATAGAACCCGTAATCACTGGCGGAGATGGGATGCAGTCCTTTTCCAAAGTGCAGCCGAAAGAGTTGCCGACACTATTAGAAGCAGGAACGATAAATATTCCTGGTATCGCGGGTTTAACCGCTAGTGTTCAGTGGCTGATGAAAAAAGACTCTTCAGAAAAATTAGGAGACTATTTTTATCAAGAGCTGCAAAAAATTGAAGGATTAACAATTTATGGGGATTTCAGCAGTCCGCGTGTGGACGTTTTTTCAGTCAATATTAAAGACGCTGAGTCGGCTATTGTTAGTGATCTGCTGTGGGAAGAATATCAGATTGCTACACGTCCAGGCTATCATTGTGCCCCACTGATGCATGATGCCTTGGGAACAGCGGATCGCGGGACGGTTCGTTTATCATTTTCAACTTTTACCACTAAGGCTGAAGTCGATACAGCTTTGGAAGCATTAAAAAATCTGGCGTCACGCTAAGAAAGCAGGTGGCTTATGTCAAAAGAGATTCAGAATATTTTAGCAAGTTTGCCTTCCGTGGATGTTTTATTGAAACAGATTGATCCAATTTACCCTCATGGAAAAGCGAAAGAAGCAGCCCAACAGGTTGTAGCAAGTCTTCGAGAAGCCGTGGTCGATGGCAGCAGAAAAACGGTAATCGATCAAAAAGAAACCGTGGAAATGATCCACAAGCAATTGGAAGAGAAGCAGTTTTCATTGCGTCGAGTGATCAATGGAACCGGAACTGTGATCCATACGAATTTGGGGCGCTCTTCATTAAGCGCGAAAACACAAGAACAATTATTGGCGACCAGCTTTCATTACTCAAATCTAGAATTTGATTTGGAAAGCGGCAAACGCGGCTCTCGTTATAGTCATTTGGTTTCTATCGTGAAGAAGCTCACAGGAGCGGAAGATGTCTTGGTTGTTAATAACAACGCGGCTGCGGTCTTGTTAGTTTTGAGTACACTGACGCAGGAAAAAGAAGTTTTGGTATCTCGCGGTGAATTAGTTGAAATCGGCGGGGCCTTTCGGATTCCTGATGTGATTACATCAAGCGGCGGAACAATCGTAGAGGTTGGGACAACCAATAAAACACATTTAACCGATTATGAAAAAGCGTTGACTGAAGAGACTGGCGCGGTCTTGAAAGTCCATACCAGCAATTATCGAATCGTTGGTTTTACAGAAAGCCCGGCATTACATGATTTAGCAGAATTAGCCCACAAGAATAATTTGCCGTTGATCAATGACTTAGGCAGCGGGTTGCTGTTAGATATGCGGCCTTTCGGGTTACCTTATGAACCAACCGTAAAAGAGGCTTTAGATCAAGGCTGCGACATTGTGACCTTTAGTGGTGATAAGTTATTAGGCGGTCCTCAGGCGGGAATCATTGTCGGTAAAAAAGAATATATTGAAAAAATGAAGAAAAACCAGTTGTTACGAGCACTACGGATCGACAAGATGACCTTGAGCGCGTTGGAGGCCACCTTGGCCTTGTATCTTGATGAAAAAGAGGCGCTGAAATCTGTGCCAACGCTACAAATGATTGGCTTGAGTGAAGAAGACTGCTTAGGGAAAGCCGCTGAACTTGCGGCAATGCTGCAAGCAATTACTGAGTTAAGCGTGAAGATTGAAAAAGACAGCAGCAAAATTGGCGGCGGATCGTATCCGGAGCATTTGTTGCCAACTTATGCGGTTGTTCTAAGCAGTGAACGTTTTACTGCGGATGACTTGCAAGAGAAGCTACGTTTAGCAGCGACACCAATCATTACACGGATAAAAAATGATTGCAATTTCTTAGATTTGCGGACGATCGCATTAGATGAATTTCCGCTGATTCAAGAAAGCCTGCAAGCTATTTTTAAATAAATTGAAGGAGGTAGGACTATTCAACCACAGAAGCAGTTAGTTGCCGTGTCTCATTGTGTTTTAAATCAAAATGCCGTGATCCATGGTTGGGAACGGGCTCGAGGTGCTTTTCCGTTTGCGATCGAATTATTGAGGCAAGGGATTGCATTGATTCAGCTGCCGTGTCCTGAATTTATCGTGTTGGGCGGTGATCGGCCACCAATGACGTATGAAGAATACCGAGATTTGCCGAACTATCGGCAAAAATGTCAAGAGCTGCTGCATCCGATAATCCAGCAGATACAAGCTTATCAGGCAGAGGGCTATCAATATCTTGGCATTATCGGGATCAATGAAAGTCCGAATTGTTCGATTAGCGGACAACGGGGTGTGTTGATGGAGGAGTTCTTTTCAGAGTGTGAGAAGGCTCAGATCGGCACCAGCTTTTTAGAAGTGCCGACTTGGTACAGTGAGGACGCTCAAGGTGATTTTGAAGAACAGTTGCAAGGATTTTTAGAAAGAGGGGTAAAGAAATGAATAGTAAAGCAAAAGTGATCGCGATGTGCGCCATTGCCGTAGTTTTAAATGTGGTGTTAGGTGAAGCGGTATCGATGATGAAAATTCCGTTGTTGTTCTTAGATACGATGGGAACAATTTATATTGCGGCAAATTTTGGTATGGGGTATGGAATTTTAACAGGTGTGACAACGAACTTATTGATGGGATTTTTTAGCGGACCGTTATCGATTCCGTTTGCCTTGGTAAATGTAGCCGTAGCTATCGTTGTAGCATTATTGGCGAAAAAAGAGTTTGGCTATAAGCAAGCGTTGATTGCTGGGGTCTTATTAGCCTTTATTTGTCCAATGATCGGTGCACCGATTCGCTTAGCGCTATTTGGCGGGTTTACTGGATCGGGAACAGATATTGTGATTCTGGCGCTTAGAGCTTCGGGCAAGGAAATGATCAGTGCGACGTATTGGGGTGCTGTAATGGGCAATGTGGTCGATAAAATCGTATCGTGTTTGTTAGTTGCTTGGTTTATCAAGCTGCCGCAAATGAAGCGTTTCGCCGTAAAATGAGCGTGATTAGATTCTACGACTAAGGTGCTTAGTCTGGAAATTTTAAAGTGAGCTAGCTGTCAACGAAAAAAAGTTGAGGCTAGCTTATTTTTTTGTTTGTGATTAGGTTTGAAGAAAGAAGTATTGCTATTCTGAATGATTATGCTATCCTTTAGGTACTATTATTTGAGAGGAGGGATTTACACATGGTTTGTATGTCAAAAATAACGATGAATCAAGACAGCTTACGATTCCACATCAGCTTTTGTCATACGCTTACCTTTAAATCAGTGATCAAGGGGACCGTTTGCCCAAAAACACTAAAATTTAAAGAGAATACATGACCATGTGGCAGAATCCCGATTTTTTTGGAATTTAAATAATAACAAGGTCATGTTTGGATTTGTCCATACATGACCTTGTTTATGTTTCTGCTATGGTCTGGATCAAGGAGACGAAGACGATGCTGATTCAAGTAAACAATATTACTAAGAATTTTAGTACGAAACCAATTTTTAAAGGATTAACGCTTGCGATTCATTCCGGTGACAAAATAGGATTAGTAGGTATGAATGGCTGCGGCAAGAGTACGCTATTACAGATATTGACGGGGGAAGAAGGGATCAGTGAAGGAACAGTCTCACGCCAAAAAGGATTGACGATTGGCTATGTTCCACAAAAATTATCTACTAGCGATAAAAAGGTCAAAGAGTATTTACTCGACAGCTTTGAAGAAATCGCAAAATTGGGTCAAAAGCTGCATCAAATCGAAAAAGCGATGACTGATCCAGAGGCAGACATCGCAGAGTTATTAACTAAATATGGCCGTTTACAGGAAAGCTATGAAGAAGCTGGCGGGTATACGCTGGAGGATCGGATTTCTGGCACATTAAAAGGTTTGGGTGTTGCGGATAAACTAGAGGTTCCGCTTTCTGCCTTGAGCGGCGGTCAGCGGGTTCGCGTAGAATTGGCGCGAGTCCTTACAGAGCCGGCAGAGGTATTATTATTGGATGAACCGACCAATCATCTGGATATCGCGGGGATCGATTGGCTAGAAAGCTACCTGAGACATAGTAAACAGGCCTATCTGGTGATCTCGCACGATCGAGAATTTCTCGACCAGGTGGTTGATCGGATCGTTGAGATCGAAGGTGAACAGGCTGTCAATTACCCTGGTAATTACAGTAAATTTTCCCAGCTTAAGCAAGAAAGGCTCGTCCTGCTGCAAAAAAATTACGATCTGCAGCAAAAGGAGATCCAGCGGCTGCAGCGAATGAGCGCTCGTTATCGTCAATGGGGCAGAGAAGCAGATAATGAGGATTTTTTCCGCAAAGCCAAGGAGATTGAGCGTCGAATACAAAAGCTGAAACAAGCGCTGTTAGAGCCGCCAAAGTCTGGAAAAAAACGTCTACAGCAGGTTGCGCAGGCGAATCGTTCAGGAAAAGAGGTCCTAATTGCAGAGGGGATTGGGAAGATAGCTGGCGAGCGTATTTTATTCACTGAATCTGATTTTACTATTTATCGGCAAGAGAGACTGGCTCTTATGGGTGCTAATGGCAGCGGAAAAACAACCTTGATTCGCTGCTTGCTAGGAGAAGAATTGTTGGATGAAGGAATGATCAAGCTCGGTGCGAGCGTCAAAATTGGCTATCTCCCGCAAAAATTGGATTTTGCGGACCGGACGCTGCGCATTTTAGATTATGTTCGAGGTTTTCTAGCAGAAGAGCAAAAGGCACGGCGTATATTGGCGCAATTTGGTTTTTTCGCTGAGGATATCTCAAAACGAATCCAAGATATTTCCGGCGGTGAGCAGATGCGGCTGTATCTGCTGAGACTATTCCAGCAGAAAATCAATTTTTTGATTCTAGATGAGCCAACCAATCATTTAGATATTGATGGAAAAGAAGAACTGGAAGCGATTTTAGCGGACTTTGAGGAAACATTATTGGTAGTTTCTCATGACCGATACTTTTTACGAAAGGTTACTACCGGTCAGCTGCTGATTGAAGAGGAAGCGATCAGAAAGGGACCGCAATACAACTGAATTTCTATTTTGAAACTGGCTAGTATCACTAAATAATAGTGATGCTAGTTTTTTTAGATGACAAAAATGTTAGATGAAATCAAGTTGTTTCAATGGTTGATTTTTAAGAAAGTTTGTATAGTGACCTTAGAAAATAATAAAGGAGCACTGAGTCATGAAAAAATTTTTAATTGGTTTTATTAGTTTAATCGTCATCGCCTTGGTTGGCTTACAAATAGCAGATAAAGTTGTAAAAGGCGGGGACGATTATTATGTTCAAGTCACTACAGATGGTGAACGTATTGATGGGAAGGACAGTAGTGGCAACCCTTATGTCGATTATAAATACTCGTTGCCTGGCTACGATAAGGATGGTACAAAAAAGCAATTAGAATTCAATGCCGCAAAAGATCGTCCATTGCGTCGTGAGGCCTTTCTTAAAGTCACCTGGAATAAGAAAAAAGGCGTTACCTCTTATGAAGAGGTTCAACAAAAGCAATTGCCGAAAAAGGCGGCAGAAAAATTAGGCGTTTAGTTTTCTTTAATAGCCGGTTCTTGAAACCGAGACAGGAGTGAAAATATGGAAAAAATTGTATCAGTAAATGAAGTAAAAAAAACCTATGGTAAAGGCAATCAGAAAAAAACACAAGCCTTAAAAGGGATTTCTTTTGAAGTAGAAAAAGGTGAATTCGTTGGGATTATGGGTGCATCTGGCTCAGGTAAATCGACATTACTAAATTTATTAGCGACTTTAGATAAACCGACGGACGGAAAAATTAGAATCAATCAAGCCGATGTCACAAAATTATCTGGCAATCAATTAGCTGATTTCCGTAGTCGTGAAATTGGTTTTATCTTTCAAGATTTTAACCTTTTGGAAAATTTGACTGCTGCAGAAAACATTGCGGTGCCTTTGTCCCTGCAAGGAGTGAGCAGCAAAGTGATTCATCGCCGGGTGACAGAGGTCGCAAAACGATTGTCTATCGACAGTATTTTGACCAGCTATCCTGCGCAAATCTCCGGCGGGCAGAAACAACGAGTCGCCGCTGCACGAGCACTGATTACTCAGCCAACGATTTTGCTAGGGGATGAACCAACTGGTGCGTTGGATTCAAACAGTGCCCGAGATTTATTAGACACGATGGAAGAGCTGAATCAAAAGGATCAAGTGTCGATTCTTCTTGTGACTCATGATCCATTTTCTGCCAGTTATTGCCGCCGTATTCTATTTATCAAAGACGGTGTGATCTACCAAGAGGTCAAACGTGAAAATCAAACGCGGGAAGCTTTTTATCGTCAGATTTTAAGTATTCTCGGTAACTTGGAACAGTAGGAGGAATTCGATGTTTTTAAAACTATCACTTACTGGAATCAAAGGCCGTTTGAGAGATTATGTCGTACTCTTTTCTGGGCTTGTCATGGCTTCCGGGATTTTCTATATGTTTGAAGGTCTGGCTACTAATAAGACCTTTTTAGAAAGTAATTCGATGATTTCATCGGTGGTGATGATCTTTCATCTGGGAACGGTACTATTATCGATCATTACCTTTGTTTATATTCTGTATGCTAATTCCTTCTTGATGACGATGCGGCAAAAAGATTATGCCATGTTCATGATGCTTGGGGCAAAAGGCCGTAAGATCGCACAATTGATTTTTATTGAAACCGTTGTGGTGGGTGTCGGAGCAACCGTGATGGGGATTGTGTTGGGAATCGGCTTGAGCAGTATTGTACAGCAGATGCTGGTGAAACAGCTGGAAATTAAAATCACACATTTTAGCGCGGTTAATACTACAGCAGTGCTGTTTACGATCGTATTTTTTGTAGTTATTTTCTTATTGGCTGCTTTAGTCAATGCGATGACGATCGTAAAGAAACCAATCTTGAGCTTGCTGAAGGCGAGCGAGACGCCTTTGCCGGCTAACCGCAAACCAATAACTTTAGTGATTGAAGTTATTGCTGGCGTCCTCTTCTTAGGAATTGGCTATTTTATGATGACACAAGTGATGAAATTAGCCTTTTTAGCATTGATCATTGCGTTGATCACGATTGTTTTAGGGACGTATTTTGTTTTCCACTCTATTTTGATCTTTGTATTAGATGTATTGAAAAAGCGCGATAGTATCGCCCTGAAGAAGTTGAACAATTTTACTTTATCCCAGTTAAGTTTTCGCATTCAAGATTACACGAGAATTTTGTCGATGGTAGCGATGCTCTTTGCGTTGGCTTTAGGAGCGATCACAGTTGGTTTGGGTTTTCATAACGAGATCATGAAAATGACTGAAGCGACCTCGACCTATGATTTGGTCTTGAACAATGGACAAAACTTTAGTGACTCCGATTTTAAGAAAATCCATCCATCCTCGGAGACGATTTATCAACAAAAAGAGGACGCAAATACTGTTTATTATGATCGTTCGCAATTTGATCAGACTCCTTTAGCAGTGAAAAAATTTACGTCGAACCGCCAAACTAAGGTCGTTCGATATACTGGAGAACAACTGGCTAATGATTTAGCTGCCTCAGATCAATTACGTTCGTTAGAATTACCTGAACAGAGCGCGAAAAAGCATCAATTTTTGACGAATGAGGAGTTCTCGGCGTTACCAATGAAAGCTGCTGAGCTGCGCGTAATCACGGTAAAAGATTTTGTGAAGGATAAAGAGGCATTGAAGGAGTTGGCCAATGAGAATTTCAGTAAAAATCCAACTTTAGATAAAAATATGGGAAGTATGAATCAAAAGTCATTGGTTTATGAGCTGTACAATGCGTTATTCTCAGGCTTTGAATTTATGGGCTTCTTCTTAGGAATCGCCTTTTTAACAATGTTGGCAAGCTGTCTGATGTTTAAGATTTTATCTGGTGCGAAAAGCGATATTCAACGCTATAGTATGCTGGAAAAAATCGGTGTGCGTCGGAAGCTGTTGAAGCAATCCATTCGTAAAGAGATTGGGATTTTATTTTTAGTCCCCGGGTTATTAGGCGTAATACATGTCTTGTTTGGACTACAATTATTCACGACACTATTAAGTGAGTCCTACAGCAACATTTGGCTGCCATTCCTGATATTCTTTGTCCTATACTTTATTTATTATTTATTGACTGTATGGATTTATACAGGAATCGTTATGAAACGAGAAGACTAAAAAAAGTATAAAATTTCCGCATGAATCAATCGCTTTGCAGCAGATATATCCATGTCCGGCTTCACGAACTAGCTCTATTGGCAATAAGCAAGAATATTTCGAAATTTGAGAAGCAAATTAGAAATATTTGGTCTTATGGCTCAAAAGCTGAGCAAGTTCGCGAAGCCTTTCTTTTTGAGTAAAATCATTCTTCAATATATGCCAATAGATCTCCTGGTTGGCATTCCAGGACTTTGCAGATTTCATTGAGCGTCGAAAAACGAACAGCTTTCGCTTTCCCTGTTTTCAAAACAGAAATATTGGCATTGGTCATTCCAACCCTTTTCGCTAGTTCACCAGAAGACATCTTTCTTTTTGCCAGCATAACATCTAAATTTACTTGTATCATTGTGATTGCTCTCCTTTCACGATCTAGCTTTAGATGGTCAATTCATTTTCTTCAGCGATCATATTCGCTTTTTCTAAAATTTTGGCTAACGCCCAAACGATTGATGCACCTACGATATAGGTTAAATCAATAGCAGCGCTGTCGATGGCAAAGCCTTGCATTGAGGCATAGATATCAGGAAGACAAGAAGTCACAGATAAAAGCAATAGGATGCCGGCGATTTTTTTAGCGGTACTAACATTTGTGCGAACAAAAATCTGATCCATTTCAAGATTTTTGAAAAAGCTTCGAACAAAGTAAAAAAGAATACCATACAAGAGAATATTAGCAATCAGCAGTAAAAGAAAAATAGGCGAGGATAGAATGTCAAAAGTATAGGCTCCAAAAGGGAGACTATTGATACTGACTGTTGATAAATCTGGAATAGAAGTGAAATTAAAAATGACGATTAGGATTGCCAGACCCCCAGCTGCAACCACCATTATCCCAATAAAAAAACTAAACAACCATTTCAATACTTTAAAAATACCTTTTTCTGAATTCATTTTGATACACTCCTTTTTTGTTTAACTTGATGAGTTAACTATAAAGTACGAATTAAACTAAGTCAATATATTTTTATCGAATTTCGATAAAAATATATTGATTAAATAGATGCTCGTTTTTTGTGGCAGCTTCTTTAAATGAATAAAAGGGCAAACAGAAAATCAATAGATGTTATTTTATGGATAATTATTAAGATTATGAATTTTTTGTGTCTTAGGAAATTTTCATGTGGGTTTAAAAAACTAGGAAAAAAGCGGATCATTCGTTAAATTTTGAAAGAAAACACGCGATTTAGTTTAAAAATATAAAGTTTCTGCGGTGGCTGTAAATAAAAATGCATATTTTTTAAATCTGATCTATAGTGAGAACGGGTAATTTAATAGAGAAAGAAGTGTTCTGGATGAACCGGGTAAAAAAAGCTTTTACCAACCGTTGGCTGATTTTATTTACAGCCAGTCTGCTATTTTGGGCGAAGACAATCTTAGCCTACTATGTAGATTTTTCGTTAGGAGTGGAAGGGTCTGTTCAATACTTCATCCTGTGGATCAATCCAATCGCTACGACTTTGCTGCTGTTTGGAGTGTTCCTTTATGTAAAAAAATTTAAGTCGGCACTGATCGTATTATTTTTAATGGATCTTTTGAATACGTTGATCCTTTATCTGAATGTGATTTTTTATCGGGAGTTTACGGACTTTGTTACGATTAAATCGATTTTAGGATTTTCCAAGGTGTCTCAAGGAATCTCAGGCAGTTCCTTTGCGTTGATGAAAGCTCATGATATTTTTTATTGGGCAGACTTACTAATATTCTTAGGAATTCTGATCTATCTTTTCGCTAAACGAAAAGAAATCACCAGCAAGCCGGTCAAAAAGACCTTTGCGGTGGCGATAAGCTGTTTAGCAGCATTGACCTTTTCCGTGAATCTATCGTTGAGTGAAGCCAATCGCCCACAATTATTGCAGCGGACATTTGATCGTTCTTATATTGTGAAATATTTGGGGTTAGATGCTTTTACTGTTTACGATGGGATCAAAACCGAACAGACAAATAGTATTCGCGCCCATGCCTCAAGCAACGGGTTAACCGATATTTTGAAATATACGAAGAGCCACTATGCGGCACCTGATCCAAGTAAATACGGCATTGCAAAGGGCAAAAATATCATCGTGATTCACTTGGAAAGCTTTCAACAATTTTTGATCAATATGAAGGTCGATGGACAAGAGGTAACACCGTTTTTAAATAGCTTGGAAAATGACAATAAACAGACTTTAGCCTTCGATAATTTCTTCCATGAAGTTGGTCAAGGAAAGACCAGTGACGCGGAAAATATGTTAGAAACTGGAACGTTTGGGCTGCCTCAAGGATCATTATTTACTCAGCTTGGTTCAGACAATACCTTCCAAGCTGCACCAGCGATTTTAAACCAAGAGGCCGGTTATACGAGTGCTGTTTTTCATGGAAATGTTGGCAGCTTCTGGAATCGCGATCACGTTTATAAAAATCTCGGCTATCAAAATTTCTTTGACCGCTCCTATTTCAATCAAGCAGATGAAAACTTAGGTTATGGAATCTTAGATAAAGAGATGTTGAAGGAAACAGTCGGCCATTTAGAGCACTTACAACAACCGTTTTACACGAAGTTTTTGACTGTAACTAACCATACACCCTACTTGACTGACGATAAGCATTTCAATTTTCCAGCATTAAAAACTGGAAACAGTACGGTCGATGATTATGTGCGGACTGCGCACTATTTGGACGAATCATTGCGTCAATTTTTTGACTATCTAAAAGCTTCAGGAGTTTATCAAAACTCGATGTTTATGATTTACGGCGACCATTTTGGGATATCTGATAGTAATAATAAGGATTTGGCAGCAGCGCTAGGTAAAGACCCAACGACTTGGGATAAATTTGATGATGCACAAATGCAGCGCGTGCCTTTGATGTTCCATATTCCTGGTTACACTAATGGCGGTATTCAGCATCAGTATGGCGGTGAAATTGATGTCTTGCCAACCTTACTGCACTTGATGGGTATCGATAATAAGAAATACATTCAATTCGGTACGGATCTATTTTCACCGCAACATGATCAAACTGTTGCCTTTCGTAACGGGGATTTTGTTTCACCAAATTACACGGAATTAGGCGGAGAGACGTATGACAATAAAACCGGTGAAAAAATCGATCCGAAGGCCATGAAGATTGAATCAGAGATTGATAAAGAACAAAAGCAAGTTAAACAGGCCTTGAGCTTATCTGATAAATTGAATCAAGAAAATCTTTTACGGTTCTATACGCCAGAAGACTTCACACCGGTTGATCCGCAGAAATATGATTATCATGATCTCGATAAGAAAAATACAGCAATAGAACAGCAGCAAGGCAGCAAATCAACGAGTCTGTATTCGAAAAACGGCAACAAAACAACGGCGGCACTTTATCCGCCAATTCAATAGCGAGGAAGAAGTATCCTTAGGTGGATGCTTCTTTTTTTGCAAAAACGGATTCGATTCCCACACATTCCCGCCAATGCTGTATCAATTCAATAATTGGGTGATTATTTGATAAAAAAAGTGTGACAAAAGCAAAATTGTTAAATCATAGAAGGTATCTTTTAAAAAGCTAGGCGCATGTTCCTTTAAGTTTCTCAGCATAATAATCATCCTTTCGCGTGTTCTATAGGTATGAGGGTTACCATAGATAGTGAAGCTTATTGCCGGCTTAAAGAATCCTAAGAAAGTATAAACTGTCTATCAATTCGGCTAGGGGAATATGTTTGATTCGGAACCTATTTCAGCTTAAAATAGGCATATAAAGAGAAAAGGCAGGATTCTTATGGCTATGGTTGAGAATTTTATTCAAACTTTTTTCCACCCGATCGTATTACTATTGGACGTTTTATCAATTGCGATTATTATCATCGGAGCGATTCTTGCTTTTTTTAAGCTGCTTCAGCCTGGAAGCAAAAAAGATTTTTCCTCTGTTTTGCAAAAGAACAAATACATCAAGGCCTATTTAGGCAGTTATATTTTACTGAGTCTAGAATTTTTAATCGTTGCGGATATTATTGAGACAATTATTAATCCAACTTTTCAGGATATTCTCAAATTAGGTTTGATTGTTGTGATCCGAACCATGATCTCCTATTTTTTAAATAAGGAAATCAGTGAATTTTCTGATGAACAGACCAAATGAGAGGAAAAGGCAGACTCATTTCTTGTCAAATAATTTAGTAATTTTAAAAAAGAGAGAAGTATCCAAGAGAAGGCTGTTTCTTTCTTTTTTCTTTGCGATTTGTTATTGATTCCGGCTCAAAGGAATGGTATGATTGTTTTGTTTCGGGAGTGGATGGGTTCTGGTGTTCCCTCTGGTCTTCAAAACCAGTATGAGGAGTTAGGAGCTTCTTGGGTGGGTTCGATTCCCACACATTCCCGCCAATATAGCCTAATAAGTCGATAAATGTTTGTACAGAAGAAATTCTTTCTAGCATTTATCGTTTTTTTTACGGCACTTTTTTATCTGGATCTACTAATGAAAGGCCTCGACAGTTCGTAAACTTTTCAATAGGGATAAATTTTTTGAACAAAGTGAAATTTCTATTTCATTAGAGGAGAGATTGGGGACAAAAAAATACAAGAGAAAATTCTCTTGTATTATCAGTTCTAGAGATGAGCGAAATACTCATCGATAGAACTCTTTATTTTCTCAAAATCTTGAGATAGAAATAATTTTGCAGGCACTCGAATTATCGGAAGATTGTTTTCATTATCAAAAAGCAGGTCTGATATTGAACACCTCTATCTGGTAATAAGATTTAAAAGCGGGAGAACTAGAAATATTGGAAGAACCCCTTTTAGTAAAAAATCGATCACTAGGGGCAGTTGGCTGGAATCAATTTGAACCCTAATATTTCCTGATGCTTTCGTGGTGTTGAGATCAAATATTTTTTCCTGTTTTGAATATGTGCCGCAAACAGGGCAAACAAATTTGTAAAAGGTAGATTGACTTTTTGGTGTAGATTTTTTTATGCGGACAGCACCTTGGACCCGTTTTTTTGTTTCAGGTCCGGATAAAGTATAGGATTGTTCGCAAGAAATACATTTGAAGGAATGCTTTGCATCCTCAGAGTAGGTAAGTCTATGAATTTGCACTAAAAGTCGGATTGCTCTTGAAAAAAAGTTAATTGCTAATAGTGAAAATAAAAGAATTCCGATAACTAGCATGGCTTGCTCCTTTAAGTATATTGAATAAATTTTATCATGAATCGGTTGGCATCCGCTCATTCACTCAGTCTATCAATAAGAGGTAAGAATTACTTTTCGATTATATATCTTCGTCGTAGGACGACAAATAAATTGTAGACATAGTAGGGAAGTGTCGCAAAAAAGCCAAAAATAATAATAGCTTGAATTGTAAACATAAAAAAGACAATTGCCAAAATTTTCGTCTTCTTCGATTGTTTTTTTATAAAGGTAATGAACAAAAGAATTCCAGATAAAGCGGAACCAATTAAGTAACCCCCGAAAAGTATTGAGGCTATAAAATATAATACTTTTGAAAAAGATGATTGCTCAATTGAAGGATCTAGGACCATAAATATAGCCAGAATACTATATAAAAAAGCACCAACAACAAAAGCAATCGAGGTATAAAGCAAGTAATTTTTTCTTTCATTGTAAGTCATTGTTTCGCTCCTTAAGTTGTTTTATTAAGAGTAGCACGATTAAATTGAAGGGACAATCAAAAAAATACAGTAACCGAAGCTACTGTATACATTTGTTATCTAAAAAATCACCTTAAAACCAGCCACACAAATTGGATTCGCATAATAGTAATTTATTGTTTGAGCAGAACGCATGAGCATCCGTGTAAATTTTGTCCATAAAAGATTAATTTCCTTCTATTACGAAAAGTATATCAGACAAGAGCTGAAGGATGCGGATCAAGTTCAATCCTTTACATAGTTTTTACTCACTTTTTTATTGACCAATCGATTGTCAATGGTAGTAAATAGCTGTATTGAAAAGGTGATGATTAAAATCGATAGTGTTGCAAAAAGTCCGTCAATGGGACTTAGGATATAAAAATTCAAAAAGACAATAATGAGGTTTGTTAACAATAGCCCAAGATGGCTTGGAATTTTGAAATATTTTTCAATAATAATAGGCGGGATCGTAACCCCTCCATTAGACGAATTAAATTTATATAGATAAAATACCCCTAAACTGAATAAGGAACTGCCGATTATAAGAGAAGCGGTATAGGATAAGAGCAGCTGATTTGTAGGAATAAAACTTAAATATACAGGGAAAAGCAAGCTCCCAAGAAAAATTTTTGAAAAGAGTTGTTTGTCCAGCAGCAGATAAGTCAATAAAAGCATCAAAAGGTTGATTAGCCAAACAGTGTAGCTGCTGTTAAAGGTGAAATGTACTTCTAATAAATGACCAATTGCGCCGACTCCAGCAGATGCGATGTTGTGCGGCAGCAAAAAGAAATTTAATGCTAGAGAAATAATTGTGACTCCAATCGAGATTCTAATTAGATAGACTATCTGTTTAATGATCATCACCCTCTTCTTAATCGTTGAAATAACTATAGCATTTCACAAGAAAAGGCTACGCTCATCTTTTTCAGCGATGTATGAAATTTCTGCGGAAGACGAAAGGAAAAATTAACGGATAGAATTCTCTTTTCCATTACTATATAATCGTACTCAGGATTGAAGGAAGGAGTGATTCTAAACGATGAAAGAATACAGGTTTGAATCAAAAATCTATGCATCAGAAGTCGGTAAAGGCGGAGCGTACATTATTTTTCCTTACGACATTCGCGAAGAGTTTGGCAAAGGGCGCGTGAAGGTTCATGCGGCTTTTGATGGGGTTGAGTATCAAGGAAGTATTGTAAATATGGGTGTAAAAAATGAAGATGGCAGTATTTGCTATATTTTAGGCTTACGAAAAGATATCAGAAAAGAAATAAAAAAGGACATTGGTGATACCGTAACCGTCAATGTCGTTCCTATTGAGTAAGCTCATTCTTGTAAAAGCTACCTGTCCATTGGTTGGATAGGTTTTTCTTTTTGACGAATCCTGTCAAGTTGTATGGAAAAGACCTCAAATCGGAATATTTGTTCGGACATATATGGCGCTGGGTTAATATTTCTGTTACTCTGTATACAAAGAGTAACAGAAAGAAAGGATAAACTATGAATCAATCGAAATATCAAATGATCGCTGATGAATTGAAGTCAAAGATTTTATCAGGCGAATATGAAGAAAATACCACCATTCCTCCAGAGCTGCAGCTGCAAAAGGATTACCAAGTCAGCAGACACACGATTCGTCAAGCCATTGCATTGTTGGCAAACGAAGGCTTCCTTAGAAAGGAAAAAGGCTCGGGGACTTATGTGGATGTGAAATATAAACGGACAGAAAGCAGCTATTCAGGGCATAAGACCATCGGCGTAGTTACAACCTATTTATCTGATTATATTTTCCCTTCGATCATTCGCGGCATCGAAAAAAAACTGCGGGAGAAGGGCTATTCTTTATTGCTAGCAAGTACGAATAATGATTTTCAGCAGGAAAAGGAATGTATTGAGAAAATGATCACTCAGGGTGTGGAAGGGCTGATCGTTGAACCAACGAAAAGTAATCAATACAATCCCAATCTCGCTCTTTATGTCAGGCTGAGGGAACAGGGGATTCCTATGGTGATGATCAATGCTGTTTATGAAGAGATCAGCGCACCGTTCATCTGTGTGGATGATGTTCAAAGCGGCTTTCTAGCTACCGAACATCTAATCAAAAAAAAGCATAAAAAATTGATGCTGATCACAAAAATTGACGACCTGCAGGGCAAGTATCGAATGAAAGGGTTTATCAAAGCGTGCGAGCAATCTGGCATTCAATTTGCTCCTGAGGATATCCTCACTTATGAGACAGAAACTAGAAAGCAAGTAGTTGATCAAGCACTAGCTCGTTTAAAGTCCGAACCGCAAATTACCGGGATCGTTTGCTATAACGATCAGATTGCCAGCAGTTTACTCGACCGCTTGAGTGAGAAGGGAATCAAAGTTCCTGACGAGCTTTCCGTGGTTGGAAATGATAACTCTGCTTTGAGCAAAATCGGCAGTGTAAAACTGACTACCTTGAATCATCCAAAAGAGCAATTAGGTCTTGATTCCGCGAATTGGATCATCGAAGCGGTCGAAGAAGGGCGCGAACCGGAGAATATCCTTTATACACCAACACTAATTGAACGAGATTCAGTGAAAGAACACGAATAAAAAGCAGCAGCTCATTTCGGTGAGCTGTATTTTTTTTGTCCAAACAGCCATACATGTACGAACAAAAATTTAATATTTTGTTGACATGTACGTACATAAATTGTATGATAGCGATATCAAAGAAAGAACGAAGGAGGAGATTCCTATTAAAACGAAGGAAATGATTGCAAAAACCAAGCTGGATATCATGGATGGACGGACAGCTTTAGGGATTGAGTTTGGTTCTACTCGAATCAAATCGGTCTTGATTGGCTCTGATTTATCGCCGATCGCTGCCGGCAGCTTCGAATGGGAAAACACATTGGAGAATGGGATCTGGACGTATTCCTTAGAGGATATTTGGAAGGGCTTACGCGTAAGCTATCGCAAAATGGCTACAGAAGTATTTGAAGAGTACGGCGAGACCTTGACTACGATCGGCTCAATTGGTTTTAGCGCAATGATGCACGGTTACATGGCTTTTGACCAGCAGGAGGAATTACTAGTTCCCTTTAGAACATGGCGAAATTCGATCACTGCTGACGCGGAGAAGCTGCTGACGGAAGCCTTCGAATACAATATTCCGCAACGCTGGAGTATCGCTCATCTGTATCAAGCGATCTTAAATCAGGAGGAGCACGTCGGAGAAGTTCACTTTTTAACTACCTTAGCAGGCTATATCCATTGGCAGATGACCGGACAAAAAGTATTAGGTGTTGGCGATGCTTCAGGAATGTTTCCAATTGATACGGAAACTAGAAATTACGATCAAAAGATGCTTCAGATTTTTGATGAGCTGACAGAGGGAACGGCCTTTACACAAGATTTGAACAAAATCTTGCCAAAAGTTTTACTGGCGGGCGAGGAAGCCGGCACCTTGACTCAAGAGGGTGCGTATCTTTTGGACCCAACAGGAACTTTGCAGGCGGGAATTCCTCTTTGTCCGCCAGAAGGAGATGCTGGGACTGGAATGGTGGCGACCAATAGTGTTCGCCAAAGAACCGGAAATGTTTCCGCAGGAACTTCTGCATTTGCCATGATCGTTCTAGAGGAAAAGCTAAAGACTGTTCATCCGGAAATTGATTTGGTAACGACACCAATGGGTGACTTAGTGGCAATGGTTCACACAAATAATTGTTCCTCTGAAATCAACGCATGGGTCAATCTGTTTAAAGAGTTTTCGGAATCATTGGGATTAGATGTCAGCGGGGAGAAGCTTTACACGATGCTATTTGAAAAAGCCCTCGAAGGTTCTCCAGATTGCGGCGGGATGCTTTCTTACGGGTATTATTCGGGAGAGAACATTACTGGTATGAATGAAGGTCGTCCCTTATTTGTCCGGACACCTGAGAGTCAGTTTGATTTAGCGAACTTTATGCGTCTGCACCTTTCCAGTGCATTTGGCGCAATGCGAATCGGAATGGAAATTTTGAAAAAGGAAAATATTCAGATCGACAAATTAGTTGGGCACGGAGGCATTTTTAAAACACCTGAGGTAGGACAAAGAATTCTAGCTGCAGCCATGGAGGCGCCTGTCACAGTTATGGAAACGGCTGGTGAAGGAGGCGCTTGGGGAATCGCTCTGCTAGCAGCCTATCAGGCGGAGGAAGAAACCGTCTCATTGGCAGATTTCTTGGAGAAAAGAGTGTTTGCCGAAAGTGAAGGCGTGACACTGGAGCCTAAAGAGGAAGATTTGCAGGGCTATAGTGAGTTTATCGAGCGGTATGAAAAAGGATTGACGATCGAAAAAGAAGCGATCAATGCATTGAAGTAAGGAGCGATTTTTAAATGTTAGAGCAATTAAAAGAAAAGGTTTTTCAGGCGAATCTGGAATTACCTAAGCAAGGATTGATCAAATACACCTGGGGAAATGTTAGTGCCTTCGATAGAGAAACTGGTTATTTTGTGATTAAGCCAAGCGGCGTGGATTATGAAGAAATGAAAGCCTCTGATATGGTGGTGGTCGATTTAGACAATCAGGTGATCGAAGGAGAACTGAATCCTTCTTCAGATACACCAACACATGCGGTTTTGTACAAGGCATTTCCTGAAATTGGCGGCATCTGCCACACCCACTCGACCTGGGCAACGATCTGGGCACAGGCAGGGTTGGATTTACCAGCGATGGGAACCACCCATGCTGATACATTTTATGGCACTGTACCTTGCGCGAGGTTCTTAACACAGAAGGAAATCGATGACGGCTATGAGCATGAAACAGGAAATGTCATTATTGAGACCTTTAAAGAGCGGGACATCGATATCATGGAAGTGCCCGGCGTTTTATTGCATGGACATGGACCATTTACTTGGGGGAAAGAGGCCAAGAGTGCAGTCATGAATGCGGTAGTTTTGGATGAGGTAGCCAAAATGAATTTGTTTGCCCGTCAGTTGAACAGCTTTGCAGAAGAGCTGCCGCAGCGAGTTTTAGACAAGCATTATTTAAGAAAACACGGAAAAAACGCCTACTATGGGCAAGGAAAATAAAGTCAATCATACGAAAAAGGAGCGAACAGATATGTTAGCAGTTAGTAAAAAAGAATTTTGGTTTGTTGTCGGATCACAGCATTTATATGGAGAAGAAGCGTTAAAAAGCGTTAAAGCCGACGCGGAGGCAATCGTCAAAGGCTTAAATGACAGCGGGAAAATGAAGTATCCAATCGTGTTGAAGGAATTGGCAGTCACTTCTGATACAATCACTAAAATCATGAAGGAAGTTAACTATCGTGACGAAGTAGCAGGTGTGATTACTTGGATGCATACCTTCTCGCCAGCAAAAATGTGGATTCGCGGAACCAAATTATTGCAAAAGCCTTTGCTGCATTTAGCAACACAATTCAACGAAAGTATTCCATGGGAGACGATCGATATGGATTTCATGAATTTGAATCAATCCGCTCATGGGGATCGTGAATACGGCTTTATCAATGCACGTTTGAAAAAGCAAAACCAAATCGTTGTCGGTTATTGGCAAGCAACGAGTGTTCAAAAGCAAGTTGCTGACTGGATGGATGTTGCGGTAGCTTACAATGAAAGCTTCAATATCAAGGTCGCTCGTTTTGGCGACAATATGCGAAATGTAGCTGTGACAGAAGGAGACAAGGTCGAAGCACAGATTCAATTTGGCTGGGTAGTTGATTACTTTGGTATTGGTGACCTGGTGCAGTACGTGGATGCTGTTAAAGGCGAAGAAGTCGATGCTTTGTTTGCTGAATATAAAGAACTGTATGATTTCGATTACGGGGATTATGATCATGAAACTTGGGAAGCGCGTGTCAAGGTGCAGGCGAAACAAGAAATTGGTATTCGTCGCTTCTTAGAGGCTGGCAATTATAATGCCTTTACATCGAATTTTGAAGATTTATACGGCATGCAGCAGCTGCCTGGACTAGCAGTTCAACGCTTGATGGCAGAAGGCTATGGCTTTGCTGGTGAAGGAGACTGGAAAACAGCGGCGTTGGATCGCTTAATGAAAGTCATGGCTCACAATCAAAATACCGGCTTCATGGAAGACTATACGTATGAATTGGCTGCTGGAAAAGAAGCGATTTTGCAATCTCATATGATGGAAGTCGATCCGACACTTGCAGTGAACAAGCCTAAAATCGTCGTTTCGCCTTTATCAATGGGAGACCGTGAAGATCCGGCACGTTTGGTTTTTGATGGAAAAGCAGGCGACGGTGTCGTAGTATCCATGGCAGATTTTGGTACACATTACAAATTGTTGATCAATGAGGTGGAAGCCTTTGAACCAACTGAAGAAGCACCGAAATTGCCAGTTGCTCGTGTGCTTTGGAAAGTAAAACCAAACTTCCATGAAGGCGTAGGTAAATGGATTGAAGTTGGCGGCGGACACCATACTGTCGTGTCGTTGAATCTAACGACAGAACAAATCATTACTTGGGCAAAATTAGTTGATTTGGAATACGTAACGATCAAGTAACGCTTGAAATATTGGTCTGGAAATCCCGGACCAATATTTTTATCACCTAATAAAAGTAAAAATCACTATTAATTTTCAAAAAGGTATTTACATCTCTGGCATTTAAAGGTATATTGTACTAAAATAATAAAAGTAAAAATGACTAAAAGGAGTTTTACGAATGGCAGCTAATTTTGATTCAAAAGAGTACCTAGGTAAAGTCGATGCTTGGTGGCGCGCAGCCAACTATATTTCAGTTGCGCAGATGTATTTAAAGGACAATCCATTATTAAGAAAACCACTTGAAAAAGAAGACGTGAAGGCTCATCCAATCGGTCACTGGGGAACGATCGCAGGACAGAACTTCCTTTACGCTCACTTAAACCGAGCAATCAATAAATACGATTTGAATATGTTTTATATCGAAGGTCCAGGTCACGGTGGTCAAGTGATGGTGTCTAACTCATACATCGATGGCAGCTATACCGAGATTTATCCTGAGATCACTGAAGATGAAGACGGATTGAAAAAATTATGCAAAATGTTCTCATTCCCAGGCGGGATCGCTTCCCATGCTGCACCAGAAACACCTGGTTCGATTCATGAAGGCGGCGAGCTTGGCTATGCCTTGTCTCATGCGACCGGTGCGATTTTAGACAATCCAGACGTGATCGCAGCGACAGTCGTAGGTGACGGAGAAGCTGAAACTGGTCCATTGGCTGGCGGCTGGTTCTCAAATGTATTCATCAACCCAGTAAACGATGGGGCAGTATTACCGATCGTTTATCTAAATGGCGGAAAAATTTCTAACCCAACAATCCTATCTCGCAAGAGCGATGAAGATTTACAAAAATACTTTGAAGGCTTAGGCTGGAAACCTTATTTTGTAGAAGGTACAGACCCTGAAAAGGTTCACCCAGTAATGGCTGAAACCTTAGACAAGGTTATTACAGAGATCAAAACGATCCAAGCAGAAGCACGTAAAGGCAAAGCGGAAGATGCTGCGATGCCGCAATGGCCGGTTATCTTGTTCCGTACGCCAAAAGGCTGGACAGGTCCGAAAACGTGGGATGGCGAACAATTAGAAGGAACCTTCCGTGCACACCAAGTGCCAATCCCAGTCGGTTCAGAAGACATGGAACATGCGGATAAATTAGTAGAGTGGTTGAAATCATACCGCCCAGAAGAATTATTCGACGAAAACGGCAAGATCATTGCTGAGTTGAAAGAAATTTCACCAAAAGGCGATCACCGTATGTCAACGAATCCGATCACAAATGGCGGAATCGATCCACAACCAATGAAGATGCCTGATTGGAAGCAATATGCTATTGATACGACCACACCAGGTGCGGTGATGGCTCAAGATATGATCATCTTTGGTCAGCAGGCGCGGGATATGATTACTGAAAATCCGACGAACTTCCGGATTTTTGGACCAGATGAAACAAAATCCAATCGATTGAACAAAGTATTTGATGTGACGAATCGTCAATGGATGGAACCAAAAAACAGTACGGATGAATGGCAATCTTCTGTTGGCCGTGTAATCGATGGCCAATTATCTGAGCACCAAGCGGAAGGCTTTTTAGAAGGCTATGTATTGACTGGACGCCACGGCTTCTTTGCCAGCTACGAATCATTCTTGCGTGTTGTTGATTCAATGTTGACGCAGCATTTCAAATGGATGCGTAAAGCTAGTGCTCACGCATGGCATAAGGAATACCCAGCGTTGAACTTGATCGCCACTTCAACAGTATTCCAGCAAGACCATAACGGCTATACACACCAAGATCCAGGCGTATTGACACACTTGGCTGAGAAGAAACCGGAATTTATCCGCGAATACCTGCCAGCTGATGCCAACAGCTTGATGGCGGTAATGGATAAAGCAATGCAGGACAAGCAAGTAATCAACTTGATCGTTTCAAGTAAACACCCGCGTCCGCAATTCTATTCAGCTGATGAAGCAGAAGAGTTGGTAGAAAAAGGATTGAAGATCATTGATTGGGCAAGTACAGATAATGGAGACGAACCAGATCTTGTGATCGCAGCAGCTGGTACGGAACCGAACCTTGAAGCTTTAGCGGCGGTATCAATCTTGAATAATCAGTTCCCTGATTTGAAGATCCGCTTCGTCAACGTGGTAGACATCTTGAAACTACGTCATCCTGATATTGATCCTCGTGGTCTGACAGACGAAGAGTTCGATGCGATCTTTACTGCGGATAAACCAATTGTCTTTGCTTTCCATGGCTATGAAGGTATGGTGCGCGACATCTTCTTCGATCGTCACAACCACAACCTGCATATTCACGGCTATCGTGAAAATGGAGATATTACGACACCGTTTGATATGCGTGTATTCAGCGAATTGGATCGCTTCCACTTGGCACAAGATGCTGCTAACGCAGTGTATGCTAAGGAAGCAGAAGCATTCTCTGCTCAAATGGATGAAACATTAGCAAAACACCATGACTTTATTCGCACAGAAGGACAGGACATTCCAGAGGTTGAGAATTGGAAATGGGAAGCATTAAAACGTAAAGAATATCATTTCAGTTAAGCTGACAAGAGAAAAGGAACCGAGACATTTATATGTCTCGGTTCCTTTTTTGCGAATAAACGGCGAGAGTGGGCTTCTTTGAAAATCAGACGCCTTTTTTTGTCCCGCTATTTTTTAATTAATGCAATTGTTTCTTCCGAAATTCTTTTGGTGAGATGCCTTCTTTTCTTTTAAAGATATAACTAAAATAATTAGGGTCGTTATAACCGATTTCTGCTGCAATGTTCGACAGCTTCCAATCGGTTTCTCTGAGCAATCGTTTGGCTTCGTTCAATCGCTGCTCAGTCAGAAATTCAATAAACGTTTTTCCAAGGGCCTGAGAAAAAATCGTACTAAAATGAGAACTGCTTAGATTAATATGGGCAGCCACACTGCCTAAGGATAATTCCGTATCAGAAAAATGCTGTTTAATGTAGAGAGTCGCTTGATCCAAGAGATCGCGATATTGTCCCATCCGTTCATCGATAATGGTTCTTTTTAAAAAGCTTAGGATTTGGTTCAGGTAATTTCTAAACAGCATGGGCTCTGAAATGATGGCAGATGCTTTTGTTGGTGACGCTACAGCGAAGGTTTCCTTCACTTGACCATTCTTTTCCTCAGCTAACTGATTCAGCTCATTGAGCAGGATCAGGCGAAACAGCAAAGAATTTTCATCTTTGTCTGTTTTTTCAAGCAGTTCTTCAACGAGTAAAGGGATGTCTTGATTGCTGATCTGGTCGATTTTTTCCTGCAGGTGAATCACTTCCTCGTACTTATTCAATTTCCGATCAAAGTCTTGGTAATGCAGGATTGTTTGCTTTGTCTGGATCAGAGAATATTCCAATAGATTTTTAGCTGTCTCGTAGCTTTTTTGGATCTCACTGATCCGACCAACGGGATTTCCAACTGCGACAACAAGTTTGGATTCCTCAGTATTCAGGTCGGTATACAGTGTGACAGCTACTTGATCCGCTTTGCGCAGGATCTCCTCCTCATCTGTATGAAAGAGCAGAATCTTGATGAAGCGGGAGGAGAGACATGAAAAAAGCATATTCTCATCTTCTTCGAATCGCTCAGCCATTTCTCCTCGAAAGCGCTCATAATCAGCAAAATTTTTGTTGATATGGTTAGCAATCAGCAGGACGAGAAATTTTTTCCCCGCAATTTGTCTATTCAGCTGCCGCGCTTCTTCGATCGCCTCTGATAAGGTGGATTGATTCCCAAACACCGTGTTCAAATACAGATTTTTTTGTACGTCAAAGGAGTAAGAATCCACGACTGCCGGCGTTTTTTTCTGTTCTAAGCGGGAGACCGCCTTTTTCAGACTGTCTGCTAATTCTTCAGGCTTGATCGGCTTTAGCAGGTATTCAGTGACCTGCAGGTGGATAGCAGCCTTGGCATAGGTGAACTCGTCAAAGCCGCTGATAAAAATGATTTGGATATCCGGCAGAGTTTGTCTAACCTCCTGTGAAAGCTCAATGCCAGTCATGAAGGGCATCCGAATATCTGTCAGCAGAATATCTGGGCGCAGCTCAAGAATCATAGACAGTGCGACTTCACCATCCTCGGCTTCCCCAACGACCTCGATCGGTATTTTTTCGGAAAGCTGTATTAAATTTCGTTTTAACGATTCACGAATGAGATATTCATCTTCGGCAATAAAGACCTTATACATGTTCTGAGACTCCTTTTTGCATAGTTGGGATAATCACGTGGACGGTGGTGCCGGTTTCTACAATACTAGTGATCTCGATTTTTGCTTGCTTCCCATAATAGAGCAGCAGCCGCTTGTTGACGTTAAATAGCCCATAACCTTCTTTAAAATCTGTATCGACCCCTTCCTTCAGTTCTTCATTGATTTCCTTTAATTTCTCCGCCGGAATGCCTTTTCCATTGTCAATAATATAGAAATGGATATAATCGTGATCATCTAAAAAGGCTTGAACAATGATTTTCCCTGTTCGGCGAACGAGTTTCGTCCCGTGATAGACCGCATTTTCAATCAGCGGCTGCAGGATCATTTTTAACATGGAATAATTTTTTATTTTCTCCTCAACTTCGATCGAATAGGTCAGTGCATCGCCATAACGGATTTGTAAAATGATGAGATAATCACTGATGTGCTTGATTTCCTTTTCAACTGGAATCCAATCCTGTCCTTGACTTAAGGATATTCTGAAAAAGTCGGAGAGGGCATAGGTCATTTCTTTGACCTTCTCGCTTTCTCCCATCTCGGCTAGCACTAAAATTGCATCCAGACTATTATAGATAAAATGCGGCGTGATCTGGGCTTGCAGGACACGTACTTCACTTTGTGCGAGATTGTATTGCTTCAAGGCATTTTCTTCTAGCAGTACCACCAAGTTATCTGCCATGTCATTCATGCTGGTGCTTAGTTTGCGCAGCTCATTGCCTGGCAAGGTGGTGATCCGATAGTTGAGCTTCCCGTCAGATAAGGAATCCGCCATATTGATCATTTCCTCCATCGGCTGCTGAATCTGCTGGATCAAGCGTTTGTTGGTGTTCCTTGAAAAGAAGATGATAATGACAATGATCGCAGCTTCGATCACGGAAAGAATGATGATTGAGTGCCGGACTTGCTGGCTATGGTTGGCTGCCAGCTTAATCTCAACATTGACAAAATCTTGGAGAATGTCATGGACTAAATTGGTTGCGGACTCGACATGGACCATCAGTTCTTGATTTTCGTCGAAGGGTGTATTTGTTTCAATGTTCTTCACGATTTTCTCTAGATAATTGTTTACATTGTCCAGAGACCGATTGACGATATTCAAGGTCGCACGTTCTTGCGAGCTTTGGGTATTTTTTTTAATTTGGCTGATTTCCTTCTTGATCCGATTGACACTATTGCTTTTTTCGAACTCTGCTGGAGTCAACTGGCCATAGGTGAGGCTCCATGCCTCCTCCATGATCTTTTCTTCCACTTCATTAGCGATTCGGTTAGCTTCAGAGATATTTCCGACACTGCGCTCGTAAGCAAAGAGGTAGCGCGTGTAGATCAAGATGCTGATGATCAAGGGCACGATCGATAGGACCAGCATCAGCCAGCTGATACGTTGAAGGAGTGATTTGATAGTTGTCTGTTTTTTCATCAGCTGCCTCCTAATAATTTCTTGGCGGAATCGTTGATAGAGAGTTTTGATCAGAAAAAACAGTATCCGATACATAGATGTCTTCTGAGATTGTTTTGCCAGCAAAATAACGCTTTACAGTATTGGCGACAAGCTCCCCCATAAAAGGATTGCACTCTACAACACAATTGATTTTACGCTGCTTCAGCAGATCGATCATTTCTTTTTGGGCATCGATGCTCACGATCACGAATTTGTTTTCGAGCTTATGCTCCTCCAACGCGTCCAGCGCTCCAAGTGTCATCTCATCGTTGTGAGAGTAAAGAACGTCAATTCCCTCCAGTTTTCCTGCGTCGATGGCTTTAGAAAATTCTTCCTTTGCCTTCAGACGAATAAAATCCCCTGTGATCGTTTGAGTGATTTGAATACGCGGATCACGACCAACCGTTTCAGTAAATCCGTCATGGCGGAGTCTGGTCGGAGAGGTATTCTCTGTCCCTTTAATCTCGAAAACATCGATCGCTTCTTTTTCCATTTTTTGAAAATGGTTCGTTACATAGAGGCCGGCTCTTCCGCCTTGTGCCTTGAAGCTGGACCCAATGTGAGTCAAAAAGAGATCCGATCTATTTGTAGCAATATTTCGATCAACGATGATTACCGGAATCTTGGCCTCCTTGGCTTCTTCTAAAATGGGCTCCCAGCCGTTTTCTTGGATCGGAGAAAGGATGATCAAATCTACTTGGTAGGCGATGAAGGTCATCACATCCTGAAATTGCTGTTTTGGATCAGAGAAGCTATTGCGATACATCACCTGGTAATTTTGTTTTTCCAGTTCATCGGTAATGGATTGATTTTGGACCTTCCGCCAGTTGCTTTCTGTGCCGGCTTGAGCGAAGCCGATCGTGATTTCTCTAGGGGCTTCTGCCGATTCTTCCTTTTGACACCCTGTAAGCAGGAGACAAAAACAAATCAGAAGAATCACTTTGATTTTTTTCACTCGATCCCTCCTTTCCTTCATTATATAGCGCTTCCACACTTTATTCTAACATGTCCGATCATTTCAAAAGAAAGTCAAGAATCAACCAAAAAAATCCAAGAAAACGTCTCGATTAAAAAAATCTCCCGCTTTTTTTCAAGAAACTAGAAAAAAATATCAATGAAAGCGTTTGCCGCAAAACGTACACTGTATCTATCAAATATGTTTTGGAGGGAAAGATATGAAACGAGGGTTCAAAAAAATGTTAGTTGCCGCAGTTGCATTAGTGGCGCTATCAACATTAGCTGCTTGCGGCAAAGGAAGTGCTTCTGGAGGAGATAAGGGCTATGTCGGAGTCTCAATGCCGACAAAATCGGCTGAACGGTGGATCGCTGATGGGAACAATATCGTGAAGCAATTGAAAAAGAAAGGCTACAAAACCGATTTACAGTATGGAGAAGACAAAGTAGAGAACCAAGTCGCTCAAATCGAAAACATGATCACGAAGGGTGTGGATACATTAGTCATTGCTTCTATTGATGGCTCAGCATTAACAGATGTATTGGAAAAAGCGCATCAGGCAGATATCAAAGTCATCGCCTATGACCGTTTATTGATGAATTCAAAATATGTCGATTATTATGCAACCTTCGATAATTTTAGCGTGGGTGTGTTACAGGCTTCTTATATCGAGGAAAAACTAGGGCTGAAAGAAGGCAAGGGACCTTACAATATCGAACTATTTGGCGGCTCGCCGGATGATAATAATGCACTGATCAATTATAACGGGGTCATGTCTGTCTTCAAGCCGTATTTTGACAGCAAACAGTTAACCGTTCCTTCTGGGCAAACGAAATTCAACCAAATCGCGACACTGCGTTGGGATGGCTCAACAGCCCAATCACGGATGGATAATTTGTTAAGTGCTAACTATACAGACAAGAAATTAGATGCTGTTCTGTCACCCTATGATCCAATCAGTCTAGGAATCATTTCTTCATTAAAAGGCGTGGGCTATGGCTCAGGAGACAAACCACTGCCAGTTATCACTGGACAAGACGCGACAGTTGCCGGTGTGAAGTCAATCATCGCTGGAGAACAAACGGAAACCATTTTCAAAGATACACGAATTTTAGCAGATAACACTGTAGAGATGATTGAAGCAATCCACGACGATAAAAAAGTTCCTGTTAATGACAAGGAAACTTATGACAATGGTGAAAAAGTAGTTCCGACGTATTTAGCCAAACCAGTCTCTGTCGATAAGGAAAACTACAAACAAGAACTGATCGATACAAAATACTACAAAGAAAAAGATTTGAACGAATAGAACAGGACGAGAAAAGTATGAGAGCTGATCATACTTTTCTCGATCCTCTTAATAAGGAAGTGGAGAAATGGCCGATTATATTTTAGAAATGAAAAACATCATCAAGGAATTCTCCGGTGTTCGTGCCTTAGATGACGTAAATCTGAGTATCAAACGAGGAGAGATCCACGCGCTGTGCGGTGAAAATGGTGCTGGAAAGTCGACCCTGATGAATGTTCTAAGCGGGTTGTATTCCTATGGCAATTATTCAGGCGATATTATTTATGACGGTGAGACTTGTCAGTTCAAGGGACTGCGAGACAGTGAGGACAAAGGAATTGTAATCATTCATCAGGAATTAGCGTTAAGTCCGTATCTGTCTATCAAAGAAAACATTTTTTTAGGAAATGAACAAACAAAACACGGCATCATTGATTGGAATCTGACTGAACGAAAAACAGAGAACCTGTTAAAAACAGTAGGCTTAAAAATCAATCCAAATATCCTCGTTTCTCAAATCGGTGTGGGGCATCAGCAATTAGTTGAAATTGCAAAGGCCTTTTCTAAAAATGTCCGTCTGCTCATTCTAGACGAGCCCACCGCTGCCTTGAATGAAGAAGAAAGCGCAAATTTGCTTGAATTGATCAAGGAATTTCGCAATCAAGGAATCACGTCCATCATCATTTCCCATAAATTAAATGAGATCGTTGATGTGGCTGATCGCATTACTATTTTACGTGATGGGCAAACCATTGAGACCCTAGAAAATGAAGACATCAATGAAGAACGAATCATCAAAGGGATGGTAGGGCGAGACCTCACCAATCGTTACCCGGATCGTCATCCGAATATTGGCGAAGTTTCCTTTGAGGTAAGGGATTGGACTGTCCATCACCCGATCGATACAGCGCGGGTAATGAACAATCACATCAACTTCACTATTCGACGGGGAGAAATTGTGGGTATCGCTGGATTGATGGGGGCAGGCAGAACAGAATTCGCCATGAGCATCTTCGGCAATTCATACGGCAGTAATATCAGCGGTGAAATTTATAAAGATGGAAAAGAGATAAAAATCAAAGATGTTTCTCAAGCCATACATAATGGATTAGCTTATGTTTCCGAGGACCGTAAAGCACTGGGCTTGAACTTATTAATGGATATTCGTGAAAATACAACGATTGCCAGCCTAGGGAAAATAAGCAAGAGCGGCATCCTGGATAAGGAAAAGGAAGTCACTGAAGCAGAGGAATACCGCAAGAAAATGCGGACCAAAGCCAATAATGTCTTTCAAAATGTCGGCAGCCTAAGCGGCGGGAATCAGCAAAAAGTTGTATTAGCGAAGTGGCTGATGACAGAACCAGATGTTCTTTTTCTAGACGAGCCGACTCGAGGAATCGATGTGGGAGCGAAATACGAGATTTATACCATTATTGAAGAAATGGCCGCACAAGGAAAATGTGTCTGCATCATCTCCTCAGAGCTGCCAGAAATCATCGGGATGTGTGACCGTATCTATACGATGAATGAGGGAACGATGACTGGCGAAGTGATGCGCGCAGATGCGGATCAAGAAACATTGATGAACTTGATGACGATGGAAGAGGAGGCAGTATCCTAATGGAGAATGCAACGAAGGGAAGTAAAGAAAGAGGCAGTATCAATATAAAAGAAAAGCTATTAGATATTTTTAGTAAATATAGTATGGTCATCATCTTGATCGCATTATTGTTCGCGTTTCAATTAATGACCGGCGGAATTTTTCTACGACCGCTGAATATCACAAATATCGTCTTGCAGAACAGTCATATTTTAGTTTTAGCGGCGGGAATGCTTTTAGTCGTATTGTTAGGATTCGTTGATTTATCAGTTGGATCGGTCATGGCTTTTGTCGGGGCAATCGCTGGGATGATGATGGTCAACAACCACATGAGTCCTTGGATCGCCGTGCCTGTTTGTCTGGCTATTGGCGCTTTGATCGGTGCTTGGCAAGGCTTTTGGGTCGCTTATGTAGGAATTCCCGCATTCATCGTTACCTTAGCCGGGTTATTGATGTTCCGAGGCCTGACACAAGTTGTTCTCGGTGGACAATCGTTAGCACCATTTCCTAGAGCGTTCCAAAAAATCTCAACAGGCTATCTGCCAGAGATCATGGTTTCTTCTTCAGGCATGCACTTTTTGACCCTTCTTTTAGGATTGGTCCTAGCTGTAGGTTTAGTTTTCTTCCAATGGAAGGCGCGAGAAAAACGTAAAAAGAATTTATTCGAAGTCCCTTCCATGAACGCCTTCATTTTCAAATCTATTTTGACTGTAGTGATCGTTTTAGGAATGAGCTATATCTTCGCGTCTTATCAAGGATTCCCGATCATCTTGATCATCTTAGGAGTGATCGTTGGTGTTTACGGATTTTTGACAAATAGTACGGTGGCGGGACGTCAGATTTATGCAACTGGTGGCAATCTTAAAGCCGCTCAGCTTTCCGGGATCAAAACGAAAAAAATCACCTTCTGGGTCTTTGTCAATATGGGAATGATGGCGGCGCTAGCTGGATTAATTCTAGCAGCTCGGTTAAATGCAGCGACACCGCAAGCCGGAACTTCTCTAGAGTTAGATGCGATGGCTTCAGTTTACTTCGGCGGAGCATCAACTTCAGGCGGTATCGGTACCATCACCGGGGCGATCGTCGGCGGCTTGGTAATGGGTGTACTGAATAATGGGATGTCGATCTTAGGAATCGGTGTAGACTGGCAGCAGGCAATCAAAGGCTTGATTTTACTGCTTGCCGTTGTACTAGATATTTATAATAAGAAACGCAAAATCTCATAAGGGGCGACAGTATGACTGAAGAAAAAGCAAAACGTATCCTACTCATTTGTACAGCAGGAATCACCTCCGGCCTGTTAGTAAAAAATATTCAAACAGCCGCAGATGAGCAGCAGATTCCCATTCGAGTCTACTCAGCTCCTGCGATTATCGCGGAACAAGCGATTCAAAATCAGCAAATTGACGGACTAATGATTGGTCCGCAATCAGAATATGAGGTGAACCGCCTGAAAGACTTTTTGAATTATAAGGCCGTCACCTACAAAATGATCAAAAAAGAAGATTATGAAACCTTGGATGGGGAGGCGGTGCTGGAGGATATTGTCGCAAGCTTCATGTGAAAGTAGAATTGATACTGTGTGTTGAATCTGTTCACAGCTAGTTATCTAACAAAAAAAAGACTAATTTTAACACCTGTGATTTAGCATTTTGCGATCACGGGTGTTATTTGTTTATATTTACTGAACAAGATTATATGAAATAAATCTCAATAATAATCTAAATGCTGGTACTAGTACCCAAAAGATCGAAAACGCTTTAATTATAATCAATAATAAGTTACTCTTCATATTGAAAATAAATAGATGGGGGTTCATCAAAATGGAGAGAAAAATTGTTGCGGTGACAGCTTGTGCGGCAGGGATCGCACATACCTACATGGCCGCGGAGTCACTAGAACAAGCAGCTAAACGAATGGGGTATGGGATCAAAGTTGAAACAAATGGAGCTATTGGAGCTGAAAATGTTTTAACAGCCGAGGATATCGAACAAGCAGACGTAGTCATTGTTGCTTCAGATATCAAAATCGATCCAATCCGTTTTACCGGTAAGCGACTTTTTGTGACAAAATCGATTCCAGCGATCGAAGATTCAGAGGCGCTGATCAATCAAGCATTTGAAGAGGCTCAGGTTTTTGGAAAAAAAGGTTCGAAGGTCGGAAAGATCCAAATAGGAAATGATAAGGAAAAAGTCAACTTCTTCACCCATATCATGAGCGGTATCTCTTACATGGTGCCGATGGTTATCGCAGCTGGTTTGATTTTAACAATTGCGAATTTGTATGCGTTTCAAAAAGATGATTTAGGTCGAATTGTTAATTGGGGTTTTGATAATAAAACACAGATGGGCTTTCTGATGTCTAAGCTGTTTTATGTGGGTCAAATTGGTTTCAAGCTGATGATCCCATTATTCGCCGGATTTGTGGCGAATTCGATTGCGGACAAGCCAGCAATTGCTCCAGCGATGATTGGTGCCTATCTTGTAAATGATCCAGAATTTCTTAATACAGAAGCTGGCGGCGGTTTTATTGGTGCGATTGTAGTAGCGTTTATTGTTGGATATCTTGTTAAGGGCTTGAAGAAAATCAAATGGCCAAGATTGCTGGTGCCTATTGTACCGATTATGATTATTCCATTTATCGCGACAGCTATTATTACGTTGATCGTCCTGTACATCATCGGTAATCCGATTGCTATTGGAATGGACGCGATGTATCAAGGGTTAACCAATCTAAACAATAACTATGCAGGGGCGCCGATCTTAATCGGGGCAATCTGTGGAGCGATGATTGGATTTGACTTGGGCGGACCAATCAATAAAACAGCCTTGGTATTTGGAACAGCGATTTTCACTGATACGTTGACAAAATATGGGATTGAGGGTGCGAATTTCGTTCCTGGAACAGCGACGCAAGCTGCTATTTCGGTTGCGCCTTTAGGGGTTTGGTTAGCGACGATCCTATTCAAAAAGAAATTCTCAAAAAATGAGAAGATCGCAGCCAGTGCAGCTTTTGGTATGGGGATCGTAGGTGTGACTGAAGGTGCCATTCCTTTTGTCGCGGCGGACCCAATTCGCATGATTTTCTCTAATGTGGTTGGATCTGCGGTTGCCGGAGGGTTAGCGGCAGCTACCGGATGCAAGTTTTACGGTGGGATCGGGTCGCCCTTAGGAACATTTATTGGTTATATTGAGCAGCCGGTTCCTTTTATCACATGGATTTTATGTGTAAGCGCGGGGATTTTGACAACAGCTTTATTGATTGGTTTCACACGAAAACAGGTAGTAGAAGATAGTATTGTGGAGCAAGAAGAGCAAGATCATTTAATGGAAACAGTAAACGAATAGGCAGGTAGAGGAAAAATGAACAGAGAAGTATTTAATCAAGACCATATATTGTTTGATGAAACATCGACTACTCAGGAGGAGGCTTTTAAAAGGATTGCTACATTTGCGTTTGATTCAGGCTTCGTCTCCGATGAGCAAGTATATTTTGAAGGGCTAAAAGCAAGAGAAAAAGAGGCGACGACAGGCTTCAAGGATCATATTGCAATCCCCCATTGCAAAAGCAGTGTAAACAAGAAACCAGGCTTATTTTTGATCAAATTCAGTCAGGAAATTCCTTGGAACGCATTGGATCAAAAGCCAGTCAAGGTGGCGTTCGGATTGACTATTCCTGAAGAAGGAGCGACCGAGCACTTAAAATTGCTAAGCTTGATCGCTAGAAAATTAATTGATAAAGACTTTCGCGACGGTGTCCTGCAGCAGGATGATCCGGCAGCGTTGACTGAAATCATTGATCAAATTGACTTTAAGTAACGAGTTAAGAAAGAATATTTTACGAGTAGGATGGCATTTATGCAAAGAAAAGTTCATGTAATACATCATACGCATTGGGATTTTGAATGGTATTTCACCACAAATGAATCGTTTGTTCAACTGGCTTATCATTTGGATGAAGTGATGCAGGCATTAGAAGAAGAGCAAATTGATTATTATTTGCTGGATGGTCAAATGAGTATTTTAGAGGATTATTTAACCAGTTTCCCGGAACAAGAAGAACGTTTAGCGCAATTAGTCAAAAGCGGTAAATTAGCTATCGGGCCATGGTACACCCAAACGGATGAGCTGATCGTTCGTGGCGAGTCAATCATCAGAAACTTAAATCTAGGGATGAAACTGGCTGAATCACTAGGTGGCTATATGAATATTGGTTACCTGCCGGATTCCTTTGGACAGAGCAAAGATATGCCAAAAATTTACAATGGATTTGGAATCCAGCAAGCTGTTTTTTGGCGAGGAGTGCCGAATGAGGTCACGACGAAGCGCGAATTTCATTGGAACGCGGAGGATGGCTCACGTGTTTTGACCTCAAATATAAAAAATGGTTATTTTGTGGGAGTTGGTTTGATTTATTCTGAGGACGCTGATTCACTAGTCGAAACGATTTCTGAGGGAGCTACTGGCGAGGACCTCGTATTACCAGTGGGCGGAGATCAACGATATATTGATTTCAATTTACGTGAACGGATAGAGGTATATAACCAAAAATTAAAAAATGTCGAGTTAATTGAGAGTAGTTACGATCGTTTTTTTGACGCAATCAGTGAGAATGAACTTTCGGTGGTCGAAGGCGAATTTATTTCTAGTTCTGTTTCAAAAATTCATCGTTCCATCTATTCCTCACGTTATGATCATAAATACTTAAACGACAAAGTTGAACGCAGAATGATCTATCAAGCAGAACCTTTAATGGTGATGGCGGAAAAATGTGGGATACCCTATAAAAAAGGATTACTAGATCGAATTTGGAAGCTGCTGAATAAGAATCACGCCCATGATTCAGCGGGAGGGTGCAATAGTGATAAGACCAATCAGATTATTACAGATCGCTTTGTAGAAGCAGATCAGCTTTCGTACTCATTAGTTGATTATCTGACTAGAAAAATTTCTGAATCGCGAATGAATCTATCCGAGAATGAGTTGATTGTCTTTAATACGCTGCCTTGGAAAAATAAAAAAGTAATGAAGTGTGAAGTTTCCACGCCATTTGCAGCTATCTCAATGGAGAAGGACGGAAGCATGGTTCCATTTGAACTGATAAGGACTCGAAAGGAGTTTTCCGGCTCCATTCGTCGAGAAGAAACGGATCAAGATCCGGCTAATTATTATTTTATTCATGAATTGCTAGTCGAAGTGGAAATCCCTGCCCTCAGCTTTGTGACCTATCAAGTAGTTGAGAATACGGTGCAGAACAATAAAGAGTCGTCGAAAAAGAGTTCGAGACACTCAATTGAAAACGCCGATTATCAAATCATTTTTGAGGCCGGCGAGTTGTCTTTAATAGATCGAAAAGAAGGAACGACCTACAAAAACTTTTTAGCATTTGAAGATAGCGGCGATGAAGGAGATACCTACGATTATTCGCCTCCTTATACAGATCATAGCTATCGGCTGGATTTAGCTGAAGCAAGCTGTGAAGCGACACAGAACACATTACGGTCTAAATTGGTCTTTAATGGTGAATGGAACATTGCCAAAGATATACAAGAACGTGAATGGAAAAAAAGAACACAAGTGATCCCGTATCAACTGACAATTGAACTGATGAAGAACAGTCATCAGATTCAATTTCATTTAGAGATCGAAAATCAGGCTAGCGATCATCGGATGAGGGTATTAATTGATACACCAAATAAAAATGATTTTTCGTATACAGATACCCCTTTCGGCACCATAAAAAGAGCGGTCGTGGATCGCCACATTGATGATTGGAGGGAATTGGGCTGGCGAGAGGAACCAACCGCGATTTTTCCGATGCTAACGTATGTTAACAGCCATACTCCGACATCCAGCTGGACGGTCTTCAGCAAGGGAATCAAAGAATATCAATTCGTAGGAGAAGACTTCCAGACGATTGCTTTGACACTGTTTCGCTCGGTTGGTTATCTGGGTCGTCCCGACCTGCTTAGACGTCCGGGGATAGCTTCAGGAAATGAGTTCAAGTATATTCCGACACCAGATAGTCAATTAAAGAAAAAACTGACCTTCAAGTTTGCACTTCAGCTGGATAAAAATTATCAGCCAGCCAAACTTAGCAAGGACTATTTAAATTACGCGATGAGCACTCCCTATTATCAGATTCAGGAGTTGAATCGTTTCACTACAACACTGAAATATTTTGTATCAAATCCTTTAAAAAATAAAGTGGCTGTGCAAGAGGGCATCGTCTTTGACAGCGACAAGCTGGTTTTCAGTTCATTGGTAAAAACGATGGATGAAGCCGGATTTGATATTCGCGTGTATAATCCAGATTTTTGCCAGGAAGTTAATGGCGAAATAATTAAAGGATCACATGAAATGAGCTATACATTTGTGGATCTTAAGGGCAATGCTGTTTCTTCAACAGAAAAAAATGATATTATTCCTCTAGGAACCTTTAAACCAGGAGAAATAAAGACGATCCATATCGTTGATTGAGGAGAAATCATATGCAAGAAGACATTTTCATTTTAATTGAGTCCTGTCGGTTGAATTTTACATCTGTAGAGCAGGTGATCGCGGATTATCTTTTAAGTAAACAGGCAGCAATGACGATTGATAAATTATCAGAGCATCTGGCTGTATCAAAATCCTCTATTACAAGATTTTGCAAAAAGATCGGATTGAGTAACTACAAGGAGTTGATCTTTCTATACAAGCTTTCTTTAGATAACGAAGCTTCAAGCCTGTCAGTGTCATCAAAGATAACAGCAGCCTATCACTCGCTCGCGACACGCAGCGACAGCAACTATTCGCAAGAGGTGGTAGATGCCTTCTGCGAACTGCTCCATCAGCATAAAATCATTCATTTTTTTGGCAAAGGCTTTAATTCCTATGCAGGCGCTGATTTTCAATTCAAGTTTTCCAGAGTGGGCAAGTATGTGCGAGTGATCGCGGATGAGAACTCCATTTTAATGTCGGCCAATTTTGCCAATAAAGATGAACTGATTGTGGTTTCAAGTTTGCGTGGAGATGATGAAGAATTGCTGGAGGCGATGAAGATCGCAAAAGGAAGAAATGTCTCGATTTTATTGATCACGTCGAATCGGTATTCGCAGCTGATTCCCCATGCAGATGTCGTCTTGATCGCCGCCAGCTTCACTAGAGAAGAAGCGTTGGGAAATATCTCACCCCAAATTCCGATCCTTATTCAGCTGGATATGGTTTATGAAAGATACATCCATTTATATTCTGATGCCATCGCTCAATGGCTGGAGTCGGAACAAATATTGCACAAGTAAAAAGGAGTACACATGAAGAATTTTCCTGACAACTTTTTGTGGGGAGCTGCAATGTCTGCACCCCAAACAGAAGGACAAAGTTTAAATTTTGGAAAAGCAGCGACAACATGGGACTATTGGTTCCACACAGCGCCTGAGAAGTTTCATCAAAATCAAGGACCGGAAATCACGTCTGGCGTATACGATCATTACTTGGATGATTGCCGTCGAATGCAGGATATTGGATTAAACTCTTTGAGAACCTCCATTTCATGGGCACGCCTACTTCCAGATGGAAAGACAATCAATCAAGAAGCCGTTGATTTTTATCGTCAATTCTTTTCGGCTATGCTTGATCATGGGATAGAAACAATGATTAATCTGTTTCATTTTGATATGCCGATGTGGCTGATGGATCAGGGCGGATGGGAAAATCGACGCTCTATTGAAGCCTTTGCTTTTTATGCGAAAACGTCATTCGAATTGTTTGGTGATCTTGTTAAAAAATGGACAACCTTTAATGAACCGATCGTCCATGTCGAATGCGGATATCTTTATCAGTACCATTACCCAGCGATCGTTGACTTTCGGCGGGCGATCCAAGTTGCTTATCATACATTGCTCGCTCACAAGGCAGCGGTAAAGATATTTAGAGAAGTGACTCAAACTAGCGAGATCGGTATCATCCTGAACATTTCTCCTACTTACCCGAGGAGTGAGGTAGAAGAGGATGTATTGGCAGCTTTTCAATCAGATTTATTGAATACTCGCAGTTTTTTAGATCCGGCGGTGTTAGGCACTATTCCTGAGGAACTAACCGAGCTGCTGGCAGAACATGACCTGCTACCGGAGAGAGAGGCGGGCGATCACGAGTTGATTAAAGAAAACTTAGTTGATTTTATCGGTTTGAATTATTATCAGCCACGGCGTGTGCAGGCACCTATAGCACCGAAAAAGCCTGCAGAAATGCCTGCAGATTTTTATGCAGCATATGACTGGCCGGATAAAAAAATGAATCCTTATCGAGGCTGGGAAATTTATCCCGAAGCTCTGTATGATGTGGCACTCATGATGAAGAAAGAATACAACAACATTCCATGGTATGTGAGTGAAAATGGGATGGGGGTAGCAGATGAGGAACGTTTCATGAATGACTCTGGAGAAATCGAAGATGATTATCGAATCGAGTTCATGAAAGAGCATTTAAGCTATTTGCATCAAGGAATCGTTGAAGGCAGCAACTGCTTTGGGTATCACGCTTGGACATTTGTGGATTGCTGGTCATGGTTAAATGGCTATAAAAATCGGTATGGGTTTTATAGGCTGGATTTAGATACACTGGAACGTTCAATGAAGAAGAGCGGACGCTGGATGAGAGCAGTAAGTGAAAAGAATGGATTTTAGGTGATTACAAATGAGCTTAGCCGTATTTGATATTGGCGGAACAACAGTCAAACATGGGGTATGGATGAATCAAAGAATCAGTCAGGTTTCCGCATTTCAAACCCCAGAAACATTTGAAGAGTTGTTGGAAAAAATGAAACAGACGATCAATGCTTACAACAAACCTTTTGAAGGAATCGCGATCAGCGCACCGGGGGCAGTTGACCAAGAACAAAGAAAAATACTAGGTATCAGTGCAGTCGATTATATTCATCAACGTCCGATTTTCGATGAACTCGAAAAGTATTTTGCGCTTCCTGTATCAATAGAAAATGACGCAAATTGCGCAGGAGTTGCCGAAGTGGAGCTTGGTGTCGGCAAGGATGCACAAAACATTGCTTTTGTTGTTTTAGGGACAGGAGTAGGCGGGGCACTTTTTATTCGACGGGAACTATATAAAGGAAGTCATTTATTTGGCGGTGAAGTAGGACTGTTGAAAAGCCAACATATCCAAACCTTCAGCCAAAACGGTACCTTAGTCAAAGCTGCAAACTTTTACTCTGATCAAACCAATACTAAAATAGAGGGAAAAGAGCTTTACGAGCTAAACCAAAATGGTGACTCACTTGCTGCGGAGCTTCTAAACGATATGTATCAGACCATGGCAAGTAATCTCTATAATATTCAAGTAATGCTTGATCCTGAGCTGATCGTTTTAGGCGGAGGAATCTCTAAGCGGCCAGAGTTAGCAGAAGAGCTTTCCAAGCGATTGTTGGAGCAGCTTGAAGCAGAAGGTGTTGGAGAAATAATGCCTACAATCAAATGCTGCAAATTTCATAACGATGCCAATTTGATCGGTGCGGCATTGAATTTCCAAAAAAGAACTTAGAAGATCTGATGCTTTCTTTTTGAGCCAAAAGGCTGATTTGATTAATTGAATAAAACTAGCTGACACCTGCGATAGTTAGAGTCGCAGGTGTGTTTTTATGTTTTTCAACCGTTTCAAAATCAACTATAGGGTCAAAAGGAAGTTTGTTTACTCATAAATTCCTACTATAGGATCTAAATACTCATTAAGTCCGAAAATTTTTTCTAAGGTTTGTGTATCTAATGATTCAATTTTCGTGGTGATAAGATCCTCATATTCATAGCTGTCTTCCCATATTTTCCACAACTCAAAAGGACTATTTAACGATTTCAAATAGTCTGAGAAATACTCATAGAAATTTTTCCAGCTATAGATATCAATATAGTAAACAAAAGGTTTGGTTGTGTACTTATGAATAACGCCCTCGTCTTGATCCCTCGTTACTGTGAAATTTTCTTGGCATCTAAGATCGTTTAACGACATAAATTCTGAAGAAACAATGTGGGAAGAAACTTTTAATTTATGATTACTAGCTAAATGCATACCTATGGACATGGAAAGCCTCCTATTTGTGCTATTGTTTGTGGACTATTACACAAATTCTTAGTATAGCTTATCATATGACTGTACGTTTTCAAAAATTGACCTAAAGCTAACTTTGGTCGATCAATCCAGAGCTCTTTGATTTTAGGACTTTAGCTTTTGGGAGAAATTGTAATAAATAAGAGCGATTATTCCACCGATGAGTGAAAAGGATGCTAGGACCCAATAGGCGAACTTTAGATTAATAGCATTGTTGATTTCACCGACTAAGACAGGGAAAAGCGTCATGCCAACTGCATAGATTGCTTGAAAGAACCCCATTGCGCTTGATTTTTTATGGAGTTCAATGCCTTCCATGGCTTCAGAAGTTAGTAGTGAGAATAAAATTCCAGTACCAACACCAGGAATGGTTTGTAAAAGATAGAAAATAGGTAATGCATTAGCCAATGGAACAATAAGACAATAAAGTGCGAGAAATCCAAATGACGTGAAGGTCAACCATTTTCTACGTTGGAGATTCAGAGATAAGGTGGAACTAATACGAGAAAAAATAACGGCTGAGAACATATAAATGATCGATGATAATCCAACTTGGAAATCAGTAGCGCCTTGTTCCTTAATCAATTGATTAGTAAATGACATTGTCGTAGACATCTGGATGCCTTGTTGAATTAGTGCTAAAAAAGAGAATAAAATTAATTTTGGTTGTTTACCAACCGCTAATAGTTCTTTTGCATTAACAGCTATTTTAATTTTTGTTTCTGTTTTTTTAAGATTCAATGAAATAACGAATCCGGAAAAACCACTTAAAACACTTAATAAACAAATATTTGCCATACCAATCTGATTATATAAAAGGCTGCTGGTGATAAAACCAACCAGCATACCAATATTATTCGTCATGATAATTTTACTTGTAGCGGCGTTTTGCATGTGATTATCGTGTAGGCTAAGATAGTAAACCATGAAAGAAATCCAGGTAGCACTAGCAAAGCCTGAAAAAATATTTCCTAATAGAAAACCAATGCCGTTTTGAAAGAGGAGGCGAAATAAGGAAGCGACTCCAGCACACAAGGTACCTAGCGAAATAAACAAGCGGTGGTTCGGTCGTAAATCTGCTATTATACCTACTGGCAAACGGAGTGCTAACTGTGAAATACCATACGAGCCAATGATAATTCCGATGAAACTCGCGGATACATTGATTGTTGCTAAGTAAGGAGTTTGATAAGGAATATAAACATATTGGGCAAACCAAAATAACGTAACGATTAACAGTAATAGATTCTTTTCTCGTTTTTTTATGATAACCACCATCCTTCATGATTTAAAAATTCAAGGACAAGCATAACGCAAAATGTGAAAAAAAAGCAAATAAAATTTTATTTGTGAATTCGCTTGCATTTCAAAAAGGAGCATGATATATTGTGGGTGTAAATTTAATAACCGCGTTCGTTTGACGCGTTACTGGTAATGCAGGCGAGATCAAGTGTACGTAAATGATAACCATGTCCTATGGTGTTATTTATGTATATTTGATCTTTTTTTGTCGAATAAGCACGGACCTTTGGCCAAAGGAAATTGACGTTCATACAAACTAAATTTTTGGAGGATTAGAAAATGGATAATCATGATGTTGCAAAACGAATCTTGGAAGAAGTTGGCGGTAAAGAGAATGTTTCAAGTTTGACTCATTGCTTTACTCGTTTGCGCTTTGTGCTTAAGGACAAGAGCAAAGCAAATAAAGAGGTCATTTCAAATACGGAAGGAGTCATCCAAGTAGTCGAGGCTAGCGGTCAATTTCAAGTAGTTTTAGGGAATAAAGTTGAAAAGGTCTATGATGAAATGATTCCAATGGTGGGTGAATTACAGGAAACAAGCAATGAGGAGGATGAAAAAGTAGGGATAGGCACGAAAATTTTAAATACAGTGGCCGCAATCTTTACACCAACAGTTCCTGCAATTGCAGCCTCTGGTATGTTGAAAGGAATTCTGGCGGTGGCGGCGTTGATTGGGCTGAATATGTATCAAGTCGATATTAAGGAATTCAACACCTATATTATTCTTAATGCCGCTTCTGACGCACTATTTTATTTTATGCCGATCATTTTGGCACGTTCGGCGGCCAAAGTCTTTAAAACAAATGATTACATTGCCATGATTTTAGGAGCAACGCTTTGCTACCCTGCAGTTGTTGATTTAATGACTGGAGAAAATCCAGTGACCTTGTTCGGTGTAGGAATTACACAGGCAAACTACGTATCGTCAGTGGTGCCAATCATAATTGCTATTTTTGTATTGGCATATGTTGAGAGATTCGTTAAGAAAATCATGCCAGAAGTGTTAAAAATCATCATGGTTCCAACAGTATCATTATTGGTTATGGTTCCGGCAACTCTAATGGTATTTGGACCGATCGGTATTTATTTTGGAAATATTGTTAACTGGGCATACTACTATATTATGGGGCTAAGCCCAATTTTGTTAGGAGCCTTCATTGGTGGAATCTGGTGTGTTCTAGTTATATTTGGTGCCCATCGAGCAATTATACCAATCGGGATTAATGATGTTGCGAAAACAGGTCGTCAAAATCTACTTGCTTTCGCCGGTGCTGCTAATTTTTCTCAAGCTGGTGCGGCCTTAGGTGTATTTTTAAAAACAAAAAATAAAAACTTAAAAACGGTGGCTGCATCAGCTACTGTAACTGCCTTGTTTGGGATTACTGAACCAGCAATCTATGGGGCCAATTTACGTTTAAAAAAACCAATGATCTATGCTGTGATCAGTGGTGCGTTGGGAGGAGCTTTAATGGGATGGGGCGGTTCTTATGGGAATGCCTTTGCTAATCAAGGTGTCCTGACCATTCCTGTCTATGCTGAAGCTGGCACGAAAGCATTTGTTTGTTATCTATTAGGTTGCTTAATTGCTTTTGGCGGAGCATGTATCATGACGGTTGTTTTAGGTTTTAAAGATATTCCAGAAGAAAATGCGAAAAAAGTTCAAGAAACATTGACGGAAGCAGTTAAGGAAGCAATTAACGATGATTTAGTTTTTGAAGATAGCAATTTAGTAGTAGATTCACCGGTAGAAGGCCGAGCGATCTCATTATCGGAAGTTTCAGATGAAGTTTTTGCTTCTGGTGCGATGGGTAAGGGAATAGCCATTTATCCAAGCAAAGGAGAGATCGTCGCACCAATGGATGCAACAGTCAGTGTACTCTATCCGACGATGCATGCTATCGGCTTAACGTTAGATAATGGTGTTGAAATGTTAATTCATATAGGGATTGACACAGTGAATTTAGATGGGAAATTCTTTGAAAAGCATGCGAATGTTGGTGAACGATTGAAGAAAGGTCAGCGAATCGTTTCCTTTGATATGGAGGGGATTGAAAATGCTGGGTACGATTTAACGACATCAGTGATTATTACTAATTCCAATAACTATGTAGCTATTGGCTCAACGAAAGACAATCACATTGAAACAAGCAGCAATCTATTGTTCTTTCTGACGAAGCCAGCAGTATAAATTGATTTTAAGCTGCAGGGGTTCTGTAGTTTAGTGACAGTTATTCATTTTAAGAGATTAATAAGGAGCGTATAAATACATGAAAAAATTCGATGAAGATTTTTGGTGGGGAGCCTCTTCCTCTGCTTTTCAAATAGAAGGAGCTTGGGAAAAAGATGGTAAGGGAGAGTCCGTTGCAGACCATAATTCTTTTACTCGCTCTGCTCAACAAGCGGATACGAAAGTAGCGAGTGATTTTTATCACCACTATGAAGAAGATATCAAAATGATGAAAGAATTGGGGTTGAAAACGTATCGTTTTTCTTTATCTTGGGCACGGATTATTCCAGATGGAGATGGCGAGGTTAATGAGAAAGGGATTGCATTTTATAATAAGGTTATTGACTGCTTGATCGATAATGAGATTATTCCTTTTGTTACCCTATATCATTTTGATTTACCATATGCACTTGCTGTAAAGTATAATGGATGGGAATCTCGGGCTTGTGTGGATGCTTTTAGAAGATACGCTCAAATATGTTATCAAGCTTTTGGCGATCGAGTGAAGCATTGGCAAGTAAATAATGAACAAAACTTAATGATTCGAGTAGATGAACGTATGAACATGTATGAGGTGAAGCTGGAAGACAAGGAACGAGTGCGTGCTCAAATGGATTATCATATGTTTGTTGCCCATGCTCACGCGACGAATGATTGTCACGAAATGATTTTAGGAAGTAAAATCGGACCAGCAGTTTCTTCAACGATGACCTATCCTGCTTCGAATAAGCCAATGGATGTTTGGGCAGCCAAAATGAATGATAATTTCAAGACAAATTATGCTTTAGAAATGTATTGTTTTGGACAATATCCTGGCTATTATCAAGAGTTTTTAGACAAGGCCGGCATTGCCCCAGTAGTTCTGCCTGAGGACAAGGCGATCCTCGCTGCGGCGAAACCAGATTTTATTGCGTTGAATTATTATCGAACACTGGTGGCTAGCTACTTACCGGTTGACGATACGCATGCATTGGGTGTTCGTGAAAAAGATGTTGACTTTGATCTTTATGGCTATTTCCAAGTTGAAAAGAATCAGAATTTAAGTGCTACAGAGTATGGTGCACAGATTGATCCAATGGGATTACGACTGGTCCTGAATGAATACTATCGTCAATTCCGACTACCACTGATTATTACTGAAAATGGATTAGGAACGGCGGATGTCTTGACTGAAGATGGAAAAGTTCATGATCAGTATCGTATCAATTACATCCGTGATCATATCTCAGCTTGTTATGATGCGATTCAAGATGGTGTTGAATTATTTGGTTACTGCCCTTGGTCAGTCATGGATCTATTAAGTTCGCATCAAGGGTTTAAGAAACGCTATGGATTTGTTTATATAAATAGAGAAGATCATGATTTGAAAGATTTACGACGTATTCCTAAAGATAGTTTTTATTGGTATCAAAAAGTAATTCAGGATCATGGACTGACAGACTAGAGAAAAGATAAGGCGGTGAGTCAATGCAGGTGCTAAAAGTGATGAACAATTCACTCGTTTTAGCCTTAGATGAAGCAGGTACTGAGTGTATTTTGATGGGAAAAGGCATTGGATATAACAAAGCAATTGGCCATGAGATTCAAGAAGATGAAATCGAAAAGGTGTTCATTTTGACGGATAATAAAATGCTAACGAACTTTGTTCAATTAGCCAGCACCTTAGATGATACTTATATAAACTTGGTTAAAAAAATTATTGATTATGCCGCCAGCAGCTATCAAATAGAGGTAAAAGACTACCTCTATTTGTCTTTGTCTGATCATGTTTCATTCGTTGTAAGACGTCTTGAAGCGGGAAATGTTGGTGAGAATTTTAATTACCCTGATGTGATGTTATACCATAAAAATGAGTATCAAATTGGACGATATGCAGTAGAGCTAATAAATAAAGAACTTCAAATTCGATTGCCTGATAGTGAGGCAACAGCTATCGGACTTCATTTTGTCAATGCCAAGATGGAATCCTCTTCACATCAAAGAGGTCAGAGTATCGCAAAACTAATGAATAATTTTGAGAAAATCGTTCAAAGAATCGTGGGTGGAAAGATAAACCGTGATACATTTACTTACTCTCGCTTTTTGACCCATTTAAATTACTTCAGTGAACGGGTCTATGAAGGAAAACTTTTTCCTGATGAAGATAAAGAAGAATTGTACCAAACTTTAGCTACAAAAATGACGAAGGAAGTAGCTATTATTAGAGCCTTTGAAATCTTTATTTACAAAGAATTTGATTTGAATATCACCAAGCAAGAGAAAATCTATTTGCTTGTTCATCTGCATCGAATTGTGGAGGAACAGGAGCAAGAGGAGTAAAAGGAAAACTTATGTTATTCAAATTACTCGTTTCGGACGTTTCGCAATTCAGTTTGCGGAGCGTCCTTTTTTTATGACTCAATCTCACCTAAATAAGATCGGAAATTCTTTTTTATGAAATAAACAAGTGACATGACTAACAAAATGCTTTAAAAAGGGATGTTTTTTTAGAAATTAATACCACAAAAGATATAATTATAGGTCTGTTTTATAGAGACCAAACTGTTTGATGCTATTTCCTGATATACTAATGACAATCGGAAAAAGTGATAAGGAAAAATTACATGAAAAAAGTAATTATGGGTTTGGGTATTTGTCTTTGTTTAGTTAGTATTGCAGGGTGTAAGACTGAAAAAAAGTCGACAAGTAAAGAGAGTAGCGGCGTAGTTAAGGTTTTAGAAAAATACTCAAGTACCAAGATGACCAAGAGCAGTACAGAGGCTAGGGAAGAGGTTAAGAATAGTTCAAGTGACTCAATATCCGAGCTATCAAGTGATCCAAATGCTGCGTTCTTTTCCCAACTGCCAAAAGAGTTTACGTTCACTAGCGGCGCGGGTGGTTGGCAAACTGTCTTAAAAATGGATGGTAAAGGTGGGTTTACCGGTATTTATGCCGATTATGATGCATCAGAAGTTCATCAATGTGATTTTAAGGGGAACTTCAAAAATGTGGAGCAGATTTCGGAGTTTGAATATAAGATGAGTATCGGAAATCTAGAGGTTACCGGTCCTCAAGCTGGTAGAGAAGGAAAATATGAGGTGATACCAACTGATCGTATATACGGATTAGATGATGCAAATGAAATGAGGGTTTATTTACCAGGCAGGTCAACCACTGATTTACCAAAAGAGTTTATTGATTGGATGTATCATCCGATGAAACTTACTTACGACAACCTGGAACCTGAGCTGCCATTTTATGGAATATATAATGTTGGTAGTAAACAAGGATTTTCTAGTGAAGATGTTGAAGGGTACAGAGAAAAGATGACTGCGCAGGTCCAAGAAAAGCAAAATGATGCGCCAGTTAATATGACCGGAAATTGGACAATCAAATATACAGATGATTCTACAATAGGAAGCTTTGAGGTGAAAGAAGACGGTAGTGGAGTCATACACAGTACAACCACATTAATGGGGCAAGAGGGCGACTTACCGTTTGATGAGATAGAATTTAAAAAGGATGTAGATGCAAGTTGGGATAATGGTTATTACATTCGTTTCAAGAAACCTATGGAGCATAACGATTTATTGATGGAGAAACGAGTTGTTTTAGTTGACCAGAATAATTTCCGAATGATTAGTTATACCGAAAGTGGAGTCAATAATGGATCAATTAATAGATAGGAGTATGCTGTCAGACAAATGAACCCAAAGGAGAAATTAGTGAAGAAAAGAAAAAATTGGATAGCCATTTTATCAGTACTAGTGGCTCTATCTATTTGTTTAGTTGGTTATTTTTTTGGTCAGGGATCGTATTCGGTCGAACAACGAGAGAGTATAAAATTACGTAAGATTGATATTAGTAAATTTGCAGATACTGATTTAATCAAGTCGTACGGGCAAGAAGTCCATGAAGTAGGAATCTACCAGGATCAGTTGGTCTATTTCAATAATGATAAGCTATGGAAAGTTGATCCGTATTCTAAAAAAGCCGAAACGATTGAGTTAAATGAAATTCCTGAGGATGAAGAGCTTGAATTTTTTCCTGATTATGAGGATGAAGGAGTTTATGAGCATTATGCAGTTGTTAAAGTGATTGGGGATTTTAAGGATAGACAAACGGACTATACACAGAAGTATTATTTCGGATTAGTAGATTTGAAGTCTGGAAAACAAATTGGCCAATTTGTTGAGTTTGACAGCAAATATCCCGATGTTGTTTTTGATTCAGGAACTTTTTATATTCAGGGGTATGGCTCTCCAACTGCTGAGCGCTCCAATGAGGAAACAGTCCGCTCGTTTATCTTACAGATTGAGGCTTCATCAAATAAGGTCCAAAAAGTGTTGGAAACGGGTAAAGAATATGAGCGATTGTACCAGAAATATTTTGACATCAATAAACGAAGCAATGAATTATTGAAGGAAGAGACAAATAGAGAGAAAACGAAGCAAATTTTGACTACCGACTCGGGCTATACGATTAAAACGCTGAAAACGAATGAAAAGCAAAGCTATACGTTTCCAGATGAGAAGGTGGATTATGCGGAAGCATACTTTGCGTATTCGGATGAATGGATAATTGAAAAATTATTGACGTATGTGAGTCCTTACTCATCGGCAGAGATGGCCGAAAATCCTGACATGGAATATGAGGATATCACTGTTTATCAGTATTACTTGCGAAACATAAAAATGAATACACGAAAGAAGGTTAACTTTGGCCAGACAGATCCATTCATAGAGGAAGCAAATTTTATTAGAAAAAAGGATTATATTCTATGGAACTCAGGTAGGAAAGTAATAAAAGAAACCGTTAGAGGAAACAAACTATATCAAGATTATTTCGAATTGCCTAAGAATGCAGAGGGAGCGAGAGTGCTAGAAAAAAGCGATGGGACATTTTATGTACTTACTTACGATACCTCGACGGATAAATTATTGATATTCGCGGAAAAGTAGTATTGGGAATATAAACATACCGTTGATGGAAGAGCTTGCCTTTTATGCTTTTCGTTAAGCAGTAAGGACAAAATAGAAAGAGAACCTGATGTTTTTCTTTATCATTCTAAAAAAATTTTTGCGTAAACGTCACAGGGGTACAGGGAACAGTGATGCAGAAAATAGCGGTAGAAATATAAATTTCGTTGTTCATTTTTCTGCTAAATGTCCGATTACTCAAAATGGTGGATGGTTTGTTTTTATGTGCCTATCACTATTTTCTGTATGAGCGTTCCAGCGCCCCTTTAATGCCAAATTTTCTGCTCGATAATTTCTAAATTATCAGGATTAATCAAAGTATTTAATCGTGCATTAATCAGGTGTTTCCGACCAGCGAGGTTCTTCGAATAGAAAATTTCTGCCGATGAATAGCTTTTTTGAATCTCTGCTAAGAAAGACTGAGCATCCTTTTTATTCTTGCTGTAACGAGCGGGGACTGCAAAGTAGGCATGTTTAATTTTTAAAAGATACCTAGGATTCTCGATTTCACCCAATGTTTCGCTAACTAAGTTATTAAATAGCTTTTCCTGATGATAGCTGGCAGTAACTTCACAGGAGAAGACAGTCTCATCCCACTTAATTGTTAAGGGGATTTTTTCAGATAGCAGCCCTTCATTTATTAGTAACTGATAAATCGTTTGAACTACTTTTTGTTGGATTCGACAAGAATTTCGCCAAAGCCTTCTCTTTTTTTGTTCTTTAAAATAGAACGCTAGATTCCCTTGAAGCAGAGATTGAAAGAAGTTCAGCGATTTTTCTTTTCTATTCTTAAAGGTAGTTGTTTTAACATCCAATTCTTTTTCTGCAGACTGGTTTCGAATAAACAGGGGCATTGCCAAGCGAGTTCCTTGCTTTAAAGCATCACTCCATAGTGCAAAATATTTTTCACGTTCCTTGGCTTGAAAAAGATTGTGTTGCGTATAGCCGCTTATGGCTTGAATATCCGGAATATCCGGTAATTCAAATCGCTCACTACCCGTTGAAACCAGCGGTACCGTTAGCAAATTTAGGCCTTCGATAAATGATAAACGTTTAAAAATGGAAGCGAAGGAAGGTTGTTCTGCTAACGGAATATTCGGATAGATTACTCCAATATGCCAAATATTCGTCAGCTTTCTTTTTCCATCTTTACGTAATCCTCTACCGCGAATCTGCTGGGTTTGTACGTAGGACCCCGCCGCGTTTCCCATAATTATGGTGTTAATCGAAGGACAATTCCATCCTTCCCCCAACAAACTGACAGTCCCAATTAATAAATTGAGAATTCCAGAATCTAAAAGCTGTGTTGTGAGGGATAATAAACTGCTCTGGTTTTTGTCTGTCATGGTTAGATAAACATAATTGGCTAGATTTTTCTCTTTCTGAAATGCTGAGTAGTTTATGAAGTAATTCTGATAAACCTCCTGACTAATAATGAGGAATTCTCCACAAATAGCAGCTAGAGAAGTTTCAGGTTTAAGCAAGTCCTTGAAATCTAAAAATGCTGGTGCAACACCATATTCTAAGTAGTTTTCTTTCCCATCTAGAACATCCTTTTTGATATGATCGAATAAAAGCACACCACGCAGCATGCTCCCTAAATAGCTCTCTTCTTTTATAACAATATGCTGGATCGCTTCTTTTACTAATGGAATGTTTGCTTGATTCGTACCTTCAAAGTTTGGAAACAGCCTAAGCTTATCGTTATATAGCCAGCCTGCTTTTGATAAATAGTTAAATATATTTAAGCGTGGATTTGCATGATATAAATATTGATATAAATCGATGATACTGTTTCTTGTTTGTTGAGGAATTTCAAATTTTTTTCGTTTTGTCCCTAAAACCTTCCAGTGATCCCTGCCAATTTGGTAATGCTGCTCATTCAGGTAGAATAGGCAACTCAAATAAACGTCAAAATTTTTATAAATAAACGTTGTACAATTCAAAGGCTGTTGAATAAATTCTTGTGCTAACAGATAATCAGTTACTTCTTGATTACAACAAAGCTTAGCTACGATTTGATTTTGATTCTCTAAAAAATCTGAGAATTGTCCCTGTGCTTCTTTTGTCACAGGTACTAAGTAGATATAATCATGATAAGGGGCGAGTACCTCTTCTTTTATCAGCTCGGAAACAGAGATTTCTTCATCAATCGCTCCCGTCAATCGAATGTAGTTTTTCCACTCTTTTTGATTCGCGTCGAACGGAGGTGTTGCGGTTAAGGCTAATGTTTGCAAATCATTCGCATGTTCTCGCAAATGTAGCAAGAGGTCCGACCAACGTTTCTTTAAGTGATGGGATTCGTCTAGCACAAGAAAATTAATGCCATATTCTTCAAAGTAATGCTTCCACTCTTTTCCTTTACCTAATAAATCTTGGTAGGTAGTGATAGTAATTTGAGCTGGTTGAAGCAGATTTTCAGATATTTCCCATTGAGGATAATATTCTTGGATCGTATCAATCCACTGCTTTTTCAACAGTAAGGAGGGAACTAAAATTAATGTTTTTCTCTGTATTTTATCAATAATCGTTATCCCTAGGATTGTTTTGCCTGATCCGGGTGGAGCGACAATATGGATACTGTTATTATCCAAATAATTAACTAATTGATCGATTACTCGTTGTTGATAGGTTCTTAACTCGATAGTCGGCACCATTTTTCTCCTCAAAAATTTTGTTTTTTGCAAGTAGGTTTTTAATTATTTCTCAGCTTATCATAAATTTATTTTAAAAAGAAGAGTGGGGTTCCAGTTTTAGACTATACTCTTATATTAAAAATTTCCGCAACTGTTACACTCTGATATGCTCCCTATAAAGTAGACGAGGAAAAAACAAAAATTCTAAATCTATTTTATAGGGAGTTTTTGTGTGTCTAAGAGAAGCCGTTATTCTCCAGAAGAAAAATATCAAGTTATTTCAGAAGTGATGGATGGACATTATAGTCTGAACAGTGTCGCTAAGAGGTACTCCCTTTCTTGGGCGATGATAAAAGAGTGGATTCATAAATATGATGATGAAATCGAGGGATTAAAAAAGCTGCAACGTGGAATCGGTAAAATAATGAGCTGAGACAGGAAGCTGTTTTAGCAGTCATCAATGATGAGATATTTCTCCATCAGGCAACTACATTTTTTCAGATCTCTGCACACTCCGTTTTAAGAAAATGGATTTCAAGCTATACTAGTGCGGTGGCCCCCGTACTCTAAGTCATCCAATCCCCGAAAGGATCAAAATCGTGTAGACAAATTATAAAATGAATCAACTCACTTTATATATCACAACTTCTTATATTCCAAAAGAAGACAGCACTGTTTGGTTTATCAATCGTTTATAAAAAAAGTGAATATGGCAATCAGATGAACGAAAAGTCTTGAGTTGGACGTATATCGAAAAAGAGGATTATTACATTGATCCAAAAGGTGTTCTTTTAATTTCAATGTGTACAGAACAGAAACGGATAAAGTCGATAGGTTTGTTAGAAACTTCAAAGAGTATAAAGCAGAAAAATATATAGAAAATAAATAAGTAATTCAAGAAGCCTTGAGCCAAGGAAATACACGCATTATTAAGGTCGATCCTTCGCTAGAATACTTTAAAGCAAAACAATGCACCTTGCTTTCAGAGACTGAAAATGGAAAATCTACTCACAAAGAAAAATTGACGTAGAACCGGTTTTCGGATGGATGAAGGCTTGTTTGCATTTCACACGATACCATGTTCGAGGCATAGAAAAAGTAAAAAGGAAACGGGCGTCCTTATCATGGCATTAAATATGAGAAAGTCAGCAGTTAGGAAACGGTTTGACACCTTAAGCACATAGAAATTGGCTCCCAGAAATCAGTAAATGAAATCTGGAAACCAATTTTTTCCGATTAAGAACAACGACTTATGTCACAGCTTCATTTAATTTTTATGCTGATTGAAGCAAGAGAAGCCGTTAAAATCTAAAAATAAAAATTTTGCAAATATTACAGTTGAAACATCTGTGAATAAATTATACAATATATTCATGAATTGATATTGATTTTAATTCATGAATATGTTTTAATGTATATTCACAGGAAGGAGGGAGAGCATGTCAAGAAAATTCTCAGAAGAGGATATTCGGAAGATCAAGACCAACTTACAAAATGTCTGTGAAGAAAGTTGGAAAGTGAGGGGGTATAAGCAGACAAATATTCCACTACTTACAGGCAAAGTTGGAATATCATCAGGTGCATTCTATATAGTTTACAAAAGCAAAGAAGATTTATTTGTTGAAGTTTTAGAAAAAGTTCAAAAGAACTTAATTGACACTTGGATAATGTTTGTAAATGAAAATGAAAGTAAAATTGAAGGATTCAAGTTGGGATTACAATGGGTATTTCATGAATTTCAGAAATATCCTAAGCTATACAATTTTAATAATCCCGATTATGAATTATTTTTAGCAAAGCTACCCAATGAAAAGATAGAGATAGTGAAAAAAAATAGTCAATCTATCTTTTCTAAAACAGTTCAAGATTCTGGTCTAAAATTATTGTTGCCTGAAGAAGAGGTTATTCGCATTCTTAATTCAATTTTAGTATTAGGATTAATGGATGCAAACACAAATGAAGGTAATGATAACACATTTAATTTTTTACTTGATCATTCAATTTACAACCTATTTGAGGAGGGCTAGCAATGAAAATACTTGAATTATTTATTCGGATGATGGACATTACTAACAACCATTTAGGGAGTATTTATTTCATTATGGTAATAATAGCAATCCTTTGCATTATCTGGAGTGTCTATTTACGAATGAGAAAGTGTCGTAATGCAAAATTATGGACAGTTACAGGATTATTATTGTTGGTGAACCCTGTGATACATCTACTATTTAAGTAAATTTTTTTAGAGATCAACAATCAAAAGATTAAAGTTTCTATTTTTGCTAGAGATTAGAACTTTCTAAGCGATTTTAGACACGTCTCAAATTATATTTGTAAGGAGAAATTAGAATGAAAAAATTTGAAGAAAAAATAAGAATAAGCTTAGTTAGCCTTTCAGTTATTGGAATGGCTTTTGCAGGAAGTATTGCGGGATTTGCTGACACATTAGATACGCCAGTAAGGGTCCAGTTTGAAGCTGAAGAACATATTCCAAACCCAAACCCAAATCCAGAAGCATTACAATTACGTTTCGTTCCAAATTTAGTTGATTTTGGTAATACCCATACTGCAGGAAATGCATTGACACAAACAATTGACACTGATGGAAAGTATGTTGCTTTGTATGATGGAAGAAATGATTCGACGACTAATAATGAATGGACTTTGTCTGCAAGTGCATCTAATTTGACTAATCCATTAGACTCTACACAAATCATCAACTCAGGAAAGATTAGTGTCGAAGTGGGAACAATGAAAGATTGGGCAGCACCAAGTGAGCCAAACGCTGACACTGCTACAACTGATGCAACTAATATCACTGTAGGTAATGGTGTAACAGCCGGAGTTACAGAATTAGCTTTAGATGGAACTTCACAAGAATTAGCTAAGACAGATTTAAGTATCAGTGGGCATGGTTACGCACTACCAATTGATTCAATGAAATTGGAGCTGGCTGCTGGTGATACCAGTACTAACTATGCTGGTCAAACATTCCAAGGTAACATTACTTGGGCTCTAACAAATTCATTTTAATAATTTTTATAAAAAGAAAGAGAGAAGGGTGTAATTCTCTTCCCTCTTTCTTTTTATTGAGGAGAACACTAATGGGAAAAATTTTTCGAAAAATTGTCTTTCATTTTTGTACAAAAAGAAAGATTTATTGCATGCTACTCATTTTCAGTTGTCTATTTAGCACTTCGATAGTTTTGGCTGAAGAATCAGGAGGCATAGAAGGGAGTAAAAATCAGCCCGAAAACGACGTAGGATTTGCGGTAGAACCAATACTAACCAAAACTCAAATTGATTCAAAAAAAGGGTTCTATTTTATTAAAGTAGAGCCTAATAAACCTCAAGAATTAACTATAAAAATAAGAAGTACAAATGTAAAACCAGCGACTGTAAGTATCTATGTAAAAGATGCCCATACAAATAAGAATGGGGCTATTGATTATGATAACGAAGATTATAAAAAGGATGCAACATTAAAAAACTCCATCGAAGAAATTACCACAATCTCTGAAAAGAAAGTTACAGTAGAAAATTATGAAGAGAAGAAAGTCACTATAAAAATTACTCCACCGAAAGAACAATTTACTGGAGTAAAAGGTGGAGCTATCTGCATTATGAAGGCAGATACATCAAAAGTTAAAGAGGGTATCAGTTCAACTTTTGGTTATCGTATCGGACTTGTAGTAACAGAGGATTCCGAAGTATACGATGATGGCTCTACATTAAAATTTTTGAATGTTCAACCAACCGTTAGTCAAGGAAGACGAGTAATTCAGGCACGAATGCAAAATCCAGAACCTAAAATATTAAAGGATCTAATGATTGAGACTAAATTGACAGAAAAAGGAGGACGTGAGGTATTAAAAAAACGAAAAATGAACAACATGCGTATGGCACCAAATTCACAATTCGAGTTCTCAACAAACTGGGGTATAGATCCACTTAAAAGTGGTACATATACATTATTTATAAAGGCAAAATCGGGGACGAGTACATGGAAATGGAAACAGGACTTTACTGTTGGTGAGAAAGAGGCAAGAAAAATAAATGAAGATGCTAATTTTACCATTACTTATCAAAGCTGGGTTCCACTAGTAACAATTCTCATCAGCCTAGTTAACGTCATTTTGATAGGCTGTTTATATGTACGCAGTAAAAAGTGGAGAGCAATATAATTTATCTCAGGGAGAAGGTGAAGAGATGAAAAAGGTAATCTTTTTATTGCTTGGTCTAGTGAGTAGTGTTCTACTTTTAATAAATCCGGTCAATTCCAATGCGGACAGTAGCAGTGGTTATAGCACACCGCTAACTATAACTTTTTCGAACCAGGTAGCAACAGAAGATAACTCAATTGAATTACCATTAATTAAAAAAATTGAAAAAAGAAATGATTATGATGCTTCTTATGCAGCAGCATCAGACAAACGATTACCTATGACCGGAGAAGAATACAATTCTACTCTTCTTTATCTTGGTATGATCATCGTTTTACTCTTTTTCTTCATCAGTATTTATGAAAGGATGAGGAATAATGTCAGTGAATAAAAAATGGATCTCTTATATCTTTATTGTTGGATTACTCATTAATCCGTTGGTTAGTTTAGCGACTTCAAAAAATTCAGAAGAATCTAAACAAACAGAAACATCTACTAACGAACTTACCACGATGTCTAGTAGCGTATTGGGTGGATCTAATGAAATGATATCGTCTGAAGAAGATCCGAGTACCGAGGATCAAGAAAAAGAAGTTATCGCAGAGCAAACCTATGAGGAACGTGATTTATCAAAAAAAGATAACGAAGATGATGTTCATCCAATAGTGAAGGTAGAAAGAAATGCAGAATTTCTTGATGGTGAGATTGTTCTAGATTCCAAATCAAAAAATCAATCAAAAACTATTCTCCAGAAAGCGGTATTGGAATCGAAAAGTGACAAATCTGAATGGTACGATGAAAAAGTTTTTGAAGTATCTGAAAACCATGTTCTAAACGAGCGCAGTTTCAGGTTTGAGTCTAACGACCTTACAGATGATCAAAACTATCGTTTGATTTTAGACTATTTTGTGGAAGAGATGAGGGAGGATAAACCTTTAGTTCGGACTATTCACAAGGGATATTTTATTCTTGAGGAATCAGCTTCAGAGAAAGAAAAGTTAGATGCTAGTGTCAGTAAGCTAAATACCCCGCCAGATAGTTCAAATGACAGTAATAATTCTACTACTGTGGAATCTTTCAGGGCAGAAATTCCGAAAAAAGATAATAGTATACAAGTATCTCCAAGAAATGCTCAATTATTAAGTTCAACTCGAGCAGACATACTTTATAATGGTTACCCAGAATATAATTACTCAATTTCTCAAGGATATCAACACGTATATATCCAAAACATAACCAAGAATAGTGCAAAAATAGATGTTTTTTCAAGTGACTTTTCAGGGCTCCCTTCTCTTGGAGGTACTTATAGAGCTTACTTATGTAAAGATAACTCTTCTATACCAACTGGAACATTGAAACTTACAGCAAGTCAGGTATCAACATTAAAGCAAAATGCAGTCGGCTATGTAGATCTTAGAAGGTACAGTAATTATGTAACGGGGGTTGGAACAATTAATAACCTGAAACCAAATACCTATTACCACATATTACTTACTGCGGAAGCCTCTAATGGAACTGCTACTTTCATTCGAGTTCCTGGATTGACATTGCCAGTGGTAGGAGATATGTATACACCCGTTGGTTACTTTTCTTTTGTCACTGCTGATCCAAGCCCGCTGACTATAACTGCACCTACATTCACTCAAGCGAGCGCTACTGCAATAGCCATACCGATGGTTGGAAAATCTTATACTGGAGATATTTTTCAAACTTCTGGACAAGGGAAAGTTCAAGTGACTTCAAATGATGGATCAACTATTCAAGATAAAGTGACTAATGTAGGACATACAATTACTGAAAATGGATCCTATAATAATGCCACAGTATCTGGATTAACTG
>NZ_JAFLVR010000042.1 GCF_017315985.1 Candidatus Enterococcus murrayae | reverse complement strand
ATTTCATCTAAGAAGCTTTTGGAAATTTTTAAAACGATTCTTATATTGATAAAAAGAATAAAATAAACAATAGTCTTATTATATGGATAAATCAGAACATAATACTATGGATTAAGTTACGAACGATTGTCAGTTTAAAACTGAATGTTTTAGACTGACATTATTCCAATGTAACTTGGTATAATGTATATTATGTAAACTAGAATAAAAAAATTCATCTTCATTTAATAACAATTTATCTATCTCAGGTTCAGACATTCCTTGTTCCTTTAAATAACAGTAATGTTGCTTTATTAAAGCATCTTTCTCAAAAGTAATGACTTCCGAGCGTTTTAAACCTCTTGAACATAAATAGCTTTTACGACCGATTAAACGTTTATCTTGCATATCTTTAGTCATGTACTTAGATATATACGCACCGACATTATCAACATGCTCAATCGATTTAAGATCAACAAAACCTTGTTTCCAATAGTGATTTTTAAAATATACTTCACTTTTTCTGATTTCAGTTTCAGAAAAGCCTTTGATAAATGGATAATTTATTAACAAGTGATAATGAATTGCACCACGTTTTTGAAATTCTCTAACTCCAACGTAATGCAATTTACCGTAGTCCTTTCGAAGTTTTCGAATGAACTGCTTTACTTTTTCATCATAGTAATCAATATCGTCCGAATTCTTTGCAACGGTTAACGTAACAAACGTGCTTTTGTTATTCGGGAAGTTATTGATTGCAAGCCTTCTGAGCGTGTTTCTAGCGTCTCTTAATGTCTGAGCCAACCGCGCTTCTTTTCTGTCGTATTCTGATATACCTTGCTGTAATCTTTCAATTTCTCTTTTTTCCTTGTTAAGAGCTGGGTCAAGGTCTAGCAATTCTTCAATAAACATCTGAGCAAGCTCATTTTGTCCATTTGCCATGAAATTGCAGACCGAATCAAAAAGTTCTCGCCTTTTTTCAGTCAAACGTTCATAAGGATTAATAGGTGTGTTGTCCATTTCATAGACTTCTAAAACGTCACCAGAACGGATAATTTTATAATACATATAAAACCCCATTCCCAAGCGTCTAATTCCACTTTTTTACTCTAACTCCGTGCTACAATCAAGTTAGAAGAAAAGTCCTAAAAACTCCAAGTAGCACCCTTAATAACACCTAAGAAAACAAGTAGCATAGCAACTATAATAAGAATTGCTGCTAGGTATAAACTAAACTTACTTTTGCCCTTTTTTGAAAAAGGATCTTTCCTTATCCTGCCACTTGTAACGATAAACTGTAAAATTAAAATCAGTGTAATTAATAAAATAGCTTCTAACGCAAAACCAACCTTAAGTAAATCACTTTCCACAATCGTCATTATTGACCTCCAAAAATTTTCCGAATTTTCATATCATTTCTAACTAATTCATCAATAATGGTGGCAATATATACTTTACCGTTAACCTGTTTTTCTTGTTCTTTTGCACGCTTTCCAAGATATTCATAGACTTCAGGATCAAATGTTACAGTTTTTCTTACTTTATCTTTTGCAATAGTCAACTTCTCACCTCCTAGTACAACACCACTATAGGTAAGAGTGTAGCACCTAGAAAAATCAAACACAAGACATTAATGACTATTTTTATTAATTATAGATTATATAGGTTATTTTCAAACCGAGGTTTGAACGCCCCACCTCGGCGTCTCCGGTAGATGATTCATAAAAATAAGGATAAGCCCCTCCTTATTTTGACAAATCATGAATTTATCGTTTTTCATAGATTGCTACGCCTGCGATCACCATAATCATTACAACCGTCCAATAGCAACAAAATTCATAAAATTGCATTACTTAACCCTCCTAAAAGCGAACGAATTCTATTACCTGGATTAAATTTTGTTCGTATTATTAATAATTTAACCAGTTGAAAGAAAGAAGATCTCACAAGGTTTACTGTGAAATTTCCGAACGATTGAAAAAGGCTTGTATTACCTTTTCATCTTCTTCTACACGGGTATCTAAAGAATCGATCACAGCATAACTATCATATGATTCTCGAATTTCATCGGTTTGAATAAAATTCTTTTTTCTCCAGCAAATCATTTTATTTTTCTTATCAGGATTAGCAATAAAATACTCATACTCAATTGGGTCATAGTATCTTTCAAAAGTCCAACGTCCCCAAACTGTTTTACAGGATACAACTTCAAACGTTTGCTCCCTAATAGCTTTTGCAACCCTCGTGAAAACTTGGCTAGTTGCTAGTATTTTTATTCCTTGTTTACGCTGTTGCGTAATCGTTCGTAAAATTGTGATCGGGAATGATCTCGTTTGATTATCAAAATCGTTTTGAATTTCATCCCATCCGATCACTACACCACAATACCCATTTTCACGAGCTATTTTGGCGATCGTAGGCAATTCAGCTAAGCTAGTTAATGCAAAATCTTCGTCTTTATATCCAAAATTTGTAGCAATCAATAGCTTCGAATATTGTTCTCTATAATTAATCAAATCTTTAACCATTGACATAGTTTTCCCAGACCCTTGTACGCCAGAATACAGCCTTAATCCATACTCGTTGAAAGGCTTTTTTCCTTCTTTTAGTAATTGATAATATCTATATAGATCAATGAACTTCCATTTAATGAATTTTAGTAATTTCATCGAATAATACCTCCCTTAAAAAACTTTTTTTGGCAGAGTTTAAATATACTTTTAAATAAGCGAGCTGACACTCGCGCGTCCGCGAGCCTCAGCTCCTGCTTAATTTATAAAGGGAATTTTTTTAACTATCGCCATAAAAATATTTTTTAAGAATACGAAATTATCTCGAATGACAACTACTGAAATTATCATTAAAATCACTTTTACGTCGATCAAAATATCTATATATCTGAAAAATTTCCCTAACTCGCCAATGTAACCAAGATTAAAATCGAAATCGAATGACGGTATCAATCCTATAATGAAATCAATGACACCGAAAAGTAGATCAAACAATAACTCTATTATCATTCGATCACCTCGCCCCTAGAATGAAACCAATGATACATGTCAATTAAGAAGCCTAGTAAGACAAATCCAGTGACAAAACCTCTGATATAAGGTGCAAAATCGTTTAACTTTGAAAAAGGCAATTTTACTTCTCCTTCAAACATGCCGTTTAAATCAAAGTTTTGGTCTTCAACTTTTGCTTGACCACCAAACAAACTCTTAAAACTATCAATCCAACCAAAAATAAATGGAAATTTTGATTTTATAGTTTCTCCTGTTGAATCAAACTTTTTTTGCATGAAATCTAAATTTTCAGGAACTATCAAATGAATTATTTTGTCTAATAAATTTTCAAGGAAAGATAAGACTTCCTTCAAAGCCCTAGTAACTTCATTGATTGCAGTTTCCAAAACACTTCCTAAAGTTTTAATTGCCGTTTCAAGAATGCTGCCAATAGTTTGAATTAATTCCCTAATCCAACCACTGCTATCTTCAGTTCCAATCTTTTCATAGATATCAGCTAACCATGAGATAATAAATTGGGCATACAGTTCAACTGTTTTAAAATGTTCTTCCTGCAAAGCTAGATATCTAATAATTGTGCTCAAATTTGTATTAATCACATTTTGTGACGACAAGAGATAAACTAGATCATTGTGAATAGTATCTAATTGTCCATGTTGCATTTGCAACCAATCGGAAACTACTTTCAATAGCTTATTTGTCGTATTTTGGCTTTCTAAGAAGATTACAAACCATTCAGTCATTAACTCCTTAGTTTCTTCAAAACCAGCCACAATTGAATATCTGAGACGATAAATAGCACTCTCTTTATCGTTCATATCAAAATAATGTTTCATGATTAAAGCAAAATGCGATCTTGACTCTTGAAATTGATTTTTAAACAGTCTTACTGCTTTTCCGTCTTTCTCGCTAATTGAACCACCGTCATAGTGTTCAGCGTCCCATAAGCCGACATTATCGCTACTAGCTTTCACTATCGCAGCGACCACTCCTAAAAGTTCTGCTTTTAACTTATCAATAGATTCCTGTTGGGCATTATGAAGCTGATATAGCTGTAAAATACTAGCTGAATGACCTGTTAATAATGCAGAATGAGAATCAAGCGAATCCTGTTGGGTATTGTGAAGCTGATATAACTGGGAAATTTGAGCCTGATTTGTATTCAATTTTTCAGTGTGACTATTTATAAGTTTAGAATGCGAATCAAGTGATCCCTGTTGCAAATTATGGAGTTGATACAATTCACTTATTTTTGAACCAGCAGAATTTAATGATTCCGAATGACGTTCCAGAATTGCTTGGTGTTCATTTCTTAATTGATACAGTTGATTAATCGAATTAGTATGTTTGCCAAGTACAACGCCCTGATCATCATTCAAACGGTACAATTCACTAATTTTTAGACCAGCAGAATTTAATGATTCCGAATGACGTTCCAGAATTGCTTGGTGTTCATTTCTTAATTGATACAGTTGATTGATTGAATTAGTATGTCTGCCAAGCACAGCGCCCTGATCATTTATTAAACCGTATATCTGTTTTATATTTGCACTGTGACTATCAAGAGAAGTCTGTTGTGTATTATGCAATCGATATAATTCATTTGTCCGTTCTAATACTAAATTCTGAATTATTTCAGTGGTACTTAAACGTGAATTAATCCGATCAATTCGATCATTCGCATGGTTAATCCCATCTGTCGCTGATCTCTTGTTAGCATCAACCTTTAAAATCAGTAAATTAAAATCAGACTTCAATAGATTTAATTTTGATTCCAGATTGGTTAAACGATCGTTTACAGTATCAGCAAATGCTACTATTCCGATTGAGTCTTTTTCTTCATTTGTGGTATCTTGTTTTTCAGGAACTGAATCGTTGGTATCTTGATCTTTTTCCCTGTTATCACTTGAATTAGCAACTTGATTATCGCTAGAAACGCTAATAGAATCGCTAAATCTATCAGAACCGCTGTCATTGATTGTAGTGATACCATCAGCAGAGCTAGAATCGGCGTAAACACGTAGACTAGAACTGCTAAGATAAAGAATAAAAAAACTGTACCGATTACTTTAATGACTTTTTTTATTGTCATATCTTTCCTTCCTTTCATAAAAAAAGACTAGGCTATGATAAGCCTAGCCTTTAACATTTAACCTTTTACAGCTTTTTTCGCAAATCTTCGAACGAAGAAAATTGCCCCACCAAACGCGGCAATAACTACACCCGCCACAATAATCGCTCCAGCATTACTAGACATAATTCCTGTTACTCCATTAACAAACCAATTAATTTGATCACTCAAATCAATCGTTGGAAATGCTGGCATTGTAGAACCAACAACGAGATAATTCATTGAAAATCCTCCTCTATTTTTTATCTGAATATTTTATTTGTTATCTTGGAACTTATAAAGCGGCCAAATATTAACAATGCATAGGCGCCAATGCACAAGATAAATCCAGCGAACGCTAGCGTTCCAAGCGAAAAAGAGTTTTCTTGAAACAATACAGTATCGTCTTGATATCCAATCATAGTCTGAAGGTTTTCATTTACAGATTTAATCTCTGTTAAAACATCTTCCTCTGATTCCGACGTTTCTAACTTCGTTACTGCTTCATTGGTCTTTTTCAACTCTTTGACCAATTCTTCATGTCTTTGCTTCTCAAGAAGCTTATCCGCTTCCTGTTGAGCTCGATTTTCTTCTAGGGACTCAGCCGTTTTAACAGCCTGCTCGGAATCTAAGGTGACTTGCTCGGAATCTTTTGTGGCTTGTGCTTCTTTATCCTTTAAACGATCATCTTCACGAGCTTTAATTAAGGAAAATAATTCATATGCATTTTTGTTCAAGGTTTTTAGCTCATTTAGAATCTCGTTGTCTAGGCTTTCTGAGGTTGCTGATGTTTCGCTTCCGTCCATTTGTGTACCCCCATGAGCTGTGGAACATTGTTAAAACCACGTTTTGTCATTTGTAAGGTAATTACTACTTTTTCATTTACCTCTAGCGGTGGTAATTGGATACCGTCACCAATAAAATACTCAAAATTCTCATATTTTGCAGGATCAGCAACAATTAATACTTGGTAGGGGTGTCCTGCTTTACTCATTCCTTGACGAACTCCTAAATAGATTAAATCTGTGTCATTTGTAAACATTCTCATTCATCCTCTTTTCTCTTGATTTGTTTAATGATCGGAACTGCTTTTCTGCCACGCATTGTAAGGTGAATCTCCAAAATAATTTTTTCATATTTTCTAAATTTAGGAATTTCAATAAAACGATTAATAACAAAGGTTAGTTCCCTCTTTGTCTCACAATCTTGAACCGTAATCATTCGATATATACGATCATGCATATTTCTTTCAATCAAACTCAAGAACTTAAATTCAGAAACAGAAATAAACATAGATTATCTCCTTTTGATCATCTGAAAATAAACACGCGCATGGTTATTTCGTAATCAGGATAACAAAAAAAGCCTGCCGTAGCAAGCTTATAAAAACGCGCATAATTAAATTTAAGAATCTTTTTTTTCGATTTCAGACAATTTTTGAATGATTGCCTTTTCTAATAGTTGACTTAAGTTTATATTGAACCGTTTTGCTTCTTCTTTTAAATCTTGTCTAATAGTAACGTTTGTATTCATACGTTTTATCTCCAGTTTTTTTCTACCCATAAATAACATGCCCCCTTAAAAATAAAATACGTTTTTGATTAAGACATATTATAACACAGGCTAAAAAGTCGTGGGCGAGTCGACTTTACAAACACCAAACATTTTTATATAATCCTATTGTCTAGATAGGTTATATTCTTTGTAGGATATTTTCCCTAGGTATTCGGATTCGTAAGAATTTTCGAATACCTTTTTTGTGTTGCTTGACAGGTCTAAACCATTGATTGCATGTATATTATGTAAACTAAAATAAAAAATTTAACTTCACTTAATAACATCTTATTAATCTCCTGTTCTGGTAATCTTCACGCTCTTAAATATCAACAATGTTGCTTTTTCAGAGCATCTTTCTCAAAATTAATGACTTCCAAGCGTTTTAACGGAGACGATTTTCAGTCTCCGTTGTTTATTTTTTAACTTACAGTGTTTGTCGTTTACGATTGGTTTTCTTGCAGCATCTTAGAAATATTTGTATATCCAAGTTCATCTGCGTAATCTTTCGCTGTTTTACCATAATTATCTATAATATTAGGATCAGCGCCATGCTTCAATAGTTCTGCGACAATATTTTGATAAACTTGTGAACCATCTCTTAACGCAACTGCTTCGATCAACGCTGTATAACCATAATCATTCTGGTGATTAATATTTGTATGTCCATCATTTAATAGCAGCTTTACATTATCCAGATGGCCTTTTTCAGCTGCTGGTATCAATGCATTTCCGCCAAAGCGATTAGTTATCGACTGATCTGGCGTGCTATGAGCCAACATGTATGTTAAGATTTCTGTCCTGCCTTCTGCACCCGCGTATAAATATGGACTATCCTCGATATTGTCTTGTTGATTGACATTTGCTCCAGCGTTGATCAATTTCTTAGCTATTTCAATTTGGTTGTTGTGAACCGCAATCAATAGTGGTGTTTCGCCCTTTTCGTTCACTTCATCGATCGAATATGTTTTTGCTTTCAGAATTTCGGTTACTTTTGCTGAATCATTTGATGAAACTGCTTGGATTAAAGCGCCTGGAGCAATAGTTCTATTTTTATTCTCCTGTGTTTGTTTTGTGCTAGACGCTTCTGTGCTGGCGCTGGCTCCAGTTGAAACTTCAGTAAGCGTTCTTTTTTCAGAGTTTTTTGACGGAGTGACAGCTTCATTAGTCACCGGCTTTGATTGACAACCGCCCAAAATAAATAAGAAAAATAATACAGCAATTATTTTTTCATGTTTACCCTCCTCTATATTTATAGCTCGATTTCCACTAGAACCATCTCTTGTACTAAGTATTATTTCTGCACATTATACCATCAAGGACAGATTTCATTGTCTTAAGTGCTTCTGATTTAAATACGTGTAGCTGTCTGTTTATTAAGAATTATTAATATTCGGATTAAAATCTTATCTAGATATTGGTATATCAGCATTTTTACTTTATGTCAGTTTGACCTTCATCTAAAAAACCGATAAACTATTGAAGGATATGGAAAATAAATCTAAGGAGCATGAAAATGTCTCATTTAAAAAAATATAGTAGTTTTATCAAAACACGAATTGGTTTTTTCAGTCTGCTGATTGCTTTGCTTTGGCTGAAAAATATGTTTGCATATATTGTTGACTTTCATTTAGGCATCCAAAGTCCTATGCAATTATTTATTTTAATCATTAATCCTTTAAGCGTTTCAATGCTGCTGCTTAGCATTGGTCTATTCATCAAACGCTCCAAAGCTGCTTATGGAACATTATTTATTATTTATGCCTTATTGACGATTTGGCTCTTTTCAAATGCCGTCTATTATCGCGAGTTTACTGATTTTATTACGATCAACACAATGCTTGGAGCTGGTCAAGTTTCAACTGGATTAGGCGAAAGCGCTGTAAGATTATTTCGCTGGTATGATGTTTTTTATATTGTCGACCTGTTTCTTTTGCCTGCTTTATTATTCAAAAAGAAAATTGCTGTTGATAATAAGTATCCCCGCTTTCGTCAAGCTGCCGCCTTGTCTGCTCTATCACTTTTGATCGGCAGCGGAAATATTTTTTTGGCGGAGATTGATCGTTCCGGCTTATTGAGCCGGCAATTTTCCCGTGAGTATCTAGTGAAATATTTAGGGGTAAATGCCTTTACGTTATATGATAGTTACCAAACCTATCAAAATAACCAAATTCGAGCGGAAGCAAGTCCGAATGATCTAAAAGAAGTGGAAAGTTACGTTAAAGATCATTATGCGCAGCCAAACGATTCCATGTTTGGCATTGCCAAAGGAAAAAATGTTGTCTATATTCATTTAGAAAGCTTCCAGCAATTTTTGATCGATTACCAATTAACTGATGAGAATGGTGTGAACCATACCGTAACTCCGTTTCTAAATGACTTGTATCACGGAGAAAGTACCTATAGCTTTGATAACTTTTTCCATCAGGTAAAAGCTGGTAAAACTTCTGATGCTGAAACATTGATGGAAAATTCCCTGTTTGGCTTGAACCAAGGGGCGCTGTTTACTCAGATGGGCGATAAAAATACCTTTGAAGCCGCACCAAATATTTTGAAGCAAAAAGCTGGCTATACATCAGCCGTGTTCCATGGTCATTCAGCTTCGTTCTGGAATCGGGATAAAACATATAAACATCTAGGTTTTGAATATTTCTTTGATTCGTCTTATTATGACATCAATGATGATAACTCGTTTCAATATGGGATGCATGACAAACCATTCCTAAATCAATCTGTCCAATACTTGGAACATCTGCAGCAGCCTTTTTATGCGAAGTTCATTACTGTATCGAACCATTATCCTTATTCTCGTTTTAAAAATGAAGAGGATGGATTCCCCGTGGCAAATACAAAGGATGAAACAATTAACGGTTACTTTGCGACAGCCAATTATTTAGATACTGCATTAAAAGAATTTTTTGATTATATGAAAGCTAGCGGTCTTTATGACAACTCCGTCTTTGTACTATACGGCGATCACTACGGCATCTCTAACACACGTAATAAGGAGTTAGCCCCATTGCTGGGTAAGGATTCCGACTCTTGGACTGATTATGACAATGCTCAATTACAGCGGGTTCCTTTCATGATTCATGTCCCTGGTGCAACAAACGGCGGAATCAACCATACCTACGGCGGACAAGTCGACGCCCTTCCTACTCTATTACATTTGTTAGGTATCGATTCAAAGAAATATTTGCAGCTTGGACAAGATTTGTTCTCATCGGAACATAAACAGGTTGTTGCTTTTCGAGATGGCGATTTTGTTACTCCGCAATATACTTTCTATGGCGGTAAAATGTATGATAATCTGACAGCCCAAGTTATCAGCGAACCAACACCTGAACAGGAGCAATTCTTCATTGAATTAAATCAAGAGGTCGACCAGCAATTGATCACTTCTGACAAAATTACAAATGGGGACCTCCTCAGATACTATCAGGATAGTGGATTAGACACGATCAACCCAAGCTCCTTTGACTATCGTGATCAAAAGGCTCGACTAGAAGAAATTGAACGACAAAAAGGGTCACAGTCTTCAAGTTTATATAGCGAGAATAATCAAAAATCAACCGTTGGATTATATAAGACGAAGACCTATCAGCAATATGAATAAAACGAAACCTCCCCCAGTTTTTCTGACTGGAGGAGTTTTTTTAATCTTGTCTTCTTTGCATTGCTTCTTTTCTTAGCTTACGTTGTGCCTTTTTTGAACCGCGATCAATGTCTCTACGTTCTTTACGTGTGTGGAAGTCTTCAAATAGATTGTCCAAGTCATAATCGGCTGGATAAAGCTCAGTTGCTCGATATTCAAGCTTGATTCGACGTTTAGGAACCTCAAGAAAGGCATCCTCAAGGAAAACAGTCACCTTGTCGCTGAAGGGAATTTCTTGATAGATCAGCGCAGACTTTTGCTGCTCAAGCAAAAAGACTTTGTCCCCTTTATAATAGGTCATTTCAACAGCTGCTGTGGTAGGCTTTGGTACTCTCTTCTTAAAAATTTTTTTCTCAACGCTATAGTTGCGATCCGTGAAATAATTCTGCGCTTTGGCAATAATTTGATCCGAAATCGCCATTTTCTTCGCAATCCACAGCGCATTGCTTTCACCAGTTTGCCCGATCATTAACCGATATTTTGGCGTTAGATGTTCTGCATCAAAGTCCATTGCTGCAGTAATGAAATCCGGATGCTGTTCTGCAAATCGTTTGATTTCACCATAATGCGTCGTAGTAATCAAAATACTGCCTTTTTGATAAAACTCTTCCATAATCGCAATCGCTAAGGCTGCTCCTTCATTTGGTTCAGTCCCGCTGCCTAATTCATCTAATAAAATCAAACTGTTCTTATGCGTTTGTCGAAGAATCTCAGAGATATTTTGCATATGACCAGAAAAAGTACTTAGAGCATTTTCGATACTTTGAGCATCTCCGATATCCACAAAGATCTGGTCAAAGATCGCAATTTCAGTTCCCTCCTTAGCAGGAATCTGTAAACCGATCATTGTCATTAAACTCATAAGTGCAACAGTTTTTAATACAACGGTCTTTCCGCCAGCGTTTGGTCCAGTGATAGTTAATCCACGATAGTCTTCACCAACAGTTAAATCCAATGGCACTGCATTGTTGATCAGTGGATGAGTCGCTGATACCAGATGGATATAGCCATCTGCATTTATTTTCGGCGTGACTCCCTTTAGCTCGCGGCTGAATTTTCCACGTGCAAAGATATGATCAAATTCGGCAATGATCTCAATATTTTGTTGGATCAACGGCAAGGCTTCTGCTAATAGTCCTGTCAACGTCGCTAAAATTTGATAAACTTCTGATTCCTCAACCATTTTGTGGTAAGTCAATTGCTCATTCCAACGACTCACGCTACTAGGTTCAATGTAAGCGGTCGTTCCTTTACTGGAAAGCTCAACGATCGTCCCTTTGATCTGCTTCTTATAAGCTGATTTAATCGGTACAGTAAAAATATCATTACGTTTTGTTATGATCGCCTCTTGCAATTTTTCTTTATTTTGTCTAATAAATTTTTTCAGTAATTCTTGGATCTTGTCTTGTGTTTCTGCGATATCCCGCCGCGCTCGTCGTAGTTCTCGACTGGCATCATCAATAATTCTTCCATTGCGAACAACCTGATAAATTTCCTCTTCAATTTCATTGAAGTCGTTTAATCCTTGTCCATAACGATTCAATAAAGGAGCAATACTTTGGTTCTTCTCAAAAAATTGTCTAATCAGACGTAGGCTGCGTAAAAAGTCCGCATATTCTAAAAGCTCCTGTGGAGTCAATACAAATCCTTTTTCCAATTGATTGGTTATATGTTCGATACTTTGCAGCCCCATAAACGGAACGTGAAGATTGCTATCAAGCAGATGCTTCGCCTCAGTCGTCTCAGTCAGTCTTTTTTCTACTACTGATAATTTTGAATGCGGCTGAGTATTGGCGATAAGCTTTTTACCAAAACTGCTGATTGCATAGCTGCTAAGTTGTTGTTTAATTTCATTAAATTGTGTTTTTGTAAATGTTTCGTTATTCATGGTCTCTTCCTTTCGTTATGAAAAGATACCTATCGAGGCCGGGGGAACTTAACAAAAATATCGTGATCGCAGTTGCTTCAGATATACTAAGACTACGAAAAATTTAACCGACAAAAAAAGCTGTGAAGATTCCTTCTTCACAGCTTGAATGATCATTTCATCAGCTTTGATAGGCATCTAATTTGGCATGCGAAATAAACCTGTACAAACAGTCATTTTTTCGCTATCAAGTTACTCCAAATTAAATAACTACACTCACCAAGACACCTCATAAATTTTGTTAAGTTTCCTTGTTAATAGTCTAACGTGACATTTAACGTTTGTCAAATCTGTCAAACAACTTATGCAATCGCAGCAGGTACCGGTTTGATTCCATCATTGATGAAATACACTTGATACCAAGTTAAGAAAGTATAAATCGTCCAGATTTTCCGACGACCATCTGCTGTTCCGGCAAAGTTATCATCCAGTAGCTTCACGATCTTCTCTTGATCGAAGAATTCCTTAACAAATTCTTGTGTGAACACTTCGCGAACGATGTGGTAGTACTTTTCTTCACGCAACCAATCCTTGATCGGCACTGGGAAACCAAGTTTTTCTCGATTATACCATTCCTCTGGTAAATGACGGGCCGCAGCTTGGCGGAACGCGAATTTTGTATTTTCTGCGTTGATCAAATATTTTGTTGGTACGATTTCAGAGACCTTCATCATCTCTTTGTCTAGTAATGGTACACGAACTTCTAAAGAATTAGCCATAGCCAATTTATCGGCTTTCAATAAGATATCTTTAGGCATCCATTGATGCATATCTAAATATTGCATTTTTTTGATTTCAGACATATCCTGAACTTTTTCATAATGAACATCAACAATATCTTTGATTGTTGGACTTTGTTGGTATTCAGGTTGTAAATAATCGACAGCTTCATCCTCTTCAAAGACTTTTGCTTGGCCAATAAAGAATTCTTCAGCTGGAGCTAATGACGTATACAAATGCAAAGCACCCTTGAATGATTTTCCCTTCAATCCTTTTGCGATTGAGTAACGCATATTTTTAGGCAATTTCTTCAAGCCTTCCGCTACAACTTTGACGGCTTTTGATTTCGTATTCATACCATATGCTTGGTAACCAGCAAATAATTCGTCAGCACCTTCTCCACTCAATGCGACCCTTACATCACGGCTAGCAAGTTCTGTTAAGAAATATAATGGCACACAAGAAGGGTTAGAATCAGGTTCATCTAAATGATATTGAATCAGCGGAAAATATTCGAATGCTTCATCACCTGTAACCACACGAGAGGTATTATTAAGATCGATTAAATCGGCTAATTTCTTTGCTTCGATTGATTCATTGTAAGTCTTGTCACCAAACCCAATCGAATAAGAATGCTCCGGACGTAAAACAGCTGTTACATAACTTGAATCCACACCAGAAGACAAGAATGAACCAACTTCAACATCGGCGATTCGGTGAGCTTCTACAGATTTCAAAACCGTGTCATCAATCAAATCAACCGTTTCTTCTAAAGTCATCGTTGTTTCTTGTTCTTTGACATCCCAGTATTGCTGGATATCTAAATTCCCATCTTTGTAAATGAAATAATGCCCTTCTTTGATTCGGTAAACATTTTTAAAGAAGGTTTCATCTAACGCTGAATATTGGAAAGTCATATAAGGCTTCAAGGCTTCCTTGTTCAATTCTTTCACAAAATTAGGATGTTGCAGGAAGCTTTTAATCTCTGAACCGTACATAAAAGTACCATTCATTATCGTATAATATAGCGGTTTGATCCCAAAATGATCACGTGCACCGAATAATTCTTGTTTTTCCGTATCCCAAATCACAAAGGCAAACATCCCGCGAATTTTTTGCAATAGCTCAATGCCATACTCTTCATAGCCATGCAATAAAACTTCGGTATCGGCATGAGTCGTAAAAATATGTCCTTTTGCAATCAAATCTTCACGAATACTTTGATAATTATAAATTTCTCCATTAAAGGTAATGATTTTTGTTCCATCTTCGTTTTTGATAGGCTGCGTACCGCCTTCAAGGTCAATGATACTTAATCGGCGAAATCCTAATGCAGCACCTTCATCAATAAATTGTCCTGCACTGTTTGGTCCGCGATGAACAATCGTATCCATCATATTTTTAACAATTTGTTCTTTTTGCGTTGTATTTGAACGATCAATAAATCCTACAATTCCACACACACTATCTACCCTCTTTCAAACATGGTAAATGATACTCTTTCATATCAACTTTCAAAGTATATCATAGGATTTGCGGACTTTCACGAGTGAACGTGATTTCCTATGAAAAAAGCCTAAAAATTTAATTTTTTTCAAAGGGATATTCGTAATAATCGGCAAAATAATTGGAGAAAAAAAAACATTTACAACAACAAGCGTTGCATCTTAATTGATGCAACGCTTGTTGTTTCATTCTTACTCATCAGTAATTGTCAACGGAACTAAGAAAGGATAGCTGCCGAAGAACTCGATTAATGATTTGTTTTTGCGATCTGTATTCAATTTCAAGCTGCTCGTTTGATCCTTAAGATTTTGATTGATCGTTACCGTTTGATTGCCATCTAATGCTACCAGATAGCTATTTTCATCAACCTTTTTAAAATCATAATTATCATTATCCATCGCAGTGATGAAAATCTTATCTAATACTTCTACCGGTGTTTTGTGATGAAGGTCTATCGCTAGATCAAGCGGTTGACTATTATCCAAAAGATTTTCATCAAAATCAAAGCCCAAATCCTTCATATGAGCCATGACGTCATTCATTTCACGGCTGAACATTGAATTTTGTCCACTCGTATAAATGTGTTTGTTGTAGCAATCCTTCAATAAGGTTAAGACTGCATCGTTTAAAACCGTCACCTTCATTGTTTCAGGATAAACTTCCATCAGTTTGATTTTCTCACTGCGAAATTTACCATCAGAGGTCGGCATCATAAAGCTGAAATTGATTTCATTTGTACTAGTCAATCGATAGGAAAGATTAAAGTGTTTACTTTCCCAAGTCGAAAATTCATTGGTTGAAAGGTGCAGATCATGATTTTGTAATGGTTTGATCAACTCAAAAGTAAAATATTCTAATAGCGCACCCTTGGCAATCGCTGAGGCCGACATTTCCTCTTTAATAAAAATCTTCTTGAAGTAATCCAACAATGTTGGAAAATCAGATTCCATCAAGACTTTTCTAAATTTCAGATCAGCGATTTCTTTTTCCGCATCATCAATTAAACTCAATAAATCTTGATAGTTCTCTTCACGGTTATCATAGTAATTTAAAGAGGAGTCGCTGACAGGCTTCGTTTGAGGCACAGACTTAAAGGCTTCATTTGACTCTTCTGTTGATTCATCGGGGTGAAGAATCTCTTTTTCACGAATATTCAAGCCTGGTTCTTCTGAATCGACCAAAGTATCATAAATTTGATTGATCTTATTCTTTTCTTCAGTCATTATTCCGCCCCCCTAGTTAGAAAATCCTTGATAAAAATCTCAAGCGCGGTATCCATTTCTTCCAAACCGCCAAAACGCTTGTTGATTAATCGAAGCTCTTTTGTGGCAATCGCTTGCTCTAACGAGAGACTGGCAATTCGATTTGCTAATTCAATTTTTTGCGATTCGCCAGATAATTGATCGCCAACAAAAGGTGTCCACTGACTCCGCTGCTGCTTCAACTCTTTTAGCTTACTATCGATCACTTCGATCTCTTCTTCGACTTTTTTACGGTTCATAAAGCTTTTCGTTTCTTCCAACTCAGCTTTAAGTTTTTCTTGATGAGCAATTTTTCCATTGAGCTCCCGTAATTCGGACTGAGCAGCAATTGTCTTCGCATCAAAGTCATCCTGTTGATTTTGAAGCTCTGCTAACTGTTCCTTATACCCATCCTTCAGAGCCTTTTCCCATTGCTCACGAATTTCAGGTAATATTTTTATCGTCGGTTGTGTTGCATCAACCTGTAAGACCGCGCGGTCCCTATAATAACTGCCGATCTGATAATTTATCAAAATTGGTGAAACGACATCACGCATGATCATAAATGGGAACGTCCTCTGTATTTCTTGATCCAACTTACTTGTCAAGAAATTATCGATCTCATGATTCGCATTGCTGGATTGTTGGATCGAGGCCGGCAATTCATTCCAGTAGATTTGGTAAACATCGCCCATTCGCTCTGCTTTCATTGCCTCTTCTAACCGTCTGATCTGCCCCATCAACCCACCTAACACATCGGAAGCAGATTCTTTCACTGAATCAAATGATGTTTCAGTTTGAAGTTCTTCCTGTTTTTCTGGAGTCTCCATCTAAGACCCTCCTTTATTTTTTTGATTAATTATATAATAAATATTACCATAATTATTCTTGAACCAATTCAAACAAGAAAATAATCTAATTTTATCCTTTAGAATTGGAACCCACTTCTCTATTTTACCCTAGCAGGCTCGTAATGATAAGCATAAACTGTTAAGGATACTAAAAAAAGATTGTGTCAAACTTAAAAAATGACACAATCTTTTTAATTATTTTGCTGCTCCGCCAAAGAAATCTTTGATTTGCTGCCATAGATTTGCGAAGAAACCTTGATTGTCTTCCAACGTTCCTTTGAGAGAATCGCCGAATTTACCGAGCTGATCAGAAACTTTATTAACTGTTCCTTTGAAATCGTTGCTGATCTTGTCTAACTGCTCAATGGATTCTTTATCTAACACACCATCTGTTGTTTGATACTTTTGCCCCAAAGCCACTAATTTATTGATATCGTCTTTCGTAACATATTGTGATAAATTATTCTTTTCTAGTGCATCATTAACGATTTTTTCCACATCTTCTTTAGTAGCCAACTCTCCTTGCTTTTCCTTCAGCTCAGCCAAGTCTTTCTTAATATCAACCAATGTTTGATTCAATTGCGCTTTATAAGCCTCATCTGCCTTTTCTTTTTCACTGTCAGATAGATTTTGGTTTTGACTTTGCTCATTAGCTTTATTTACGACCGATTGAGACACATCTGAGGTAGTGTCTAGTTCTGTTTGTGCCAATTGCGCCCGTTGAGGATCAACAGTTTCACCATTAGATTCAAAAGCCTTGTATACACCAGTCAAAGCGCTCTCGCCTGTTACTTTCACCACACTAGCAACCTTAACCGTTGCATCAGTGATACCAGCTGTAACTAAAGGATTCTTGTATTGATCTGCGGTAATCTGGGTGATGTTTTGAGGAGTCAATATTTTTACATTGATTCCCTTTCCTTGATCTTCCCGATTTACGACGACCGAGCTCAACATAACACTGTCATCTCCACTGCCATACCCTAAATACTTTACAAGATCAGCCCCAGTCGCTTGCTCCATTTTCACGCTATCCTGGTTGATTCCCAATTTATCCATCGTTTCATTTAATTGCTGCTGATTCAATCCAGCTCCAGCGACAAATGTAGGCTTCCCCCAACGTTCATTGATTGCTCCATCATCAGAATCTGCATGGACCTTCGTTTGATTAATCAGTCCAGTACCTATAGAAAGGCCTAAACCTGCTAATAATATATATTTATGAAGTTTCATCTTATTGCCTCCTGTACATTGATATATACATTTTAGCTGATTTATCTTTTTTTGCTTACTAAGATCCCTCTTCTTTAAACAATTATTTACTAAGCTAAGAATCTCTTAACCTTTTTCTCAGTCTTAAGTAGGTGGCAAAGTTTGATATGCTATGCCTTTTACAAAAAAAGACCTCCCAGCATATTTCGCTGAGAAGCCTATTAAGAATTACTTTTCCTTTGTTGTAAAATGAATCTTATCTTGGTCATCACGTTCCAAGTAAGTCGTTTCCTTTAAATAATTAAAATGTAATTCCTTGATACTGGAATCCTCCAGCATTTTTTCGTAGCCTTCAAAAATTGCTCGAATATATTGCTTATAAGCCTGCTTTTTTCGTTGTCGCTTGTTCATAAGACACCGTCCTTCTTGGATATCTTACCAAGCATCAGCTTTTCAGACAAGTGTTTTATTGATACGTCTGGTTTAAGTAAGTCAGCAACTCTTTTGAAAGCTCTGTTGCAGAAGTACCTTCCGCCTTATCCTCTAAAAATTCTACGACTGAGTAATTTTGTTTTTCTGAGTCAAAAGCATATAGAAAGCTGTTTTCTTGCCCTTTTTCGTCCTGCTTCTGCTTGATTTCAGCTGTTCCAGTTTTAGCAGCCAGCGGAATATTCAATGCTGCTAAACTATGAGCCGTACCGTTTTCATCACTAACAACTGCTTGCATATCACCATTAATAATGTCTGCGGAGCTAGCTTTGATAACATCTTTCTTGTCTATCGTGTCCTTATCAGCGATCAGTTTAGGGTAGACCATTGTTCCTTTGTTAGGAAAGACAGAATAAGCAGTTATTTGTTGAATTGGATTCATCAATAATTGTCCTTGTCCATAGCCTGTATCTGCTAATAATATCTCAGAATCAAAGCTGTCTTTGCTGGATATTTGGGCTTTATCCATTGCAATCGGTAAATCCAAGTCCTTTCCAAAGACAAATTTATTTAATCCTGTTCGGAAAGTTTTTTCTCCCATTTTCAGTGTCTCTTGTGCCATATAAATATTGTCTGAATAGACTAGAGCCGTTCTTAAATTAACCGGACTTACATCGGAAACACGAGTTACCTGATAAGACCCCCATGAACTATCTTTCTGCCACTTCAGGCCGTTGATCGCTAGTTCTTCATTTGGATTCAGAGTTCCCGCATCTAAACCAATGGCTGCGGTAATAGTCTTAAAGGTAGAACCTGGTGCATAGCCAGTGGCAAAACGGCTCATAAATGGTTGATTCTTGTCGTTGCTGTACGCATCATAATCAGTTTGACTAATACCGTTCGTCATTTTATTCGGATCAAAACTTGGTGAACTAGCCGCAACTAATAAATCTCCGGTTTTTGGAGCCATTACAACACTTGAACCTGCTTGACCATTTAATCCATTATAAGCGATTTGCTGAGCGCGGCTATCAATTGTTAACTTAACATTTTCGCCATCCTTTTTTTCAACTGTTTGTAAAACCTTTTTCTCATTGCCTTTACTATCCAAAATGGCTAATGAGCCGCCATCTTTTCCACGGAGCTGCTTGTCTAAAGCCCTTTCCAGTCCGCTGCGTCCGATTAAGCTATCACTAGCAAGATCATTATTTTTTTTCATATCTTCAGCCGTTACTTTGCCGACATATCCAATTAGTTGCGCAGCAGCTTCTTTTAACGGATAGGTTCGACCTGTTGTTTCCTTAACTTCTAATCCTTCAGGTGTTTCTTTTGGAGCCTCTGCAGTTGTTTTTAAAGGAACAAAAAAATCATCCTGTACCCAAGCCTGTGATAATGCGGCTTCAACGTCTTTAACAGTCATGCCTACGCTTTTTGCAATGGCTTCGATCCTTGTCGTTCGTTCATCCCCGCTGCCAAGATTTTTCGGAACAATACCTGATTGATAGACAGTTCCGTTTGTTGCAAGTCCCTGACCACTGCGATCTACTATCTCGCCACGTATCGCTGGATCAACAGAATAATTAATCTTGTCCTTCCCAGACATACCTGGAAAAATCAAATTCGGCTTCCAATTAATCTCTTTGCCTCCGTCGGTCAACGTACCAGAATATTTTTGGTTCTTTAATTGTCCAAATCCGGTATTTATTGATAGAGCATAAGAAAAATGAAAATCATCTCCCTGTTTATCCACCGTCAAATTTTTCAGCTTGATGTTTGAAGCGCTGATACCGGAAAAGATTGATTGGTATTTCTCCACAACTTGTTTTTTTGAATACCCACTATTCTTCATGGAGTCAGCGTTTAAGCTTTTAGGAAGCTCTTGATAGTTGCCCTTTTGTAAATGCTTCACAAAGGCTTGGATCGTCTCTTCCCCTTGCTTTTTAACTTGACTTGTTTGGTAAGCTCGCACACCGAAAAAGCCGGCGATGAGCACTACAATGATACCGATAAGAATAATCGGCCCTTTATTCATTTCTTTTTTATTACGTGTAGTTCTATCCATAATAAGATTCCCTCCCTAGCATCTTTCATCCTCTTTCTTTATACTGTAAAAAAAGGACGTGTTAATTATGAATCACTGTTACCTATTTATTGGACCAAGCGGCTCAGGAAAAACCAGCTTGGCTGAAAAAGCCTTCGCTCCTGAACAAAAGATTGTATCCTATACGACGCGTGCTCCGCGTAAAGATGAAATACACGGGCGTGATTATTATTTTGTTTCTAAAAAAGAGTTTAAGCAAATGGTGAATCACGATCAATTTGCCGAATACGATGTTTATGATGAACACTTTTATGGTATTGCTAAAGAAACTCTGCGCGAAGCATTGGCTGCCGGCGATTGCTATGATCCAATCACTACGACCGGCTTTATTAACCTGCAGCGTCTCTTTGGCGATCAAATGGTCCCCATTTGGATCAGCATCTCCAAAGAAACAATGATTGGTAGACTTGAAAAACGCGCATCTGCAGAAGATCTAAAACGGCGTTTGGCTATTTTTCAAGAAGACCAAGAAAGCTTCGTTCGTTTAAAAAAATATTCAAATCTAATCGAGATCGATGGTGAAGCTTCTTTAGATGAAATGCTTCTTCAATTACGCAAGGCTCTGAAATAATTGGAAAGCCTTGCGTTCCCCATGCTCAAACGGAAAATGAATCATGCCGCAATAGGTGAAGCCGCATTTTTCTATTAGAGCCAGCATCGGCTGGTTGGCAGGATACGTATCAATTCGGATATCTTCATATCCCAAAGCTTGTGCTTTTTTGATTGCTGAGGTTAATAAGTTCTTCCCCAAACCAATTCCCCGATGCTTTTGACTGACTGCCACATGATGCAATGAAACATAAGGCCCTTCGCCTCGCCACTCACCCTCAATCGCTTCATAGACTGGATCTTTTCCAGCGATCAGAGCCGCTGTACCAACAATCTCGCCCCCTAAAGTCAATACATAACTCGCTTTTTTACGTATGTCCTCCCGAATTACTGCCTCATGAGGTTCATGTCCATCTTGCCACTGAGGAGAGCCTTGTTCCTTTAGATATTGCTTGGCCTCATCGATAATAAGTCCGATTGCCGGCAAATCCGACAGAGTACTTGGTCGAAAATCAACTACTTGTTCATTGGATTCGCTTATTGCTGCTTCATCGCCAAATGAAAGGATTGCCTCTGCCTCTTTTTTGCCGAGTATGCCACCTAAAAGCTCACCCATTTGTTTTGCCTGTCTGACAATAAAATCTTCATCTTCATATCCCACTTTACTTCCATCCTCTCTGCCAATGATCGCCTTGCTCGAGAAAAGCTCCAATCAGTTCTAAGTGGTGTGCCAAGGACCACTTCTTGATCGTCCCTAATCCTGGAAATTTTTTCGTTTCTTGATATTTTAACAGTTCCTCTAGTCCAAGTGTCAATAATAATTGATCTTGATTACGTGAGTACCATTCTGTTAACTTGTCTAATGCTTCGAAAAACTTCCCTACTTGATTCTGCGCATTCTCATTACTATCAGACACAAAGTGCTTGATTCTTATATTAAAATACGCATCAAAATAGCTAATATGAATCGCAAGTGCGCGACTTGGACCACCTTTGTCAAAATAACGACTACCTTCAATCGTGTAATCACTGAACCCGATTGAATCAGATGCAAAGTACAGATGCTCATCACCAAAAAAATCATCTGCTTTTTCAGCGTAATCAGCAATATTTTTTCTCGAATGGAAGGCTTCTCTGAGTAAAATTTTATTTGGAATATCTAAAATTCTAAATCTTCCTTGATCTGGAATAACCGTAAGATCATCACTCTCAATAGCAAACATTCCTGTTTTACGGGGAGAATGAGCATTGAATAAATACAGCTCCGCGTCAAAAGGATTCTCTTTAGTTACGATCTCTGCTTTTTTTACACTAGTAGAATCACTTAAATTCCAGTCAAACCGCTTTTCTTCAAAAAGCTTGGCGGTTCCGACTTGCGGATTCATTATTAAATAACAAACAATATCGTTTTCGTCAAATAATTCGATCGTTTTCTTTAAGGTCGCCGAATCACGAACGGGTTCAATAATAGGACGAATAGATCCTGACCAGCGTTGTTCTTTGATTAAGGTGGTGACTGCTAAAAGATCGAACTGTTTTCCTCGTAAATATGGATAGTACATTAAAAATCACTCCAAGGGTTCAGTCGGCCGTCGTCGTACCTGTCTTTGTTGACGTAAAAATTCGTAATCCTGCTCTAATGCTCGAAGCTCCTCTTCTAAACTTTCGATGCGAGCAGATTGGACGTCTTCAATAAACCGCTGATAATAATTATTTTCCTGTAAACTGTCTTTTTCATCTAGACGCCGGCGCAACTCATTGTATAGCTGCTCCGTCGAGAAAAAGCTCGTGCCGTAGGACATTCGTTTAGCTTTTTGTACTTCACGAAATAGCGACGCTGTAAATCGTTGCGTCAATGCAAGATCATCCACCAGTAAGTCTCTTCTCAAAGGCTTTTTAGCTATGAAAAAGGTTCCGTTTGCCGGCAAATCCTCTGACTTTGTATATGGACGATACACTAAAACACCAATCTCATTTGGAATGTCTTCTTGCACCTTTTTAAAAAGTTCCTCTGTCAAAACAAAATAATTGTAGTGTCCAATAAAAGAAAGCTTCGCCTTTGAATAAAAATCAGCCTTGGTGACTTTTAATTCATAGCAACGCCATTCAGTCATATTTGGCTTAAAGAAGCAGGCTAGTGTATCAACGATCCCGTTCTCGTCAGGCATCGTTACCTCCTCGACAACGATCCCTCCCAATTCAATGCAATAATAATATAAAGCCTTTTCGATTTCTTGTGTTAATGTCGTTTTCATAATCTCACCATGGGAACGTATTTTCGTAAACTTTAGCATATTTGCATTAAAAAAAACAGAGGATATCCTCTGTTTTAAATAAAATATGAAAGATCACTAGCAGGACTAGGATAAGCGAAAATTAATTTCTCAATTTCCTCATGAGTCATTTTCTTCGTCAAAACCAGTAGAAAATAATTAATTATTTCATCCGCCAATTGACTTAAGCAAGTAATCGCGACCACTCTATTTTCTTCATCATAGACAAATTTTATTTTAGCCCCTTGATCATTGATTCGTTGATAGGTGTACCAACTAGATAAATCTGTTGTCTCAGAATGATATTTCTCTGAATGAGCAGCAAGCTCTTTTTCACTTAAACCGATTCTAGCCAAGCGTTGATCCCCAAAGACAATTGTCGGAATCAATGGGTACTCAATCGCTTCGACATCCTTACTCATGGCATTCACAACATAGCTTGCTTCGAAACCAGCGACGGGGGTAAGTTTTGGCGCATTTTTTGCTACAACGTCTCCACAGGCAAAAATATTCTGTTGAGATGTACGCAAATGATCATCGACCTTGATCCCCTTTTTATCATATTCGACCCCAGCTTTTTCTAAATTCAAGCCTTCAACATTTGGAATTCGGCCGGTAGCTCCAATAACCATATCAGCTGCCAACTCAAAGTTTTCGCCAGTAATTTGATAAGCTGGATACATTAACTCTACAGCTTTTGTGTCTACGTTAAAGTGAAACTGAATACCCGCTGCCTTCATGTGATCTACTAGTCCCAGCACCATCTCCTGATCGAATTCCTTCAAGGGCCGATCATTGTGGTGGATAATATGAACTTCAGCACCTGCGGCATTAGCGATTACTGCTAACTCAAATGCGATATAGCCTGCACCAATAAAAGCGATTTTATTTGGTAAATGCTCCAAAGCTAAGAAATCCGTACTGCTTTGCAGCAAATCTTGTCCTTCAATTGGCAATACCGCTGGCCGTTGTCCGGTTGCGATCAAAAATTGCTCCGCAGCAAGTGTTTGATCATCAACGATAATTTGGTTAGCATTAATAAAACTTGCCTGTCCTTTATACCGATCAATCTCCGCAGCATCCAAACCAGCTGTCGTATTTTTTGGAACATCGTCTGTGTAGCTTCTTTTGAAAGCCATCAAGTCTTCCCAAACAATTTTGGGCGTCTGTTCAAATCCTTTTCCGATCATTGTTTCAATCCGCTTTTGTGCTTCGACGCCACTCATCAGCATTTTTTTTGGGTCACATCCACGATTTGGGCAAGTCCCGCCCCATAAATCTGACTCAATGATCGCGACAGATTTTCCTTGTTCCTTTAAGGTATAAGCGGCAGAATTTCCAGCCGGTCCGCTGCCGATTACTATTGCATCATATTTTTCCATTCTTAACCCTCCTGGCTCAAAAAACGAAAGACATCGCTACGATTAATCAAGCCGATTGGTTTTCCATCACGTTCAATAATAAACGCTTCTTTTTCGGCTAATAAATCAAAGACTTCACTTAGACTGGTATCCATAGTTAAACTTTGCAAATTAAAATCTGTTATTGTCCTTTGGTAAAAACCGCCATTATACAAGACTTCCAATGTTTGCGTGTAGACTTCGTCAGTCGTTTCATCAAAAAATTCTTCAACAAACCGATTTGCAGGATTCTTTTGGATTTCTTCAGGTGTGTCACATTGAATCAACTTGCCTTCATGCATTACAGCAATACGACTGCCGATTTTCATTGCTTCCTTCATGTTATGTGTCACAAAAATAATCGTATTGCCTAATTTTTGATGCAGCTCTAATACAAGGTCCTGTAAACTCGCTCGCGAAATCGGATCAAGCGCACTAAAGGGCTCGTCCATTAAAACAATATCTGGTTCTGAGGCAAGTGCACGGATAATACCAATTCGCTGCTGCTGTCCGCCAGATAGTTCACTAGGCATCCGATCTCGAAACTGTTCAGGCTCCATATCGACTTCCTTCAGCAACTCATCTACCCGCTTATTACGGCGTTCCTTGTCCCATCCAAGCATGTCTGGAATAACTTCGATGTTTTCTTTCACACTCATCGTAGGGAATAAAGCGATTTGCTGGAGAACATAGCCAATCTGCCAACGAAGCTTCTGAATATTGTAATCCTTAATTCGTTTATTTTTAAAATAGAGATTGCCGTCAGTCGGTTCGATCAATCCGTTGATCATTTTTAAAGAAGTTGTTTTCCCGCTTCCTGAAGGACCAACCAAGACGAATATTTCTCCTTTTTTAACTGAGAAATTCAAATCCTTTAAAACGACATTCCCTTCAAATTCTTTACTAACGTCTTTAAATTCAATTATCGATTCCATCTATTTCTCCTCCCCAATGATGTTTTCTTTCACTAAGAAGTCATGGGCAACTTTCGCTGGCTGCTCTTTCTTCACGTTGACCCGGTAGTTCATTTCGATCATTTGATCTTCTGTGATCTTACCAGCTAATCGGTTCAAGGCTTTAACAACTTTTGGATGCTTATCCGCAAATTCTTTCTTCATTAAAGGGGCGCCTTGATATGGCGGGAAAAGATGTTGATCGTCTTCGAGAGTTACTAACGCATATTGCTTAATCTCGCTATCAGTAGAGTAAGCATCGATAACATCGACGTCACCAGTATTGATCGCTTGATAGCGTAGTGCAGGCTCCATACTTTGGACAGAGCTCAATTTCACACCATATTTGTCTTGGATTCCACGATAGCCGTCTTGGCGATCAATGAACTCTAATGTGAAGCCTGCTTTTAATTGATTCTGTTGCGCTTGGAGCTGAGAAATCTTGGTGATACTGCGCTTCTCTGCTTCGTCTTTCTTCATGGCCAAGGCGTACGTATTTTCGTAATCCATCGGTTTCAATAAACGCATGTCAAACTGCGAATCTAATAATTTATTCGCCTCTTGATACGTTTTTTCTGGTGATAAATTATCAGGTGTATTTTTCGGAACTTTTACTAAACTTTCTAGAACCGTTCCAGTAAACTCAGGATAAATATCAATTTGATCACTTTTTACCGCGCTGAATAAGAAACTCGTTTTTCCAAAATTCGGCTTCAATTCTACATTGATTGAAGCATCTTCATCCTTGATTACTTCTTTGTACATATTGATTAAAATATCTGGTTCTGAGCCCAGTTTTCCGGCAATCGTCACCGTCTCTGTTCCAATCGGATTATTTTGTGCAAAGAAGATTCCGCCAATACTTAAACAGATTACCCCTAGTGCAATGAGAGTCGCTTTACCGCTGCGATTCTGTAAAAAGCGAATCAATGTACTAAAAATGATTGCGAGTAAAGCTGAACTGATAGCCCCTATTAACGTTAAGTTGGGATCGTTTCGGTCGATACCAAGTAAAATAAATGTCCCTAATCCGCCAGCTCCGATCAACGCGGCCAATGTGGCAGTTCCAATAATTAGAACCAATGCTGTACGAACGCCGGAAATAATTACCGGCATCGCCATAGGCAGTTCAACACGCATCAATTTTCGCATCCGAGACATCCCAAATGCGTCAGCTGCTTCTTCAATTGACGGATCAATCTCAGCTAAGCCAATATAAGTGTTTTGGAAAATCGGCAACAACGCATAGACAACTAACGCAATCAACGCAGGAACAGTGCCGATACCAACAAATGGAATCAGTAATCCTAACAATGCCAAAGAAGGAATCGTCTGCAAAATACTGGTTATTTGCAAGACAACCTCCGCCATTTTTTTCCGCTGACTTAGTAAGATTGCCAACGGTATTGCAATGACGACTGCGATCAATAAGGCACTCAAAGAAATCGCTAAATGTTGAAAGATCGCCGATAAAAGCTCGTCCTTTCTTTCACTAAAAGTATTCATTAATTCATTCATAAAATATCCTTTCAAAATTATGACCTATTTTCAGTATAACTTAATCAAAAAGGGAGGCAAAAAGATTGGCTCGAGTGAAAAGTAGTATAATAGCGATGAACACCAAGTAAAGAAAGCAGGAAAAAAATGAAAACAATCGAAGAATTAAAGAAAATCAAACTAATTAAACAGGATAAGTCCTATTCATATTTGAATTCTCATCATTATAATTGGTTCAAAGCTATTGATTTAAATTTATTGAACAGTGATGGCTTCACTAACTATTTTTTACGAATCAAACAAAATGAGCCCGCCATTTTTGATGCATTGCAAGAGAATGTCTTGAATGCGACGGTTATTGGTTTTCAGAAAGCATTATCTGATGCAGACAGCTTCATTTTAGCAACTGCCGCGTGGGCCTCTGGTTTCGTTCCCGAAAACTCAATAAGAGCAATGCAGGATTTCGATCATTACTTAACAAATTACACAATACAAAAAGAACCATTAATTGGAATCAATCAAATGAACGCTGATTTCAATCGAGTCTTGATGCAGCATTTGCCAAAAGTACGCCGCCAAGACCTACGTTTAATTTATCGACTGCTCCTGTTGAGAGAAGCCTCTGCAAATCAGATTTCCGAAGAGTTGAGTACACTAAACGAACCTACTAGAATACGGACCGAAGAAATGTTGGAACTTTTTCGATCGATCTAACTAAAAAAGGAACGACTTTTTTTGTGAGTCGTTCCTTTTTTACTACTCATCCGCTGCTACTAGTACATGCCACTGTTTTAGCTCGTAACGGTAAAGTCCACTTTTAATCACAGGATCTGCCTCAGAAATTGCAGCCGCTTCTGTCAGATTCTCCGCTTCAAAAATCACCATCGCACCGTCGATTATCTCAGTGGACATATCACCAAATACTCCTGCTGTCAGATATCGCTCCTCCGATAGCTGTTTCAAATATTGGGCAGAATCCATTGCTACTTGGTCCGTAACCTCGTCCTCTCCAATTTTATAATCCGTCCTAACAAATAGCGTACTTTCCTTTTTCATTTTTTTCTCCTTTCCTATAACAAATAATTGTTTTCTTTATTTGCAACTTGTAAGCGATGAAGGTCGTAAGTAGCATATCCAGCAGCGACTAATGGCTCTTGCTGACAAATGGTCTCTGCCTCCTCGTAGCTTTTGGCTTTGAGGATGAACATCCCTGCCATTCCAGGATACCCTTTGAAGGCCCCCGCCAATTCAATATTCCCTTCAATATCTAAATTGCGTAAATTTTCTACATGAGCGGTCACTCCAGCTTTGTTTAATTTACGATACTCTTTCGTTTTTTTGATCATCATGACATACAACCATTCTTCCATGCTTTTTCCTCCTAGTTATATTTTTCTGCGATTTTCATCGCACGCTTTTTCACTTCTTTTTGCGCCTCTACCGGTTCGATAATTTCCATATAATGACCAAATGAAAGCAGTCGATGGTATGTCCACTCATTTAATGGATATTGGACAGTTACTAAAAAACTGCCGTCTGAGCATCGCTTAACCTGATCCTCATGAAACTCATCGAACAAACGATAAGCCATTTCAGGTGAAAAGTGTAATTTGAATAATGTATAATCCGCGCCATACGCAGAATTAGTTAATGAGAAACCCTCAGGCAACATGCGTTCAAAAGTCTCAACTGTAACATGGATTCTTTTCATACGCGATAAACGGAATACTCGAAAGGCTTGATTATCATGGCAGTAGCCGACGATATACCAAGCGTGCGATTTGAAAATCAAACGCAGGGGATCAACTTTTCTTTCAGAGCGCTGTAGTTCGGAATTAAAATACTCGAAGGTCAACACGTACTTTTTGGTGATGGCTCTCCGCAGTTCTGCGATTGTAATTTTCTCTTCATCGCTGCTTCCCCAATAACTAAAGTCAATTTCAAGCCATTCGTCTGATAGTGGCTGATCAAACAGCGCACCGATTTTATTCAGCGCTTGCTCAGCATCTGGATAATTTGCTGCTTGTAGGATTTGCAATCCCTGATACACCTGGATTTGTTCTTCCGTCGTCAAAAAGGATTTGTTCAAGGCATACCCATCCATCAATGAGATTCCCCCGCCAGCTCCTTTTTTTGACAAAATTGGAATACCAGACAACGTCAACGTTGTAATATCGCGATAAATCGTTCGTGTTGAAACATTGAAGTACTCTCCCAACTCTTTTGCAGTAACTTGTTTATGGCTGACAATATAAAAAATCATTCTCACCAACCGTTCGATCTGCATAAAACTCCGTCCTTTCAGTAAAACTATACCAACAATAATGCGACAACAAGCTGTCATATTAGAAAAAGAAAAAAAGATAAAACATTTTTTACCATGTTCTATCTTTGTTTTTCTTACGACAGTTCATTAATTTCTCGATCGATTAATGCGAGGGAAAGCTTCAATGCTTTGACGCGTTCCCTTGATAATGTAATCTGAGCCTTCATATTTCGGCCAACTGCCTGTTTTTCTTCTAGTGATAGAATTGCTTGCTCAATTTTATGCAGCGTTGAAGTTAATGATTTTTTTGCAGCTAAATAATCTGATAGCTCATAGTCATTCAAAATACGTCACCTCTTTAAGTAATTATAACAAAAAAAGCCTCCCCTTAAATAAAGAGGAGACAAACTTTCTTGATAAATTAGCGAATACCCAAAGCAATCCGCGCATAACGGCTCATCTTATCGGTGGTCCATGCTGGATACCAAACAAGCTTCACTTCTACATTCGTTACTTCTGGAATTTCAGCTAAAGCTGATTGGATACTATCGGTCAGCACATCTGCCAACGGACATCCCATAGTGGTCAAAGTCATTTTGATCACAGTATTCCCAGTTTGTTCAAAATCAACTTCATAAATCAAACCAAGATTGACAATATCAATCCCTAACTCTGGGTCAATGACTGATTCTAAAGCGGTCAAAATAGTCTCTTTAATTTCAGCAACTTCTGTATCGGTCCATTTTTGTGTGTTTTCTTCCACCTGCTCCACTCCCTTTCGAGTTTCAAGAGTATTTTACTCTATCCAGCGACTTTTGTAAATGAGAATTGAAACCTGTTCATTCTCAATTGACAATCATTATTTGCTCACTTGGGATTTTTTTAACAGATTTTGTTCATCTTGTGTCAAAAATGTTCCTACAACAGAATCCGTTGCGACGATGTTAGTAAATGAGTTTGGATCAACATCTGCTACCACTTGTTTTAGTGTGTATAATTCATAACGAGTAAAAACAATCATGATTACTTCTCGTTCGCTGGAGCTAAAACCGCCGCGAGCTGGTATAACGGTCAAACCACGAAGCAGCTCACGACTCAAAGCCGCGCACATTTCCGAACTTTTGCTAGTGTTGACAAAAGCAGTCATCTTCTGGTGACTCGTGTGGACATAGTCAACAACTGTACTCATAGTAAAAATTGTGATGATCGTATACAGCGCGCTTTCCCAAGTAAAGAAAAAACCTGCAACAACGACGATGACACCATTTAATAGCATCATGTAGTTTCCGACTGTCCGTCCAGTTGTTTTTGATAACAAAAGCGAAATAATATCTAGACCGCCAGTCGTAAAACCAAATTTCAATGAAAGCCCTGCACCGATCCCCAGCAATACACCACCAGTAATCGCATTCATTAATACATTATCAGTGACTTGCCCAACAGGTACGAATGTTGTGAAGATGGACATCGAGATCACGTTGGCAAAACTCAAGATCATCGCAGACTTTCCTAATTTAATAAAACCTAAAATGAATACCGGAACATTCAAAAGAAAAATCAAAATTCCGGTGTCAATCGATAGACCTGCATTTGAAAGCAAGTGCTCTGCAATTTGAGCAATCCCAGTCATACCAGCTGAAAAAACATTTGCTGGAATCAAGAAATAATTCAAGCCGACCGCCCCGGTCAAACCAGTAAATAGAATGACAAGGATTTTTTTTGCTAAATCCTTGGATGTATAATTAATAACCTTCTGCATCCGATATTCCCCCTTCAATTCAAACCTATAATAGAGTAACAGGTTCTCTCATTATTAATCAATCGTTTTCAATGACTTATTGGAGAATAATCATGGCTTTCTTAGCAATTTTTGATAAACTAAAAGAAAAGAATTAGGATATCACTTTCACTCTTCAAAATTTATTGAAAAAATCACTCATACAACAAGTTTGAAGGACTTTTCAACACGAGAATTTTGTTGAGTGATTAGTGATGCTCTAACCAAATAAGGAGGCTGTCTATGGCTAAAGATGCAAGTTTTGATATCGTTTCAGAATTGAACAAAGAGGAGGTAAAAAATGGCGTCCAAATTGCCTTGAAAGAGTTAAAGAATCGGTTTGACTTCAAGGGGAGTTTGTTCGACATCAAACTAGAAGGCAATCAGCTGGTTATCAAGGCTGAGGATGAATATAAGGTGGAACAGGTCAAAGACGTATTGTTCAGTAAGCTGATCAAACGCGGTGTTCCTCTAAAGAATATCCAATTCTCTGCTTCGGAGCATGCTCTGGGCGGAAATGCACGACAAGCGGCTGAGCTCGTTAATGGAATCGATAAGGAAAGTGCAAAGAAAATCACGACAGCAATAAAAAACAGTAAAATGAAAGTAAAGGCTCAAATTCAAGATGACCGTTTACGCGTAACAGGGAAAAATCGTGATGATTTGCAACAAGTCATTGCATTAGTAAAAGAAATCGAATTACCGATTGATGTCCAATTCATCAATTATCGTTAAAAGCCGACAATTGTCGGCTTTTTTTCTTTCAGTTATTAATTTCTTTCGCCTTTTTTATAACCTTATTTAAAGTATTCGCATTTCTAATTGTCATATATGGGTAGGCATCATTTTTAAGGAGTTTGGCATATTGACTGCGATAATATAGTTTTCGTTCCTTAAAAGCTGAAGACCAGAATAAGGTGTTTTCAATAAGTATCGCTTGTTCGATAGTTCTATCTAAATGATCAACGATTGGCTGCAATCGGCTAGCATTGTATTCTTCTAAAAAGAAAATCGCATTGTGCCGCCAATCGTCTCTCTGGTTCCACCAATCAGGTAATCGAGCAACTAACTTTTCTAGTTCATTAAGCTGCATCAAGACAAGCTGAATTCTTATCCCGATTACTTCTGTCAACTGATTGGCTAATTCCTCATCCTTGATGAGCTGCTCAGTATTGAAAATAATAATTCCAGTATTACCCACTGTTGTGATTTTTTGATAACCAAAGGTCTCGATCGCTGTCCGTAAATCAAGCATATTTACTTTATTTTTACCACCAACATTCAATCCTCGAAGAAACCCAACATAAGTCGTCAACACCTTCTCCCCCTTTCTTTTAATAGAGCTGTTATTGGCTATTGTTGCTTTCAAGCGGCACTTAATTACTTTATTTTTTGCCAAAAGTCAGTCGCTGCACGCTCAACTTCTGCAGGCCCATAAACAACTCTGCGATCTGACCAACTGGTTGGTAATAAATTTTGATAGTGGGGATTAGTATAGCGTTGATCTAATAGCAAGATGATTCCTTGATCTTCCATTGTTCGAATGACTCGACCAGCTGCTTGGATGACTTTATTCATTCCAGGTAATTGGTAAGCATAGCTAAAGCCCTGATTCCTTTTTTCATCATAATATTCCTTGATCAATTCTTGTTCATGATTGACCTGCGGCAAGCCAACGCCTACTACAACTGTTCCAATCAAACGTTCACCCGCCAAATCAATTCCTTCTGAGAATATTCCTCCTAACACACAAAATCCAATCAATGTTTCTTCAGGACGATCAACAAAAGCAGCTAAAAATTCCTCCCGCTCGGCTTCGTTCAATTTTGAGCCCTGGATTTGGATCATGTATTCTGGGTAAACATCATGAAAATAATCCGCGACTTGATCCAAATATTGAAATGACGGAAAGAAAACCAAGTAATTTCCAGTTTTAGTTTTAACTAAACGCTCGATTGCTGCCGCAATTTGCGGAATACTTTGAGTCCTTTTTTGATACGTAGTCTGAACACTTGCATCTACCATAACTAGACGATTCTCTCTTGGAAATGGGCTAGGTAAGCGATAAGTCAATCCGTTCTCACCCCCACCTAAAACCTCTTGATAATAATCCAAAGGTGAAAAGCTGGCAGAGAATAGAATACTGCTGCCGACTTTTTCCATTGTTTGTTCTAAAAACCATGAAGGATCAATACAATACTCTTTAACAATCAAATCATAACTCTTGTGTTCGACAGTAGTCTGATAATGGTCGTCATAAAACTCGCTCATGCGGGTAAAACGAAGGATTTCAAAATAAACCGGCAGCATTTTTTGCTGGACTGGATGGTCAGGATTTTCTGCTAACCATTCCTTGATTTGTTCCTGAAGTTTGAATAGGCTGTTAATCAAGTTTTCCGGCGCGGCTTGTTGATGATGATAGGCTTCTCCATTCAAAGATTGATGAATTAATTCGAACTCATTATCAACTCTTATAAAGGCTTTGTTTAGTTTTTTAAAGGATTTATCCAAATCCTTTTGTATTTGAGCTATGCTTTCTCTAGAAATACTTGCTGAATACATTTCTTTTGAGCGATTGACCAAATTGTGGGCTTCATCGACTAACACTAAATTCGTTTTATTTTCTTCTTCGAAAAAACGGCGCAAATAAACTGTTGGATCAAACAGATAATTGTAATCTCCTACCACTAAATCACAAAAACGGCTGACATCCAATGAGAGCTCAAAAGGACAAAGCTCATGTTTTCTAGCATAGTCTTCAATAACCGGACGAGTGTATTGATCCTCGTTATTCAGCATATCCCACAAGCCGTCATTCACGCGATCGTAGTAGCCCTTGGCAAAAGGGCAATGCTCGGGCGTGCAATTTCTCTCAGTCAAAAAGCAGATCTTATCTTTGGCGGTCAACGTAACACTTTTTACGCGTGCATCCTTTTTTGTAATTTTAGTAACTGTCTCTTCAGCTACTTGTCGTGTAATTGTCTTCGCCGTCAGATAAAATATCCGTTCTCCCAGCTCTTCACCCATCGCTTTAAACGCTGGAAAAAGCGTCGACATTGTTTTGCCCGTTCCAGTAGGTGCTTCAACAAAAAGCTTTTGCTGAGCGTGAATCGTTTTATAGACTGCGGCGGCCAGTTCTCTTTGACCTTCACGATAAGTATCAAACGGAAAGGTCAGAGATTTCAAAGAACTGTTGCGAGTTTCTCGCCACTCCATTTGAAACACCAACCAGCTTTCATAACGCTTGATCAGGTCATTGAAAAAATCAGTCAGTTCTTCAAAAGTAAACGTTCGAATCTGGCGTGTAATCTTTTCTTCTGTCGTTTGAAAATATGTTAAACGTGTACTGATTTCTGCTAACCCCTCCTGCTCACTATAGATATAGGCATAAACCATCGCTTGATAAAAATACAAATCAATGATGCCAGTCTCTAGCTCTTCAATTGGTGTTTCTGATGTTTTTATTTCATCGATAAATACACGATCTTCTTCTATATAAATGCCGTCTGCTCGACCTTCGATTTGAACAGCAGTTTCAGCGATCTCAACGAGTTTCTTTAACCAAACCTCTTTTTGGTATCCTGAGCCGCCCTCTTTTTGCAATTGGCGATGAATCCGTGCGCCTTCTTGAGGTGTATGATTGCTGCTTTTCCCTTCGTCAATGCTTCCGCTGCGCAGGATGAACTCAACGAGCTCACGAATCGCAATTTTTTTGACTGCCACATTGTCACCTCATTCTTTGTCCCATCTTAAATGGTTCGTTAAAATCTTTTTGCTGTTTCACCATAGAAGATTTTTATGTACTCGTCAAGTCTTATTCTTTTAGACAGTTTCTACTAAAAATATCTTCCTTCCTTTCTTTATGGCTTATCATTGTCATCATTCATTTGATTTATCAAAATCGTACAGGGAAGCCACAATTTTTTTACTTTTAAGGTATAATGAAGAAGGTATTTGTGATATTGAGTTTTGTTACTGGCAAAAAAATTTTATCCGGCCAGTAGAATGAATCAAACCAAAGAAAATTACTTTACGTTTCAGGGAGGAAAATAATGATTCAAATCGAGGGTTTTGTTACCGGAATCGCGCAAGAAAATTGCTATTTGATTCATAATGAGAAAAATTTATTGGTCGTTGATCCAGGTTCAGAAGGCGATCGCTTGATACAAGAGATTGAGCGGATTGGAAAAACACCACAGGCGATTCTCTTGACCCATACTCACTATGACCACATTGGTGCAGTGGAACAGATCCGAAATAAATATGGTATTCCTGTTTATGTGAATCCGCTGGAACAGAAATGGTTAGGTGATCCAATCTTAAATCTTTCTGGTTTAGGTCGCCATGATAATATGCCCGACTTAATCGTGCAGCCGGCAGAGTATGAATTTGAAATGAAAGAATACACGATTGGGGGCATGACTTTCCAAGTCGTTCCAACGCCAGGCCATTCGATTGGCAGTGTCAGCTTCATCTTTGATGATTTTGTCGTTGTAGGTGACGCATTGTTTAGAGGCAGTATTGGGCGCACTGATTTATATACTGGGGACATGCAGCAATTGCTTTACAGCATCAAAACTTATTTGTTCACCCTTCCTCATGAGCTTGCGGCTTATCCAGGTCACGGTGAAGCAACAACGATCGGTCGCGAGATCGATACAAATCCATTCTTTAATTAATCAACTTTTTGGAGGTTTTAAATATGGCAGAAACAAATCTTTATATTGTTCGACATGGTAAAACGATGTTCAATACGTTGGCACGGGTACAAGGCTGGTGTGATACACCACTGACCAAGAGTGGTCGTGAAGGTATCCATTATGTAGGTTTAGGTTTGCAAGATACAAAATTTGAAGAAGCCTATTCAAGTGATTCTGGCAGAGCTATTGAAACAATGCGCATCCTTTTAAGTGAGCATCCTGAAGGAAAAGATATTCCTTATCACGTGGATCCGCGCATTCGTGAATGGTGTTTTGGTTCATTAGAAGGTGCGTATGATGCGGAAATGTGGGGGGTTTTACCACGCGTATTGAATTTCAAAACAGAAGATGATTTATTTGCAACTGATGTCAGTTTCGAGGAGATTGCCAATGCTGTTGAAGGTGCAGACACAGCAAACTGGGCTGAATCTTATTCACAATTGCGTGACCGTGTTTGGAGCGGCTTTGAAGATATCGCACAAAATCGCGAAAAGCAAGGTGGAGGAAATGTACTGATTGTTTCTCACGGTCTGACCATCGCATTCTTACTGAGTTTGATCGATTCAAAACAACCGGTTCGTGCAAATTTATTAAACGGTAGTATCAACCGTCTCCGCTATGAAAATGGCGAATTTTCTATTCGTGCAATCAATGATATCAGTTATATGGAACGTGGGAAAACAATCTCAGATCACACAGATGCATAGAACTTCAACTGTCAGCTTTTGCTGGCAGTTTTTTTTCTTAAAAAAAGCTTAGCTTTTTTTCGATGGTCTTTTCAAAGGTGAAACGGTATACTGATTATTGTTATTAACTTGAAAGGACGTATACTTAATGCTTATTGCCAATATTTTTAAAGCAATTATTCTTGGGATTGTTGAAGGAATAACCGAGTGGCTTCCGATTTCTTCTACTGGTCATTTGATCTTAGCTGATGAATTCATCAAACTAAACATGTCCCCTGCCTTTATTGAAATGTTTAATGTCGTGATTCAGTTAGGTGCGATTTTAGCAGTCGTGGTTTTATATTTTACTAAATTGAATCCCTTCGCTCCCAGTAAAACTCACGAAGAAAAGCAGGATACTTGGACATTATGGTTCAAGGTAATCATTGCTTGTCTGCCAGCAGCTGTGATCGGACTTCCATTAGATGATTTTTTAGAAGCTCATTTTCACAAGTTCTTGCCAGTAGCGATCATGTTGATCGTTTATGGGGTTGCGTTTATCGTTGTTGAACGGCACAATAAAACGAAGGCGCCAAAATGTACAAGCCTAAACGATTTTACTTATAAAGCTGCCTTGATCGTTGGAGCGTTCCAGCTGCTCTCGTTAATTCCTGGGACATCACGTTCAGGAGCTACGATTCTAGGTGCGATCATTATCGGCTGTTCACGCTATGTAGCGACAGAATTCTCGTTTTTCCTTGGGATACCAGTAATGTTTGGTGCCAGTGGCCTGAAAATCGTTAAATTTTTACTGAAGGGCAATTCCTTTGGAGGCGCCGAAATCGTTGTTCTGCTCGTTGGGATGGTCACAGCCTTTGTGGTTTCGATCATCGCAATTAAATTCTTATTGGATTACATCAAACGAAATGATTTTACCGCTTTTGGCTGGTACCGAATCGTTTTGGGAATCATCTTGATCGGCTATTGGCTGATTGCTATGTAAGGTCTGCATCTTTTGCAGATCTTTTTTATTGCTTAAATTTAACAATACTAATTATAAATTGAAATACTGATAAGCATTCGTGATTCTCCTTAATTTATTGCCTTTCTCTCTTGTAAATACTAATGATAGTCATTCTCAACACTAATTGATAATCACTTTCGTTCTCAATTAGACGAATTGATTATCAATTACATGCATAAATGTGATACTATGATAGTGAAAGGACGACACTTTCATTTTGCGAGTCCTAATTACTCATGAGCAATGAGAAAAAGAGCCCTTATAATGAAGAAAGGAGGAAAAGTGATGAGTAAGAAAGAACGTAATGCTTTTCTCTCTACCCTTTTCTGTTTATTGTTTTTAGTTATTGGTAAAATTCTAATCGGGCTTTCCCAGCCCATCTATCCCGTATTTTTCGTTTTAGCGATCATTAGCGGCGGTTGGAAACAGACTTATGAAGGTATCAATGAATTAGTCCATGACCATACGTTGAATGTCGACTTGCTGATGGCTTTAGCGGCGATTGGCGCATGTTTAATTGGAAATTGGTTTGAAGGTGCAATGCTGACATTTATCTTTTGTTTAAGCGGTGCTTTAGAGGAATACGCTACTAATAAAAGTACCAAAGAAATTACTGCTTTGATGAATGTGGCGCCAAATGAAGCCTTAAAAATTATTGATGGTGAACATGTCACTGTTCCTGTTGAAGAGTTGAAATTGGGAGATTTTGTTTTTGTACCCAAAGGAAAAGCGGTCCCGATTGATGGTCGGATGCTTAGTGCTTCCTCGATTGATGAGTCGGCAATCTCCGGTGAATCTGTACCAGTGGAAAAAGCAGTCAATGACGAAGCTTTCGGAGGAACAATCAACTTAGGACAAGCTTTTACTCTGGAAGTAACTAAAAACAGCAGCGATACTTTATTCGCGCAAATTTTACGACTAGTTGAGAACGCGCAAAATGAACAAAGTGCCACTGCAACGTTCATTGAAAAAATTGAGAATGTCTATGTCAAAATTGTTTTACTAGCAGTCCCTTTGATGATTTTATTAACACACTTTTTATTAGGCTGGAGCTTTACTGAGAGTTTTTACCGCGGAATGGTCTTGCTAGTCGTTGCCTCCCCTTGTGCCTTAGTAGCTTCTGCTACACCTGCTACTTTAGCGGCGATCTCCAATGGTGCCAAGAAAGGTATTTTATTCAAATCCGGGAAAACGTTAGAAAAACTTGCTGATCTGCGGGCAATCTCTTTTGATAAGACTGGAACGTTGACCCAAGGAAAACCACGAGTAACTGAATATAAAACTTTTTCTAATGATCCATTGATCCCGCAATTGTTCTACTCGATGGAACGTCAGTCCACACATCCATTGGCTGTAGCAATTACTAACTTTTTCAAAGACGAAGAAGCCTTAGAGCTTCAAGTAGAGGAACGTGCCGGATTTGGTTTAGAAACAACTTATCAGCACCAGGTTTGGCAGCTTGGTAAACCGACGAAAGCGCAATGTCATCCCTTAATCGAACAATGGCATGAGGAGGGAAAAACGGTTGTTGTCCTTAGTAAAAATGAACAAATTATTGCATTACTAGCTTTGATGGACCTGCCAAAACCTCATACCAAAGAAGTTATCGGTTATTTCCAAGCTCAAAATGTGGAAACAGTCATGCTTACGGGTGATAATCCTGGTGCTGCCAAATATGTCGCTCAGCAATTAGGACTGAATGACTTTCACGGAGGCTGTCTTCCTGCGGATAAAACAGACTTAGTGAAGCAACAGCAAAAAGGCTACAGTATCAATGCGATGGTTGGAGATGGTATCAACGATGCTCCCGCTTTAGCAACTGCCAGCATAGGGATCGCCATGGGTGAAGGAACGGATGTCGCGATGGAAGTCTCTGATATGGTTTTAATGAAAAACGATCTAACTAAGTTGATGTACAGTCATCGCTTAGCAAAGAAAATGAAACGGATCGTTCGGCAAAACATTGTATTTTCTTTAAGTGTGATCGTTTTGCTGATTGCAAGCAACTTCTTGCAGTTTCTGACACTTCCTCTGGGTGTAGTCGGCCATGAAGGCAGCACTATTCTCGTAATTTTGAATGGCTTGCGAATGCTGTTTCCGTTAAAAGAGCTCATAAAGCTTGATGAAACAAAATGCACGACCTGCCCGCTCTATAAAGCAGCCCAGTAAAAACTCTGGTCACCACAAAGTCTGAATAATTATTGTGGTGATTTCTTTTGATTCGATTTACTCTTTAATCACTTGTTTTTCAACTTATTTTCTGTTAAGGAAAAAAACTTGTCACGATTTTATTGCATTGAAAAGCGGCTTTATGTATAATGAGTAATGTTGAATTGTACGGCAAAAACCGTATAAGACTGAATTCGGAGGTGAAATCCATGCCAAACATTGAATCTGCAATCAAACGTGTTCGCACTAGCGAAGCTGCTAACGCTAAAAACTCATCACAAATGAGCGCAATGCGTACTACTGTTAAAAAATTTGAAGAGGCTGCTGCTGCTGGCGCTGAAAATATGAACGACCTTTACAAAGAAGCTGCTAAAGCAATCGATATGGCTGAATCAAAAGGTTTGATTCACAAAAACAAAGCAAACCGTGATAAAGCGCGTCTTGCAAAAAAATTAGCTAAATAATAAAAACCGATCTTTTGATCGGTTTTTTTATTTGCTCAAATTGATAGCTGCCTTTTCGAGCAAGGAGTTAAGACAATAAAAATAGCGTCGATACAATTTTGTATCAACGCTATTTGTCGTTCTTACTTATTTGTTAGTTCTGTATAACTTTTCACACGCTCTTCCATATCTTCAACTGTTTGATTCAGCATTTCTTCTACTAACTCATCATCTTTTTTAATATTATGCAAAGCAGAGAAACGAGTCTGTCCTTCAAGGAAGGCATTCATCTTGCTGAAATCAGTTTTCTTAAAGTCGATACGCATTGGATCTTTTCCTTTTTGTGCACGAACAGGATCATAGCGATAAAGCGGCCAGTAACCAGATTCTACCGCTTTCTTCGACTCTTCAATTGATTGGCTCATACCGCCACGAATCCCGTGGTTGATACAAGGAGTATAACCGATAATCAATGAAGGCCCTGGGTAAGCTTCTGCCTCTTGGATAGCTTTCAACGCTTGAGTAGGATTGGCTTCAATCGCCACTTGTGCTACATAAACATCACGATAAGTCATCGCGATCATGCCAAGATCTTTTTTCTTCGTCTTCTTACCGCCGGCTGCAAATTTCGCAATAGCAGCTGATGGTGTTGCTTTCGACATTTGACCACCCGTATTGGCATACACTTCGTTATCCATAACGAGGATATTCACATCTTCACCAGAAGCCAGCACATGATCGATACCACTAAAGCCGATATCGTAGGCCCAGCCGTCCCCGCCGATGATCCATTGGCTTGGTTTCGCAAACATTTCATTGTCGGCTAAGATTGCCTGCAATTCTTCATTAGCTTCTTCAGTTAAAGTAGCGCGCAATTTAGCCGCACGTTGCTGGCTGCCTTCGCCTTCAGACATATGGTCCAACCAATCCTGCAATTGAGCTTTTGTATCTTCAGAACCAATTCCCTTTTCCAGAGCCGTCAGTACTTTATTGGCCAGACGGTTTCGTTTTGTCAGATTTGCCATATGCATTCCTAAACCATATTCTGCATTATCTTCAAACAGAGAATTACTCCAGGCAGGTCCTCTGCCATCTTTGTTGACAGTATATGGCGTTGCTGGTGCTGATCCGCCCCAGATAGAAGAACAACCGGTAGTGTTGGCAATCATCATTCGATCACCAAACAGCTGAGTTAATAGCTTCACATAAGGAGTTTCTCCACAACCTGCACAAGCGCCAGAGAACTCAAGCAATGGTTGCTCAAATTGTGAACCCTTCACCGAGAATTTCTTCGCTGGATTCTCTTTTTGACGCAGAGTCATTGCAAACGCCCAGTTTACAGCTTGTTCTTTTTGATCTTCGTAAGACTTCATAACTAGCGCCTTTTCTTTCGCCGGACATGCTTCTACACAGAGTCCGCAACCCGTGCAATCTTCCAATGAAACTTGAATGCGATAGTTAAAGCCATCTTTTCCGCGCATATCACGAGTGATAAAGCCTTCAGGTGCTGCCTCCATCTCTTCTTCATCCGCCAGAAATGGTCGAATTGCCGCATGAGGACAAACAAAGGCACACTCATTACACATCGTACATGCTTCAGGAATCCATTCAGGAACCTCCAAAGCAATTCCACGCTTCTCATAGGCTGCAGTGCCAGAAGGCATTACTCCACCTAACATGCCGTTTTCAATCAAATCATTGACTGAAAGCTGATTTCCTTCTTGACGATTGATTGGGTCAAGAATATTGCGAATGTACGCTGGTTTATTTGAATCATCCGCATTTACAAGCGGCTTCACTTCTATCTCTGCCCACTCAGCTGGTATCTCAATTTTCTTCAACTCAGCTACAGTCGCATCGATCGCTTGCCAGTTGCGTTCAACTATTGTTCTAGATTTCTTACCATAGGCCGCATCGACCTCTGCTTTTAACAATGGCAAATAGGTTTCGTGATCCATAATATCCGTTAGCTCAAAGAAAGCTGTTGACATCACTTGGTTAATCCGACCACCTAGACCTGTTTTTTGTGCAATCTCCATCGCATTGATAATATAGAAATTGATATTATGTTCAGCTAAATAACGCTTAATCCGATTCGGCAGTAATGTTTTGACTCTCTCTTCATCCCAAACAGTATTCAGCAGGAAGGTTCCGCCGTCTTTCAAGCCCTTCACCAAATCATATTGATGAATGTATGCACTATTATGACAGCCGACAAAATCTGCAGCTTCAACATTATAGGTAGAAAGTATCGGCTCTTTACCAAAACGTAAGTGAGAATTCGTCAAGCCGCCCGATTTCTTGGAATCATAGGAGAAATAAGCTTGAGCATAATAATCTGTATTATTCCCAATAATCTTAATCGCCTGTTTGTTTGCTCCTACAGTACCATCTGAACCCAACCCCCAGAATTTTGCTTGGAAGGTGGATTTTGGTGTTAGGTCCAAAACATCGTTCATAGGTAAAGATAGGTTCGTTACATCATCTTTGATTCCGACAGTGAAACGTTGCTTCATTTCAGTTGCGGGTAAGAGCATCTGATCGAAAACAGCAACGATCTGATCTGGTGTCACGTCTTTTGATGCAATTCCATAACGGCCGCCAATAACGATTGGACGGTTTGTATGTCGATAAAGAACACTTTGAACATCTAATAATAGAGGCTCACCATCTGATCCAGGTTCTTTTGTTCGGTCAAGTACTGCTACTTTTTCCACTGTTGTCGGTAATTTCGCCAATAGATTTTCAGCTGGGAATGGACGGTATAAATGAATGTCGATAAAACCGACTTTACGGCCATTGGCATTTAGATAGTCCACTGTTTGCTGAATTGTTGGTGAAGCAGAGCCCATCGCAATTATCACTTCTGTCGCCTCTGGATCACCGTAATAATTGGTCAAATCATAATCTGTACCACGCAGCTCATTGATTTTCCCCATGTACTTCTGAACGATTGCAGGCATTTCGTCATAATAGCGGTTGACTGTTTCTCTTTGTTGAAAATGAATGTCTGGGTTTTGCGCTGTACCCGATACGTTAGGTCGATTCGGATTCATACCCAATCTTCTAAATTCAGCTAATGCCTCCCAGTTCATCATTGCTTTCAAGTCTTCATAATCAATGACTTCAATTTTTTGCAGTTCATGACTTGTTCTAAATCCATCAAAGAAATTCATGAATGGCAATTTGCCTTCGATACTCGCTAAATGAGCAACAGCTGACAAATCCATAACTTCCTGAACGCCACCTTCTGCCAACATACAAAAACCTGTTTGGCGAGCAGCCATTACATCACTATGATCCCCGAAAATACTCAAGGCATTAGTAGACACTGCTCGAGCAGCTACATGAAACACAGTCGGCAGTAGTTCACCAGCAATTTTAAACATATTAGGAATCATTAACAATAATCCTTGTGAAGCTGTATAAGTCGTAGTTAAAACGCCTGTTTTCAAAGAACCGTGAACCGTTCCTGCAGCACCTGCTTCTGATTGCATTTCGACTACTTTAACTGTCTCATTAAAAATGTTTTTGCGACCCTGCTCTGCCCACTCGTCAACGACCTCTGCCATTGTTGAACTAGGCGTGATCGGATAGATTCCGGCAACTTCAGTAAATGCATAAGAGATATGCGCCGCTGCGGTGTTTCCATCCATTGTTTTCATTGTTTTCATCATTTGCACCTCGCTTAGACCAATTGCTCCTGCCTTGTCTTTTGAATGTATTGATCAATTTCATTTGCTGCAATTTTTCCGGCGCCCATTGCCAAAATGACCGTCGCGGCACCTGTTACGATATCGCCACCGGCAAACACACCAGGAATCGAAGTCGCGCTTGTCTCTTCATCTGCATCAATATAGCCCCATTTATTCAGTGCTAACTCTGGGAACGTATCTAATAATACTTTATTAGCCCCTTGACCAATTGCCTCGATTGCCGTGTCAGCTTCGATGATGAATTCACTGCCGGGAATCACGATCGGTCGACGACGCCCTGACTCATCTGGTTCGCCTAACTCCATCTGAACACATTTAACAGCTTTCAAACGTCCCTCGCCATCATCTATGTATTCAATCGGATTGCTCAACCAATGGTATTCGATCCCCTCTTCTACAGAATGGTGATACTCTTCCTCACGAGCTGGCAACTCCTCTAACGAGCGACGATAGACAATCGACACCTTGTCCGCTCCTAAACGTTTAGCCGAACGTGCCGCATCCATCGCGACGTTTCCGCCTCCGATAACAACTACATTTTTAGATTTTTGAACTGGTGTATCATATTCCGGAAATTGATAACCGTGCATTAGGTTGACCCGAGTTAAATACTCACTAGATGAATAAACACCATTTAATGACGTTCCTTTGATTCCTTGAAATCTTGGCGCTCCTGCTCCAACTGACAAGTAGCAAGCATCAAAATCAGTGATAATTTCATCCATTGTGATTGTCTTTCCGACAACTACATTCGTTTCGATTTTCACACCTTGAGCGACGATGCGGTCAATCTCTTTTTTGACAATGCGCTTTGGTAAGCGGAATTCAGGAATACCGTAAGTTAATACTCCGCCTGGCGCATGCAGCGCTTCATAGACTGTCACATCATAACCTAACTTCACAAGGTCACCAGCTGCCGTTAAGCCAGAAGGTCCTGAACCAATTACCGCTACTCGACCTTTGTCACCAGTTACCTCTTTGTAATCAATCGGCTGTTCTAGAGCCCAGTCCGCAACAAGTCGTTCTAGTTTTCCGATTGCCACAGGTTCAAATTTTTTCGAGCGGCCTAAACGGCAAACCATCTCACATTGTTTTTCCTGAGGGCATACTCGACCACAAATTGCCGGTAAATTAGTATATCGGCTTAAAATTTCATAGGCTAGGGGCATATCCCCCTCCTCAATTGCCTTGATGAACCCCGGAATATCGATCATTACAGGACAATTTGTAATACAAGGAGCATTTTTACACTGTAAACAGCGGCTTGCTTCTAACTGTCCCTCTTCCAAGCTATAACCTAAAGCAACTTCATCAAAGTTTTGATTTCGAATCTCAGGCGATTGTTCTCTCATGGGTGTTTTTGTATAACTGCGTTTAGCCATTTGAACTCACCTGCTTTTCATATCTTTCATTAGCCGTCAATTCTTCTGGACGATACTGCTGCATTCGATTAACAAACTCATCCCAGTCGACTTCCTCACCTAAAAATTCTGGGCCGTCAACACAGGCAAATTTAATAGAATCAGCCACCGTCACACGACAGCCACCGCACATTCCTGTTCCATCAATCATAATTGGATTTAAGGAAACATAAATCGACACATCATATTTTTGCGCAGTGATTGTACAAAACTTCATCATAATGCTCGGTCCAATTGCCCAAGCCATCGAGATTTCCTCGCGTTTAAAAACATCCTCCATTGCTTGAGTAACCAGCCCTTTTTGTCCAACCGAACCGTCATCAGTCATTAAAATCAGTTCGTCAGAATATTTGGCACATTCTTCCTGAAGAATCAATAAATCTTTATTTTTTGCTCCAAGAATAGTGATTACATGATTGCCCGCTTCTTTCAGTCCTTTGACGATCGGGAACAGCGCGGCGATACCCACGCCGCCACCTACCAAGAGAACGGTACCATAATTTTCAATGTCAGTTGCTTTACCAAGAGGACCAACAATATCCATCAGGGCTTCGCCGGCCATAACAGTAGCGAGCTGGGCAGTCGATTTGCCGATCACTTGAAAGATTAAGCGTACCCAACCCGCTTCTTTGTCTGTATCCACGACTGTCAGCGGAATCCGCTCACCCTGTTCGTCGATTCGCAAGATCACAAACTGCCCTGGTTGTGCTTTTTTGGCAATTCGTGGCGCCTCAACCAAAATCTCATATTCCGTTGGCGCCAGTTCCTTACGTTCTAATACTTTAAACAAAATCTCACTCCATTCTTCCAATGTGACTCTTATTCCGCTGCTTCTACTAAAGCTTTCACAAATGCTTTCAATACTTCTTCATCCTCATCATCAGCTTCATTTTCAATTTTCACTGTTTCCGCTGCTTTTTTTGCACCTGTTTTTGCAAAGGCTTCATCAAAAGCAATCGCAGCTTGACAGAAATAATCAGGATATAATTCGCTATCTCCGCTTCCAACTACACCATAAATTTTTCCTGATAAATCTACATCTGGCAGCTCTTCGTGCAAATCTTCCAAATCAAACGGTAGTTCACCATCTCCATCAGTATAAGTAGCTAGAACACAGATATCTGCATCTTCATAAAAATCTGCCTCTGCATCATCTGCTTCAACGCGTTCTACGTCAACGCCGATTTCTTCAAAAGCATCCTCCAGAATTTCAGAGATTCCTTCTGTGTTTCCTGTGTTAGTTGCATAAACGATTTTTGCTAATGTCATTTCTTTCATCCTTTCTTTTATAGGTTTATACATTTGTGGTGCATATATAAAGCCAGAACAAGCTGACTATTATCGTTTTGGAATAAAATTTTGAACAATTAATGACTAAATGGCTCTCATAAATTCCGACCTGCTAATTGAGATTAATTCTCACTAAATCCCTTCTGGCACATCGCTTTAGGTATTTGTCACCTTTGTATTATCATACCTTAAAAATGTGAATTATTAAACATTGCTGAGAGATTTTTATTCTAATTTTTCGATAAACCACTCCTTCAACGTGTTTTTTTAATTTCCCTACATATCACAAGCAGATTAGTTGTAATTTTGATGAAAAAAAGCATTGTATAGCTCAACTATAAGTAACCCATCCACCCGTGAAAACGGGTGGCTTTTTAACACCTCTAGAAGAGGTCCCCACTCACGTACTCCATAAATGGAGCTTCCCAAAAGACCGCCAACCGCTCGGCGCTCGCTACTTTATTTCTTTTTCTTACTCTTGAATGGATCAACGTATTCTCGTTTACTTATACTATCTCGAATACGATCATCTGATTCCTGCTCTCTTATATATTTTGCGATTGTCTTTTGATTCAACCCCACTGTACTTACGTAATATCCTTTGGACCAGAAACTTTTATTCCCATATTTATAGACTAAGTTTCCATGCTGCTCATGGATCAGAGTCGCACTTCTGCCTTTTAAAAATCCCATGAACTGAGAAATGCTTATTTTCGGTGGAACTCTTACTAACATGTGGATATGATCTGGCA